>JBEKXQ010000081.1:0-19811 GCA_049511915.1 Candidatus Korobacteraceae bacterium
GGCGAGTTTGTGGATATTGGCGTTAGCGGGTCCAAGGATCACCGCCCGCAACTCGACGCCATGATGCGTCTTGCTCAGGCGCGCAAGGTGGACGTGATTGTTTGCTGGAAACTAGATCGCTTCGGTCGCAGTCTCCGCCATCTCGTGGACGCCCTGGCTGAACTGAAGGCGGTGGGATGTGCTTTTGTATCCCTACGCGATAACCTTGACTTGACTACGCCGGCCGGACGAATGATGTTTCACGTAATCGGCGCGATGGCTGAGTTTGAGCGCGAACTGATCCGCGAGCGGGTCAAAGCCGGTTTAGCCCATGCCCGCAGTAAGGGGCGCATCGGAGGCAGGCCCAAGGTGAAGCGTGAGCGGGACAAGGACGCCAAGACCATTCGGGCGATGCGCGCCGAAGGGGATAGTTACGGCGAGATCGCTGAGGCACTGGACAGAACGAAATCCGACATCTACCGCGTCTGTATGACGCTGGGATGCTCCGAATCGACGGACCGGCCTGAAAGCCTGTCCCTGTGAGCCTTATCATGGTTATGCCACACGAAGTGCAGCCGTTGTGAGTCGCGTGAAAGTCGATGAACCTGGGCACTCAGCAACCCGATCTTGACCTGTTCGGGAACCCGCTGACCTTAGCGATAGACGAGGAAGTAACTCGTCGTGCGCTGGACGAGCTTTTCAGGCTTACCCACCAGTACAACTCCACTAAAGCGTATGACGAACTGCTGAAATTCATGCGGCGATTTAGGTTCTATGCTCCCTATAACGCAATGCTGATTCACATTCAGATGCCAGGGGCTAGGTTCGTTGCGCCGCCCCACCGTTGGCTGTACGAGTACGGACAGCGGATCAAACCCGGAGCCCATCCGCTGGTGATCCTTCAGCCTATGGGACCAGTGATGTTCGTTTTTGATGTTGCGGACACCGAGCCGCTGCCAGGCGCTCCTCCGCTTCCGCCGGAAGTGACGTCGCCATTTGAGGTGCGTGGCGGAAATGTCGGCCGTGAGTTGGAGCAGACCATCGAGAATGCCAAGCGAGATGGCATTCGCGTTAGTCTGCGAGACGCCGGTTCGCAAAGTGCGGGACAGATTGCGTTTGCGACAAACAATGCCGGGCTCGAAGTTGTCGCCCGCCTCGTACCGAAACGCGAAGTTGTCAAAATCCCGCTACGTTATGAACTTCTTTTGAACCGCGGTCATTCGCGCGAGGCACGGTACGCTACCTTGGTTCACGAGTTGGCACACCTGTACTGCGGACACCTAGGCACCCCGAATGAGAAGTGGTGGCCCGAACGGAGTCGTTTGAATGAGTACACACGCGAGTTTGAAGCCGAATCCGTCTGCTATCTGGTCTGTGGGAGACTCGGCATTGACAACCCGTCCGACGAGTATCTGGCCGGATATATCAAAGAAAATTCGCATGTTCCTGAGATCAGTCTGGAGTGTGTGATGACAGCGTCCGGCCTGATTGAAAAGATGGGATCCGATCGGCTCAAGCCGCGAAAAGAGGGCAGTGGAGAAAAACCGCCGAGTTCTGTCTGAATATCTCCCGGTTTCGCCAGTCTTGCACAGCCGCTCACAGCTTTTCGATGGAAATTTGCTTTCCCCTCACCGCTGAACCTTATCCGTCATTGACCGCTTTGCGCCGTCGGTGTCTAAATTGTGGTATCAAAGGCCGCAGCCGAGGCGAGAAGTTGAGTCCGAAGCGTCGGCGCACACCAAGAAAGGAACGGCTAGCGGCAAAGATTCAAAGTAGAATCTTGCGATGGATAGCAGCCGGGTAGCTCCCGACCGCGACAAGGTGCGGCCCCTTCCCGTCCGCACCTCCCCGCTTCGTTCAAACGGGAAAGTCACAGAAGGGTGATGTGTGTCTCAAGGATCTCAGGAACAGCGGGATGCCCCACAAATTGGCAAGCGCGCCGCGCGTCGTAATCAAGTCCAGGCCGAACAAAAGCCTACGCCCGAGGTGACAGGGATAGCGCACGACATCAAGACGGCGCTGCGCTCGGACTCGTGGGATGCGCTTAATGCCTTGAACCAAGAGTTTGGAGAGTTACTATACGACGCGAAAGAAAAGACCTGTCGTGCAGCGTTTAGTGAATTGAAGGTCGTCATTGGCCGGGACGATAAGCTCCACGTCCTGGGTGAGCATCTCGTCCGGTGGGTCGATGAGATCGCTGATGCAATTCGTACCTATCTCCCCTACTACGCAAGTCTGGCTGACACCGGTCGCGTGCCTCGCCACAAGAAGTGGCATTGGGTTGAAGATGCTATCCGCGAGAAGCTTCGGAGCTGTTGTGTAGAGCTGGGAGCCCCGGCCTTCTGGGGGTTCTTGTGGAACGTTGGACCTATCGAGACATGGACTCCTCTCGAATGGTGGCTATTCAATGCCTGTAGCACCGCCAACACTTTTCTCCTGCTGCGCCGCGAGTCCGCTTCGATACCAGAATGGCTACGTCCAACCACAAATCCTACGAGCGATCCGGCTGGATATTACGACATGAAGTTGAAAACAAGGCTTGCCACGGCACTCCGGAAGGCGCTTAATCTCGCCAAAATCGAGGCGGCGACCGGTCGCCAACTTCCAAGCCAAGCCATACCGGTTCAGGATGTGCTGACTACCGCTACCGCGCTAGCGGGCTAACCCGATCAACCCATCCGAACCCTTGAAAGAGCGTAGGAAACTTTCAAAGTTCGATGAGTTAGCAGGGCGTCTAATGTTCGAAGCTCGGCCGCTGCGGGGAGACAATGGTCGGCTTCCGTCCACGGAATACGACAAAATTGTCACGGCCCTGGACAGTGAGGGGCTGAGACCTTCGAATCACCTAGAACGCCGCGACCGCGATAGGTTGGCGTCCTGGAATAGTAGGGTCTCCCGGTCTGGCATTCCCATAAAGAGTTTTGCTGCAGCTTTCAAATCGCCAGGGTTCAGCCGTGCAGTAAGAAGGCGACTGAGTAGAGCCCTGGGTAACTGGTCCAAAGCTCATCCAGAATTGTCCACGTAGCAATCGCGGACGTTTTTTTTATCTTCTGCTGCACGCGCGCAAATCCCCCAAATACCCCGCCTGTTTTGTCCGCCGGACAATCTCGGCCACGCCGAAGCCATTGCAGGTAGCCGGAGCGTAGCTCATAGTCACTCTTGTCCGCGACCGATATAGGTATTCAGCAATACACCGGAAAGCACCGATGTTCTCAACGTGCTGACGCGACTGAGGAGGAGTGTATCCAAATGGCGACGCTAGAAACTGAGGTTTGCTTTCTATCGGAGCAGGAGGCAAGGGCTTGGGAGTTTCACCGAAAACCTCCCGCCCGGTGCGACAAGAATATTCATAGGCACGTGACCCAGGGCGAGGCGCGGAAAATGTGCCGGTCGGGCGAAGCACGGCTCGCCTGCGTCCGCGGTCGGTGGTGCCTGTTGCGCGAAAACCCCAAGAGGGGTTATGAAGTCCGTTCTTCCGCAGGCTACATTGGCCTGCAGTTGGTCGCCGACTAACGCAGGAAAAAACTAGTACCCCAATGGCCAGCCAGGATGTGGCCTTCTTGTATTGGCCGAAAGGAGATTCTGATGTTGGAAATCCATCACCAGTTTTCGCGCGAGAAACTACTGATTCCGCGCAACGAAGCGGCCCACACGCTTTCGATCAGCCTTGGAAAGCTGGAGGACCTGATCCGATCGGGTTAGCTAGACGTCGTTCGTATTGGGCGCCGCGTACTTGTTCCCCGGGAAGCCATTCGGCGCTTTTTGGGTGAAATGCAATCTCGACACTGCGCGAGAATATAGCAGAACAACGCCAAATCAATGGAACCCACCACCGCGCCTGATGCGCGGTTTTTTGTTGCTCGACGAAGGAACCAAGTAACAATGCCGACCGATCCTGTCAGGAATTGCGGGCGGCGGAAAGAAGCGAAGCGATGTACGAATCATCACCACAGAAAGAGCAGTCGTCAACCGAATGGCTGCTGACTGCTGCCCGCCACCTTGGACAGGCCAACCTCCTATTGGTTCGGTCCAGGAATCCGGTTGCCCTCACGATTTCTAAACTGCTCGCGCCCTGGGTCCGAACAGTTGAGGATCTGGCCAAGCCTAGCCCGCCGGCGAAAAGGGTGCCCCAATGAAGAACACGGACTCCCGCGCTACCCAAAGAGGCGACATTCTTCGACGGCTCGCCGAGGCACGTAGAGGTTGGGTGCCATTGCCAGAAATGCCTGCCTGCGCAGCCCAGTACAACGCTCCTAGATTCGAGATCCGACACCTGGGCTCCCGGATCATCAATAGCACGAAGGACGTCGACGGCATCCGGCATTTGTGGTTCAAACCCGAAACCGGCCATGTGCCCACAGTGCCACAAGCGCTACCGCTCTTTGCTGGTGGGAGGGATGCGGCACAATGACCGGATACACGAAGCTGTTCAACTCGATCGTTACCAGCACGATGTGGGAGGAATCCCCCGTGGTTTGCAAGGTCTGGATCACCATGCTGGCGCTGGCAGACAGAGGCGGAATTGTTGAGGGCTCAGTACCAGGCTTGGCACATTTTGCGCGCGTAAGCGTGGATCAGGTCGAAAAAGCCCTGACGAAGTTTATGGCGCCCGACAAATACTCCCGGTCTCACGAGAATAAGGGTCGCAGAATTGAGGCCGTAGACGGCGGTTGGCGACTCCTAAACCACGCAAAATACAAATTCAAGATGTCTAAGGAGGACATTCGCGAGCAGAACCGGATCAGGCAGCAGCGGCGGCGCGAGCAACAAAAGGGATGTCACGCACAAAGCGTGACAGAGCGTGACACTTGTGACACGTCACGCTCGTCACTACATACAGATACAGATACAAAAGAAGAAAGCTATGCCGGTGGTTTTGACGACGACTTTGACGGTTCCGAGTGGGCGCTAACGACCTTCAAGGCATATCCGAAATGGGGCGACCCGGACGCGACGGTAGCCCCGGCCAGACTCTCCGATGTCTACATGGAAACCATCGAGCGCGAGACCCCCTCCAGAGGTGGACGGTTGAAAGCCGCCGAGTGGTTCCTGAAAGTGACACGGGAGTTCGCTAGGCAGTCGGCCGACAAGGATCCGAAGTTCGTCATGCAGCTTGAGAAGTTTCTGCGGCAAGGATACGCCGAGGTGAAGCTGCCGCGGGCGATTGGCGGTAAGCAGATTCCTAAGGAATCGGACGAGGAATTGTCCGAGCGGTTGAGAAAAGAGGCCCGTGAGCGCCAACCCCTCGCAAAGGGGACGCAGGGATCTATAGATGAAGTGTCAGAGGCGGTGCCGGCATGAATATGGAATACGAACTAGAGCGCGGACTGCCGACCAACGTGGATGCCGAACGCTCGATACTTAGCGGCATCATGCTGGATAACTCGCTCTTTGATGAGGCTGCGGCGCTAATCGGTCCCAATCACTTTTCACTGGACGCGCACCGCCGGATTTTCGCGCGGATGAAAGAGCTGAGGGAATCGGGCCAGCCAGCAGACCTGGTTACGTTAGCCGAATATCTGGATCGGCACAAAGAGGTCGAGGTAATTGGCGGAAGGGCATATCTCCTCTCGTTGCTCGACGGCGCTGTAGAACGGCCGAGCCTCAAGTACCACATCCAGATCGTGAAGGGCAAAGCTCTCCTCCGAGAACTCGTCAACGTATCCCGTAACACCATCGCAGAGGCGATCGACCATGCTGACGAACCGGAGGAGGTATTAGCGCGCGCAGAACGCGCCATCCTGCAACTTTCGGATGCCGCGGTCAGCGAGAAGCCCCTGGTCTCCTTGGCCGAAGCTACGCCGGATGCGTACAACGCGATGTGCAAACAGCAATCGCGGGGGCTCACAACGTCGATACCTGAACTGGATCAGAAGACGCAGGGAATCTGCCCCGAGGACTTCTGGATTATCGGCGGAGACCCGGGATCTGGAAAGAGTGCGCTGGCAGCGCAGATCGCCGCGGAGAACGGCCGGGCCGGACGAAAGGTTGCCATCTGGTCCATCGAGATGCGAACGAACCGCATTATGCGGCGGCTCTGGTGCTACGAAAGCGGGCTGTTCTACAGCAGGATGAGGGACAACCCCAAGACCCTAACACCCGGCCAGCGAGCAGACTTTACAGGAGCGATGGAGAGGGTAGCGGAGTGGCCCGTGTTCATCAATGACGCCAGCAGCCTAACGCCGCAAGCATTCGCTGCCCAAGCCCGCCATGCAGTTCTGCGCGACAAGGTTGAGTTGGCGATTCTGGACCACATCCAGATTATGACCGAGGCGATGCCAGGCAAGGACGACATCGTAAAGATCAAGGAAATATCCGGCATCCTCCGCCAGTTCGCCAAGGACTACTGTCCGGTAATCGCCCTCTCCCAGCTCACCAGACAGAACAAAGAACAGCGCGGCAAGCCTCCGGTGATGTCCGACCTGTACGGCGGGCGCTGGTTGGACATGAACGCTTCCGTGATCCTCATGTCGTGGATACCAGAAGGTGAGCGCGAGCACGAAGACGAGTTGATCCTGGTCAAGAACCGCGAAGGTGAAGCCGGATACTCCGCGCCCGTGCTGTTCCGCAAGGCGTTGATGCGGTTCGAGCCACGAGAAAACGGGAGGGCGTCTGATGACCACCGCTGAGCAACAAAACTCCAGCCCGCTTCTGGTGACCTCAGGGGTAAGGTCGATGAACGCTACCATCGAACCTCTAATCGACGCCGCGCAAGCCGCACGGATATTAAGTCTTCATCCAGTCACGGTTCGGGAGATGGCCTCGCGGGGCGCTATTCCCGCGCTGAAAATTGGCAAGGTTTGGCGGTTCCGCGCTTCTTCTCTGGATGAATGGATCACGGGAAGGCTAGAATCGTCGTGCCACCAGCTTTCGCCCGAAGAGCGAAAGGAAGAACGAACGTGAAACGACAGCACTACCAACGAGGTTCGGTGTACCTGGACCCCCGCAGAAAAGTGTGGGTGTACCGCTGGAAAGATCACTCAACCGGCGCGCGCCGGAGCGAGCGACTTGGCACCCTTGCCGAGATTCCGACCAAGGCTAAAGCGTTACGGCTGGCCTCGGGATTCGTACCGACCGCCAATCCTACTCACAAGATGCCGATCGTCACATTCGAAACGGCTGCTCGGCGCTACATGTGCGAGCGTATGCCAAAGCGATTCACGACGAGCGGCGGATACCGCAACAATCTCGAAAAGCATGTACTTCCGGTATGGGGTGACCTCGACCTCGGCGCAGTGAAACCGTTGGCCGTGCATCGCTGGTTCCTCACCCTACCCTTGGCGCAGAAGACGAAGGCTCACATCAAGAGCGTCATGCGCCAGGTGTTCGAGCACGCGATGCTGTGCGAACTGTTCGAAATGCAGCGCAACCCGATGGACCTGATTCGTATTGAGGGCGGGACGCTGACCGACAAGGAGCCGCTGATACTGACACCCGAGCAGTTCGGCGGATTGTTGCAACAGATTGTCATCGAGCCTTACCGCACGATGGTGTTGGTTGCAATGTGTCTCGGGCTTCGCCGCTCCGAGATTTCCGGCCTGAAATGGTCTGACTTTAATTGGGTCGACCGGCAGGTATTGATTCAGCGAAGCGTGATCGCCAACCGGGAAGATGCCGTGAAGACGAAGAAGAGCAAGGCGCGGCTCCCGCTCGATCCGGCGCTCATCGCAGTGCTTGAGGACTGGCGGGCAATCTCGGAGTTCAAGGCTGACAGCGATTGGGTATGGGCATCGCCCTGGGTTGCCGGGGCCATGCCGTACTACCTGAACGCGGTGCAGCGCGACTACATCATCCCGGCTGGTAAGCGTTCAGGCTTGGGCGAATCCGTGGGCTGGCATACCTTCCGGCACACATACCGAACCTGGATGGACGCAAACGGTACGCCGCTCGGGATACAGCAGGACTTGATGCGGCACGCCAACATCACCATGACCACGAAGTACGGCAGTTCCATGGCCGAGGGGATGCGCGTTGCCAACAGCGCAGTAGTCAGGATGGCTATTCAGTGATTCGGGTAATTTGACCGCGTTGACCGCCATTTGCCTCTAAGTTGTTGAAAACATGGCGGAGAGACAGGGATTCGAACCCTGGGTACCCTTTCGAGTACACACGCTTTCCAAGCGTGCGCCTTCAGCCACTCGGCCATCTCTCCGCTCAGCACCGATTGTATGGTGCGGGTCGTGGAACCGCAACCTTGGTCAATCACCGCGGCGTGTTAGCCTCCGTATCCGGAGTGTCACGCTCTCGAGTGCGAAATAGCTGGAGATATCCAGGATCAGTTGCGTATCCACCACCCGGCAGGTCAAGCCCAAGCTCATATCGCAGTTTTGCCCGCCGATGAAGATGGATTCCTGCGCTGGCGAAGCGGTTAGGGTCGCGCTCTCTCCAACAAAATTTTCAGCGGTAAGCGTGGAAGATACATGCCCGAGACACGCATGGTCTAAAGGGGCATGACGGGGATGAAGCTAGCAGATGGGATGAGAAGGTCGATCCCCGATCACGGATCGCGCTAAGCTACCCGTGATCAACGCACTCACAGGTGCAATCACAGTTGATAAGGAGATCGACCTTGAAGAAGCATAGCAATCTTCCCGTAAAGAATGAACAGCGCTCGAAGCAAACAAAGTCGCGGGTCCCAGTGCAGCGGGATACGAAGGAACTGCTGGCGGAGTTATTGGGAAAACTGACGGAAAAGCTGGATCCGAAGGCGATATCGGCAAGTGCGGGAAAAAAGCAGAAGCAAGGCAGCAGGCTGCGTCCCAACCTGGACCGTCTGACGGTGGGGGTGGATCTGGGTGATCAATGGAGCGCCTACTGCATTTTGGGTTTGGAGGGAGAGACGCTGATCGAGGGACAGTTGCAGACCGCGCAGCCGGGTGTGGCGGAGTTTTTCCAGGGCTTGCCAGCAGCGCGAGTGGTCCTGGAAGTGGGTACCCATTCGGCCTGGGTGCGGGAACTGATTTCGGGTTGCGGACACGAAGTGCTGGTGGCCAACCCGCGGTTGATGGAAGGGTCGAAGCGTCGCAAACGTAAAAACGATCGGATCGATGCGAATAAGCTGGCGCGGTTGGGACGGATGGATCCACAGTCGTTATACCCCATTCAGCATCGCAGCCCTGAGGTGCGGCAGGACCTGGTGATTCTACGAGCCCGCGATGCCTTGGTGGCCGTGCGGACGGAGCTGATCAACACCACGCGAGGGTTGGTGAAGAGTGTGGGCGCACGGCTACCCAAGTGTGCTAGTCCGAGCTTCTCAAAAAAGTAGAGGAGTCCCTTCCTGTCGAGATACGCGAAGCGCTGCTGCCGCTGGTGCAGTTGGTGGCGACCATCAGTGACTCCATCCAGGGGTATGACGAGAAGATTGAAAGGCTGGGCAGCGAGAAGTATGGGCATACGAAGTTGGTGCGGCAAGTGACAGGAGTGGGGCCGATCACCGCGCTGGCCTATGTATTGACCTTGGAGAACCCGAACCGATTCGCCAAGAGTCGCGACGTAGGACCCTATCTGGGATT
The DNA here is from genome assembly GCA_049511915.1 of Candidatus Korobacteraceae bacterium. Taxonomy (GTDB): domain Bacteria; phylum Acidobacteriota; class Terriglobia; order Terriglobales; family Acidobacteriaceae; genus Bog-257. Next base: position 9,492 of record JBEKXQ010000081.1, read on the forward strand.
AGTGCCCAATCAGGAAGACTCCGGAGACATCCAGCCACAATTAGGAATCAGCAAAGCCGGCGATACGATGCTGCGCCGGCTACTGGTAGGGAGCGCGCAGTACATCTTGGGGCCGTTCGGACCGGACACCGACTTACGACGGTATGGGCTACGGTTATGCGAGCGGGGCGGAAAGAATGCGAAGAAGAGAGCGGCGGTAGCCGTGTCGTTCTGCGGCATGCCCTACGCTCATTACTTCAGGGTTTGTCAAAGGCATAATTCCGAAAATCTCATCGCACTTCGGGGGGACGGTCATGCAACTTTAGGGGAAGAATTAAGGGCCTGACCTGATGGTGCTAAGGCAACAAAGTGCGCCAGAGCGTGTTGACAGTCAAATTCATGCGACTTAGGCTTTGTACACAATCTCCCCAAAAGGCCTACGACAGTGGCAGCGATAAATCCCGCTCCGCGGCGGCGCGCTTTCAAACGCGTTACCAACCGGCGAAAGCCGCAAGTCGTGGAAACGTTTTGCCTGAGATGCGGCTTGTTCGTGGGTGCGAGCGCCAATCCCAAGTTGATCGAAATGGTAGAAGTATGTCACTCCTGCCCTGAGTCTGTGCGGTTCGCAAATCGGACCCGCTATTCAGCCTGAACACTATCGCCGTTCTTCATTGACTGGCGGATGCTGCGTTCTTAAGATGATGACCCAAGTCAGAGTACTGCTCTCATGATCGACCAGGTCATCTCGCACTACCGCATCGTCGAGAAACTCGGCGGCGGCGGAATGGGCGTGGTCTACAAGGCCGAGGATGTAAGCCTGCACCGCTTTGTCGCCCTGAAGTTTCTGCCGGATGACGTGGCCAACGATCAGCAAGCATTGAGCCGCTTTCAGCGAGAGGCACGGGCGGCCTCAGCCCTGAACCATCCCAACATCTGCACCATCTACGAAATCGGGCAGCAGGACGGCAAGCCGTTCATCGCGATGGAATTTCTGGACGGCGTGACCCTGAAATACCGTATCGCCGGAAAGCCTCTGGAGACCGATGTGCTGCTCGGTCTGGCGATTGAAATTGCCGATGCGCTGGACGCGGCGCATCTCGAAGGGATCGTCCATCGCGACATTAAGCCGGCCAACATCTTCGTCACCAAGCGCGGCCATGCCAAGGTCCTCGATTTCGGGCTGGCGAAGGTGACGCAACCGGCGCGATTGTCGGCGGAGATTGCGGCCGCCGAGACGATGACGACGCCGAGCGACGAACAGCACCTGACCAGTCCCGGTTCTGCATTGGGCACGGTGGCATATATGTCGCCCGAGCAGGTGCGAGCCAAAGAGCTCGACGGCCGCACCGACCTGTTTTCGTGCGGTGTGGTCTTGTACGAAATGGCAACAGGCATATTGCCATTCCGTGGGGAGAGTTCGGGAGTCATCTTCAAGGCCATTCTGGACGCTGCTCCGACACCGACCGTGCGGCTGAATGCTGATGTGCCACCAGAGCTCGAACGGATCATCAACAAAGCTCTGGAGAAGGACCGCAATCTGCGCTACCAACACGCTTCGGAGATGCGGGCCGACTTGCAGCGGCTAAAGCGGGACACGGAGAGTGGACACTCGCCGGCCGTGAGCGCGACTGCGGAGGAGAAATCCCGCAACCGCCGTGGCCTTAAGCGCTGGACGATCGCGGTTGCCGTTTTGCTGGCTGGCTTGCTTGTGGCGGCTGGACTCTACTATTATCGCTCCCATCAAACCAAGCCGCTGACCGATAAAGACACCATCGTGCTCGGCGACTTTGATAACAAGACCGGCGACGCCGTCTTCGATGACACGCTCAAACAGGGGCTTGCAGTCCAGCTTGAGCAATCTCCCTTCTTGGACCTGATTTCCGACAGCAAGGTGAATCAGACATTGAAGCTGATGGGCCGTTCCGCCGGTGACCGTTTAACGCCGGAAGTCACACGCGAGGTGTGCCAGCGCACCGGCAGCAAGGCCTTGCTGACCGGCTCGATTGCAGGGATGGGCAGCCAGTATGTGATTGGCCTGGAGGCGGTGAACTGCGCCACCGGGGACGTGTTGGCCGAGGCGCAGGGCCAGGCGGCCAGCAAAGAAGCAGTGCTGAAGGCACTGGACGGCGCGGTAGTCAGTTTACGTGGAAAATTGGGCGAGTCACTCAGTTCGGTGCAGAAGTACGACACCCCACTGGAGGAAGCAACCACCTCGTCGCTGGAGGCGCTGAAAGCCTATAGCCTGGGAATCAAGACGAGCTTTGCGAAAGGTTGGACGGCAGCCCTGCCTTTCTATAAACGGGCCGTGGAACTAGACCCGAATTTTGCCGCCGCCTATAACGGCCTGGCAATTTGCTATAGCAATATCAACCAGGTGGGACGGGCGGCGGAGAACGCACGCAAGGCTTACGAATTGCGAGAGAAGGTTAGCGAACGAGAGCGCTTTGCCATCGAGTCGTTCTATTACCTCTACGTGACGGGAGAGCTGGAAAAGGCTGGGCAGGTCTTTGAACTGTGGCAGCAGACGTATCCCAGATACGATCAGCCGCACATGAACCTGGCATTCGTTTCCGGAAGCTTGGGAAATTGGGAAAAGGCGTTGGAGGAAAATCTGGTGGCGCTGCGGCTGGATCCGAACAACGTCGCCAACTACCTCAACGTCGGCGGCGCCTACGTCAACCTTAACCGGCTGAACGAAGCGGAGGCAGTTTACCGCCAGGCAGAGGAACGCAAACTGGAGGGTGAGACCCTGCTGGCGAACCGTTACCAGCTGGCTTTTCTGAAAAGTGACCCGGCTGGGATGGCGCAGTTGGCGGCGGCGGCCCAAGGCAAGCCGGGCACGGAAGACTTGGTGCTGGCCTCGGAGGCGGACACGGAAGGCTGGTACGGGAGGTTGAAGGGGGCGCGCGAGCTGACGTGGCGCGCCATGGATTCAGCCGAGCATAACGACGCCAAGGAATCGGCTGCGACCTATAAGGCAGCGGCGGCGCTGCGCGAGGTGGAAGCGGGCAACCTGGCGCAGGCTCGCGCCGATGCCGATGCCGCACTGAAATTGGCCCCGAATCGCGATGTGGAGGCGATGTCGACGCTGGCTCTGGCCCGGGCCGGCGACACAGCTCGGGCCGAGAAGCAGGCGGCAGAACTGGACAAGGCGTTCCCGCTGGACACGCTGGTCCAACGGTATTGGCTGCCCACGATCCGCGCAGCCGTTGCCCTGCAGCGCAAGGATCCCGCCAGCGCACTCGAACTGCTGAAGGTGCCGAGCTCGATTGAGCTCACCCAGCCAACGCTGGTCAGCATATTTCTATGCCCTGCCTACTTGCGTGGCGAAGCCTATCTCGCGCTGCACGATGGCAAATCGGCGGCGACAGAATTTAAAAAATTTATCGAGCACCGGGGACTTGTAGTTAACTTTGCGTGGGGAGCGCTGGCCCGCCTCAACCTCGCCCGCGCCTACGCGCTAGAGGGAGACAAGATCAGGGCCCGCGCCGCATACCAGGACTTCCTTACGCTCTGGAAAGACGCTGACCCGGATATTCCCATCTACAAGGAAGCGAAAGGCGAATATGCGAAGTTGCAGTAGTCGTACGCGGGTACTTGATCCAGCACCCGGATCAGGCCGTTCACGATAGAATGTGCCCACCACTTTTCAAGGTGACAAATGGCTCTTACTTCGGGAACCCGGTTGGGTCCCCTACGAAATCGTCGCGCATGTCCTGTATGTCGGGCAGCGGATCTATTCGACCCTGTTCGTCGCCAAAGGCATTCAGTAAGCGTTGGTTTGGCCGCCGAGCCTGAATTGGGCGGTCGGCAAAGCTGTGCGGTTCCGCGCTGTACTTCACTCGCAGTGGTTTGCGGCAAAGTACAGCGCGGTCCCGAGAGTGGTTAGGCTCCGTTGGTCGAGTGCAGAACGCGGAAGGTGTTTCCACCGTTCGCCCAGATCAGAACCAGAGCGTCCTGTCCTTTGGGGACGCTAGCCAGCGCCTTCTGAACATCGGACGCGCTCTTGGTCTCGCGCCGATTCACGCCCACAATGACCTGCCCAGGCTGCAAACCGGCATCATCCGACGGACTGCCCGGCTGCACTCGCTCGATAACTGCTCCGTGCAGATCATCCGGCGCCTGCAGTTGCTCACGCACTTCGGGCGTCAGGTCGGCGATTCCAACACCCCAGCGCGGCTTGTCGTTGCTGTTATCCGCAACTTTGGTTTCGCCGTTGCTGCCGTCCATGCCTTCCAGGGTGACCGGCACGGAAACCGACTTACCATCGCGCATCACCTGAAGGCCAACCTGCGTTCCGGGAGTCATCTCGCCAACTTCCATCTGCAACTGTCCGGCATCGGTGATCTTTTTGCCGTTGATCTCCGTGATCACGTCGCCGACTTTCAGCCCGGCCTTCGCGCCCGGCGAATCGGGTTCCACCTGGGTAACCACCGCGCCGTTGTTGTCGTGGACGGCAAAGAACTTCGCATTTTCCGGAGTCACGTCGGTAATGCCGACGCCCATCCGCCCGTGGCTAACTTTGCCGTAGCGCACAAGTGATTGAACCACCGGATTCACAATTTGCGTCGGAATCGCAAAGCCCATACCGGAGAACGTTCCCGAGGGCGAGATCAGGAAGGTGTTGATGCCGACCACTTCGCCGCGAGCATTCACCAGAGGACCACCCGAGTTGCCGGGATTGATGGCGGCGTCGGTTTGGATGAACTGCCCTGGCTTGTGCGGATCGTCGTTATAGGGATTGGGACGGTTTAAGGCGCTCACGATGCCACGAGTCACGGTAAAGCGGAACCCGTAGGGGTTGCCGAAGGCGAGCACGGTCTGTCCCGGATGCAAGGCAGAGGAATCGCCAATAGGAATGTTGGGAAGATTCGTACCGTCAACCTTGATCACGGCCAGATCGGTGAGCGGATCGGTGCCCACCACCTTCGCGGACAAAATGCGACGGTCGCTGAGGGTGACTTTGATCTCGGTTGCGCCGTCGACCACGTGATTGTTGGTCACGATGTAGCCGTCAGGCGAGATGATGACACCGCTGCCGATGCCGTGCTCAATGCGCGGCTGCGACTGCGTCCCCTGTCCAAATTGCTGGCCAAAGAAGCGCTGCATATCGTCCGGAATGCCTTCAGCGACCGGTTGAGTCTTCGCCCGCGAAGTAACGGCGACGTTAACGATGGCCGGCGTCACACGTGCGGCGACGGCTTCCATCGCCTGGTCGAGTGAAAGCAACGCACCGACTTGGCTGCTGTCCAGCGGCGCGGTATTGGACGAAACTCCGGCCCGCGCTGGAGCGAGTGAACTGTAAACGATGACGGATGCGGCCAGCGCAAGTGTCAGTGCCACGGCTGCAGGTTGCTTGCGGCATGCTTTCCATCCACGGGTAATCCAAGCTTTCATGTTTCTTCTTTCTCCTCCCAAATCAAAAGATTGCTTTAAGGGACACCTCCGCGCTCCTCCGGAAGCAGTGAAGCTTTCAAAAGATCCAGCGCGCTGATTGTCATGAATCGGGTCGGTCAGGTAATTAATGCGTACAGTTGAATTCCCGGCCGTGATCCGATGTTCATACTGGGGAGGTTACGACATGGAGTTGGACGATGGGTCTCCGGAAAAGTAAGCAGAACGGCGTCTTGGACCTGCGTGGAAAACAATGGCTAAGGAATCCTGATCAAGTGAAGGCGAAATCTCTCAGCGGCTAAAGCCGCATTGATATTGCGGCATTTATGGACGGCCTGAAGGCCATCCCCTTCGAGGAACCGAGTTGATCAGAGCTTCCCTAAAGGGATGGGCTTCTTATTGCACGGCTGTGACGCGGGCAACATATGTGGAGAGCCGGCTACTCCCGAGTCCACCTATCGGCTCAGTTTACTGAAAGCCCAAAACAACGATGCAGCTAAGCCGATCGACACCGGCAGCGTCAGGACCCAAGCCATGAGCAGATTGCGCAGGGTTCCCCACTGCAAGCCCGAATGATTGGCGGCCATCGTACCCGCAACTCCAGACGACAACACGTGCGTGGTACTCACCGGCAATCCGTAATAATCGGCAGCGCCTATGGTCACCATGGCGGTGATTTCGGCCGCCGCTCCCTGACCGTAGGTGAGGTGGTCCTTGCCGATCTTTTCGCCTACCGTAATAACGATTCGTTTCCAACCGACCATGGTTCCCATGCCGAGTGCAAGAGCAACTGCAACCTTCACCCATGTGGGGATGAACTTGGTGGCATTGTCGGTGTACTTCTTGTAGTTGGTGAGAACCGTCCAGTCCTGTGCGCTGAATTCAGGTTTGCCCGACTTCTTCATCAACCGCAGAGCCTCGCTCACCAGGTACATGTCGTTGCGGAAGTTACGGACCCGATCACTCGGTATGTTCGCAAGTTCGTGGTAGAGCACCACCTCGTTGGAAATATCATTTATCAATTCGCGCAGCCCCAACATCGTGTTGGGGGTGAAATTCTTCGTCCGGACATAGTCGGAAACTTCGTCACGCGGATCGGCCACGACCGCATCGGGCGAGACGTATGGATCAAGCGCGCGTGAAGCCTGCTGGGACACGGCCACAAAATCTACGGATTGCTGCGCGGTGAACGCGTGATTCAGCGCATAAGCCGTGGGAACGGTACCGATCAGGATCAGCATGATCAGGCCCATACCCTTTTGGCCGTCGTTAGAGCCGTGCGCGAAACTGACTCCCGTGCAGGTAAGGATAAGCAGACAGCGGATCCAGAAAGGAGGCGGCTCCGTCCCTTTGGGAGCTTCGTACAAGCGCTTGTCCTTAATGAAAACCTTGGACAGAGTCAACAAACTTGCGGCCAATGCGAAGCCGACAATTGGCGACAGCACCAGCGATTTGCCCACGTTCGCCGCTTGTCCCCAGTCCACTCCGCTGGTCGCCGTGCGCGCCTGCATCAACTGGTTCGCAATGCCGACGCCAATGATAGAACCAATCAGCGTGTGCGAACTCGAGGATGGCAGGCCAAACCACCATGTGCCCAGGTTCCAGATAATGGCTGCCGTCAACAGCGCGAACACCATCGCAAAGCCCGCACCTTTGCCGACCTGCAAGATGAGTTCCACTGGCAGAAGAGAGATGATGCCAAATGCGACCGCACCAGTCGATAACACGACGCCGCAGAAGTTACAGAATCCCGACCACGCAACCGCAATATGCGGATCCATCGAATGGGTATAGATAACGGTTGCCACGGCGTTGGCGGTATCGTGAAAACCGTTAACAAACTCGAATCCAAGAGCCACCAGCAGGGCAACACCCAGAAGTACAAATGGGAAGATCGACGGGCTCTGGACATTGCGAAGATCGGAAATCAGATGACCCGCGGCGTAGACAACACCAACAACTATCACCACTCCGAAGATTGCCATCCCCAGTTTTCCGGGAGACTTGGCGAGCTTTGCGTGAACTCCGTGGGTCCCTGGAGCCGATGACGGCGATGATAAAGGCGCGGACGCTGTCGCCATGCTATATCCCCTTCTTTCCACTGGCGTTATATATGCGGGTGCCTCGAAAAGATACTATGTTCGAGCCGTGCGAAAGATGAATGGCAGTTGAATTTGCCGTGAATACACGATGAATGCCGTTGTTATTTCGAATCATCTTCGAGGGGCGCACGCTAAAGAAGGGTGAACCCGTTTGGCACGACCATTGAGCTCAGGGTGCTAGAAACCGTAGTCAATCTTCCTGAGTGCGTCTTTATAAAGATCTCGAGCGGAAGCTGCTTTCTTTTGTGCGTCTTGGACAGTGAAGTCAGCCGCATCCCAATGCTCCATGGCTACCATCGAGTGATCTGGGGTCGCAAGAGCCTCTTCAGCTCGAATGGAAGCCACCCATTGTTCGGTGGCAGATTTGTAGTTAGCGCGTAACTCGTCCAGCTTTGAGGTGTCCATTGGTTTTGTGTGGATGCTAGTGCAACCCTGAACGAGCGGTCAACAGCGAATCGATTCTTTCACTGAGATTTCATGAGGTATTAACAAAGAACGTTCTGCGGAGAATTTGGCCGGGGACCTTGTTCGAGAGGAGGCAGGCGCATTTCTGCACAGCTTTTCCAGGTCAACACCGTAGAATGGCGAGCCTTGCGCTCGCCACTCCCAGGAATATTGAACAAGGCTTTCGTCCGACGTCTGACCGCCGGCTTTAGTCTTCTTCCTTCAACTGCTGTGCCAGGTAATTCGCAATACCCATCTCACCAATTGCGTGCAGTTGCGCTTCCAGCCAGTCGATGTGGTGCTCTTCGTCCATGAGAATCTTCTCGGCCAATTCGCGCGAGGCATTGTCGCCCTGGGCCACGCAGAGTTTGATGCCCTCATTCAGACGCTTCACCGCGTCGTATTCCACTTGCAGGTCGTTCTTGAATTGCGCTTCCACGGTCGCGCCGATGTTGATTTTGAAGTAGTCGGTCATATTGGGAGTGCCATCCAGATACAGAATGCGCTCGATGCACTTCTCGGCGTGCACCATCTCCTCGATCGACTCTTTCTTGATGAGTTTCCCCAGCCGTTCATAGCCCCAGTTCTCGCACATTTCGGCATGAAGAAAGTATTGATTTACGGCCGTTAACTCCGCCTTCAACACCTGATTGAGAAATGCAATAACTTTAGGATCGCCTTTCATGTCGCCTCGCAAACTTCTCAAAGATAGGAACAGTGTTCTAGTATTGCCGGCCGGGAGCGTTTCAGCAGTCGGCAGCCCTTGTCCGTGCACATTACCGAAAGGAGGCCACTGCTGTAGGCTCGTCGTCCTCCACTTCGAATATCGTATACAGCTTGGTAATCTGCAGCAGGTTGTGAACATTCTTACTAAGATTCATCAACTTGAGCTGACCGCCACGATTACGCATCGAGGTATAGCAACTCATCAATTCGCCAACCCCTGCGCTGTCAATGTGCCGGACATCGCGCAAGTTCAGCAGGATGTTCTTATAGCCCTGCTCGGCTGTCTCATTCACAACCTGGCGAAGCACATTGGTCCCTTCACCCAACCGCAGCTCGCCGATGGTGTCGATGATGACAACATCGCCAATTAAACGGGTGCTGGTATTGATGCCCACGAATGTCCACCGTTGCTGCTAAGGCCGTGCCCGACCTAACGGCCTTATTTAGAATGAGCTAGCGAATCTATCCTACACGTATAGGAATCGCTGAGAAACAAAAAGCGGCGAAAGGCCGATCCTGACCTCTCCGGGTGTGGCCTATTGGAACTTGAACATCATCACCAGCAGAAAAATGGCCTCGGCGGCGGCCAGCGAAATCCATATTTTACGGCGGAAGCGTGTGCGCCCAATGTCGCGCATCAGCTGCACGCGCGCTATCAGCAACGCCGGATCGGCCGGAACCGCCTCAGGGAGTTCAACTGGCGCAGCCTCCTCAAAGCTGACGTCGGCCGGTCTGGCTTGCGGCGCATCGGCTCGAAACACCTTCGGTCCGGCGATCAAACTGGACCAGTCGAGGATCTGCATGCTCGAATCGGCTCCAAATGCCGCCACTGGATGGGACGTCAACTCTAACGGCGGAAGTCTGTCCGGAGCAATGCGGTCGCGAAGATTCTGTAACAAAGAGTTCCACCAGCCATGACTCAGTTCGTCGCCCAGCAACTCGCCGACGTCGACCGGGCGCGACTCCAATTCCAGCGGCGGCAGGGTTTCCGGCGAAATCACGTCAGCCAGGTTGGTAAAGACAGTGCGGTACCACGGCAGTTCCAGAAGTTCGCCCGGCAGAAGGCCAACGTCAACCGGTTTTGACGTCAACTGCAGCGGCGGAAGGCGCTCGGGGGCAAAGCGGTCAGCCAGGTTAATCACCAGCGAACGCCAGAGAGAACGGTCTAGCCCTTCCGGAGGAGAAAAATCGAGATCGAACAACTAGTCCTCGCCTTATGTAGCGGTTGGTGCTATCCGCCGCCGACAGATGTCCTAGAGCGGAAGCGAAGTCCACATTGGCGCGCGAGCCGTCGCCCGTCACTGACGCCTTAGCGCTCGTACTAGCTTCTCACAACTCGGGACGATTGCGCCATTGCCGCAGACGCGAACCCGGCTGCACTATCTGATTCATGTGGTTTGTGCGGTTTTCGTTACTCCCATGCACAGAAGTCCCGCTTCTGCTGGTATCCCTCGCGTGATATTCTTGAACCTAGGCAGGTGGGCTTCCGCCGGAAGCAACCGGCGCGACGCAGGGCGCGTTTTACATTCATTTCTTTCCCGGAGCGGCGATTCCGCTCTGAACCGATAAGGCGGCTATTAGTGACGCAGCGCGAAAAATTCGAGACCAAGAAACTCCCCATGATGCCGATCCGTGACGTCGTCATCTTTCCGTACATGATGACGCCGTTCGTGGT
>JBEKXQ010000082.1:0-19665 GCA_049511915.1 Candidatus Korobacteraceae bacterium
CGTTATCCGCTCTCCGGTTGTCGGCAATCAAGGCGGCTTTTTTCTCTCGGGCTAGCACTGAATCGGTTGCGCTCCTACTCTTTTATCGTTTGTTGTTACGGGATCAAGGATAACATGCAACGCGGGGAACGGCAAAAGGCGCTCTCGCGTACCCACACGTCTCGAAAGTCGCGAGACGTGGGGCACCCGGCGACACCCCGAGCACCACAGAGAATCGCTTGCGACATCCGTCAATGAAACGCCCACCGAAGGCTAAGCCCAGCTACGGCGTGATCTCCCAAATCGTTCCATGGCCTCCTGAGCCGTCGAGGCTGGCGGTGCCGTAGATATTTCCCGCAGCATCGAGAACTACACTACCAAGTGGAGCGGATCCATTGCTGCCATCAAAGCTGACTGACGTGTAAATCCAGCCGCCGTTCGACGGCGTCAGCTTGAAAACCTCGCCGTCGCCGTACAAGCCGGTCTCGTCCGCTGTGCCGTAGACATTACCGGCCGCGTCCAGCGTCGGTGTATCGAAGGGTCCTCCTTCGCCAGGGATGGTCTGCACCACACTAAAGGTCCAACCACCATTTGACGGTGTCAGCTCGAATACCCCGCCCGGCTCGAAACCTCCCGCAGCGCCGAACAGATTTCCGTGGCCGTCCATTGTTACGCCATAGGGGTACGCGTATGGCCCCATGTAGACGGAAGCCAGCGTCTGCTCCGTCCAGCCGGAACCGGAGGGCGACAGTTCATACACCACTCCGTCGTCTTCTGCACCGCCAATGAGGGTTGTGCCGTAGAGGTTGCCTTGCGGGTCGAAGACCAAGCCGCCTTGCGGTTCACAACCGCTGTCGCACGAGGCGGGGAAGCTGTAAATCACGCTTTCCGTCCAGTAGCCGCCGGAAGGCGTGAGTTTGAAAACCACCCCCGCTTCGTCGTCGCCGCCGGCTGAGGTTGTGCCGTAGAGATTGCCGGCCTGATCGAAGATCAGATTGCCCCAAGCTGGACCACCCCCGTCGGCGCCGCCCGTAAACTGGTAAAGGATGGTCTCCTCCCAAGGGCAACTGAACGACGCGCACGCCGTAGGCGAGGGCTGCAAGCGATAGACCGTGCCTGCGCCATGCTGACCGCCCTGGATGGTAGCGCCGTAGAGGCTTCCGTCAGGGCCAATGGTGACGCCGCCAAACGGTTTAGCGCCGTCATTCGGTCCTCCTGCGAAGCTGTGCAGCGGCGTCAAGATCCAGCCTGATCCGGCGGCCGACAGGCGGAAGACCACTCCCTCCCGCCCATATCCCCCTCCCGCATAGGTCGTGCCGTAGAAGTTTCCTGCACGGTCCATGGTCAGCCCGGCGTAGGGATATGCCCCGTCATCGCCACCGGTAAAGCTGTGCAGCACGGTGATGGTCTGCGCCTGCAGTGACGCGGGCGCGAGCATGGTCAGCACACCAAGCACCGCGAGGGCGAACGCGGGAAGTGACAGGTGAAAAGTGACGCGTGTCTGGCTTGTCATAAGCATCTCCTTTTTTTTCGAGACTGTTGCGGTTCACCACAGGCAAGTCTTACGGCGTAATCTCCCAGACCGTGCCGCAGGCGTAGCCATTGCCGCAGTTGGCCACTCCCCCTCCGTTGGACGTGCCGTAAATGTTGCCTTCTGCGTCCATTACCAGCGGACCGAATATGCCACAGCCTTCCGGACCGTTGCAGTTGAAATCATGCAGCGAGGTGTAGGTCCAGCCTCCCGCGGTGGGCGTCAGCTTAAAGACCGAGCCATTTCCGTAGATCCCGCCGTCCAGGGTGTCGCCGTACAAATTCCCCTGCGCATCGCTGATCAGCGTGCTGAGCGGCCCATCGTAGAACTGTGTGCCGAGGAAGTTGTAGATCACGTTGTAGGTCCAGCCGCCGCCGGAAGAGGTCATCTGGAAAACGACTCCCACGCCGTCGGCACCGCCGCCCTCGGTTGTGCTGTAGAAATTTCCCGCCGCATCCCGGAATAGGGCAGCTTTCGCCGAATTTCCGTCGGTGCCGTCGAACTGGTGAATAACGTTGTACTGCCAACCCGAACCCGAGGGCATCATCTGGTACACCACGCCATCGCCAGTGCCGCCAAACCAGGTCGTGCCGTAGAGATTGCCGGTGGCATCGAAGCTCGTCCCGCCCAGAGGCCACGACCCGCTTTCATCGCCGAAGTTGTGCAGAATCGACGCCGTCCAGTAGCCGTTGCTTGGCGTGAGCTGATACAGGGTGCCGCCGCGCTCGTAGCCCGAACCGCCACGCCACGTGGTTCCGTAAAGCCTTCCTTGCGGGTCGAAGATGACGTCGCCGAAGCCAGGGGCCGCCCCGTCAGGATCATCCGTAAAGTAGTGAATGACAGTCTGGGTCCACGGGCACAGCGCGCTGTGGCACGCAGCAGCCGGAGGCTGAAGCTTGAAGACCACACCGCAGCCTGCTCCCTCGTAGTAGCAACCGCTTTGTCCTCCTGCCGCAGTCGTGCCATAGAGCGCGCCGTCAGGTCCAAACACGACCCTGGCCTGCGGATACGCTCCGTGAGTGCCGTCAAAGGTATACAGCGGCGTCAGCACCCATGACGACCCGGAACGCGTCATCTTGAAGACGTTGCCATCGTAATGAGGAGGGCTGGAGTCGTAGGTCGTTCCGTACAGATTTCCTTCCCGATCCATGGTCAGGCCGGCCTCCGGATAGCCTCCATCCTGGCCGCCGGTAAACGTGTGCAGCACCGTTAAGGTCTGCGCCTGCGCCGGTTGCGCCGGCAACAGCGAGAGCGCAAGGACAACTGCGATGGCGATCACAGCAGCTCTGAACTGCGGCGTAGGAACAGTAAGCGGATTCGAGAACTCTATTGCGCGATGCACGACGACCTCCTTTAGTGTGAACGCTCCAAACAAATTGCTAGTTGCTAATGGCTGCCTACGGTGTGATCTCCCAGATCGTGCCGCAACCGGCGGTTTCATATCCAATGCAATCCGACAGGTTGCCGCGGGTCGTGGTCGCACCGTAGAGATTACCGCTGCTGTCCAGGACGACGGGACCAGAAGGATTGCCTCCGTCACTCTGGCCGGTGAAGTCGTATAGATGCGTAAGAGTCCACGATCCATTGGAATTCGTTAACTTGAACACCCAGCCCCAACCGTAAAGGCCGCCTGAGTTACAGAGGCCGTAAATATGACCGGCTGCGTCCATGGCGACGGGTTGCGGGTAGCAGTCGTACCTCGCGAAAGTGTAAAGCGTAGAGAAAATCCAGCTTCCGTCTGACGGCGTCAGTTCAAAGACGGTGCTATTGCTGGAATAATCGCTCGTGGCATTGGAGCCATAGAGATTACCGGACCGATCCATGACTAAGGCTCCCGGGTTAGCCGGATACCCGGCACCGTCAAGGGGAAAATTATGGAGGATGTCTTCTGTCCACGTCCCGCCGGACGGCGACAGCTCGAAAACTGTCCCGCCTTCAGCCGTCCCTCCGTACTCCGTCGAGGAGTAGAGGTTTCCGGCCGAGTCGAAGATTAAACCAAACCGCGGGTACCATCCGTCGGTGCCATTGTCGTAGAAGCTATGAAGGAGACTGAGGGTCCACCCGCCGCCGGATGGCGACAGCTCGAAAACCGTTCCGGCACCGCCAGTTCCTCCCCCTAGTGTAGTTCCGTAGATGTTCCCAGCTTGATCGAAGATCAGGTCCCCGTTTTGCGGTTCCCCCCCATCATTTGCATCTCCTGTAAAGGAATGAAGCACGGTTTCGTTCCAATAACAAACGGCCGTCTTGCACGCTGCGGCCGGTGGTTGCAGCTCAAAAACCGTGCCTTCATTCGAACTACCGCCTTGAAAGGTCGTGCCATAGACAGCGCCGTTCGGGCCAACGGTTACGCCCGCCAGCGGCAGACCGCCATCGCTGCCGCCCGTGAATTCGTAGAGCGGGCTCAGCGTCCAACCCGAACCCCGCTGAGTCAGCTTGAACGCCGTGCCCCACCCGTGCGTTCCCCCTTCAAACGTTGTCCCGTAGAAAAGTCCTGGACCTCCAATGGTCACACCGTTAGGACTTTGGCCTTCCGCTCCGCCGGTCAAGGCGTAGAGGACGCTGAACGTCTGCGCCAGGGCCGGTGTTGTCGCGGTCATGGTCAGCAAAGCAAGCGTCGCGAGCGCGAACGCGGGAAGTGGCAGGTGAAAAGTGAGGCGTGTCTGGCTTGTCATAAGCAACTCCTTTTTCGAGACCGTTGACGTTGACCACGGGCAAGTCTTACGGCGTGATCTCCCACACCACGCCGTGGCCATAGGCTCCCCCGCCGGACGCGGTGCCGTAGAGATTGCCATCGGGGCCGATGAGCACTGCGCCGTAAGGAAAATATTCCGTCTGGAACGAGAAATCGTGAAGATCGGTGAGTGTCCAGGTGCCATTGGACTTGCTCAGTTTGAGAACCATTCCTCCGCCATTTTCGCCGTCAGCATAGGCTGTGCCGTAAAGATTGCCGGAGGCATCGATGGTAAGGTTCTCAAAAGGGCCGCCGCCACAACTGGGCAGGTTGTAGATAGGCGCGAAGGTCCATCCGCCATTCGAGGGCGACAATTCGTAAATCACGCCGCAATCGCCTGTACCCCCCGCGAACGTCCCACCGTAGAGATTGCCCGCCTGATCCATCACCAGTCCGCCGTAGGAGAGTCCCCCGTCAGCTCCAAAATCGAAATTGTGCAGAATCGTTTCAACCCAACCATTCTGCGTAGGACTTAGTTCGTAGACCACACCATCGCCCCGGGCTCCTCCGATGCTCGTAGTGCCATACAGATTACCGGCGCGGTCCATCACGACCCCGGAATACGGTTGTGCACCGGCTGGGCTATCTCCTTCAAATCCGTCATAGAGAACGGCCTCGGTCCAGCCGCTGCCCGAGGGGATCAACTCAAAAACATTTCCGCCGACATTGCTTCCACCAAACTGGGTGGTGCCGTAGATGTTTCCGGCTGGATCGAACAGCAACTGCGGGTAGACAGGCTCATTTCCGTCCTCAGCATTAAATGCGTAGAGTACGGTTTCGTGCCAGGGTGTGAACGCGGAAGGAGGAGCGGTAGCAGGAGGCTGGAGCCGGAAAACCACACCACAGCCGCCATCCTCGCAATACTCCCCCTGAAAGTATCCTCCGGCCAGGGTGGTCCCGTACAAGGCGCCGTCGGGGCCGATGGTGAGTGGGCCGGTTGGAGCGGCGCCGTCATAGGCACCGCGAAAATTGTAGAGAGGATAAAAGACCCAGTGGGAGCCGGAGGGGACTAGCTTGAAGACGGCGCCGTTGCCGCTGATACCGCCAGTGCTGGCGGTGCCGTACAAATTGCCGGCTCGGTTCATGGCGAGTCCGGCCTGAGGAAATGCGCCGTCATTTCCGCCAGTGAAGTTATGAATCACGGAATAGGTCTGCGCTAGCCCAGGCGTCGCTAGCATGACCAGCACACCAAGCATGGCGAGCGCGAACGCGGGAAGCGGCAGGTGAAAAGTGCAGCGTGGCAGGGTTGTCATGAGGGTCTCCTTTACGACTGTCGGGGTACTATTCTGAAATTGGGCCTTACCGGTCTTTGTCGCGGCACGAATATCGCGCCATTGGAAAGGCGCGTCAACTTAATTTTGCATTACGGTTTAAGATATTGACAGCAATAGGCTTAATCGGCCGACCGGAGCTTCCCATTGTGGAAATTGTGGTTACCTTCGTTCCGGAAAATGCGCTTGACATCTATGCCGCGTCAGGGCCCCGATTATAGGCTGGTATCAGGGCGCCAGCGCCCGAACCGTCCGTGTATGACCGCCCATGGCGGCAGCCATGAGGCGGAAAACGTTCTTTGACAAATTGGCGGCTGAAGCCACAGCGCAGTCTGGCCCCGCTTACGTCCCGAAGTGTCGCCCCTGAAGAGACTGAGCCGCGACTCGGTGTCGCCGCTCTGCGGCTCGCATTCCCTCCCACTTCGAGCGTGGGCTTACGCCCACGCCTAATCCCATCTCGCCGCTGCGCGGCTGGATTTATGCCGCTCGGGCGAGTTCCGGTGCAAGATATTGATTCCAAGACCTTAAGCATTATCCTTTGTTATCAATATTTTGCGATGTATCTGGGCAAGCTATTGATACCATGCTGGTTACTTCCATGCGCAAGTCTCATGTTTTGAATATTTTGCGGGCAAAATATTCAGAACAAAGATTTTGAGGCATGGGGGTGGGGGGGTCTACACACTCGTAGTCAGTGGCCGGTGCTCAGTGGCCAGTGGGCGAGGGCCAGTCGAACAACAAAGTTGGACGCGGCGGCCACGAACCGCAGATCCCTGCGCTCGCGGCTAAAGCCGCTTCGGTCGGGATGACAAGCAAGAGGTAGCGCCGGATCAGCCCTCCTGCTTCCTGGGCAGTATCGCCGCGAACCGGCCCACTGCTTCGTGATAGCTTGAACGTATGATTCACGAGATTTTTCCCGTCGGGCCGCTGCAGTGCAACTGCTCGGTAGTCGGCGATGAGCAGACGAAAGAAGCCATTGTTATCGACCCTGGAGACGATATCGAAGATGTTATGGCCATCGTGCAGCGCCACGGCCTGACGGTGAAGCAGATTGTCGTGACCCATGCGCACATCGATCACGTGGGCGGAGCCATGAAGCTGAAACGGTTGACCGGCGCGCCGATCCTGCTGAATGAGAATGACTACGCTCTGCTGAAAATGCTGGATGTGCAGGCGGCATGGATTGGGATGCGGGCGCCGGAGAAGGTGACGATCGACGCCAGCCTGGGCACTGGCGATCAAGTTCGTGCCGGCGGCCTGGTTGCCGATGTGATACACACTCCCGGCCACACCGAAGGAAGCGTCTGCCTGTACTTTGCGCCGGAGAAGAAACTGATCGCGGGCGATACCTTATTCGCTGGCTCGATCGGCCGCACCGATCTGCCCGGCGGCTCGTACGAAAAAATAATACGCTCGCTGCACGGGCCTGTGCTGGCTCTGCCGGACGAAACCATCGTGGTGCCGGGCCACGGACCGCTGACTACCATCGGCCAAGAGCGCGAGAGCAATCCGTTTCTGGTGGGAGGAAGCAAATAGCAATTAGCAGCCAACAATTAGCTATTAGTAGTTAGCGGCTTGCGGCTGGCGAAGAGCGAATGGCGAGCAGCGCCGGTCCTGCCACTAATTCTCTCCTCCATACATTTCGTACGATGAGGGTCTGCGGAACTACTAGCACGATCAGGTACGACAAAATCGTTCCTCCTATGACGCCCATCGCTCCGACGTGGCGGACTAATGCCACTGACAATGCAATATTCACCGCCGCAGCGATGATCGACAGAACGGCCTGTTCGCGAATGCGGTTCAGCGCTGCCAGCAGGCAGGATTCGACACTCATGAATCCATTCACGATCGCCCAGATTCCCATGGCAAGCAGTAGATACGTGCTGGGCACTGCGGCTGAGCCGGCCCAGATCCGTATCAGGCTCCTACCGAAGAGCACGAGCAACGTCACACACGAGACGTTCAGCACCACGGTGCCCTTCATGGTTATGAGAAAGGTCCGCCGAATCCAATCGTAATCGCGCTTGGCATAGGCTTCGGCGTAGGCCGGCCACAGAGCGGGAAAGATCAGCGATTGCAGCACGGCCGCCAAGCCGACAACTCGCCAAGTCACGCTGTAGGGCGTTACCTCGGACGCGCCAAGATAATGGCTCACAATTAGGTTGTCAGAGCTGAAGACGACAACCGCCGCAACCTGGATCAGGAAGAAAGGCCAGCCGGAATCGAGAAGCTCTTTTACCGACGAGCGATCGATCAGCGACGCACGCGGAAACAACCACGGTTTCTGCCACGCGACAACCAAAACCAGAGTGCCAACGTTGGCGAACGTAAGGCATCCGGCCGACATGACAAACAGCACTGGCATGGACACACGCAGCGCGATACCGACAGCGAGTCCGCAGATGCTGGCCACAGCGCCGGCACATGCGGCATAGTTGATGCGGTGAAGTTCCTGGTATCCGGCGAGCAGCTTGCTCACCAGACCGCACGGCAAAGACAACAACATCAGTACCACGGCTACGGCCGCCGTGTGTTCCACTTCAGTCGCGCCAACATTCGGACCGACGTTGAATAATCCCACCCAGTTGATCCTGGGAAAGACGCACGCCAGCACCAACCCAAGTCCGGCCGCAATCCCGCCAGTGAGCACCAGCGCATTGGTAAAGTAGCGTGCGGCTGCCGTCTTGTCGCCGAGCGCATACGCGCGTGAGATGTTGTTGGTAAGCGTGTTGGCGATGCCGAGGTCGAGCAGGTTGATCCACACGGCTGTGGTGGTGATGGTGGCCCACACTCCATACCGTTCCGCTCCCAGATAGCGCACGGCGAGCGGCAACGAGACCAGCGTCAACCCGCTGGTCAGCAATCGTGCGGCAGAGCCGGAGCAAACTGCCTGCATGATCCGACCATAGCGCGATGATGACAAGTTGAGCTTCACGGCATGAACCCGATCAAACCGGTGTTAGCGGCCGCTCCGCACCGTCGCGAAGGCTCTCGACGGCGCGGCGAACGGCTTCCGCCGAGTGGGAGTGCAGCAAACGCTGTGCAGCCTTGTCCGGCAAGGACCTCGACAGAGGTGGAACAATAGCCGCTCGCTTGGCATTCAGCATCAGCCGGGCAGCTGCTACAGCCTCCTCCACGGAAACTTTGGTGATGCAATGCGGGCGCTCGGAGCTGCACGCTTCCTTGCAGCCACTGAGAGCAGTCGCTGGCTGCAGGACGCGCCCATGAGCGCATTGCGGAGCGAAGCGCAACGGACTGTTGAAATGGTTGGGGTCGCCATCGCGCGGGTGGCGTGAGATCACGATAACTTTACAATCCATCGCGGCGGCAAGATGAGCGCAACCGCTGTCGTTACCAAGGAAGAGGTCGCAGCGCTCCAGCACGGCACATACTTCGCGGAGGCGGGCTCCGCAAACGATGATCGGAGGTCGTTGCAGTAGGCCGGCCAGTGTTAGGGCTTGGCCAAGCTCTGGGGCTGAACCCACGATCGCAGGTTGAACGCTATATTCCCCGGCCAGACGATTTATCGCGTCGGCGTAGCCCTCCAAGGGCCAGCGCCGGCTGGGACTGGCTGCGCCAATACCGATCGCCACCAACTTGGTCGAATCCGGAACCTTCGCCAGTAGCGTCGCCGCGCTCCTTCGGTCTCGCTCGGTCAGTTGTATTTCGAGGGTTGCGTCCGCGGCTGTTGCGCCCAGCGCATCCGCTATCGACAGGTTGCGCAGAACTTCGTGCCGCACTGGGCCCGATGGCAGACAGATGTCGTAAGCGGCATCAAATCCGCGATTGATACGCTGCTTCTCCGGCGATGCCTTTTCGCTATAGCCCACGCGGCTTGCAGCGTGCGTCAGGACGCACAGAAATGTCGCCAAGTGCTCGTCCACATCCCAGCGCGGCGAAATCGCAAAGTCGAAATGCCTCTTGCGCAATCGCGTCCAATAAAACGCACTGGCCGCCAGCAGCCTTCTCATGCCCTGCGGTAGCCAGGCCAATCTGACCTTCGGCAGCGTCAGGATTTCGTCGATGTGCGGGTTGGTCACGAGCAATGACTTGTAGCACTCCTGCACCACAACGGTGCAGCGCGATCCAGGATGGGCTTTTTTCAATGCGCGAAAGAGTGGGGTCGTCAGCACAACATCGCCCAGCGAATCGAGCCGGAAGACGATGAACGACAACGGCTCTTTACGCGACACCCCGGCAATCGACGCGCGGCTGATGTGCGCGCGCCAAAACATTGCCAGCAACGTGGGCAGACGGACCGAGAAGAACAGCGGCGGCAATATGGTGGCTTTCATGCTGAGACGGCCTTCGACATCGGATTGGGCGGGACACTGGCCACCGACTTCGCAATGAGCCGCGTGGTGCTGCTGTCGCCGGCCAGAGGAATCAGTTCCACTCGACCTCCCCAGGCGCGCACCTCGCGAGCGCCAATGACTGTGTCTTCGGTGTAGTCTCCGCCCTTCACCAGAACGTCGGGACGGATGGCCTCGATCAAGCGCAGCGGAGTGTCCTCGTCGAACACCACCACCGCATCCACTGCGCTGAGCGCCGCAAGGATTTGCGCACGCTCACTCTCTGCGACGATTGGCCGCAACACCCCTTTGAGTCGCCGCACCGAGTCATCGCTGTTGAGGCCGACGATGAGTCGGTTGCCTTTTCGCCGCGCCTCCTCCAGCAGTCGGATGTGGCCGATGTGCAGGATGTCGAAGCAGCCGTTGGTAAACACCACGCGTTGGCCTGCAGACTTCCACGTCGTGATCCGCGACAGCAGCCGGTCCAATTGCAATACCTTTTCATCCATGTGCAGCGAGATTTCTTCCGACAGCGCGCCGAGCAGTTCCTCGCGCTGAATCGGCACCGTACCAACTTTGCTGACCACAACTCCGGCTGCGACATTAGCAAGTTGGACCGCGGTCTCGATTGGCGCGTCGCAGGCCATGGCGAGCGCCAGGACAGCGATGACCGTATCGCCTGCCCCGGAAACGTCGTACACCTGACGTACCACGGCGGGCGCATGAAATCGCGAGTTCCGTTGCAATATGGCAATTCCCTTTTCCCCGAGCGTCACGGCCATGAATTTCACCTCGAGAGACGATAAAAGAGCCTGGCCCGCGCTCAAGAGCTGATCCAGATTGGCAGCCGGTTCTCCGGTTGCTGCCGCCAGCTCCTTCAGGTTGGGGCAGATTGCGGTTGCGCCCCGATATCGAGCAAAGCTTTGGCTCTTCGGATCCACCAGAACAGGAATGCCGTGTTTGTGCGCCTCGCGGGTCACAGCCTGGCAAACAGCTTCGGTCAGAACGCCTTTCGCGTAATCCGACAGCACCACAACCGATGCGTCGGGCAATACCGCGAAAATGCGTTTCAGCAATCTCCCGTAATCGTCTTTGGAAAAAGCCTGGGCCGCTTCCGAATCGAGCCGCATCATCTGTCGATGGCCCGAGAGAATTCGTAGCTTGGTGGTTGTCGGCGCATTCGGGACAGCCGTCAGCAACGGCTCGATTCCCGCGTCAGCCAGAAGCGATTCCAGAGTTTCCTGCTCGCGGTCACCGCCGCCGAAGCCCACCAGCGTGACACACGCACCAAGCCCGGCCAGGTTCATCGCAACATTGGCTGCGCCGCCGGGTTTCTCGTCGCGAAGCGTGGCGCGCAGCACCGGGACCGGCGCCTCGGGCGAGATGCGGTCCACCTCGCCCCAGACGTATTGGTCGAGCATGACGTCGCCGACCACAAGAACAGCCGGATGGCGCCAGCCCGAATCGACCAGCGCCACAATTTCATGCAGCTCCGGAATCATAGGCGCCTCCGCCGCCTGCAACCGCTTCGCGGATGCACATGGCCAGTTCGATCCACTCGCACAGGATGTGTCCGTAGAGGATGTGCGCCTCCTGGATCCGCGCCGGATCGGTTGAGGGCACGCGAATGCAAACGTCCGCCAGCGTGGCCAGACGGCCGCCGTTCCGCCCCGTCATCGCCACAGTCAGCCCCTTGAGTTGACGGGCCTTCTGCAGAGCGGCACAAACGTTCTTGCTGTTTCCTGATGTGGAGATGCCGACGACGACATCGTCCGGTTGACACAGCGCCCCGACCTGCCGGCTGAAGACCTCGTCATATCCGAAGTCATTGGCGACAGCAGTGAGAATGGAAGTGTCGGTGGTCAGAGATATGGACGCCAGTCCGGAGCGACGGCGCCGGAAGCGTCCCACCAGTTTGGCAGCCAGGTGTTGTGAATCCGCAGCACTGCCGCCGTTACCGCACCAGAGTACTTTGTTACCGCGGACTAACGCATCGGTGATAAGGGTGGCCGCACTCTCGAAAGAGTCCTGTTGAGATTCAAGTCGGCGGATAATGGTGATGTGTTCGCAGAGAGCGTCGGTGAAGACGCCGGCCAGATTCAGAGAAGATGGCATTCGCCCCCTCGTGTTACGAGGAATGTGAGGATCTTCCCAAGAACCTGTGGAGAGCTTGTTGCAAGATTATAAATGCGATGGGCAACAATCGAGCTATTTGAATTGCCGGATATCGAATATGTTTTCCTAGATCGGGACGCGTTTAGAACCGCCCGCCTCCGGGGGAAAGCAGAAAGCGAGCCGCGCAAGAACGTTGGCGCAGCTCTCAGTGGCGTCGCTGCCAGAGCTCGTGCATCGACTTCTATGCTTTGAAAACCGGCGAGAAATTCGTTAGTGGACCAACTGCTCCAGAGCCTGGTGGACGACAGATAGGCTGCCGGGCCAGAGCGTCATCACCGCAATTGCCAACGCCGCCAGTGCGCCCGCGCTACTAAGGAGCGGCACAAGTTCCCTCACCGGCTTGCCCGGTTTCGGTTGCGGACGCAATAGCCGCTCCACGCGCTCTGAGAGTTGCTTGTCGCCCCCCACCAGCGAGCAAGAAAGATAGCCAAGCTGCGGCTTCGAGCCCATCTTCGCAACTCGAACCAATGCCGCCGCCAGCGACAGCGCCCGCTGCGGATCGCCTTCAGTTGCCTGATCGTCGGCTGCCCACTCGGTGAATTTCGACCATGCCTGCTCCATGCTGCGGAAGGTGCGAACAAAGGGCAGGACATCCGGCGCCAGCAGAATCATGAAGCGCTTAAAGTTGTCGCCGGCGGCGCAATGCGCACGTTCATGGCGCAACGCAGCCTCTCTTTGTTCGGCGGAAAGACCGCGCATCACACGCCGCGAAATCAGTAGCTGTGGACGGAACACGCCTGCGACTGCCAGCACCGGAGCTTTATCTGCCAGCAAAAGCGCGGGCGATGCTTCGCCCGGCATCGTGAT
The DNA here is from genome assembly GCA_049511915.1 of Candidatus Korobacteraceae bacterium. Taxonomy (GTDB): domain Bacteria; phylum Acidobacteriota; class Terriglobia; order Terriglobales; family Acidobacteriaceae; genus Bog-257. The sequence goes on from JBEKXQ010000082.1 coordinate 12,790, forward strand.
TTTTCGACCATGACGCTCGCAACGGTGCAGGTATCGAGTGGTGCCGCGAACCGCGCCGATGACCCGCACCAGCGCAGGAATCCAAACCGCGACGCCCATCAAGGCGATCAGCATGCAAACTAAACCAACCCGTTCACCGGTCGCCTCCGGCTCAAGCCACAGATAGCTGGGAACACAAAACGCCAGCACTGCAAACAAGCTCAACACCAGCGGCGAGATGCGGAGCGCGAACAGCAAACGGGCTGCAGACCTCGGCTTCATGTGCTCGGCAACTCGCATTGCGGTACCTGCGCCCAAGCGCGTAGCCATTGCCAGCACCATGTGGACCATGAAAAATGATGCTCCGCAAAGGCACAGCAGACGCAGGGTGTAGGGAAGGTTCATGGCTTGGGCATCCGGGAAAGCTCGCGACGCTTCTTGCGAATTTTCTCTTCCAGTTCGTCCAACAGCATGGCATCGTGTTGGCCGACGGCATCCACTAAAGAGGACAGCAGGAGATCGCGGGAAGGCTCCGGACCGGCAAGAAACCTAGCCACTAAATCGCCGGCGCGACGCCGCTCCCAATCCTGGCTGGACAGCAGCGGAGAATACAGAAATGCGCGTTCGGATTTCTCTCGATCCAGCAGGCCCTTCTTAAACAACCGGTCGAGCGTTGTCATCACGGTGGTGTAGGCCAGTTTGCTGTTCAATCTCTCAACTACGTCACGGACACTGCAGCGCCCGACGGACCACGCGACATTCATCACTTGCATTTCGAGCGGGCCGAGCAAGAGTTGCTGGCTCTGCCTTCTCGTTGAATTCATAATCAAGATAATTCCTCGTGCCATCAGGCTAAGGTGCTTCTATTGGGCTTGTCAATCAGATTGAGACTGGGCGCGCAGTTTGTGCCGATTCGACATTGATATCGCGCTCACCGATCATGCGTTCCCTGACACTCGTCGGAGGTTGGCGCTGAAGGTGCAGCGCAGCGGAAGACCCTTCCGTCTCTGGCCGAAAAGGAAACTCGTTGCCAAATTCTGCCACCCAAACCACAAGAAATGCGACGTTGGTGGCGGACCTAATTGGGAAATATTTCAAAGCGGTCAAAACACCCATTTACTACGCAATTAATAGTTGCGCACAGTACTATCGTATGTAATAGTTCAAGTACCCGCCTAGGGCACTGATTCAAGGTTGAAAAACACATACTTTACGCAGTCCGCTCCCAGAAGGTCAAAGACTGCGCTCGATCAACGAAACCTGCTGTCGCGACACGCCTCCGCTTCAGGCGCTCACCCCGTTCTGCGGCGAAGACGATGTGGAGAAAAAAGGAGAATGGTAACAATGACAAGGAGTAAATTTCTGGGCGCATCGGTTATAGCTTTGTGCGCTCTTTTACTATGTGGCCTGCCGCTGCTTGCGGCCGACAAATCGGCACAGCCCCAGCTAAATCACGCCACCGCCTTTGCTGCCGGGCATGTGACCTTCGCACAAGCACCTCCACCCTTCGGTCTGCACTTGGCTAACCCGGTCCACCGCATTCCCAAAGCTCGCATTGCACCCGGAATCGATCCTGTGGTCCAGCACTCCGCTGTTGTGCCGGCCAGTGAATTCAACCCGGGCTACAACGTGCTGGGCGTAGGCGTGGGCTTCCCGAACTACAGCGTTCCCGATGCTCCGCCGGATACGACTCTCGCGGTCGGCGCCACGGAAGTAGTTCAGTGGGTGAACACTTCGTATGCCGACTTCAATAAGAGCACGGGCGCCATTATCCCCTTGAACGGGCAGGACAGCACCGAAGGCAACACCGTTTGGGCCAACCTGCTGCCGGGTACGCAATGCGCTAACAACAACGATGGCGACATCATCGTCAAGTATGACCGCGCTGCGCAGCGCTGGATCTTGGCACAGAACGTGTTTGGTGAGCCTTTTGCTGTCTGCGTAGCCATTTCGCAGACTGCTACCTTCTCCGACAATCTTTGGTATGCCTACCAGTTCCCTGTAGTCAAGAGCGGCTTCCCGGACTATCCCAAGTGGGGCGTCTGGTCCTCGGGCGGCGCCAGCGACGGCTATTACCAGAACTGGAACAATTTCGGTCCCGGCGGCAGCGGTTTCGTCGGCCCGGTAATGTGCGGTTATGATCGCACCAAGATGTTGGCAGGCGATAGCTCGGCCGAGCAGATTTGCTTCCAGCTCGACGGCACTGAAGACAGCTTGTTGCCGGCGGATCGCGATTCGCCGACGCCTCCCCCCCCCACTGAGGATGAGTTCTTCATCGGCAGCGTTGGCGATGTCGACAACCAGCATCTGTCCGTTTACTCCATGCACATCGACGACTGGGCAACCGGCACCGCCACGATGACTGGCCTGGGCAACTCTCAACTGATTCAGGTTGCCACGTACACTCCGTCCTGCGACGGTGGTTATGGTGGCGATTGTGTTCCGCAAAAAGGCGTCAGCGATGAGTTAGACTCCCTTGGCGATCGCTTGATGTATCGTTTCGCTTATTGGGAAGACAAGCCGCCAGCCAACGCCACTGCCACACCTGTGCTGCCGGCACCCTCTCAGCACTGGTATGTGAACTTCGACGTTTGGAATTCCACAACCTCGTCTATTGGCGTGCGGTGGATGGAGTTCACGGCCAGCTTGAAGACCGTGCCTGTCACCTCTGTTGGCGTGTTCCAGCAAGGGACGTATGTCGGAACCACCGGCGACAGCAACTATCGCTGGATGGGTTCTCTGACCCGCGACAATGTTGATGACGTGCTAGTCGGTTACAGCGAGTCCAGCTCGACCCTCTATCCTTCTATCGCCGTTGCCGGTCGCGTCTACACCGACACGCTCGGTACTCTGTCACCTGAAAACCTGTTTGTCAGCGGCACCGGTTCACAGACCGATACGGCTGATCGCTGGGGTGACTACAGCACGATGGCGATCGATCCCTCTGACAACTGCACCTTCTTCTACACCACCGAATACTACCCGGCGACGGGCACGTTCGGCTGGAGCACCAACGTCTCGTCCTGGAAGTTCCCGAACTGCCACTAAGCTGTTGGCGGTTCCCAGACCGGATAGTTTGGGTAGATTGACATAGCGGTTAGACGTAAACCTTCGGGGCATCCTGTAATCAGGGTGCCCCGTTTTAATTTGTCACGAACAGAAACGAGAGACGAGACCAGATTGCACGGTGTCCCCTCGCTTAACGCATGAGTTCGATCAAGTAAATGCTCTCCGGCTAAAGACGTACTGGCATTACCTCCTCTGGGGGATGTAGTGGATCGCTCTCCGCGCTACTCTCCAGCATGGCCGAAGATCTTGGAGGACAAGTTATGGCGACGCAGGAAGTGACGATTTGGCGCCACAGCAACAAATACAGCGCAGACTCGGAGTGCGAGCATTGCCAAGGGGTGGTACGGCATGAACCCTGGTGCATCACCCGTAGTGAAGTTATTCTCTATGCGTATGAAGCGGTGTTGAACGCCGATGTACTGAGGGAAGGCGACAAGCTCATCCTGCACGCGCTGGGAGTGGCGTGGACAAAAAACCGTTGCGCTGGGGCATGCAAATCGAGATAGTCCGATAACGAGACGCCAGTCACTCAGGAACCGATAACGCAACCTCTTCCCTGCCAGCCGACCTGCACTACCTTGCCTTCCTCCACCAAAACTGGGACTGTACGCTGGCCTCCGGCAAGCAACAAAAGTCGTTCTCGCGCCACACTGTCGGCCTCAACGTCGTGTTCCACGAAGTCGCAGCGCTTCCACTCCAGCCATTCGCGCATCTCCTGGGTATAAGGGCAGCTTTTCGTCCCGAAAAGCTCAAGCCTGGCCACGACTCAGCACCTCCTGCATTTCGCGAATGATGTGATAGATGGAAGCCTGCACCTCTTGGATGCGCGGAATGTAGTCGCAACGCACGACAATGGGCAGATCGGCCAAACCTTGACGCTTGATCTCGCCACCGTCATAACCCAGCAGCGCAACTGTCAGCATGCCGCGCTTGCGCGCCTCTTCCAGCGCCATGATGATGTTGCGCGAGCCTCCACTGGTCGATATGCCGATAGCGACGTCTTCGGGTTGCGCCTGCGCGATCAGTTGCCGCAGGAAGATCGTTTCCGTGCCGATGTCATTGGCGACAGCCGTAATGTTGGCTGGCTCCATTGACAATGAAACCGCGGGCACCGGTTGGTAACCGGCAGGCGGCACCACGCAATCGATCGCCCAGTCATTGGCGTCCGTAGCCGATCCGCCATTGCCAAACAGAATCAACTTTCCACCCCGCTGTAAGCGTCCCTGTATCGCAAGCGCAGTTGCGGTGATCTGCTCGGCTTCTTCGCCGGCAACTTGCGAGCGCAGCTGGCTGTCATTCTCCGCTTTCATGACAATTGAGGCCGCTACCTCTTGCGTCATATCGCCTGTTTCCTGCTTTGCCTGCCCGAGGAAAGGATAGAGAAATCCGGCGTCGCCAACCTCATGTCCCAGTTCGCGATGCTCGAAAAACACGTGTACCGTCTCCCACAACGTGTGATAAAGGATCTCGATGATTTCCTGATGAATGAAAGGATCGTGAGTCGCAGCTCCCACGCTGTAGGACCCGTCCCCGCCAGGCAGCGCAAAGGTCATGGCGCCATGCGAGCGCGCTTCCCGTAGTGTCTCCGCGACATCATCGTCGCCCTCCGGAGGTCCGAATCCCATAACCATGTCGTCGGCGCGGAGAATACTCCGCAGCCACGGACGATAGACAAGGGAAAGATCGAGGGCGGGCAAAGCTCTTTTGCCCACGATCACGGGATGCACAAACTCAACCGAAACGTGCTGCGCATCGGTCGCGTATGGACCGCGTCCGAAGGCGAGCAGCCGCCCGCCGCGCAGAAAGCGCTCCGACATCTCGCGACAGGCCTCGGCCAGTCGAGGAGCTTCGCGAGAGAAGAAGCTCTCGCACAAGCGATTCCGTTCGAGCAGTCGCTCTTCGACGAGGGTCGCGAGTTCAAGGCCTGCCGGCATGAGAACTAGCTCCTAGCTGGCTCCGATGAGATCCTTGCGTCGCGCTTGCATGCGCGGGTGGACGAACAAGTTCGATATACCCGCAATCGAGTCCCGCAAAGCGGGACGGCGACAGGATAGCCCAGCACGCAGCGGGGTCCCCGGTTTCCCGCTTTGGGCGAAATGGGGAGGCGGAGTGCTGGGTAGGCTCTATCTTCAAATTTGAGCCCCTTTAGGGGCGGCATAAGTACTATGTCAACAGAGCCCTCTTAGCCCTTAGCTCTTAGCGACAACGCCCATGGAACCGCTCGGTTTGCTAAAAGCTAAGAGCTAAAGGCTAACAGCTTCCTATCAGCAGATCCTGGGCAGAGGATCCCCCACAAGCATGTCGACAATTCTACTGCCGCCGTAGCGCGTCGTCACCAGGTTGGCTCCTTATTCAGCGATGCCTGGGTGAAAGTGCGTAGCGCATGAATTGCTTTCCCGTAGGTCTGGACGGCACTGGCGGACAACAACGATCCCGGCGGCTGGTTCATGAAGGGCATGAACTTGTCCGGAAATCCCGGCATGGTACAGCCAATACAGATACCCCCGACGTTGGGACAGCCGCCGATGCCGCTCATCCATCCACGCTTGCCCACATTGCACTGCACCACCGGTCCCCAGCATCCCAGTTTCACGATGCACAGCGGCGATCCATATTCTTCGGCAAAATCCGCCTGCTCGTAGTAGCCACCGCGGTCGCAGCCTTCGTGCACGGTCTGTCCAAAAAGCCAGGTGGGACGCAATTGCGCGTCCAGCGAGATCATTGGAGCCCGTCCCGCGGCCATGTAGAACAAGTACAGCAGCGTCTCCATCATGTTGTCGGGCTGAGCTGGGCACCCGGGGATACACACGATGGGAATGCCCGCTTTCGATTTCCATTGCCAACCGAGGTAGTCGGGCACTCCCATGGCTCCCGTCGGATTCCCCTCCATGGCGTGAATGCCGCCGTAGGTTGCACATGTGCCAACTGCGACCACCGCCCAGGCATCTGGCGCCAGTCGATCGATCCATGCGCACGTCGTAATCGGCTGTCCGGTGGCTTTGTCGGTCCCAAGCGAGGCCCAATAGCCCTCTTGCTTGTTGCTCTCGTCAGGAATGGAACCTTCGATCACCAGGATGAACGGTCCAAGCTTGCCTTCAGCGGCCTTATGGAAGGGCTTCAGGAACTCGTCCCCGTTGGCGAGCGCCAGGAACGGATTATGAAAGTTAATCTTGGGAATCCACGGAATTCCGCCCAACACCACATCTTCGATGCTGGGCTGCATAGCTGCAGTCATGGCGATAGTCTCGCCGTCGCAACCGAGACCAGCGGTGATCCAGAGAACATCGATCTGCTGGATGCAGCTTCCGTCACCGTGCTTGATCGCCGATTCTTCCATGCGAACGCACCTGTAGAAATCGCAGAGCTGCGAACCATCGGAGCAGGCATCAAGCCATCGCCAGACTCCTTGACTTGTATCGGCTGAGCCCCACTACCCCACACGAGATTGTCGCGTATTGTACTCCCATCCGTCTCTGTTATCGCTGGAAAAACAGTTTTCCTTCGTCCCGGTACTTTGGTAAATCAGCTCTCACTATCCCATTAGGCCAGATAGATCTGCGGGCCTCCCTACCCCAGCGGTTGACATCCTATATGCCTGAGAAGCATCGGAGGACCCTGTGAAAAAAACGTTCATTGTGGCAAGAAACATTGTGGGAGTTGCAGGCCTGATCCTGGCAGGTTATATGCTGATATCGTCGATTCCGGACCTAGGGAACCTCTGAACAACCGCTGCCATTAGGCCAGGCAATAGCTCCGCAGGGAAGATTCAGAGCGGTTCCTTCATTCCCGCAAGCTATTTTGGTCCCTCCGACTCGCCCGTTCGGGTGG
>JBEKXQ010000083.1:0-28626 GCA_049511915.1 Candidatus Korobacteraceae bacterium
CCGCCCGCATTCGCCGCCGCTCTAGCGCCTCGAAGTCTCTGCGTACTCCCGCCGGGTTTCCCATGCCCACACAGTAGCATAGAATCTCAGAAAATGTCAGTATATTATGTGATGCTCAATAAAAGATCTGCACAAGGAAGAATCGGGCCAGGACCTCATCGAGTACGGACTGGTAGCGCTGATAGTTGCTCTAGGGTCTGTCGCTGGTATGGGCACCTTGGCTCAATCAATCAATGGTCTGTTTAGCACTATCAGCGGCGATCTCAGTTAAGCCGACGTGTTGGCTGGGTTAACGCTGACCCGGTGCGCAAATCGCCGGTCGCGTGTAAACCTTCCGAGCGGTGCGTGAATGACCATTGGTTCGGAGCTCTGGCCGAAGCTCAGCCACTCGTCGAGCCTGGACGAGGAAACAACGAGAACGTGAGGGGGCGTGGAACTGATTTCCGCGCCAGCCAGATCCCCCCGGTGGATCGTGACACAATCACCCGCTTTGGTGGGACGAGCAGTGCGATGCTCGGAATCGCCAAAGTCTTCGGCGCTGCACAACAGCAACTTGGCCGTTACGAGCCACTTCTGGATCCCAGGTACGGTGTCACGCCATTCAGCCTGCAGCTGCGTAGCCAGAAAACACCGCAACTATGCCTCCGATCACAAAGGCGAGATAAGTTTCGTGGCCGGCGCAGAGAGCGACCTGTCCCAGGAGGGCGAAGATACCAGCGCCCACCATCGAGCCAATGCCTAAGGCGGCGACCGACCAGACGTTCATCGTGCAGCCGGACCCCTGAGAATCAAGGGGGCTCTTTGAAACGTTGACTTCAATAAGAGCCTTCATCTCTCACGCCAAGACACAAGCCGCTTCATTCAGGTAGACATTAAGCCTTAACTTACGCGCGACGTACTTAATGGCTTGCAGACCCCGTACGCTATTACCAACGGGATCGAGTGGGGGAGAGAACGACGAGATCGCCAGCACCCCCGGGGCCACGGCCAGCAGTCCACCGCCTACGCCACTCTTGCCAGGGAGTCCCACCTCGTATGCCCAGTCTCCAGAGCTTGTGTACAGGCCCTCCATCGTCATTTCAGCCAGGATGTGTGGGACGTTATCGGAGTTAAGCACGCGTGACTTCGTAACTGGGTTGAGGCCGTCGGCAGCTAGTGTCGCACCCATAGTCGCCAAGTCGGCGGCCGTGATTCCTACGGAGCACTGCTTCGTATACACGTCGCAGGTTTCGATGGGATCGCTGTACATTGTTCCGTAGCTGTAAAGCAGCCAGGCGATGGCGCGATTGTGAAAGTTGGTAGAGGCTTCAGACTTGTAGACTTCCTGGTTAAGAGAAAGCTGTCGTCCGGCGAAGCGGCTGTACATGGTCAAGAGCTTCTGCCAACGTTCGTTGGGCGTCGCTGCTTTCACCAGACTCACAGTGGCCATGGCGCCGGCATTTACCAGAGGGGTAAGCGGCTTGCCGTCATGCAATTCGATCGCAACGACTGAATTGAACGGCAACCCGGTGGGATCGGCGCCAACCTTGGCCCGAAGATCTTCAGGGCCAATTTCTTCCATTACCAGCGCAAGACTAAAGACCTTGGAAATCGATTCAATAGCGAATTCGTAGCGAGTGTCCCCTGCCTCGAAGATCTTACCGTCGACCGTGGTCACTGCCAGGCCGAACAGCGAGGACGGGACGTTGGCCAGGTAAGGAATGTAGCTGGCGTTCTGGCCGACGGCCACGTCCTTGAACTGTGAATGGGCTTCCTGCAGCGCATTTCGAATGGTGGCGGCATCAGGTACCGTCGCAGTCATTTGGATTCCCCTTTCTATCTCACTAATTGCAGCGTCACCTTTCCTGAGCACCATGCTGAGCGCCTGCTGGTTCGAGCCGACGGATTTCGCGGCGAATGGGCAGCGCAATCGGCAAGGTCATTGATGTACTAGCTCCTCCACTGCTGGCTCAACCTTTGCTGGCCTCGGCGTTTCCCATGAGAACGGCGCAAAAGCGTCATCGGGAGACGTGCTCTTCCACGTCGACTTGCGGAAGGCGAGGATCATGAAAGGAATTGCGACGACGATGATATTGCAGACGATGAGGATTCCCAGATAGGCGGTCGGGCTACCAACCGCGATTTGCGATGGAGGCACAAAGCTCAGCACGAATGCCAGCAATGAACCCAGAAATCCAGCGCCTCCGACGATCCACATACCAGCCAATCCACCTGGCACCTTGAAAACACGTGGCTGGTTGGGCTGCGTATATCGCAGGTAGATGGCCGCCGCGAACATCAACATGTACATGATCAAGTAGAGGGTCACCGTAAGTTGGCTGAGAATCTGGTAGGCAGCCTGGACAGAGGGCAGTATCACGAACATGATTGCCAGAATGGTCACGATCACGGCCTGTATCAGCAGAATGTTGACCTGCACTCCATTCTTGTTGGTCTCCTGGAGCACGTTCGGCAGATATCCGGCCTTGCCTACAGCCAGGATGCCCTTGCTTGGACCGGCAACCCAAGTCGAAACGCTGGCGAATACGCCAACCGCGAGCAGGATGGCAACTATGGGAGCCATAAATTCGAGCCCGAAAACCTTGAAGAAATCGTGATAGGAAACCAGCAGGCTCTGAACCAGATTGATTTGCTTTTGTGGAATGATGATGGCAATGGCCAGCGTTCCGAAGACAAACACAGCCACTGAGATTACAGAGGCGATCAGGATGGCCATCGGATATTTTTGTTGAGGGTTGTCGACATCCTTAACATGCACGGCCGACATTTCCATGCCGGCGTAGGCCAGAAAGATGCTGGCCGCAAGCACTAGGCTGGCAAAATCAGCATGTTGCGGCAGCAGTCCGGAAAGGTCGAGGGGTATCTGCGTAGGCCGTCTCTGCAGGACATAAACCAAGCCCAGGACCATGATCAAAGCGCCTGGAAACAAGGTACCGGCGATAACGCCCCACTGGCTAATCGCTCCGGAAAGCTTCATGCCCTTGAAATTCAGGAATGTGGCTGCCCAATAAACAATGAGGACTACTATCACGGTGTATACACTATTGGAGGCCAGCGCCTCATCCCATCGCTGATTCGGACGAATGAAAGCAATGGAGACGGCGGCAAATGTCAGGACAGTCGGGAAATAGACGGTACTTTCCACCCACTGCAGGAAGATCGCGAGAAATCCGGCGCGCGCCCCAAATGCCTCGCCGACCCACCGGAAGACGCCTCCATCTTCGGGCCAACCGGTCGCCAATTCCGCTGCTACCAGCGCAGTCGGAATGAGGAAGAAGATTGCCGCAAACACATAATAAAAGATGGAGCTAAGCCCATACACGGCCTCGGACGGCAGGCCTCGTAGACTGACGATGGCGGCGACGTTGATCATTGCCAGTGTGAAAACGCCTAACCGTGCAGAAGTGACGGTGCGCGACGATTTACCTGTTGCAGTGTTTGCCATAAATCCTCTCTCCTGACGGCAACCGGCACTTCCGATTGCCGACTCTCCTATCCATCGGGCACGGTGACCGTGTCCCGGGCCATTGTTCACGGCCACCGTGCGGAGGCGACCTTGGCCGCCAATCCGTCTTACGTGTGCTTAAAGCCGGCAGCTTCCTTCCCAGTCAGGCCTACCATAACCGGATGAGCCTGGAAGTGAGCGATGGCGCGCTTGATGTCGTCCACAAGAAGTATCGCCAGATCCTTGCTTACCCCCTGGCGCACCATGATTCGCATCACTACCCACTCCCTGCATTCTCCGTTTAACGCGAATGCCGGCACTTGCCAGCCACGCGATCGCAAACGATCAGACAGGTCATAGAGGTTGTAGCCAGGATCAACGCCCTCTTTGATCTTCCAGCAGACCGCCGGAATCCCGGTTTTGGGGTCACCATCGTAGAGAAACTCAAACGGACCTAGTCCAGTGATCGCTTCGGCCAGATAGTGGGCCGTCTCATAGCATGCACTCTGGACCTTGCGATATCCCTCTTTCCCCAGCCTAAGGAAGTCGTAATACTGGCAAATCACCTGTCCTGCGGGGCGAGAGAAGTTGATGGCAATCGTCGGAGTCGAGCCGCCGAGGTAGTCGACTGCGAAGGTAAGATCCTTCGGCATATCCCCCACGTCTCGCCAGACGACCCAACCAACGCCCACGGGAGCCAGTCCGTATTTGTGTCCCGAGGAACTGACGGACTTGACGCGCGGCAAACGGAAGTCAAACTTGATATCAGGAGCGCAGAACGGACCCAGAAATCCGCCGCTGGCGGCGTCCGTATGAATGTCGATATCGATACCTTTGCTGGCCTGCAGTGCGTCGAGTGCATCCTGCAGGGGTTCGACGAACTCGTAGTGGCCGGTGTAGGTCACTCCGAAGGTGGGAACGACCACGACGGTGTTCTCATCCACCGCTTCCAGCATTCGCTTCGGATCCATGACCAAGTTGCCCGGCTGCATCAGTATTTCGCGAATCTCAACATCCCAATAGGTGGCGAACTTGTGCCAGCACACCTGCACCGGGCCGCAGACCATGTTGGGCTTGTCGGTAGGCTTCCCCATGGCTTTCATCCGGGTGCGCCAGCGCCATTTCGCAGCCATACCGCCCAGCATGCAGGCTTCGCTGGATCCAATGGTCGATGTTCCAATGCTGTTTGCAGGGTCTGGCGCGTTCCATAAGTCGGCAAGCATGCGGACGCAACGGTTCTCTATCTCGGCTGTCTGCGGATACTCATCCTTGTCGATCATGTTCTTGTTGATCGACAGATCCATTAGTTTATGAACCTCGTCGTCCTCCCATGTTTGAACAAAGGTGGCTAGGTTCTGGCGGGCGTTGCCATCCAGGAGGAGTTCGTCGCGTACGATCTGGTAAGCGTCCTCGGCGCGGCTTTCACTCTCTGGGATCTTGAATTTTGGAATTGGCGTTCGCATGATCTCGTCAGCAAACACCGCATCGAGTAACGCATCATTCTTGTCAAATAGGGCCATTGCGATCCTCACTTAGTATTCTGGTCTGGTTTGCTAAAGCAGTTCATCCTGTACCTCTACTGCCTCCCTGGTCCGACTGCGGACGACGAACATATCGATTACTAGAAAGTCAAATTCAACTGCACACCGAACACAGCGGAGTTGGCCGCCGTTATACCGGTCGGATTCACGATGTATTGAAGGTCCGGAATAATGGTGATGTAGCGTTTTGGTACCCACTGGTAGTTCACTTCCCACAACTTCGCCGAGGAGCCATAGGGAATGAACTGGCTCGTTTTGCCATAGATCCACCCGGCGCTCACGATGTCCTGCTTGCGCTTCTTGATCAGCCCCTGATAGCTGATGCCCGCACCTCCGAATACTGGCATGGGGCTCACCAATTGCTTGGGGCTATACTCCCACGCTCCCCAGACGGTCAGGCCTTGAGATGTCCCTGGTCCGTCTGGCCTGTACAGCATCTGCTGACCCAGCATGAACACGCCGTGGTTGCCGTCGCTCTTGAAGGAACCGTGAGGTAGTACTGCGAATGCGTTGTTGTCTTCGAAGAAGCCCGCCGTGTATTGGCCCTGCATCCCCGTTTCGCTGGGTCTCTGGTTGTAGAGGTAGCTCGCCTGCGCCGTGACCAAGGCGCCCTTGTTTCCCTGCTGGAAGGCTAGAACGTTGCCGTTGTTGGCGGAGTTGAGGTTAGTGTTGAACGCTCCCGCCGCCAGTTCGACGACCGGGGTGACGCTGTAGACTGCCTGTGCTCCCCACTGCAATCCAGGCGGAGGGCCGGCGTAACTCAGGTCGTTATTGACGATGGATACTGGAGTGGGATCGATGGCAAAACTAACGTAATTATCGAAAACAGGTAGACCGGCGAATGTATAGTTAGCCGCGAGCCGGCCCCCTGCAACCGTGAGATGTCCATCGATAAATTTTTGCTGTAAATATATTTCGCCCAGGTAGGCGCCGACAGCGTAATTCGGATTAACCGGAAAGACGCTTCCCATGGCTGCCGTCAGATTGCTTCCCGTTCCCCATGAGTCAGAGAAATACAGCGACATGCCGTTAATCTTCAGGAGCTTCTCAAAATCGAAGTCCACCGCCGTCGTCAGCTGTCCAACATAGCCCCACATCTGATGCTGCTTGCCGGTCAAGTTCGTCTGCAAGACGGAGTAATACGAGCCGCTGGGAGTGATGCCTAGCTTTTTTCCCTCCGCCCGTGCGCCATCCCAATCTCCGGCGAGTGTCTCTTCCCAGTCATAGTCCTCATTCTTGCAGCCAAACCGGCGCTTGTTCGGGTTGGCCGGGTGTTGGCACTTCAGCTTGCGCTGTTTGGCAGCCGCTGGGGCTGGCGCTGCTTCTGCCTGGGACGCAGAATCCGCAGACGGATTCTGCGGCGTCGGCGGTGTAGGCGATGTAGAGGATTGAACAGTCGTCTCGGGCCTCGGATCGGAAGTTGAGGTCTGCGCTGCGAGAGATGGTTCTTTCCAGCAAAGGCTGAGGAGCGCGGCGACAACCGCGACCAACAGAACTGCGGGGTTGCCGCTGCCGTAATAACGTGATCGCAACACTCTTGGGTGAGCTCCTCCTCACGTGCCTAAGAAACAGCCGCAGTGAGACAAAGAGAGCAGTGTTCTGGCTGCAGCTAATAAGAGCTTGAAGCATTTGACTGTCCATAGGAACCATTAGGTATTGAAGGGTGACATGCTTTTTAGTCAGGTAGTTAGAGGGGGCGATCGGAATCGGCAGACGATCACGCTGACCAGAACTGTACGTTCCGGGTATTCTGTGTGGGATTCATACGCCCGTTCGGCTCGCCCCGTACGCCGAGCAGGACCTCATGGTTCTGTTACCTTCGCAGTAGCTTTGCCTGCATCGCCTGCGGCATTTCGCCAATCTCATCCGGGACAGCACGCCGTCGTTGGCGGTTCTATTAGAACGATGCGGTCATGGCTGGCTACCGTGAAAGCTCGTCGAACGTGTCCGAACAGTTCGCTCTCCAGCAGCGTCTCTGTAACAGGGGGCACAGTCACAAACCAGGAAGGATCCCTTGGCAGCCGAACTTAGCCTATGCAACGCCCACGCTGATCGGTTTCACCAGATAACTGGCACGGGTCAGTGACATCGACGATCAGCCCAGACCGAGGTGTGGACCGTGCATGAGCACGATCTTGAACATCAAAGGGCCACGGCCAACAGCGACATCCTCGGTTCTGCCGAGAGCCTTCCTGCTGCGATGTACCTCATCCTCCCAGAGCGATGGCCACACCCACCAAAACCAAACCGATCAGCATGGTGAACAATCCAGTCAGATAGGGAGCTACCCGGTTGTACTTTCCCCACATCAAACCAGCACCAAACAACAATGCGAGCAATAAGGCATTCGACACCCGGAGAGCGAAACGGGGTTCATGTCTGAAAACCAGGAAGGGAACAATTGCCGGGAACACTGCCGAGAAATCGATCCAGAAGATGGCAATCGACCCGTAGACGTCTTCTTTCGTTACGGCGGCCGCCGGCAATTCGATCTCCGACATCAAAGGCAGAAGTGCATGGCAAATGCGAGCGCGGTCTGCGGCGCCCGTGGCAGGTTCAAGCAAGGGGTCGAGTTGGCCGCTAAGTGCGGAGAACGCCTCCCGCTCACAAGAAGCATTTCTGAGGCCCATTAGAAATCGTAGGCGCTGGCGGCGTGCTGTCAAGCTGCCCATAATGTAGAGCGCGCCATCAATCACACCCCATGCGACGTTGCAGCCGAGTGCCGCCATCAGCAGATGACGCACTGCTTGCGCGCCGGTCCCGGCTGTAAACCCGGCGATAAGCGTGAAGTCGAGCACCATGATCAGCCCGCACAAAACCTCTTCCAGGCGGTCGGACGGGTCAAGGTAACGATTGACAAATCGTTTTCTTGATTTAGAAGGCCTCAAATAAAATCCCTCAGTGCATTCTTGAATGCGGGAGAGGGAGCCATCAGTGATGCCGGTCACATCAGCACTCCGCCGGAAGGCCTGGTGGCGGAATTGAACTATGGGCAACTCTTGCTAGGACCTAAGAAATGGGCCGGTTCGCGTCGACAGTCGAGTCGAGTTCTGTTCGCGGCATCGAGAAGCCTGTCCGCAAGTTGCTGCAGGTCTGATGCTGCTGCGAGCGGGCATCTTATCTTCTATAACCTCAGCGATTCCTCGTGCCGAAAGGAGAAGAATAAGGAAGGTCGCGCCGCTAGGATTAGCGCTAGTAATGGCCGCAGCCAGCCCAGCTATGGCAGTTTGATTGCCCTTGATAAAGAAGCCTGTCTTCTTCACCGTGATGCGGTGTATCGACGCCAAATACGGATGGCCAGCCGCCCCATAAAACCGCGTCAGTAGAGGTCGTACCGATCGCCGCAGAGCGCGCAGGCCGAGTATCGGTGCCTTAAGAGTATCCAATTGCACGCCGATTGTCGCTGTCCCAGAGCGGCACGAGTGGGCTTGTCGGAGTAATCACGGACATGCCCAGATTGTTCCGTCTTTTCCTCTTCTTGGCACTCACCTCCATTTGGTTACTTTCGTGCGGAAATGTACTTGACGTCACAGACGCCGACGCCCCAACCATGAAACGGTCGTGAGAAAGGACTCACAGCTATTATGAATAAAGGCGCTATACTGTTGTTCCTGTCCGTCGCCTTGACGCTGTTCGTAGGATGCGGCTCTTCCCTTCCCAATCCAGCTCCTCCCGCTCCGCTGAGCGCCAGCAATGTCAACCTCATTTTCGTGGTGAGCGAGGATTTGGCGTATCACGCTCCCGGCGACATCAATCCGAAAACAGCAAACCTTTCCAATCAGGGCTTGCAGCGGTCGCTTGGCATGGCCACGTTCCTCAAACAGCAGGTACTGGGAACAGAGAATGTCACCAGCATCTATGCTCTGGAACCGATGACCCATTTACAAACCGCAAGCCAGTTCCCCGACATGGTCGGATTGGAGACGGTTCAGCAGTTCGCCCTTCTCAACCAGATCACTCTGTCCAGCGACCTTAAGGGCGGGACCCCATACACCGGCCAGAGCTACCCGCTCAATGCATCCTATTCGTCAGCGTCGATACCCAGCGGACTGCCTGCACCATCGCCGTTCTGCCTCACTTGCCAAGGGCTCGATTTCAACGACAAGGAAGCCGACAACGAAGCCCTGATAACCAGCCTGGTGAAGGCGAATGGCTTTTACGTCTTCTCGGCGCCGTGGGAGACCACCAGCGCCCTGATGGCAAATATCAATAAGCTTGAAGGTTACAACCTGACTCTTCCCGCGAGTTATGCAGGCCCCAACATTATCTACGCAATCTCAATTACGCCGTCCAAGAGCGCCAGCCTGGTTACCTACAACAGCAATCTAAATCCGCCTTCCACTTACCCTGTGCTGCCTCCGCCGAAGCTGGTCAGCACTCCATGCGTGCCGCCGGAGCCTTTCAGCATCACCGTGACCGGCGGTAAGGGTGGCGCCGTAATTCCGGCGGGAACCAACACCGACGAAACCGTTTACATCATTCGGCACGCAGAGGCGCATCCCAAGGACTACTGGGACGACAACAACTATGTCGGCGCGGGACAATGGCGCGCGCTGGATCTTCCGAACGCACTGCGCGGCAAAATCAGCCCCGACCAGGTATATTCGATCGACCCCGCTCAATTTGGTCCGGGCTCCGTTGATAGCGCCACGGGCGATTCTAACTGGTCGACGGTTGCGCCGTCCCTGACGGCCGAACCATATGCAATCGCCAATAACTTGCCCTACAATTTGTTCTCAACCTTTTTGCTGACCGATACGAACGCCCCCAACGATACCAGTGCGCTTTTGTTCACTGGCGGCACATTGTCTAAACAGAAGGTGCTCCTGGCGTGGGCTTACCAATACATACAACCGACAGTCAATGCGCTGCTGGCTACCTATCACGGAGATGGCCAGCTAGCACCGCCTTGGCCTGACAATGACTACGACAGCATCTGGACGGTAAGGCTTGACGCCCACGGCAACTTGTCTGTTGACAATGCAATATGCGAAGGCATCGACTCAGCGGCGCTGCCGGCAACGGCTCCTCAATTCTGACGCGACTACGGCGGCCACCGCACTAGTAGGACATGAAACGCTCGGGCCACGACCATCGCCGGTCGTTCTAAACTTGCAATAGGTGGCGACGCAAAGACTTGTACCGTCTTTCCAGCGGAACTTGTTCCAGTTATCACGTTCCTGGTCCGATCGTTCCGACTGTTCCTATCCCGCACCCACCCAGGGTGGCTGCTTTCGTGCGGAAACGTGCTTGACATCACAGACACCGAGACGACAATTGCCTATCATAGGATCTCGGCGCGATTAGCTTGGTCTTTCGATACTTCGCCATGGCATCGTCCCGTGCCAAAGCAGCAGTCGAAGGACCGAAGTAATGACGGATATATCGATCCAATTGAGGGCCTGCTCCGCATGAGTTCCATCTTGATCGCCATCCTTGTATTCGGATGCACTTTCGGCGGGGGCATACTAGGCACCTTCCTCGGCGCCAGATTGCCAGAGCACCATCGAGACGAGGGCTCAAAAGAGGTCCTCAAGCTGGTGATGGGCCTAATCGCAACCGTGGCCGCACTCGTCCTAAGCCTACTCATCTCCTCGGCCAAGAGTTCCTATGACACGCAAAAAACCGAGGTACAGCAACAAGGTATTCACTTATTACAACTCGATCGCATTCTGGCCCGCTTTGGGCCGGATGCGACGGAAGCACGCAACCAGCTTCGCCGAATGGCATTGGCCGACATCGGGCGGACTTGGCCGAATGATGGTGTCCGGGCGGAAACCTATGAGCCATCGCAGGCACAAAGAGAAGGTGAGGAGCTTTTTCAACGGATCGCGAGTCTGTCACCGAAGACCGATGCCCAGCGGCTCGACCAGAGCCGAGCGCTGCAGCTGCTCGTAGGTCTATGGGAGACCCACCGCCTGCTGGACGAACAGGCCGGGGAAGCCCTTTCTTGGCCCTTCCTCATGATACTTGTGTTTTGGCTTGTGGTCCTCTTCGTTGGCTTTGGTCTTTTCGCGCGCCTCAACGCCACCGTTGTCGCGGCTTTACTCGTTGGCGCGCTCTCGGTCGCGGGCGCGGTCTTCCTCATTATCGAGATGAATCGGCCGTATAGAGGGGTGATGCGGATCTCCAGCGCCCCCATTCGCAATGTCTTGACGCAGATGGGCCGCTAGGACGGTGAACGTTCACACTTTATGTGGCACAGCACGCTAGCTAGACCTGAGAAATACAGCCTTTAGGCTTTAGTGAACAATATTCCATCCTGACTGCAGCGGCGATATTCCGACCGGTTGCCTCTGAAGGTACAGCTCGAGCTTGTTTGCCACGATCTTCTGCGGGGTATCGTGGTCCTATGTGCCAATCCCATACAGTATGCCGGGGAGAAGCAGTTCTCTTGATTGGAATCCGTAGCCATTCCAACCGCGCCTTCTAAGCTGTTGATGATAAAGCACCACAGTTCCCTTTCTTCTGGCTCCTTTGGACGGTCAAATGCTTTTCATGGTTCCGGATGTGCGTCGTTTTGTATGTCGCGAAAACGATGTCACGTCGAACCAAGCTGCAAATCATGCCTCCTTCTGGACTGAGCGAGAGTCGAGTGACGATCTCAATCGCTGATGCTGACGACCATAATCGGCAACCTTTTTCGGATTTATTTCAGTCCGGGGAACTTCAGATGTTCTGTGCAAAGGGTGTCGATCAGGCCTTGACAGCTTTGCATCACGAACGCATTGACATAGCCCCGGTTGATGGGACGGAGCCGAAGAAGAACGGCCTCACTGTATGCCGGACACTGAGGAGCAATCCAGAGACCCGGTTGGCTCCCATACTGCTCCTTACCAGTTGGGGTCCGCTGAAGGCCGCGCGATTAAACAAGAAGAGGGATAGCTTCAAGGAGGAAAACTAAGCCATGAGGACACGGTCGTCTGTTTATATCTTGATATTGTTCTGCTTGCTACCGATTCTCCACGCGGCCGCCCAAGGGCAAGATCCGCTGCCTTCATGGAATGACGGCCCAGCGAAGCTGGATATCCTTAACTTCGTGAAGGTCACCACCGACCCAGCGAGTCCTAACTTCGTCCCACCCGGACAACGAATCGCCACCTTCGACCAAGACGGCACAACCTGGGTCGAACACCCCATGTATACACAGTTCATATTCGCCTTTGAGCGGGTTGCCGAGCTGGCCCCACAACATCCTGAATGGCAGACAACGCAGCCTTTCCAGACGGTGCTCTCCGGCGACCACGCGGCGATGGCTATGTTAACCATGAAGGACTTGGAAACCATCTTGATTGCCACGCACACCGGCATGACGGTTGACAAGTTTCATAACATCGTGCAGGACTGGCTGGCAAAGGCACGAGACCAGCGCTGGAATCGGCTTTACACTGACCTTGTTTACCAGCCGATGCTGGAGGTTATGCAGTACTTCCGCGCCAATGGTTACAAGACCTACATCGTGACCGGCGGCGGCCAGGATTTTGTTCGTGTATACGGCGAACAGATGTACGGCATTCCTCCGGAGCAGGTCATCGGCTCGGCCTTGGAAACGCAATATACCTATAACAAACAAGGCCAGGGCATTCTTGTAAGGCCACCGAAGCTACTGTTGAACGACGATTTCTCAGGAAAGCCGGAAGACATTTATCTATTTATTGGCCGCCATCCCAAGGCCGCGTTCGGCAACTCAACCGGCGACCAACAAATGCTGGAATACACCCAAGCGGGCGGTGGAGCAACGTTAATGATGATTGTGCTGCACGACGACGCTCGGCGCGAATATGCGTACGGCCCGGCCATGGGATTGCCTGATACCAAGGTAGGAACTTTCACCCAAGCGCTGTATGACGAAGCCAAGTCGAAGGGCTGGGTTGTCATCAGTATCAAGAACGACTGGAAGCAGATTTTTGCGTGGGAAAGATGATCATTATCCAATCACAAGGAGAAAAGCATCGCTATGAAAACCGCCAAGAAACCAACCCTGGAAGTTCCGATCTCGGAGAATGGGAACGGCTGCGCGTCCGAGGAGGTCATCCGCCAGCGGGCCTATGACCTCTACGAGCAACGCGGATGTGCCGACGGTTTGGACGTGGAGGACTGGCTGGCCGCCAAAGAAGAGTTGCATCACCTTACGTCAGCCTAAATGCTAAACCGTGCTGTCATCGTTCCAGTTTAGCTACGAGGAGCGTCGCTGACGGTGCGAAGTACGGCTGTAGCGTTACCTACTACTGAGGAGACACTGATGAAAGCAATTGCCAGCAACTGCTCCACAGGTCATCACGGTAGAGCCGGCGTCGTACGCCATGAAGTCGACCTTGACTCCGATCAAGGAAGTAAAGTTGTCTCAGGATGCTGGCTCATGACTTTCCTTTCGACACGGTGCAGATGCCATTGAATTGTCTGGACGCAACATTCCGCAGCTTTGAAGTCAATGTTCTTCCCGTGGCTGAGCAGCGCGGTATCGGCGTGCTCGGAATGAAGAGCATGGGCGGCAGCGGCGAGATCATAACCCATGGAGCAGCAACCCCCGAGCAGGCATTGCGTTACGCCATGAGTCTTGCGGTATCGTCGACCATTAGCGGCGTGGACTCGATGCAGGTGCTTGATCAGAATCTCGAGGTGGCCCGGGACTTCCACCCGATGCCACCTGAAGAGATGGAGGCGCTGCGGAAACAGTGCAGCAGGTTCGCTTCTGATGGGCGCTATGAACTGTTCAAGGTGACCAAGAAGTATGACGGCAACGTTGGGCGCAGGCAGCATGGTTTCCCATTGGCGGAAGAGTTGCCGGCGTAAGCAGGTGAAGTCGAACAGTAGCTGGAGCGAACGTCACCATAGAGCATAAACGGAGGATTTCATGAAGATAGGTAGGTGGTTGCTGGCCTCGGTAGCGATGACCAGCCTCTTCAGTGCCATGAACGCGCAGGCGCAATGGGTGATGGTAGCGCGGGCAGTAGCGGGGCGGATCGAGCGCATGAGCAACAAACCGTCCACGGGCAGCGGCTATGATGTCGCCACCGTCGTGTTGGAAGCCAATGCGTCCAAGGTCTATCAAACTGCCTTACAAGTCATGGAGGCACGCCCCGACATCACCATTACGAGCCAGGACGCCCAGAAAAAGGAAATCCGGTTTTCCAAGGGCGACCAGGTGGCGAGCATGCAAGCAACCTCTCTGGGCGACAAGATCTGCCAGCTGGTGGTCGCGTCGAGCCTTAACGGCACGAGCGACGACGGAACTTCCATCGTCGTTCAGGGAATCATGAAAGTTTGCCAGCAGATGGATGTGGTATGCACCTTGTCGCAGTAATGAGGCCGATGTTGCTAAGGCCGTTCCCTGCCCCGACTCTCACGGCCGCGTCGCGCCGCGTCTCCTGTGGGCGCGAGACCTTATTGACGTTCGCCGTGCCATCGAACTAATAGTGTGCTAGCGTTCGCGATTCGTACGTTCTTACTCTCCAACCACTTTCCAGCTCTTGTCAGGGTTGAACTCGGTCATCGCATGCGCAGTGTCTGTGGTTGTGTTGCCCAGGTCTTTCTCGTACACCGCGCGCTGCTGATTGACGATAAATGTCTTAATGCCGGAAACACTGTACTCGGCGGGATATGCGACGTACCCAAATCCCCCGGTCATCTTGCCATTGACGACATATTCATCAGCGCCGCCCTTCGCATCCGGTCCCTGCTTGAACAGCTCGTGAAAGTAGTATCCGTGAAATGGCACGTGCTGATCGGCGGAAACCTTGTATCCTTCCCCGGTCGCAAACGCCACTAGCGGACCGACCGGGCTAGGGGGCTTGCCTTCGGTCGACGGCCAGTACAAACCATCCTGCCTGCCATCGTTGCTGATGAATTTCTGCGCATACTGTTTCACACCGTCGTGACGTTGCGAGAAGTATTCGGCCTGTGCATCGGCGATCGCGGCACACACATCAATGGCCGCCATTTCGTTCCGGCCAATACGACGCGCCATGATCTCTTCCTTACCTGCCGCGGTATTGAAGGCCCACTGGCTCGAGTTGTTCTTCTTCAGCGGGATGGCAAACGCATGGTTGTCAGCCCCCACCAGCAGAACTTCATTGTTGTCGTCGAGCTTGCGCCAGCGATGCATAGCGTCATAGGACTTCACGAACCCCGCGAAGGACGCCTTGTCTTCCTGTGGGTCGCCGGAGTAGATCAGATCCTTCGATCCCGAGCCGAAGATGGCCAGCATCGCCTCCCGGTTGTCTGACTTTGCCGCATCCATCAAGGCCTTACCCGCATCGTCAGGCGAGGTAAAGGTTTTCTGCGTTGCTTCTGTGCTTGCCGGCTGCTCCTGCTTCTTGCTGCAAGAGACAAGGGAAATCACCAGCGCGAACAGCGCCACAAGAATCCAGCAGTGCGAAACGCTCCGCTTGAACTGCAACATTTCCAGATCCTCCAATTTGTTGCTTGAGCTCCACTACCCAGTGAAATCCCAGAATAGCCGCATCGCTATCTGCGGATACCGCCACCACCGCCGACGTGCCCGCCGCCCCAGCCGCCACCGCCGCCTCGACTCCCCCATCCGCGCGAGCTGGCCGAGCGGTCTCCCCAGCCGCCACTACCAAAGCTCGAACCAGAGTGACCGCCGTATCCGCTGAAGGCTGTCGCATGGCTGCCGGTGTCCTGCGAACCATAGCCACGCGCCGCCTCCGAGCTACCCCAACCGTCGCCGGACTTGCTGTAATTCGAGGCGTTGCCGCGGTTCACGTTCACCGTGTTGCCGCTTACGTTGGTGTTGTGGTTGTAGGTATTGTTCCCGGTGTGGTTATAGCCGCTGTTGTAGTTGTTAGGGTGGTAGCCATTGGGATGGTAGCCGTTGTTATAGCCGTTATAAGGATGGTTGCCGTCGTAGTAGCCCCCGTGCCACGCGGCGTTCCCATAATAAGGGTGGTTGCCGTAGTATACGCCCCCACCGTGGTACCAGTGGCAGTTCCAGCTGCTCCACCCCCAGCCACAGCATCCGCCGCTCATCATTGCCCCGACCGCTATGCCAGCCCCAAAAGAAAGCAGACTGGTCGCCACCAGGTCGCCGGTGCTGTATCCCGGAGTGACGTACGGCGTACCGTAGATTACGGCCGGGTTGTATTCCGGAACGTATACGACCTGCGGGTTTGCCGGTTGAATGACGATGGTCTGCGGTGACTGCTGCACCACCGTGATCTGTCCACCTGACTTGAGATTACCGGCGGCCTTGGCTTGGGCGCGCAACGTCTGGATCGCAGTCATCACATCGGAGGACTGGTTGTGGTAGGCCTCGCCGAGTTGTGAGGTCCACACCATATTCTGCGCCAGGTTGCTCAGCACGGATGGAAACTGGGTAAGCGCCTTAACGCTCGGGTCCCACGACTGGCCATTGACCGCCTGCCCCAGCGCGGTGCCCGTCAGGTTCTTGTTCTGCTGCATCCAGGCATTGGCAACGGCGATCTGGTCGGGATATGTTGCGGCGGAAAGAATTTGCGCCACCAAGGCGTCCGGATAAAGAGCGATGGGAGCGACCAGGCTTTGGAGCTCCTGCGCCGACATGGGAGCGCCCTGGCCCGCATATCCCGACGAACCGGAGGAAGATGGCGCTGGTTGCTCCTGGTAGATCATTAGCACGTTGGCTGGTGCTGGCATTGTGGCAAAAACCAAAAGGACACTCAGCAGATAGGGCAGTATCCTGTGATTCAGTGTGGCAGTCATTTTCTCTCCTCTACTAGGGTCCGAAAATCGAAAGCTGCTTTGAGATACCGTAGCCCCGCGTCCTCCGAAATTAGGATTGGCTAGAGCCTTAAATCTCCTTGTAGTCCAAGGAACACAACATAACCGTTTTGAACACTACTGCTGCCGCGCCGACTGGCAAGCGGTTATGGTGCACGCCATTATTCAAAACGATCCACCCAATGCAAGATAAAGGTCGATACGATTGGCAATGAGTTCGTACTGCATGTATGTCTCAGCCGTCTGAGTTGCCAACACCACGCTTTCCAGTTGCAGCACTGGCGAGAGATCGGTCTGACCAACGTCATACTTCACTTTTCCCAGGTTGAGCGCATCCTCGGTACTTTTCAAAGCCTCAGTCGCATCTTTCTCCTGATCCTTCAGGTAGCGCTCGTTGGTGAGAGTTACCTCCACATCATCGAAGGCCTGCAACAAAGTCTGGCCGTAGAGCGCCAATGCCGCCTTCTGGTTTTGGTTGGCAATTTTCACCTGCGCCTGGAGATAGCCGCCGGTATACAGCGGTGCCAGCAGGTCGGCCCCAGCCGTCCAAACCCAGGGACGAAACTTCAGGTCCTGGTAAATCTCATTGGTGAGGTAACCGCCGGCGCCGTTCAGAGCGAATGCCGGCAGCCGCGCAGCCTGCGCTGTCTGAACAAGGTGAAAGGCAGCGTTGAAGGTGTGCTGCGCCGCCAGAATGTCAGGGCGGCGCTCCAGCAATTGCGACGGCAAACCGGCAGGGACCGGCGGCGGCAGGGCGCTGAGGGCGCTGGCGGTCTTGATTTCGACCGCCGGATAGCGGCCCAGCAGCACTTCCAGTCCGCGCACGACTTGCAAGTAGGCATTGCTGACCTGCGCCAGTTGGGCTTGCGATTGCGCAAGCTGCGCCTGCGCGAAGTCCACCTGCTGCTGCTCGGCGTTGCCTACCTGGAATTGGGCAATGGTAACGTCAAGCAGTTGCTGGTCAACTGCTACATCCTCCCGCGCGTACCCCTGCAGCACTTGCGTACAAGTCGCGAGATACCACAACTTCGCGGTGGCCGCAGCCAGCGACATGCGGGCCCACTGGTAATCAGAGTCGGTTGCCGCCAGACTTTGTTTGGCAGCCGCCGTCTGGGAGCGGATCTTCGCCCACACATCCAATTCCCACGAGACACCACCCAGCAGGCTGGAAGCATTGAAGTCTCCTCTAATCTGCCCCTGAGCATTCTTTTGGTGGAAGCGACCCAGGTACTTGGCTGCACCCGCGACGACGATGAGGGGCATCATCTGAGCGTGCACTTCGGTTACCACACTGGCTGCCACCTGGATGCGGGTCGCCGCCGCCTTCAGGTCAAGATTGTTCTGGATGGCTTCGGCGACAACGGCCTCCATTTGCGGGTCGCTGAAGCTTCTCAGCCATCCCGTTTCCACCGGAGCGGGATTCGTGGCCTGGCTGGTCCATTGGTCCGGGACTTTGGTCGCCGGCGGCAACGAGTTCCTCACTGTCTCTGAGGTCGATGGCGGCTTCTTCACAGCACAAGCGCAGAGCAGCAGCGTCGCGCAAATCCCCAGCGCCAGTGTTGTTCGGAAGCTCATGCTTGCATTCACCCTATCCTCCAGACTCAGTAGCCAGTGAATACGTAATTGGTCCAGGTGTACCAGCGCATGATGACCCGCCGGATGATAAATAGCTCTTTCCAGTCCTCACCCTGGATGGAGATCCAGCCGTTGGTGCCGATGGGAAGGATGGTGTCCTTGAATCTGTCTTCGAGGTTGAGGATCACGTACATGCGATCAGGAAAGGCCGGCTCGTAAGCTCGCTTCAGACGGCCTTCGGCGTAAAGCGCGCCGGAACCGGTGGCCCTCTCGACGGCCAGCACCCGGGCGTGCAGGATCTTGCCCGGAAGCGCGGGGGTCGCCACCTCAGCTTCAGCCCCGGGTTTCACGACGTTGACATAGTTCTGCATGACGGTCACAACCAGCAGGGGCTTGGTCCGTTGGCCGATAAAGGCCATTACCGGCCCGATCGCGACCATGGTTCCGGGCTGCAGCGTGACCTGAGTCACATAACCATCGTCGGGGGCCACGATCGTAGTCTGGTCGACGCTCCATTGCGCGCCCGTGACTTCGGCATTCAGGCCACTCAATATGTCCGGCTGAATCTTGATGGCTTCCTGCTGAGCGGTTTGCGCCTGTACCAGTTGGGCCTGGGCGGCGGCCAGTTGTTGCTTCTGCGCTGCCATTTGCTGATTTTGGGCCGCCACCTGATCGGTCAGGGACTTTACGTCAGTCTCATAACGCTCGACCTCGAACAGGCTGCCGGCATTCTTGCTTTTCAGCTCGGTGTATTCCTTTAACCTGGTGCAGGCGAGATTGAGCTGCGATTCGGTGGCGCCGATGGCGGCTTGCGTAGCCTTTATCTGCGCTTCCACAGCTTGCACTTGTGCGCTGGCTGAATTCACCGTTTGCGTGGTTTGGAGAATGGCGGTCGAAGTTCTGATCCGTCGTACCGATGGAAAAGGGCTGGGTGTAGTTCATTCCGAACAAAACAACCAGTAGCCCGATGAAACCCACCGCTCCGACCAGAATCTGTGCCGGGAGGTTGAATGGCACGAGACGAAACTTAATAAAGACAAGATAAAGACCGACGCAGTACACCACTGCAAGAAAGGCAATCATTGAGCTACCTCCAGTCGCCTCGCCAGTTCGCGGTATTGGGCTTCTACTACAGTGAGGCGCTGTGAGGTTTCCGCCAGGGCCTTCTTAATCGTCGCGTAGTCGGCCGGTCCCGTGGGAGCGGCGTTTCCGGCCTTTAGCCGGTCTTTCTCACGATTCTTCTGATCGAGGTATCGCAAGACCAGCACATAGCAGATAACTAGTATTGCGACTAGCATGGCTGGGGGCCTCCTGGACCCGAGGATCCCACTTTCGGAAGTGCACTGCGCAGCCCGTTTTCCAGGTGCTTGAGGCGTTCCGAAATCGAGGAGATAGTAGCCGCCAATTCGGCGGTTTCGGCTTCGCTGATCGCGATCGCCGCACCTTCACCGGTGCGAGGACGGATGAACGCAGCTGCCAACGCCACGATCCAGATTGGGAACACCAGAATTCCTACCCAGCCTGCGATATTGATGGCCTCGGCCCAAGGACTGTGGCGTGACCTTGCAACTGCTCCCGGGGTATATGCGAGCAGCAGAACCAACCCTACCCCTAGAAGAATCAGAAACAGGAGTATCAGCAGCGAGAAAACATCAAGAAAGGTCATGTCAAGCTCCGTGGACGCCGTGCGGGCCCGAAGACCCGCACTACTCTCTCGATAAACCGGCTAGTCCTGTGGAATTTTGTATCCCTTTGGAGGTACGGAGAGGTCCTTAGGCAGCTCCGGCAGCGCCTCCCAAAAAACTTCCCCGTCCAGGCCGAGGAAGCGATTCGGATATTCCTTCATTTCTGCAAATGTCTGCTTCAATACCAAGCCCATGGGGGCCATAATCCAGCCGTGATCATGTTCAGGGCTCCGCCCGGGAGAAGTTTTCATGGCATCCGGCATGGGCGCCGAGCCCATAAAAACGATGTCGTGGAGTTCGAAGGGATCCATTACCAGGTCGTACAAAGATGCGGCTGTTTGGTTGCGGTTCACGCCCAGCCATGAATCATGGGAGTTGAAGGTCAGTTTCCAGCGTCCGTTGCGCACTGCAATGCCACCACCGGCGCTGAAAAACAAAACTGTTTCACGCTTGCCGGGACCCTTGCCGAGGATGAGATCCGACTGATCAATACCGTCGAAGACTATGGGCGTACCGGTGTTGTCCACCCAATGGCGCGGAGGCGCAGGCAGGCCCGCTTGTACCGCGAGCGTGGGATACCAATCCATGCAGGAGAAGATGTCGTGGCTGACCGCGCCTGCCGGAACGTGCCCCGGCCAACGGATCATGGCCGGAACCCGGAAGCCACCCTCGAAGGTGCTGCTCTTCTCGCCGCGGAAGGGAGTTTCGCCGGCATCAGGCCATGTATCGATCCAGGCGCCGTTATCGGTGGTCCAGACGACGATGGTGTTGTCGTCAATCCCAGCTTCTTTCAGCGCGGCCATGACCTGACCGACTTGCCGGTCGAGAATCATTAATCCATCGGTATAGGGAAACTGGCCCGGCGACTTACGCGCATCTTCGTCGGGAACGACGGTTGGATTGTGCATGCGCATGAAATTAAGATCGATAAAGAAGGGCTCACTATCTTTGGCATGCTGCTTGATCCACTTGATGACATAATCGGTTTGCCACTGGTCGATCAGCTTCAGCTCCGCGGTGCGGAATTCACGGCCATCGATCATTGCGGTGGCTTGCTTCTCCCCAGGATTCTGCTCCCACATCTTCAGATTCATCTTGCTCCAATACGCCATGAACTCCGGATCGTTGGTGGGAAAGTCGGGATAGAAGCTGGTGTCATCGTAGGTGTAGACATTTCCGTAATACGGCAACATGAAGTGCATCTCGTCGAAGCCATGTTGGGTGGGATAGTAATCGGGCTTGTCGCCAAGGTGCCACTTTCCCGTCTGCATGGTGTGATACCCGGCCTTCTTTAGATACTGTGGAAGGGTAATTTCGGCCTTGCTGATGCCGTTCGGATCGCCGGGTATGAATACATTAAGAATGCCGGAACGAACCGGCTCTCGGCCTGTCATCACGGCCAAGCGTCCCAGGGTACACGTGGGCTGTGCGTAATAGTCCGTGAAGCGCATGCCTTCATTGGCAAGGCGGTCCATGTTGGGCGTGGGTGCACCGCGGTCTGCGCCGCCACCGTAGACGCCTAAGTCCATCCAGCCTACGTCGTCGGTCATCAGAATAATGATGTTCGGTTTTTTCGTCTGGGCGGATCCCAGCTTAGTCATTAGTACGACGACGATAAGCAGGGCCAGTGTCCACCAGTCAGACAACTTCGTCAAACGAACTGCTTTCATCTTTTTCTCCTTTGTCGCTAAATACTTTCGCAGTTGTACTCCGCGGTGCCAGTATGCATTCCGCTTCGAGGAGTAGGGGCCGACAGGTTGAATAGGCCGCCTTCGGGAACCCTTACGCCGACGGCCTAGTTCCGACACTATATCGGCCACTCTCCCCGAAGACGAGGGCCAATACCGATTAGCCCTGCGACTGCCGACACATCTCGGCGTAAACCTCCTGAGGCGTGAACCCTAAACGGACGACCTCAGCTCTCACCAGATCGGCGATGGCGCCCGGTTGACCCAGCCGTTTCGAGACTTCCTTCTTCAATTGCGCACGGCGGGCGTGCTCAATGGCCTTCTCGCCGTCTTCTTCGACTTGGACCTTATGCTGGTGCTTCATAAACTGTCCCTGTCCTCGATTGGCGTAACACCGCAAGCAGTGGGTTAAGTCAGAACCTGGCACGGTCCGCATTGCCGAGCCGACAGCTCTGATTGATCGGAAGTTTCTACTTCCCGCCAAATGTGAAATTGACTCCCGCTACATACTTAAAGTTGTTTTGCCATGCCGAATAGTTCTTGACGTGATTAGAGCCAAAGTGCGTTCCTAGATAGTCCACTTCCACGGGACGGATCTGAATCGTTTTTCCCACTGGTATATCCAGGCCACCACCAAATTCCATGGCAAAGCCGTTGTTGTCACCACTGCCGTTGAGCAGCCCCTGGGACTTGAAAATCGTGGCATAGGCATTGGTGTGGGCTGCGCCGAAAAGGGCCTCGCCGAAAGGTTGAAACGTGCCCGAGTGCTTCTTGATCTGAGGGCCGAACAAGTAGGTAATGACGTTGCCGCTGGCCGAGCCGGAGTAGCCGGTTTTCTTGATGTCATTCTGAAAGCCGCTGCCGGCGTCGTACGCCATGAAGTCGACCTTAATGCCGATCAAGGAAGTAAAGTTGTAAACAAACGCCGCCCCACCGCCATTCACATTAAAGCTGGTAATCGGGGCGAGGTTGGGATGCACATTGACAAAGGAATAGCCCGCAGCCAATTCGAAGGCGGGGAATTCTTGCCCCAGCGCAGCTACGTTAACCAAGAAAACAAAGGCAAGAACAGAAAGCCAGCTAAGCGATTTCATAAGTGTGGTCTCCGTTAGAAATGTTGGTAGCGAAACAATAAAACGGCTTTAGGCTGTTGGCAGCCGCGGTCGCTGATGAGTGGTTATGAGATAGCCGTAAAGATGGCAAGGGCCCTCTGCTCTATTGCGATGAGCTGTGGAGCAGCTGCTGGCAATTGCTTTCATCAGTGTCTCCTCAGCAGTAGGTAACGCTACAGCCTTGCTTCGCACCGTCAGCGACGCTCCTCGTAGCTAAACTGGAACGATGACAGCACGGTTTAGCATTTAGACTGACGTAAGGTGATGCAACTCTTCTTCGGCAGCCAGCCAGTCCTCCACGTCTAAACCGTTGGTACGTCCGCCCGAGGGGTACAATCCGTGACGAAACAACAAATTCTTCAACCCACCTTGTCTTGGAGTAGGTTGTTCTTGCCCTACCCTGTCGGCAGCTCTCTTCGCTTCCCCCGGAATCTCCGAAGGCGGGGATTCTGCAGGTTTCCACATGTTGGGATCTAGCCTGGCGGCAAACTCATCGAGGTGGGCGAATCCGTTGCGAATAGTCTGAATAGCTTCCGCATCTTCAGGGTCCCGTAAGCTACACGCCCACTGAACCCATTGGCTTGCTTCCGGGCCGGGAAGGGCTTGGGGTACTTTCTCGGAGGCCTGGGATCGCAAGTTCTTGATAGCCTGACCGCGAAGCTGATTCAGCGCACTTACGCGGATGGCTCGGTGGTGCACGATAGTTCCGTGCTCCAACTCGAGCGCGAGGTCCAAAAGACGGGAGCGCAATTGCCCTAAACGCCGCTGGTCTTCTGCGAAGAGTGCTTCAATTTCCCTTCCGTTGTGTGGTGAGCGCTCGGTTTCGACTACCCACATGTCGGGTTCGGGATTGGCAACAAGATCATCGTGGTGTGGAAGTTCATTCCGCAGACTTTGAAGCCAGGAGGCGTCTTCCCGATTTTGCAAGCCCCATATCCATTCGATCCTTCGTTTTGCAGGGCGCGGCGGAGGCTGTAATGCTCTCTGCTCCTCGCAGAGTTCATAGTCCCGCTTGCGGATGACCTCCTCGGTCACACAGCCAGCCCCATTGTCCGAGATCGGAACTTCCACCGTTGGCTTCTTGGCGATTTTCATAGCAATGCCTTTCTCCTTTTGAGTGGAATAACGATCATCTCTTTCCACTTCGCCTGGTCATCTAGTGCTTCGGTTAAAGTTCCCACCTCAGCATCTGGTAATCCCAGGAGGTGGGCCGCGCGCGAGATGCGCCTCCTTTGCGCGGCCCACAGACGGTGATAAACGTCCGCAATCAGGTAGAGCATCTGACTGTCCAAAAGAGCCTAGACGAAGGCTAGGTGAGGTGTCTTATTATCAATAGCTTAGAGAGAGCAGTTGCGATCGCAAC
This sequence comes from Candidatus Korobacteraceae bacterium, assembly GCA_049511915.1. Lineage (GTDB taxonomy): Bacteria > Acidobacteriota > Terriglobia > Terriglobales > Acidobacteriaceae > Bog-257. The sequence goes on from JBEKXQ010000083.1 coordinate 24,128, forward strand.
GGGTTTTAATTAGGGGGGGCTGCTTCCGGCCGGAATACTGTATGGGATTGGGACATATGACCACCATATTCGGCAACCGCCACCGCGCATTGTCTTGCTAGTTACGGACGATTACCTCGCGGCGCGCTTGTTCGATCTTCCGCAAACGCCTGCCTCAGTATCACTGGTCCGGGGCCACCCGATGGTCAGTGCTCCATGTGCTGTTCATCATGGACGAGTACTTCCGCATAGTGGATGACGGCCAGAGGCTGGCGCCGGCGCGAAGACACATCATTGCCGGTAAGGCTGCTCCCGGGTATTTCATGGCAAAGTCGATCATCAAGCTCGTTAACAATGTGGCAGCTGTCGTCAATCACGATCCGCGCGTTGCGGGCCAGCTCAAAGTAGTCTTCCTGTCGGACTACAGGACTACAAAGATTCTCTGGCGGAGATCATCATCCCCGCTGCCGATCAGAGCGAACAGATTTCGACTGCCGGTATGGAAGCCTCCGGAACCGGAAATATGGAATTCGCACTCAACGGCGTCAATTGGCGCTTGTATTCATGGATCCGCTTTACCTGAATGTCGAAGAGCGAGTTCGTATCAACGCCAATGCCGGTGCCTTTCCAGATGGTGTGTGCCAACCGCTGCTTGTTCATCTGCTTGACCACCATAAAACTCTGCTGCGCAACGCGGTTATGCGCAAATGGTTCGGATGGTTCAAGCCTTCGTATTGCGTCGAGGTTGTCTCTCCTTTGGTCGCCGATGCGCTCGCTTATCCAGTCAGAAAGCCCCGGATTCGCGTTCATCAGCCAGCGCCGGGGAGTAACGCCGTTCGTTTTGTCGCAGAATTTGCCGGGATAGAAATCGTTAAAGCCGGGCACCAGGTCCGACTGCACCAGTCGGGAGTACAGCTCCGCTACGCCGTTGACCGCATGGCGCCTACGATTGCGAGGTTAGCCATGCGCACCATTGGAGTCGGCCCCGCCTCGATCAGGTGGGACCAAACTTAACTTCCGCAGCTTTGCCAAACTCAGCTGCCGGAATAGAAGAACGCTTGGCCGGGACGGATACCAATCAGAGCAAGGATAAAATAGCGACGACCACCTCCACTTTAGCAAACTAGAGAGGTTCTCATAGGAACATACCCGGAAGAGTCGCCGGACTCCCGCAGGATTCGATAGAGGCTGGAGCGGCTGATTTGAAGGATCTCGGCTGCCCTCGCTTTGTTCCCCTCCACACTCTGGAGCACGGCGAGAACGTGCCTTTTGTTTACGTCGGCCAGCGGTGCCAGTAAGTCGCAACCGCTGCTCTCGCCACGAACTACGGTCTTCACGTAGGCGGGAAGATCACGAACGTCGATGCTTTCTCCGGCCATCATGCACGCGCGCCCGAGAACGTTTTCTAGTTCACGAATATTTCCGTGCCAGGAATGCTGGGACAGCACTGCTTGAGCTCTACGCGTGATGGTTGCGAGCGGCTTGCTAAACTCCCTCGCAAATCGCTGAAGGATGTGCTGCTGAAGGATAAGCAGGTCTTCTTTGCGATCCACAAGCCTAGGCAGCTTGACTTCAACCATTGAAATCCGGTAATACAAATCCTCCCGAAACTGGCCCTGAGACACCATCTTGCGGAGGTCGCGGTGGGTTGAAGCTACCATCCGGACGTCCACCCGACGAGACATCGAACTGCCAACCTGCCGCACCTCGCGGTTCTGAAACACTCGCAGAAGCTTTGCCTGCATCGCCTGCGACATCTCGCCAATCTCATCCAGGAATAGCACACCGCCGTTGGCCGCTTCTACCAAACCGATGCGGTCCTGGCTGGCTCCCGTGAAAGCTCCTCGAACATATCCGAACAGTTCGCTCTCAAGCAGTGTTTCTGTAACGGCGGCACAGTTACAGACCACGAAGGAGCCTTTGGCAACCGGACTCTGCCGATGCAGTGCGCGCGCTGCCAGTTCCTTGCCCGTTCCCGTTTCACCGGAGATCAACACGGTTCGAAAATGTGGTGCAATGCGTCGTATGGTAGCGAAGACATCCTGCATCATCGGGCTTTGTCCCACCATTCCCTCAAACTCGGTCGAGCGACAGAGGTCCTCCTGCAACCGTGCGCAATGCTTGCTTCGGCGTGCTTCTTCGACCAACCTGCCGACGCGTTCTCGCAATCGCTCGGCCGTAATTGGCTTCACTAGATAATCACACGCTCCTTTTTGAATCGCCTGTACCGCGGATTCAGGATTGTAGTCTGCTGTCAGCATAGCCACATCGACATCTGGATCGATCTTTAGAATGCGATTCAAAACCTGCATCCCGCTGAGCTTGGGCATGTTCAGATCCAACAGAATCACCGGTGGATGCCACTGCTGCATCATCCGGATCCCTTCTTGCGGATCAGTGGTTGAGAGAAAATGCACCTCATCAGAAGGGATCACTTCACCTAGAAAGTCCAGAAACGCTGCTTCATCGTCGATAGCCAGCACGGTGACTTTCGAATCAGACAATTCAGCCTTGTTCGGGCGTTCAGACTCATTCATTAGAGAACCTCCTCCGAATTTTGCGTTTTGGCGAGATTGACCGATCGGGCAACTTCCTCCTGAGATGCGAAGACCTTCCGCAATTTGTGTTCTAAATCCATTCTTGTGTATGGCTTGCGGATGAAGTTGGCTCCGGGCTCCAAGCAGCCTGTGCGGAAAATCGTTTCATCGTTGTAGCCGGATACAAACAACACCTTCAGCCAGGGAAGCCTCTGGAGCAGTCGATCGGCCAGTTCCCGGCCATTCATGCCTGGCATCATAACGTCCGTCAGCAGCAAGTCGATTGAACCCGCCTCTTGTTCAGCTATCCGGATGGCTTCCGGACCGTCGCCCGCCTCCAGCACCGTGCACCCGAATCCCAGCAACCGCAGCTTTGCAATTTCTCTTAGTGCAGGCTCGTCCTCGACCAGTAAAATTGTCTTAGGGCCGATGGGCCCCATCTTCGAATCCTCCTCTTTGGGAGTCGCTAGCTGAGTCGGCGCAACAACCCGGGGAAGATATACTTTGAATGTCGTACCGACTCCCACTTCGCTGCAGACGCCGATGAACCCCCCGCTCTGTTTGACAATCCCGTAAACCGTAGACAGTCCCAAACCCCTTCCTTTTCCTACGTTCTTCGTCGTGAAAAATGGTTCGAAGATTTTCGGCACGACTTCGGGACTCATCCCTACCCCCGTATCAGCGACGCTGATCATCACATAGGGCCCCGGGTGCATCCCCGGATGCGATGCTGTATAAGAATCGGCTAAGGCGACGTTGTTCGTTTCAATCACCAACTCGCCTCCGCTGGGCATGGCATCTCTGGCGTTAACGGCCAAGTTCATCAGGATCTGATCAATCTGCGAGGGGTCAGCATTGACGCTCCACAAGTTCTGCTCTTGTAACACAACCAATTGAATATCCTCCCCAAGCAATCGTCGCAGCAGGTTGGCAGCCTCTGCAATGTACACGTTGAGATTCATCAGGATCGGGTCGCAAGTCTGAAGTCGGCCAAAGGCCAGCAATTGCCGCGTCAACGCGGAGGCCCGATGCGCGGCATCCTTAATCTTGGAGATTTGGGGTAGACTTGGATCCGACGACGGCAGCGTTTCCGCTATCACGTCGCTATATCCGATTACAACGCTCATCATATTGTTGAAGTCGTGCGCAATCCCGCCAGCCAGCCTGCCAAGGGCCTCCATCCTTTGTGCCTGCCGGAGTTCAAATTCGAGTCGCCTCCTCTCCGTAACGTCCAGCACAAACCCGTGCCACAACACGCCACCGTCCTGCTGGCGCGCGGGCAGAGAATTTGCCTCGACCCAGACCGTTCCTTTTTTCGGGTGAATCACGCGAAACTCATCACGCCATGGCGTTAACTCTCGGAATGAATGCGTGATCGAGGCTTGCACGCGTGCGCGATCGTCGGGATGAATCATCGCTAGCAAGGGCGCAGCGTCTGGTTCAACAGTACCTGCAAGAGAACCGAGAATGTCGCGAAGCCGTACACTGGCAAATGGTATTGTGGCAGATCCGTCCGGCCGCATGCGAAACGAATAGACAGCTCCTGGAACCATGCCCATAATCATGGTCAATTGCTCTTCCAAGGCAGCCCTTTCACGTAATAAGCTCTCCGTCTGTTTGCGCTCTGTAATATCTTGAATCATGCCCTCATGAAGAAACGGCTTGCCGGCGGCGTCGAGTACAGTCCGTACGCATCCCAGTACCCACTTCTTACGGCCGTCCTTACATAGAGTTTCGAATTCGGCACTGTTCAGAACGCGTTCTTTCTTGAGTACGTCTCTATATCTTTGCAGCGCGTCGAGGTCAACAAATAACTGGTCTACACTCTGAACTTCCGTTACGAACTGTTCGGGAGAATCGCAACCGTACATCCGTGCCAACGCGTGATTGACGCTTATGGGCTGTCCCTCGGGCGTGAACTGAAAGATTCCAATGGCCGCATTCTCAAAAATAGCGCGATACTTTTCCTCTGCTTGACGCAAC
>JBEKXQ010000084.1:0-19173 GCA_049511915.1 Candidatus Korobacteraceae bacterium
CGACGCTGGATAGTATTCGCGACAACGATCCCTACACGCGCTTCGGACTCGCGCAATACGAAGTGTGGCCCTGGAACCCTGTTTTCGGCGCGGAGGACCTGGACCGCTTATAACCATCCCAAGGAGCGCAAAGCGATAGCGGCGCGAGTTGGGATTCTGCGAGCGGCCGTGTCTACAACCCTACTCTCCGAAGTGCGCGAATCCCCAGCCGCACGCGCCTTAAAGCTAAAGGCCGAACAACCGGCCCCACCTGCATCAAGACCTTATTGCGGCGGACAGGAACCAATCTTCCTGGCGGCCCTCGCCTTTTCCGCCGGAATCATCGCAGCGAATTACCTCTGGCGCTCTCCTTACATCTGGCTGGCCGGCTTCCTCATCGCCGCGACCGGCGCGGCGCTTGCACTTCGCCGCTCGCCCCAGACTGGATTCGCCCTCGCCCTGGCGGCCATGCTGCCGCTCGGCGCTTTCTACTTGCAGGCGCGGGACGCGGCGCAAGTTACCGTCGCAGAAAATCTGCAGCCCTTCGCCACCGGCGAAAGCACTGTCGACGTCACCGCACATGTCATTCGTGAGGGGCTGATCCGCGACGGCCCCTACGGCGGCAAGCAGGAGTCCGTCGATGTCGAAAGCGAGCAGCTTCGGCTCGGTGAAGGCCAACTCACCACGGCGGTCGGCATTCGCCTGACCATCTACAGCAAGCACGGTGAGGAAGACGAAGCCCATGACGCTGGTGTCGAATCGCCTCTCCGCGTTTACACCGATGGAGAGCGGCTACGATTCCCAGCCAGACTGCGTATGCCGCGCAACTACCGCAATCCCGGCGCAATGGATTTGGCGGGCTATCTCAGCTCGCAGGGAATTCGCCTGACGGGTTCAGCGCGCGCCAGCAATGTCGAGCTGCTGCCCGGCTTTGTCGGCAGCCGCATCGGGCTGTGGCGCTGCGCGGCCCGGCGGAGCGCGCTGGCTCACATCATGCAACTCTGGCCGGGTGAACGCGGCGCGCTGATGCAGGCAGCCCTGATCGGAGGACGCGCCTTTTTCGGACGCGATATCAAGATGGACTTCCAGCGCACCGGTACGTATCACATTCTGGTTGTCTCCGGCATCAACGTCGGCATTCTCGCCTTCGCAGTCTTCTGGCTCCTGCGCAGGCTGCCATTCGGCCAGACATGGGCCACCATCCTCACCGTTCTGCTTTCCTGGGGGTATGCCTTCGTTGCCGATCTGGGCTCGCCCATTGTGCGCGCGACCATCACGCTTAATATCTACCTGCTCACACGATTGCTCTTTCGCGATCGGGCGGGCCTCAACGCTCTTGGTATTGCCGCGCTGGGCATCTTGCTGGTGAATCCCCGGACCTTGTTCGAAGCCAGCTTCCAGCTCACCTTCGTTTCCGTGATCGCCGTGGCAGGCATCGCTGTCCCAGTCCTGCGTCGCACTCTTTATCCCGCCCAAAGCGCCCTCAGGAATATCGATTCGCCGGAATATGACGTCAGCTTGCCAACCCGCGCTGCCGCATTTCGCGTTGAGATGCACCTGTTGCGCAGCGCCCTGCAGGATATTATCGGCCGGGTTGCTGCGACCTTCCTGGTGGTTCGCATGGTTGGCTTTGTCTTGCTTGCCTCGCACTTACTGTTCGTCTCCACCGTCATCCAGCTGGCGCTTGCGCTGCCCATGGCTTGGTACTTCCATCGCGCCACCACCATGGCGTTGCCCGCCAATGCATTGATGATTCCCATTGCCTCGGTGCTACTACCCAGCGCGGTGCTGGCTGTCGTTCTTTCCTACCTGTCACATTGGCTGGCCTACGCTCCCGCGGTGATCGCCGGATACTCACTTGATATTCTCACCGGGACCGTCCGCCTTATCGGACACCTGCGAGTCTCCGAGGTACGCGTGCCTGCGCCAACCCTGATCGTCTCGCTGGCAGCGGCACTCTCGGTCGGTCTGGCGCTGTTGCTGGCGCGGCGACGCATCCTGGCGGTGATTGGAGTCGCTGGATTGCTTGCCTCGGCATTGGCCATCGTACTGTTGCCGCCGAGACCGCAATGGCATCTCGGCACCTTCGAGATCACGGCAATCGATGTTGGTCAGGGGGATTCGCTGCTGCTGATCATGCCCGACGGGAAGACACTGCTGATGGACTCGGGCGGGATACCGGGCAATCTACGTTCCGACTTCGATGTCGGCGAGGAAGTGGTTTCGCCTTATCTGTGGTCGCGCGGCATTCGCAGGCTGGATGCGGTCGCCATCTCGCACGCGCACAGCGATCACATGGGCGGTATGCCCAGCATCATCGCCAACTTTCAGCCGCAGGAACTGTGGTATGGCGTAGAGTCGCCGAATCGGGATTTTGCGAAGGTCAAAGAAGCCGCACAGGTATTCCATGTGCAGGCCAGGCTGTTCACAGCGGGCGCGTCATTCGATTTTGGTGGAGTTCACGTGCGCGTGTTGAATCCCCAGCCGGGGTGGACGGGTAAAGATCCCGACGACCAGTCGCTGGTTCTGCGTATGCAATACGGCCAAACGTCAGCGTTGCTGGTTGGGGACGCGCACAAGCGGATCGAGCAATTTCTCATCGCCGAATCCCCGCAGGCCGACCTGCTTAAGGTAGGCCACCACGGCAGCGCGACTTCCAGTTCGCCCGAGTTCCTCGAAGCCGTGAAGCCGAGCTTCGCCGTGGTATCGGTGGGCTTCTACAATTCGTTTCGGCATCCCCGGCCTGAGGTGATGCAGCGTTATGCCGGCGCTCACGTCACAATGTACCGCACCGACCTCGCCGGGGCGGTTTCGTTCTACCTGGACGGCACTCAGGTAGTGGCTACGCGGGTTCCTCGCTGACGGCTTCGTCTTCATCTGTGGTCGGGTTATTGCGGTACTCCTCGATGGTTTCCAGCGCCTCCTCGGCTTGCTCCGGGCGCACCATGATCACGACTCCGCCCACGCCGGGCAGTATGTCCTGTGGAGCCTCACGATTCTGGATCATCGCGTCAATGCCCGCTGATTGCAGCAAGCCACGCACCACCATCGCCTCCGACTCCTCATCCGTGTCGAAGACCTTTACCAGTTCCTCATGCCCTTCTGCCGTCTCATCTGTCATGTTTCCTCCCGTCAGTTCGATGCAAAGGGCAGATCGATCGCCGTTTGCAGTGATTTATTTTGCGGCTGACAATCTGCTGTTCCGGTGTATCATGCCCCACACCCCAGCAAGTCCAGAACAGGGGCTTGTTGGGGGACCCCGTTGCTTCAACGCGGTCCCGCGCAACGGCAGAGGTGCGGCGCACATCAAATTGTAACGAAAGCGAGTCGGCCATGACGTCAGGTGGCGCCGGGCTGATGCTCTCAGAGGCGAATTCATGGGGCTATCGGAACGTAAAGAAGTTGCTGCATCACAAAGCGCCGGCAGTGAACTATCCGAACAGGAACAGGAACGTCGCAAACTGCGGCGGCTGCAGATCATGATGAATATGGTCATGTCGGTCATCAGTCAGGACGAGAGGCTTACCGTAGAAGAGGCTGCCGAACTGGCGGCCAACGCGAAACGCGCTGCCCTCGCTCTCTTTCCCGATAAGGAGTTCGCCTACGATATTCTCTACAAGCCCCGGCTGCAGCGACTGATGGCGGAGCGCTTTCGCTTGCAATAGGTCCGCTTACTTCGAGATGCTGGTCAGATAGATGGTCAGCGTTCCCCAGAAAAGCTTGGCACGCATCTGGATCGGCAGGTGCCGCTCGTCATCCGAGTACCAGATCCAAATACGGCCCTTGTTCTTCAGGATTCCGGAATCGCCTTCAGGCCCTACCCGAATCGTTTGAAATGTCCCGGCCGGCGTTTTGATCTGCTCTTTGCCTTCCACATGCGCCTGCGCGGTCACAGTTTTGGCGCCGTCGTTCACAGGAAAGGTGTAGGTGGCTCCCATCTGTAGCGGCAGGCTGGCAACATAAAGAATTCCGGTTACGACGTCGGTCACGCACCCCGGAATGTCGTTCTCGATCCTCTTCTGCTGACCGTCTTTCAGGCTGCGCTCTTCCAGAATGGCCTTACCGCGTGCGTAATCGTAGGTGATGGTCGTCTCGCGGCTGTGTGAGCCCTCCTCGGTGTGCTTCATCAGCTTGTTGGAACAAAGGTTCTTGGCGTCGAAGTACGAGTTGAAGCGGTCCTGCACGCGATAGAGCAAGGCAACCACGCCGGTGGAGTCGGCAGTGCCCGCTAGATGGTTCTGCGTGCCAGACTGCTCGACGCGCAGCGTAGCCACTCCGCCCGTCAGGAAGTGCCACTCGCCTTCGTAGTGCAGTGTCTGCCCGTAGGGGAATTGAAATCCCGGCCGCAGAGGTTGAATGTGCGCCGCGGTGCCAATTTTTCCTTCGCTCTGCGCCGCGAGGGCTTTCGGTGCTGCCTGCGGAAGCGCGTCCGCCGGCGCGCCATTCGCGGCGAGCAATGCGCACGACAGCACAATAGTGAGGACGACGAATGAGCGCGCGATGACGGTCGTTACCTTCCCCCAGGCAGCCAGAGAATTTTCGCAATCAGGACCGCCAATACCGCGGCCGCGCCGAGCAGGGAATTGTATTCGCGATGGCGGAAGTATAACTCACGCGAAAAACCCTTTGTTACTCCGGTAAACCACAGTGAGCGCGGCAGCAGGCTCGGCACTCGCCGCCGATAGTCAGCATAATCCGGGAATCGACCGCTCAGAAAGTTCTCCTCGCCGCGGATGACGGGCACATAGACCACTGCAAAATAAATTACGGGTACGATTGCGACCCAGAGGTCGCGTGCCGCTATGGCGAATCCTATCCCAATCACGATGGAGCCCAGATACAAAGGATTCCGTACGTAGGCGTATGGTCCGGTCATGGTCAGCTCGCGGTCCTTCTGCACCTGTCCTGAAGCCAGAGCACGAATCGCAATTCCGCAAGCTGCCACGGCCGCGCCAACCGCAACGCTGGCCCACGCCGGCCTGGCTCGCCAGATGTAAAACGCCGCGAAGAGAAATCCTAGCGGCACTCGGATGCGGCGGGCAATCCGGCTCCAGGTCCATGAGGGCTTGGCCACGCGGTCCTGGCTCGGCAACATTGGAGGAGCGCTCACCTTTAGCCGCGTCCTCCAGTGCGCTTTAGCAACTCGCTTGTGGAATGGTCTTTGGGATCGCCGACGATCTCAATCCTCCCGCCGTATGCCAGCACTTCGTCGCGCTCGGGAACGGTTTCGCGAGTGTAGTCAGTCCCCTTTGCCTGAATGTCCGGACGGATTTCGCGGATCAGCGTGCGCACATCCGGCTCTTCGAAAAGCACAACTGCGTCCACGTCCGACAGTGCCGCCACGATTTCCGCTCGCTCCGGCGCCGGCATGAAGGGACGGCCTTCACCTTTGATCTGCCGTACGCTTGCGTCGGAATTCATGGCCACAACAAGCATTCCACCCAGCGTCTTGGCCGCGCGCAGATAGCGCACGTGCCCAACGTGCAGCAGGTCAAAGCAGCCGTTTGCCAGCACGATCTGTTGGCCGGCACGTCGCCATTCCGCCACCCGCTGGCGCAAGCCGTCTCGCGAAAAGATTTTGTCCTGCTCGCTCATCCTCATCTTGCAGTTTCAAGTTTCGGGTTTCCAGTTTCGAGCTTCTGGCGAATTCGAGACCTATTTCCTGGCACTCGAACTTGGAAGTCTTGTTTCGTTGTGCCAATTGCCCCGTTCCGGCAACTAGAAACTCGAAACTCCTTCTATTGCCGCCATCAGTTCCTTGCTGGAAACCGTTGCCGTGCCCCGCTTCATCACCACGATGCCGCCGGCAAAATTCGCCAGCCGTGCCGCGGAAGCGGTATCGCCTCCGGCAGCAAGCGCAGCCGTAAATGTTGCAATCACGGTGTCGCCGGCTCCGGTTACGTCCACTACCTGGTCAGAGCCGTAAATCGAGATCGCGGCCGGCTCAGCCTTTTTCTCGAAGGCCACCATGCCATCACGCCCGCGCGTGATGACCAGGCACTCCAGCGCCATCTCCTTCATCAAGCGCTCGCCCGCGGCGAACAGCTTGCAATCGTCGTGTCCAATTTTGACTCCCAACGCCTCTTCCACCTCGGGCTCATTCGGAGTTGCGGCCGTCGCCCCTTCGTATTCGAGGATGCGATAGCGCGAATCGACGGTGATGGGCCTGTTCTCCAGGCAGCCATTCGATTTCACAAACGTCAGCAGCCGCGGCGTGGCCGCGCCATAGCCGTAGTCGGAAACCAGCAGCGCGTCGGAAGCGGTGGCATATTCCCTGGCCGCATTCACCATGTTGAGCAGCACCGGATGCACGGCGTGCAGCGGTTCCGGCTCGCGATCCACTCGCACTACCTGCTGCCGGCTGGTGTGCGACATGCCGGCCAGGATCCGTGTCTTGGTTGTGGTGGTGTGGCCCTTCAGCCGCGCGATCCCACCGGTGGGAATCTTCTTTTCGTGCAGCCTCTCCAGCAGCAAACTGCCGGCTTCGTCGTCGCCCACGACCCCAACCGGAAGCACGTTGACTCCCAGCGAGGCCAGGTTCATCACCGCATTAGCGCCGCCGCCGGGCACCACGGTCCGTTCGCGGTGCTTCAGGATCAATACCGGCGCCTCGCGCGAAACGCGTGCGATCTCCCCAAAAATAAACTCGTCGGCTACCAGGTCCGCCAGAACAGTGATGGAGAGCTCGGAAAACTGACGGACAATCTTCTTCAACCGCTCCGCGTCCTTGGGGTGTTTGTTCATGAATTCAAGTGAACGCCCGGTGCATGGATGGAGCCACCGGGCGCAGGTCAATCTTAGATTGTCTCATGCAGACGGGCGGTTTCGCGCGGCAATCGCCGCCAGAAGCGTACTCAGCGCAGCGTCCGCGTTATCCAATTCCATGTGGACGGGAATGACATGCAAGGGCCCAAGCGTCGCGACGCGCGACTGTAAATTGACAGCGTCCTTTTCGGTTGTGACGAATACCGCTGCCCCGTGCTGCGCCCGCAACGCCAGTAACTGGCGAACGTCGTTGTCCGAGTAGGGATGGTGATCTCGAAAGCGTCGCGTGCCGGCCAGCGTGACTCCTGCTGCTCGCAACTGCTCGAAAAAGCCCTCGGGACGCGCGATTCCGCAGAAGGCGAAGCAAGGGCCATTCAGTTCTCGGGGGACGATAATGCGACGCCGCGCTTTCCAAATGAGTTGCTGCGTGATCGGAAATCCCTGGCGCGATGCATCGTTGGTGAGGACGACCGCGTCTGCTCGCGACAACGATGGAAGCGGCTCGCGCAGCCTTCCGGTCGGCAGCAACGAATCCTCCGCGTCGGAGGGTGTGATCAAAACGATGTCGAAATCCCGCGCCAGCCGCCGATGCTGGAACCCATCGTCGAGCAAGTGCAGTTGAGGACCGAATTTCTGTTCGGCGAACTGCCCGGCAGCGTAGCGATCTTCGCCCACGATCACAGGCACTCCTAACTTGCGCGCGATTAACAATGGCTCGTCGCCGAAGTCGCGCGGCGAGCCTTCAGGATCGACCAGCGCCACACCTTTCGTCACACGTCCATAGCCGCGCGAGAGCACGTCAAAACCAACACCGCGTTCTTTCAACAACTCGCCCAGCGCAATCAGAAACGGCGTTTTTCCGGAGCCGCCGACGGTGATATTTCCGATGCTCACCACCGGTCCGTGAAGCCCGCGGCGCTTGAGAGCGCCCCGATCGTACAGATCATTCCGCGCCCCCACGATGGCGCCGTACAGCGCAGAGAGCGGGTTCACGCTCGCTTCTCCGACGAGGCCGCGGCAGCGGGCGCGTGTTCCTGCAACAGGCCGAGCAGTGCGTTCACAGTCCGTTCCGTCGCGCCCTGCTGCGCACGCATGACTTCCAGGGCACGCTGCCCGGGCGCGGCGCGCTCGTCGTGATTTTCAAGAAGTTGCAACACGGTTGGCGTCAGCGACTGCGGAGTGACAACGCGCAACGCGTCAGCCCGCCGAAAGATATCGATGATGTCGCGAAAGTTCTCGGTGTGCGGCCCAACCAGAATTGCTTTGCCGAACTGCGCGGCCTCCAGCACGTTGTGGCCACCGCGCGGCACCAAGCTGCCGCCGATAAATGTCAGATCGGCGAACTCATACAGGCTGGCCAGCTCGCCAATCGTGTCGAGCAGGAGAATACCTCCGGCAATTGGTTTAGAGCCGTCCCATTGCGAGCGCCGCTGAAAGCCGATGCCAGACGACACAAGCAAATCCACAACAGTATTGAAGCGCTCGGGATGCCGTGGAGCCAGTACGAGCAGCGCGCCCGGATATTCCGTCGCAACGCTCCGGAACATCTCCAGCAGTATCGTCTCTTCGCCGTCGAGCGTGCTTCCGGCCACAATCACCGGGCCGATGTTATCGCGCTGGATCGCATTGCTGAACTGTCCCACAATGTCAGACTTAGCCGGAAGCTTCACCTCAAATTTCAGATTGCCGCTGACCTGCAGTCGGTCCGGCGCGGCTCCAATTTGAACCAGCCTGCGCGCGTCCTCGTCACTCTGCGCCAAAAACAGGTCTATGTCTCGCATGACGGGCTGCAGCAGTTTACGAAAACGCAGATAACCTGGAAGGGAGCGATCAGAGACGCGCGCGTTCACCACCGCGACCGCTGTACCCGAAAGTCGGGCCCAATGCAGCAAGTTCGGCCAGAACTCACTCTCCGCCAACACCAGCAGCTTCGGGCTGAGTGCCTGCAGAAAAGGTCTCACTGCGAACGGCAAGTCGAGCGGCAGATAAAAGACGTTGTTCTCTCCGAAGCGCTGGCGTGCCAGCTTCTGACCCGTGTCGGTAGTAGTTGAAACCACAATTCGCCAGCCGGGCAGCTGCGCTTTCAACACTTCGACCACGCGCGAGATCGTCAGTACCTCGCCCACCGAAACAGCGTGAATCCAGATCGTGGGCTCGCCGGCGCCATGCAATAAGCGCTGCGGAACCGTGCCCAGTCGCTCGCCCCAGCCGGTGCGGTACTTGCCGTGACGCAGCATCTGCAGCAGCCACCACGGCGTGCTGACGATCAACGCCAGGAATAACAGCAAGCTGTAGAGCGAATACACGCTGCGATTGTAAAGCCTCGCGCAGAAAGGGCGGGATCAGAAACAAACTTGGGTGCCCCGTTCTAGCCTTCTTTTGGCTAGGGCGGGGCAGTTTCGGAAGAAATGATGATCCTTTGGTTACGCATTGATCGCCATGCCAAACACCGCATTGGCCGCGTCCAGCATCGCCTCTGACAATGTGGGATGGGCGTGAATGATGTTCGCCAGCTCTTCCGCCGTGCACTCCATCTCCAGCGCCAGAACCGACTCGGCGATCAGCTCGGTCGCGTTCGGCCCGATAATGTGCACGCCCAGGATTTCTCCGTACTTGGCGTCGGTCACGATCTTGATGAAGCCCTCATGCTGGCCGACAATGCTGGCGCGCGCGTTGGCGGTAAACGGGAATTTCCCGATCTTCACGTCGTAGCCCTGCTCTTTAGCTTTGGCTTCGGTCAGCCCGACACTGCCGATCTCGGGATGACAGTACGTTGCATTCGGAATGCGCAACGGATTGATCTTCTTCACCGGCTTGCCGGCGATATGGGTGACGGCTACGATTCCTTCCATCGCTCCGGAGTGCGCCAGCTGCGGATAACCGACGACGATGTCTCCAATGGCGTAAACTCCGGGCTCGGCGGTGCGCATGTACGGGTCAACCTTGACGAAGCCGCGTTCGAGTTCGATCTTGGTCTTCTCGATGCCGACATTCTCGGTACGCGGCGCGCGTCCGACCGCTACCAGTACCTTCTCGGCTTCCAGCTTCTGTTGTTTGCCATCGACGGTGAACGTCACCACGACGCCGGCCTTTGTCTTCTCGATCTTCTCGACTTTGGCGTTGACGAAGCCGTTGATGCCGCGTTTGCGATATACGCGCGCCAACTCTTTGGATATTTCTTCGTCTTCGACGGGCACGTAGCGCGGCAGCATCTCCAGGATGGTTACGTCTGCACCAAACGACTTGTAGATGCTGGCGAATTCCACGCCCACCGCGCCGGAGCCGATCACGATTAGCGATTTGGGAATATTGTCCAGGCTCAGTACCTCGATGTTGGTGAGGATTTGAGAGTCGGGCTCCAATCCCGGCAGCATTCGGGCCACGGATCCGGTCGAAAGGACGACATTCTTAGCTTTGATTGCCTTCTGCTCGCCGCCTTCAATGGCGACGGTGTGGATGCCGTCCTTCGCAGGACCGGTCAACTTGCCGTAGCCGCGCACGACGTCGACTTTGTTCTTGCGCGCCAGGAAGGTCAGGCCTTTCGTATGTTTGTCCACGATGCCCTGCTTGCGTTTCTGGATGGCGCCCCAATTCAGCGAAACGCCGGCGGTATTCTCGAGGCCGAGTTCTGCGCCTTCCTTCACGTGGTCGTAAACCTCGGCGTTGAACAGAAGGGCCTTGGTGGGAATGCAGCCAACGTGCAGGCACGTCCCGCCCAGCTTTTCGTTTTTCTCAATGAGAGCGGCTTTCAGTCCTAACTGTCCGGCGCGAAAGGCCGCAGTGTATCCGGCAGGTCCGCTGCCGATAATGGCTACGTCATAGATTGTGTCTGGCAAGTGCGTGCTCCAGTCTTGTTGATGATGAACGCGCTGATCGCTCGTTTAGTGACTACAGAAGACGCGGCGCGGCAGGCACCTTCTGCGAGCCTGTCTAGTTGGAATAATGGCTTCTGCCAAATAGATGATTGTAAATCACGGAAGAAGCATACAGGGCCCCAGGAGGCGCTAAACCTCTGCCAGTCTTAGGTTAATGGCCGAGGCTCATGGCCCGGCCACGGGTCACTTTTCGATGCTATGCTGGCGTAGTCTTCCATGAAGCCCGTTGAAGAAGAACCTCCCGTTACTACCGACACTGCGGAGCAGCCGCGCCGTGTCGGACTCAAGCTGGTTGGCAATGCGTTCTTCTTTCTGCTGATCATACTCACCGCAGTAGCCGGCGCGGTCTGCGGCCTTGTCCTGGTCTATTCCACCGACCTTCCGCAGGTGACGGAACTCGAGCACTACCGGCCCAGCACCATCACTCAGCTTTACGATGACCAGAACCGCGTAATCGGGCAGTTCGCGCTGCAGCGGCGCGTGATCGACAGCTACAACGATTTTCCCAAAGTACTGCGCGACGCCCTGATCTCAACCGAAGACAAGGATTTCGAAAAGCATTGGGGCGTGGATGTGTGGCGCGTCTTTGGCGCTGCGTGGCGCGACGTGATACTGGAAAGCCGTGCTCAGGGCGCGTCGACGCTGACCATGCAGCTGGCGCGCAACCTGTTTCTCTCGCCTGACCGCAACTTCCGCCGCAAGATGCAGGAGGTGATGCTATCGATCCAGATCGAGCGCCGCTTCACCAAGCCCCAGATTTTTACCCTTTATGCCAACCAGATCTACCTTGGCCACGGCGTGTACGGATTCGAGGCCGGAGCAAATTACTACTTCAGCAAGAGAGCCAAAGACCTGACGCTGGACGAAGCGGCTGTGCTGGCCGGACTGCCAAAAGCGCCAAATTATTATTCGCCGATCAACAGTCCCGAGCGTGCCATTCGCCGCCGCAATCTGGTGATCAACAATATGCTGGAGGACGGCAAGATCACCGCGACGGAGGCGGACCGGGCCAAGAGCGCGCCGCTGGAACTGAAGCTGCAGGCCGAGACCAACGATATTGCCCCTAACTTTGTGGAGGAAATTCGCCAGTATCTGGAGAAGAAGTACGGAGCGGAGCAAGTCCACGAGGCTGGGCTGCGGGTATACACATCGCTCGACCTGGAAATGCAGCGTGCCGCCCAGGCGGCGGTGCGCGATGGGCTGGCCACCTACGAACGCCGTCACGGCTGGAAGGGGAATCTGCTCAACGTCATTGCCAATGGCGATTCGCTGGCCACCTATCATCATGTCGATTGGGATGGGGCGATCGTACCTGGCAGCTACGTTCACGCTCTGGTCACCGAGGTCGAGCCGATGGCAGCGACGGTGAAATTCGGCAACTACGAGGCGCGCCTGGGACCGGAAGAAATCAAGTGGACAAAACACACATCGCCACAGCAGTTCCTGGCTGTCGGCGACATCGCGTATCTGAAAGTCATCGAGCTGAACGGCACGGCTAGCCATGTGTCGCTGGAGCAGGAGTCGGGCGTGCAGGGCGCGCTGCTGGCGCTCGACAATGCCACCGGCGATGTGAAGGCAATGGTCGGCGGGCGCGACTTTGAGCAGTCGAAGTTCAACCGTTCGACCCAGGCCCTGCGCCAGGTTGGGTCGTCCTTCAAGCCGTACATCTACACCGCCGCCATCGATCAAGGGCTCACGCCCGACGACACTGTGCTGGACGCTCCGATCACCTTCAGCACATCGTCCGGACCGTACACGCCGCACAACTATGACGGCAAGTTCGAAGGCGTCATCACCTTTCGCCACGCTCTGGCCGAGTCGCGCAATATTCCCGCACTCAAGGTGACGGAGCGAATTGGCGGCATCAAGACGGTCATCGACTACGCGCGCAAGTTCGGCATCACTTCGCCGCTGCTGCCTTACTTGCCGGTGGCGCTGGGCGCGGCGGATATCACGCTGGCGGAACAAACCGCGGCGTTCACCACATTTCCCAATGACGGCGTGCGCGTGGTCCCGCGCTACATCCGCAAGGTCACCGATTACGATGGCCGCGTGCTGGAGGAGAACTATCCCGAGGTGAGAGATGTGGTCAGCGCGCGTACCGCGCGCATCATGGTCAGCATGTTGCGAGAGGTGGTGCTGCATGGCACTGGCTATCAAGCCAGTAAGCTCAACCATCCGCTGGGCGGCAAGACGGGAACGACCAACGATTTCACCGACGCGTGGTTCGTCGGCTTTTCGCCGTCGATTACCTGCGGCGTGTGGGTCGGCTTCGACGAGAAGAAAACGCTGGGCAACAAAGAGACCGGAGCTATGGCTGCGTTGCCCATCTGGATCGACTTCATGCGGGTCGCCCTGCAAGGACGCGAGTCGGAAGATTTTGCCGCGCCTCCGCCGGAAACGCACAGTGCGGTCGCGCAGAAGGTGGATGCACCCGATGGCGGCGCAGGCGACAGCGAGGCCCACTAATGCGGCGCTTCTTTCGCTTCCTCCTCCGCTCACTGATATTGTTCGTCGTCTTCATGGCGTCGGCGCTGACCGCGATGCGCTTCGCCATTCATGGCCGCCAGACGACCATTCCCAAAATCGTGGGCTTATCGCAGACCCAGGCAGAGCGTCTGCTGGCCGACCATGGACTCGTTCTTGACGAAGGAGACCGTTATTTCAGCTCCGATGTGCCGCCGGGGCGCGTCATTTCGCAGGTGCCACTGCCCGGGATGCAGGTGCGGCGCGGCTGGCATGTGCGCGTGGCGGAGAGCATGGGGCCGCAGCGCGTGGTCATCCCTGACCTCATCGGGAACAGTGAACGGGCTGCGGAGATAAATATTCGCCGGCGTGGATTGGAGCTGGGCAGCATCGCGATCGCAACCATTCCCGGCGCCTCCACCGACCAGATCGTGGCGCAGAGTCCGCCTGCCAACGCAGTGAACGTATCCGAGCCCAAGATTAGTTTGCTGCTGGCTGCGAGCGAAGATCGACAGTCGTTTGTAATGCCGGAACTGGTCGGCCACAGCGAAGACGATGCGGTGAACGAGATCGTGAATGCCGGACTGCACGTGAGCGGCATCCAGAGCCAACCTACGCCAGCAACCGCTGCTGCCCCCAGCCCGTCGAGTAATTCCGCCGAGACCGTGCCTACCGGAACGCGAATGGTGGTGAGAACCTTCCCCGCCGCCGGACAGAGGGTGTTTCAGGGGCAAGGAATTGGGCTGGAGGTGACGCAGTAAGGCCGCTCTTCGCTGTTCGCTGCGATCTCTCGATGTCGGCGGCGCACGTCCGGCGAAAAGCGAGGAGCGAAGAGCGATTGTTCACATCTCCGTCGCAATAATCGCATCCGCCTCGATTTCGACCAGCATCTCGGGCGAGACGAATCCTGTCACCTCGACCATTGTCGCCGCCGGACGGATGTCACGGAAGACCTCGCCGTGCGCCTTGCCGACTGTTTCCCATTGCCTGATGTCGGTCACAAACATACGGGTGCGCACTACATCGCTGAAGCTTGCGCCGGCTCGCTCCAAGGCTCTGCCGATGTTCTTGAGTGCCTGCACCGCCTGCGCGTAGACGTCGCCCTCGCCCACAATCTTCCCATCGGGTCCGGTTGCGACCGTCCCAGCTACCGACACAAACGGACCCACCTTGACAGCGCGGGAAAATCCGACGATCGGTTCATAGGGAGAGTTGCCTGCGATGTTATGCCGTTCCATGATTACCTCCTCCGAAGAATGGCATTGTGCCACACGCTCCTCATCGAAGGTGGGTTGCTTTCGGTGGAAAGCCGGCCAAGTAGAACCCCAGTCCCGCTTGCGGGACAGAAAATCATAGCCCAGCGCTTCAGCGCTGGGTGGCAAGGCATTTTGATTCTGAGCCCCTTCCGGGGGCGGCACAAACCGCCTTTTCCGAGGTGCTGAAATTTTGGCAGTCAATAGCTTCAATTGCTGACAATGGCGCTTGAGCCTTTGTTGTCCGGACTCGCGCAGCCAACCAAACCCGCGTCAATCGTGCTCTGAATTAACATCCCCCTGGCATTGGAAGTTAGTTGGCGAAGTACTCGCGCAACGCAGGCGAACCTCCCTGGGTAACGCGGCGCGCGAGAAACGCTTGTGCCGGCTGAAGAATTGGGATAAGAACAGTCGCACTGTCGCATCTAACGATCAGAGAGCAACAGGAGGCTAGCAGGCAAGCCATGATTCCGGAATCTCACCCGCTACAGGAAATGTTCACCGAGCTGGTCCACCAGCATTTCGACCGCGACATCGGGCTGCGCGACCCCGAGGTGCAGGATTACATTGCCAACGTCCTCAACGAGTTTTGCGAGGTCGAGCAGCTATTCAAGGTGTGCAACGCCAGCGGGCGGCCCTTGAGCGATGTCGGCGAAATGCTGCTGGAGACCGACCCCATCTATGGGCCGGCGCCGTCGTTCGATCGCGAACGCCAGGTGCGAAAGCACATTGGCGACTACACCCTTTTCCTCTCGGGCATGTTTCCGGAGAGCATCAACCACTATCGCTTGCGGCGGCAACGGCTGGAGAGTTTCGTCGACTTCATCAAGGCCGGCAAGGAGAGCTACTACATCGTCTCCAAATTCGACCAGTTTGAATATGCGCGGTTAGCGCCGCTCTTCGCCAAGCTGGCACGCGAGTTCGAATCCTGCGTGTATGCCTTGAACCTGGTGAAAGGCGATCTGGACGAGATGCAGCACCCCATTACGCGGCGAGCGAAAGAGATCGTGATGTAGCTTTTCACGGTCGGGCAAAAGGGCACGGAGAGCAGCCGTGCCCTTTGCGTTTCTTGCGGCGCTTTGATGACAAAATGCGATGTGCTTCGTCAAACAAGCGTACAGACAAGAGCGTGATCGAGATCGTGGAACTCTCCTGAGTGCAACGTTTTGAGGTGATGTGAGAGGCCCGGAGACAACTCCGGGCCTTCTTGCGTGCGGAATATCTGCGATACTAGAGGGTAGCTCAGGAACCGCTTTGTGTCAGGGCACGGCTTCAGCCGTGCCGTATCGTGGCAATACTGATCTTGGGCTTTAGCCCCTGGAATTCTGCTTTGCAGGGGCTAAAGCCCTAGTCTCCACGCGCGTTTGCGGCACGACTGAAGCCGTGCCCTGACACAAAGCGGTTTCGAGGAAGGTCCGATTAGTTAACTCGGCCAGGCACACCATGGAAGCATCAGCCGATCCAAAATCCGTGAAAGTGAACGTCACCACCGGTACCGGGGTGGAGATCGAGTGGAAGGACGGTCACTGCAGCGTTTACAGCTTTCCGTTTCTGCGCGATGCCTGCCCGTGCGCCTTGTGTAACGAAGAGCGCGAGAAGGATGGCCGTCACCCGGGCGATCCCATCAAGCCAATCGCCGGCTCGCTGCCCATGTTCAAGGCGGCGGCCCGGCCCACCGAGGTCAAGCCCGTCGGCAAATATGCCATCAGCTTCGCGTGGAACGATGGCCACCAGCACGGCATCTTTTCCTGGCAGTACCTGCGCGAAAATTGTCCGTGTGCGGAGTGCAAGGCGCACCGAGCCATGGAAGCGCCGGCCGGCGGCGGCAAGCCGAACTGATGCGCTTGGGGCTCTGGATTTCACCACGGAGGCACGGAGAGCACGGAATTTTCGCAAATTGTTCTTGCCTGCAGGTTTTGTAGGATCCGATGCCGACAATAGCGTTGCCACTCAAAATACTGATTTTGATTTTTGGTTTTTCAGCTGGGAATTTTTGATGCTCAGGTATCCCGTGCAATGTTTTCGGGTGCTTTCCTGGGGACGTTGGCGGGTTGTTCCTTCCAGAACTCGCGCTCGAGATAATCCGATGAATCGAAATTCTTGTTACTGATTTGAACTCCGTGTCCTCCGTGCCTCCGTGGTGAACAAAGCCCGATTCGAGTAACCTGAAACTTGTCCTCATATCTCTCCCAACTCAATCCGCAGCAGCGTGAGGCCGTCGAAGCGGTCGAAGGGCCGGTGCTCATCCTGGCCGGCGCCGGCAGCGGCAAGACGCGTGTCATCACCTATCGCATCGCGCACCTCATCGATGGCCTGGGCGCGCAGCCGGATTCCATCCTGGCGGTGACCTTTACCAACAAGGCTGCGTCGGAGATGGCCGGCCGCGTGGAGTCGCTGGTGGGCTCGCGCTCGGTGACCAAACCGCTGATTTCCACGTTCCACTCCTTCTGCGTACGCCTGCTGCGACGAGACATTGAGACTTTGCAGATCGCCGGCAAAGGTTACCGCAAGGACTTCGTCATCTACGACGAGGCCGATCAGCAGAACGTGGTGAAGGCGGCCATGAAGCGGCTCGGCATCGACGACAAGCAGCAACTGACGCCCCGTAACGTGCTGGCGCGAATCTCGTGGGCCAAGAACCACATGCTCGATCCGCAACAGGTTTATCTGGAGTCGACTGAGCCCAACACCGAGCGTGTGGCCCAAATCTACGAGGTCTATCGGCAGGAGTTGGCGAAGTCGAACGCGCTGGATTTCGACGATCTGCTGCTATACGCAGTGCGTGTATTAAAGGCTTCGGGCGAGACGCGCGAGCGCTACAACCGCCGCTACCGTTACATCTTGGTGGACGAGTACCAGGACACGAACCGGCCGCAGTATGAACTGATGCGCATGCTGGCGGGCAGCGAGCACAATGTCTGCGCCGTCGGCGACGAAGACCAGAGCATCTACTCCTGGCGCGGCGCCGATATCCGCAACATCCTGGAATTCGAGCAGGACTTCCCGGAAGCCCGCATCGTTCGCCTGGAACAGAACTACCGCTCGACCCAGAACATTTTGCAGGCAGCCTCGGCGGTGGTGTCGAAGAACATCAAGCGCAAAGGAAAGAACCTCTGGACGGAGCGCACCGGCGGCGCGCAGATCGGCTACTACGAGGCGCCCGACGGCGAAAACGAAGCGCTGTTCGCCGCCGACTTCATCTCCAAGTATCTCCGCCAAGGCCAGAGCGAGCACGGCGAAACCCCGCGCGCGGCGGTGCTGTACCGCACCAACTCGCAATCGCGCCTGGTAGAAGAGGCGATGCGCCGCTACCAGATCAACTACCACGTTGTGGGAGGCTTTAGCTTCTACGAGCGCGCCGAGATCAAGGACATGATCTCGTACCTGAAAGTCATAAGTAATCCTGACGACTCGATCGCCTTGCAGCGGGTGATCAACACCCCCGCGCGAGGTCTGGGCAAGACCACCATGGAGACCATTGAGCGGATCGCGCTGGAGACCGGGGTTTCCATGTGGGGAGCAGTCAACGAAATCATCGGGCAGAGGCTGCTTCCGGCACGGGCGCTGTCATCGCTCGCCGGCTTCCGCGACCTGATCGAAGACGCGCGCGCCATGCACCTGGGGACGTTCCGCGAGCGCGTAGAGGCGAGCGAAAAACTGGTTGCAGCCGATAACGCGGCTTACCGGGAGGAAGATGCCCAGCACGACATCGACTTCTCGCCCGCGATGTTCGAGGACGTGGGGGAGCTTTCTGCCGCCACCGCGGACCGCAGATCCCTCCACTCCGGTGGCCAAAATCAGGCCGCCTCCGGTCGGGATGACAGGTCAAATGAGGGTGACAACTCGGATCAGGGTGACAACTCGGGGCGGAATGACACTTCCGCTCAGAATGACAACGAAGGGGAGCAAGAGCGCGTTGAAGGCTTCCGCGCGCCGGGCGATCCGGCGAATACTGGCGAGCTGCTGAAGTTTCTGCTGGACCGCACCGGCTACATCAAGCTACTGGAGCAAGAGGACACGCCGGAGTCGGCAGCCCGTATCGAGAACCTGCGCGAGTTGGTGAATGCGGCCATGGATTCGCGGGATCGCGGCGAGAGCCTGAGTGAGTTTCTGGACCACGCGGCGCTGGTCAGCGATGCGGACGATTACGACGAGAACGCGCGCGTGACACTGATGACGCTGCACGCGGCGAAAGGCCTGGAGTTTCCGCTGGTGTTCCTGATTGGGCTGGAAGAAGGCTTGTTCCCGCACTCGCGGACATTGCTGGCGCCGGACGACATCGAAGAGGAGCGGCGGCTTTGCTACGTCGGCATGACACGGGCCATGGACACGCTCATTCTGTCGCGGGCGCGATATCGGCGGCGCTACGGCACGGACATGCCCGAGGCAAGCGTGCCGTCGCGCTTTCTGGAGGAAGTTCCCGAGGAGTTGCTGCAGGATTTGGGATCGCCCCGGCGTGCTTCCCAGGTCAGCAGCGACTACGGAACCAGCCGACACTATGCCTACGAAGACGAGGACCAGCGTCCGCAGCACGGGCGTCGCAATACGCCGCAGCGAAATTCCTACAGCGGCCCGACGTACAACTCCATCGACAACATTGCAGAGTTTTTCGCCTCGCGCGGCAAGAAGTTCACGCGGCCAAAGATCGAGGTGGCCGCGCCCTCGGGACGGACCGGATTTCGTCCCGGACAGCGCGTGCGCCATCCGAAATATGGGGAAGGCACGGTGTATAAGCGAGAGGGCGATGGGGAAGATGCCAAGATTACGGTACAATTTCCAAGATTCGGTTTGAAAAAGCTGGTCGAAAAGTACGCCCAACTGGAAAAGGCGTAACT
>JBEKXQ010000085.1:0-18872 GCA_049511915.1 Candidatus Korobacteraceae bacterium
GAAGGCGGACGTGAGAAAGCCCACCTGGGCGTCGGTGAGCGAAAACTCCTTCTGCACCAGAGGCTGCACCGCAAACAGCACATTGCGGTCAATGTAGTTCAGAAAGTTCAGGCCGGTGAGCAACAGCAGTGCGACGGTCGCGCTGGTTTTGGCAGACCTGGTTTTGGCGAACATGGGTGCGCGGGGAGAATACCACGCCGCTGCCGTCCCGGTAACGTCGCCGGCAACTCCAGGAAAGATCCCCGAATGGTCACCCCGCGAAAGGATGAGTTGCTTCTGCCGCCGGAGTTGTCTACCCTTTCTGAGCTACAGCATCCCAGCAATAAAATTTTGCGGAGGTTACATGAAGTGCCTGTTGCCGTTTCTTCTTGTATTCACGTTTTCGTGCGCCGCGGTGGCGCAGAGCTCAGCGACCACGCAGACCTCGGGGACTACACAGGCGACCGAGACCACGCAGACCACGACTCCGCCATCCGCGCCCTCATCGCCGCCGGAGCAACGGCTGTTCTTTCCCAAGGGCTGGTACTGGGGTTGGGGACAGTTCGATCTCGCTCCTCCGCACAACGAACCTGATCCCAACCTGTGCGCGGAGAACGCCGGCCAGTATGGCGGCGTCAACGCCAAGTGCAATGCGTTTGCCCGCTATATGCTATCGGGAACGGTGGAGTTACGGCCCATCGGGCGGACGGTATTCCGGAGGGTAATGTTGTTTTTCGATCCGGACTTCCTGTTCGGCAAGAACGTTCCGCAGACGCTCTACACCTGGTCGTGGGACCCAATTGGTATGGAGTTCGCATACGGTGGAGGCATTGACCTGCCCAAGCGCTTTGAAGTCCGTTTCACGGCGCATCCGAAGATCGTGCGTTTTGGCGCGCGCGATCAGTATCTGGGACCCGCATATCTCGGACCGAACGGCCCTTGGGGCCAGTACAATGCCATCGGGGTGCGCAAATACTTTGGAAGCCGGCCGAAGGACCAGGAATAGATTACAGCGGCGCGCCATCGAAAGCTTGATTGAGGCTCAGGCATCGTAACCCGGTCTTATTTTTTTGGTCTGGGATAACGCGCGATCACGACCGTTCCGATGCCGCCGCGCGGCCGGAATTCGCCCTTCACTTCAGCCCACTTCGGCCGAACGGCCCGCACCACGTCTTCCAGCACGCGGTTGATGACGTTCTCCTGGAATATCCCGATGTTGCGATAGCAGGTCAGATATTCTTTCAGCGACTTCAGCTCAAGGCAATCCTTGTTGGGCATATAGCGAATCCACAAGATACCAAAGTCGGGCAGACGAGTCTTGGGGCAGACGGAAGTGAATTCGGGGACGTCGATCAGGATTTCGTAGTTAGGAAACTGATTAGGCCAGGTCTCGATTTCCGGAAACTTGACATCCAGACCGGAGCTGGCATGCTCCGGAGTGTAGCGCGCGCTTTTTGCCATGCTTTTATTGTAGCGGCAGCGGGGAGCGACTGGCTCGCTGGACCACGGGCGAGGACGCCGCAGCAAAGGCGTGGGTGAGCGATCAGATATCTACGCCGAAGGGCGATCTGTCTACTTATCGTTCACAGGCTGCGCAGCGTCGGCGGTGGTGGACAGGGTCGGATTTACTCTCGATGGCGGCGGATGCTTGAGCTGTAGCGTTCCATCCCCACACTGCTGAATGATCTCCGAGTTCAGCTCCGCCCCCAGCAAGACGAGAAATCCGGACCAGTACAACCAGGTCAGCAGCGCAACGCCGCCTCCGAGCACGCCATAGGTTTTGTTCAGATGGGCGAATCTGTGGAAGTACAGACTCAGGGCATCTGACAGCAGTATCCAGCCAATCACCGCCAGGATTGCGCCGGGCAGGCAGGAAGTGAAGCGCTGCTTCACGTTTGGAGCTAGCAGATAAAGTCCCACAATCGCGATGACGAGAAAACCCACTGCCAGTACGTATCGCAATATCGGCCACAACAGCGCGAACGTGTGCGCGAGGCCAACGTGGCCGGCGAGAAATTCCCCGAAGCGTGGACTCGCGACGAGGAACACGAAAGCCAGCGTCACCAGGGTCCCGGTGACAAATATGAGTTCAACCGCCAGCAAACGCGTCTTCCAGAACGGCCGGGTTTCCGGAACGTCATAGGCGACGTTGAGGGCTTCGATAATCTCGGCGAACCCGCTGGAGCAGGTCCATAGCGTGCCGATAAGGCCAAGAGAGAGCAAAGCGCCGCGACTGGGCGTAATGACATCGGCTGCGATCTGGCGAATGAGGCCCATGCTCTCCGGTGGAGCGAACCGCGCCATGGTGTTGATGATGGTATCGAACAGATCCGGAATCGGAAGATACGCCACAATGGCCGCCAGCGTGATCAGTGCGGGAAAAAAGGCCATTACAAAGTAGTAGGATAGGGCGGCGGCAAACGATACTATGTGATTAGTGTTGAGATTCCGCACGACGCCGGCAATGACTCGCTTGATTTGCCCTAGTGACATGTCACGTCCCGCGGATCGCCTGGAATGTGCTTGCTATTCGGGTGCACAGGCTGCTGCAAGGGTTGAGTCGTCCACATAGCTTTGCGTCTTCTTGCGCACCGGGACATCGGATATTCAGTAGTCGGAGGTCGCCGACAAAGGGATCTGGTCCCGGCTGCCCCTGCGACATGACACTAGTGTAATGAACCGGAAGTTGTGTCCTGCATTATACTTGTAGTTCCGGACAAGAATGGCAGCCGCATCTGAGAACGGCCACCGTAATACAAACGGAAAACGAACCTGGCTCGTCATCATTGGCTTGATTATTGCAGTGGTGGTGCTGGCCGCCTTCCTTTCGTTTCATCGTTCCCCAGTGGCGATTCGCGTCGGCCGCGCTGAGCGTGAAACCATTACCGCCAGCATCGCCACTAACGGCAAAATCGAAGCTTTGGACAATTTTCAAGCGTACGCCCCTATGCCGACGACGGTGAAAAAGATTTACGTGCAACAGGGAATCTGGGTGAAGCCGGGTGAGATGCTTTTGCAATTGGACGACGCTGATGCCCGGTTGCAGGCCGCGCGCGCCGAAGCGCAATTGAAAGGCGCGGAGGCGGACCTGAACGCCGTGCAAGGTGGTGGCACGCGGGAAGAGATCGCGACCACTAAGAACGCCCTAGTGAAGGCGCAGGCCGATCGTGAGGCTGCGCAACGTAACCTGCAGGCGATGAAAACGCTGTTGCAGACTGGAGCCGCTTCTCAGGCAGAAGTGGATGCAGCGCAAACCCGTCTTCGGGTTGCCGACTCCGAAGTCCATCTGCTGCAGCAGAAGCTGAAAGGGCGTTATTCTCCGCAGGAGATTGGACACGTGGAAGCGCAGCAGACCGAAGCGCGCGCCTCGTTGCAGGCGGCGCAGGACGTGCTGAAGAACTCCAACATCGCGGCGCCGCGTAAAGGGATGGTTTACTCGCTGCCGGTGCGCGATGGCGCCTTCGTCAATACTGGCGACTTGCTGGTGCAGGTGGCAGACTTGCACAATGTTCGCGTGCGCGCCTTCGTCGACGAACCTGAGATCGGCAGGCTCCGGCAGGGCCAGACAGTGGAAGTTACATGGGACGCGCTTCCCGGTCGAGTTTGGCAAGGCACCTTGGAAACCCTGCCGACGACGGTTGTTCAGCACGGGACGCGGATGGTTGGAGAAGTGACCTGCGTCATTGCCAACAACGATCTCAAACTGCTGCCGAACACGAACGTAAGTGTGGCCGTGGTTACGGAGCGCCAGCAGAATGCCATCACCATCCCGCGCGAGGCGATCCACCAGGATGTTGGTGGGCAGTACGTCTTTCAGGTAGTGGATGGTGAACTGAAGCGCAGGGATGTAACCACGTCCGTCTCGGATCTCACGCGGGTTGCGGTTACCAGCGGCCTCTCCGATAATGCAGTGCTCGCGTTGGGGGCCCTTAATATGCAATCCTTGAAAGGCGGCATGGCGGTGAGGCCGGCTAACCCATGAGATTTTTTTGCTTGAAGTTCTTACTCATTATTGGTTTGTTGGGTGTTTTTGTGGCGGCGAGCAGCGCTGATCCGGCGGCGACCCAGTTGCTGTCACTGGGCCGCATGAACGACGCGGTCACTATCCTGAGCAGCCGTTCCGATGCCGAGTCGCTGAATCAGCTGTCGCGCGCCTACTTCGCCATGGAGCGCTGGGACGAGGCGGTGAGATACGGGGAACGCGCCGTCAGCCTCGATCCGAACAATGCAACGTATCACCTCTGGCTGGGACGCGAATACGGACGAAAAGCGGGAGATGCCAATCCGCTGGCAGCGGCGGGACTGGCTCGCAAAGCCAAGAACGAGTTTGAGCGCGCAGTGCAACTCGATCCCGCCAACGTGCCGGCGCGCCTCGATTTGGCCCAGTATTACACCGAGGCTCCGGCGATCATGGGCGGCGGACTGGATAAGGCCCGCGATCAGGCTGCGCAGATGCGGAAGTACGACGCGTCGAACTCGCATCTGATCCTGGCGCGAGTCGCAGTGAAAGAAAAGCAATACGGTGAGGCGGAGGCGCAATTTCGCGCCGCTCTTCTGGGCGCGCAGAACCCTGCTGACATGTGGCTGCAGCTGGCTGCCTTTTACCGCCAGCGAGGGCGTCTCGACGAAATGCAGAGTGCCGTGCAATCGGCAATGGCGCAGCCTGGTAAACCTGCCGAGTCCTATTTCGATGCAGCCAAGGAACTGTACCTGGGCAATCGTAACCTGTCGGCAGCTATGCAATATCTGCAGCAGTATTTGTCGTCGGGCAGACTGGTTGAGTCAGCGCCGGCGTTCCGGGCCCACTACATGGTCGGTCAGTTGAATGAGAAGATGGGCAACAGCAGAGCGGCGGTCACCGAGTATGAAGCCTCAATAGCGCTGGCTTCCGGCTTCGTCCCCGCCCAGAAAGCTCTTAGTCGCTTCCAGTGACGGCATGGCTTCGGATTGCTAGTGTAGAGCATGGGATGCACCCAAAACCCCGGCGTTCCAAGTCGGAAACGAATCCGGTTACTGGCTACGTGAGGGTCGCGGCCCTTGCCTGCGCTTTGCTGTCTACAGCCGGAATTGTCCGCGCCGCCGATGCTCCTCCGGCCCCAGTTTCCTTCCGCAATGCGATCCAACTGGCTTTGCAGCACAGCGGGGTGATGGGTATTGCCGCCATTAACCAGTGGCGCGCCCAAGAGGTCTACAAGGAAGCCCGCGCCAACTATATTCCACAAATCACCATTGGCTCCGGCCTCGGCTATTCCTATGGATTCCCGCTAACATTGGAAGGCTCAGCGCCGTCGGTGGTGAACTTCAACTCGGTACAGTCGCTGTTCAATCTTTCGCTTCAGCAGTACGTCAAGGCGGCCAAAATCGATTGGAAGGCAACATCGCTGGATACGCAAGACAAGCGTGACGCGGTGATTCTCGATACCGCGCTGACCTATGCACAATTGGATCAGCTAACGGCGAAGACCAAGGCGCTGACCGAAGCGCAGGCCGCAGCGGAGAAAGCGCAGTTCGTCAGCGAGCAGCGGTTCAAGGAAGGCGTGGACAGCAAGCTCGAGGTCACCAAGAGCCAACTGCTTACCGCCCGTATTCGACTACGGATCGCCGAAGCTCAGGGGCAGGCGGATTTGTTGCGCGAGCATTTGGCGCATCTGCTGGGAGTGCCCGCAGATTCCATTGCCACAGAGCCGGGCTCTATTCCTGAAATCCCGTTGATCTCGCAGGATGACGATCTGCCGGCTCGCGCAGTCGCCAGCAGCCTGCCAGTGAAATTGGCGGAGCAGAAAGCAGCCTCTGCACAAGCGCGAGCTAACGGTGAGCACAAGGCGGTGTACATGCCGACCATCGACCTGGCTTCGCAATACGCCTACCTCGCCCAATACAACAACTACGATTACTACTACAAGCACTACAACGCCAACAACTTTAGCGGCGGCCTGAACCTCAGGATCCCCATCTTTAATGCTGTACAGAAAGCCAGGGCCCAGGAAGCCGAGGCCGATGCCATGACAGCCAAGAAGCAAGTAGAGATGGCCAAGGATCAGGTCAGGGAAGACACTCTGAAACTGCAGCGTTCGCTGCGCCAGCTTTCGGCAGCACGCGATGTGGCCAGGCTGGAGTGGGAGGTCTCGCAAGGCGACTTGGAAGCGGTGAGGGGCCGGGTGCAGACCGGAGGAGCCAACACCCGCGATGAGCAGAATGCGGAACTCAATAGCGACGGCAAGCACGCCGCCTACCTGGATGCCGAGTTCGAGCTGAGCCGCGCCCAGTTGCAACTGCTCCGCCTTACCGGCGAACTGGAGAATTGGGCCATTCCGACGCCATAAGCGACCATTCGCTGGCATCAAGAAGTGCATCTAACTTAAAGAGTCTCAAGTAGTTCCGCGCGCCTCCAACAGATGGTACGATAGTTAGTAGACTATGCCTTTGAAAACGCTATTCCTGAACCCTCCCTCGTTTGAGAACTATGACGGTGGCGCCAGTTCGCGCTGGCCGGCCACCCGTGAAATCGAGTCCTACTGGTATCCCGTCTGGCTCGCTTATCCGGCAGGAATGCTGGAAGGGTCGCGCCTGCTCGACGCCTCGCCCCATAAGGTGGACGCGCAGCAGACGATCGAGATCGGCAAGGAGTATGAGTTCCTGGTGCTGTTCACCAGCACTCCTGGATTTCAGGGGGACATCAAGCTGGCTGCCGCGATGAAGGCGGCCAACCCGAAGCTGAAGATTGCCTTTGTCGGGCCACATGTCACCACCTTGCCCGAGGCTTCGCTGAAAGAGGGACCGGCAATTGACTTTATCGTGCGGCGCGAATTCGACTATGCAGCCGTTGAGTATGCCAATGGCAAGCCGCTGAGCGAAATCCTTGGTGCCTCGTATCGGGGCGAGAATGGGCAGGTCGTCCACAATCCCGACCGTCTGGCGGTTGCCGACCTCGACGCGCTGCCCGATGTCGTTGACGTCTACAAGCGCGATCTCGATCCGCGCCGCTACAATGTTCCGTTCCTGCTGTACCCGTTCGTGTCGCTTTACACAACGCGAGGTTGCCCGGCGCAGTGCACCTTCTGCTTGTGGCCGCAGACCCTCAGCGGACATCCGTGGCGCAAGCGGTCTTCGGACGCCGTCGCCAGCGAGATGGCGAAGGCCAAGGAATACTGGCCTTGGGTTAAGGAATTTTTCTTCGATGACGATACCTTCAACATCCAGAAGGCGCGCACCATCGAGCTGTGCGAGAAGCTGAAGCCGCTAGGCTTGACCTGGTCTTGTACCTCGCGCGTCACCACCGATTTCCAAACCCTGAAGGCGATGAAGGAAGCCGGTTGTCGGCTGCTGATCGTCGGCTACGAGTCGGGTGACCAACAGATCCTGAAAAACGTTAAGAAGGGCGCGACCGTGGAGCGCGCGCGCGAGTTTACTCGCGATTGCAAGAAGCTTGGATTGTTGGTCCACGGCGACTTCATTCTCGGCCTGCCCGGCGAAACCAAAGAGACCATTCGCAGGACCATCGACTTCGCGAAGGAACTGGACGTAGAAACTATCCAGGTCTCTCTGGCGCACGCTTATCCCGGGACTGAACTCTACGACTTCGCCAAGTCGAATGGCTTCATTTTGAATGAAGGCACGCAGATGGTCGATGCTATGGGCCATCAGGTCGCGATGATCGAATACCCCGGCATCTCGCGCGACTACATCATGGAAATGGTGCATCGTTTTTACGACGAGTACTATTTCCGTCCGAAGGCGATCTTCCGCATCGTGAAGCGGGCGGCGTTCAATTCCACCGACCGCAAGCGCCTTTACACCGAGGCCAAGTCGTTTATGAAGCTGCGTGGTCAGCGCAATCGTGCGGTGAAGGATACGCGCCACCAGCAGAGTTCGGCTGCTACTCGGCCACCAACCGCCGGAACCGGCACAGGAGTCGAGTCTAAAACGCCTGAATCGGTCAGCGCCTAGGGGCAGGCGTGACCGTTCGAAAGTATCTAATTCTTCTGGCGGTCGTAATCTTCGGCTCGTGCGGCGACGTCTGCCTGGGCCGCGGGATGCGAGACTTTGGCGCTGTTACCAGCGCCAACTGGCGCCAGTTGCTCACCGTGCTTTGGAATCCCTGGGTCGTAACCGGAATCTGTCTGCTGATTCTGTTTTTCTGCAGCTACCTTACTGCTCTCTCGTGGGCCGATCTCACCTACGTTCTGCCGGCAACGGCAATCAGCTACATTCTCATGGCGCTGTTGGCGAGCATTTTTCTGCATGAAAATGTCACACCGGGACATTGGCTAGGGATCGGACTAATCACGCTGGGAGTTGGTTTTGTGGCCACTGGCCCGTCTTTAACGGTGGCCGCGCACACTCCTCTCCGGGAAAAACCCGACTCCATCCGCGCTCAGGTCGCGTTCGACGAGGGCACCCGAGGTGACGCATGACCACGGCAGCAACCTGGGCCGGCATCGCCTCCATAGTCGTTACCGCTACCGCAGGCGACGTCCTGCAATCCCGGGCGATGAAGGAGATTGGTGATTTGGGCGCCATTCAACAGGGACATGGCGTCTTCTATCTGGTCCGTCGTGTAGCGTCGAGTTCCAGGTTCATGTTGGGATTGCTTTTCATGGCGTTGGCGTTCTTCAGCCTGTTGGTTACGCTGTCTTGGGACGACGTGAGCGTGGTTGGGCCGGCCTCCGCATCACTTACGTTCATCGCCAATGCCTTCGCCGCCCGAATTTTTCTGAAGGAACGAGTGGACCATCGCCGTTGGCTGGCCGCGCTGTTTGTGGCCGGTGGGGTCGCGTTGCTGGCAAGATAGAGGCAACTAGCAATTAGCAACTAGCTACCCAAAATAACATCTGCTAAGAGACACTAGCGGATAGTAGCTGACCACGGCTTGTAGCGAACAACATCGGTCACGAGTACAATCGCCGAGCACTTGTTCACGGGCCACGTTCTTTAAGCTAGTTGCTAATTGCTATTGCCATGAGAAAGCTCATCCTCACATGCACTGCGGTTCTGTTGCTGGCTGCCTGCTCATCGAACCAACCAGCGGTGTCGCAGCCGGGGGCTAAGTCCGGGCCCAAACAATCTGAATATGAAACCGGGCGCGTAGCCTTTCAGAAGATGTACCTGGCCGCGCGTGAATGGGCTGGCGATGCCGCTCCGTTCCGGCTGCAATCGCAGTTCACTGCCGATGCCCCCGTAGCTGAGGGGAAAGCCGGCGTGTGGCGGGCTTCCTTTGCCTCGCCCGCGAAGAAGATGCTGAAGATGTTTATTTGGTCGGGACTGGTCGGACCGGACACACCGGAACCAGGCGTCAGCTTTTCGGCCGAAGACACTTGGAGTTCGACCAACACCTCCGACCGAGTCTTCAATATCGGCTTCCTCACGACCGATAGCGACAAGGCATATGAAGTTGCGCAGAAGAACGGCGGCCAGAAGCTCACCACAAAAGATCCGAAACAGCCTGTCTTCTTCATATTGGATTGGGATGCGTCGAAAAACCAGTTGGTCTGGCACGTGATCTACGGCAGCAGCCAGGAGGAAGCGAAATTGCGAATTGCCGTTAACGCATCCACCGGCGAATTCCTGCACGTCGAAAAATAACAGGAAGGCAAATAAGTCTCAGGCCGAATCGGCGCTGCCTTTGCTGATAGGTGCCAATCCTTAAGTTGGCGAGTTCTACTTACCCGGTGCCTTAGCCGGATTCCATCTGCCCAGACGCTTCGTGTCGGCGGGATGCTTTCTCTCCAAAAATTCCACCTGGCTTGGCCCACCACTTTTCTGCTGGCTCATTGCAGATTTGGGTTGCCATATAGCGCTTTCGTGTCATAATCAGGGCACGTTCAGAGAAGCAGTTTGAGGAACACTTTTCGTGCGCGCTTCGTTTGCTCCCAGGTTCCTGACTCGTCTGCGGGTCGTGGGGCTGGAGTATGAGTATGAGGATGTCCGGGTAGAGCACGTTTTGGCCGTTTCGCGGCTTCTAGTAGCACTAACGTCCTTAGCGGCTTGGGTCGTTCACCTCGGAGACAGCTCCGCCCACTACCGGGTCGGGCTGATGCTGTTGCTCGGCTACGTGATCGCCAGCCTGGTGCTTCTTGTCCGGCTGCAAGTGGGCGGCGAACTCAATCGAAGCTTTGTTATCTCCGCACAAGCGAACGATATCGGCTGGCCAGCGCTGCTCTGCTTGTTTGCCGAATTACCGAATACAACTTTTTTCCTACTTTTTCTTTTCGCTCTGATCGCGGCGGCATTTCGCTGGGGTTTTGTAGAAACGATGGCCACCGCGCTTGTCAGCGCAATGCTGCTCCTCTTTCACGCCGTCATGGTGGCGTACGGCCCTTTGGCGCTTCGCGACCCTCTATTTACGCCCGTGGAGCTCTCACGGGTACTGATGCGCTGCGCTTTCCTGCTTATGGCGGGTTCGTTGCTAGGATTTCTGGCCGAGACAGAAAAGCAGTTGCGGGCTGAGATCGTTCTTACGAACCACCTCCTTTCCTTGACTCGCGTAGGCAGCCGCTTTGCCACTGTCCTGCAGAACGTCCTCGCAGAGTTAGGACGAGTCTTCCAGGCAAGCGCGGTCTACGAGATTGCGGCTCAGAGCAGCACTGGACGAACTTTCAGGTGGGAGATCCCATCCCTGGCAAATTCCACGATTCACGTTCACGAAGTTGCTCCCGCAGACAAGATTTTCGAGACGATGCCGCATTATCCGCACACATTTTTTATGCGCCGCACTGGTTCTAATGGAGCTTGTTCCGTTACCGCCCTTGATGAGGAGGGCCGTCGACTGAAGATCGACCCGACCGAAGGCCTGGAAATGCCTTTGCCTGCGGCGAATTCGCTGCTCGTCGTCAGCCACGAGATGGGTCGCGACTGGTGTGGTCGCCTGATCTTTCTCGATGCCCAACTGGGACGCCAACGCGAGCACGAATTGCAGTTTGCCCAGAATGTTATGCGCCAGGTGGCGCCGGCCCTGTATTCTGTGTACCTCTTCCGCGGTTTTCGCTCGCGGGCTGGAGCGACAGAGCGCGCCCGGGTGGCGCGGGAACTGCACGACACCACGATCCAGTCGCTTATCAGTATCGAGATGCAAGTGGATGTGCTTCGCCGGCATAACGCTAACTGCCCCGTGTCGACGGAACTAGAGCGTATTCAGGAATTGCTTCGCAATGAGGTGTTGAACCTGCGTGAGCTGATGCAGACCATGCGCCCTGTCGAAATTGGGCGTCATCAACTTCTTGACTTTATGGCCGAACTCGTGGAACGTTTTTCCAGAGATACCGGCATCGCTGTGCGCTTTATATCGGAGCTGGCGGAGGTCACGGTCCCCGACTCCGCCTGCCGCGAATTGGTGCGTGTCGTCCAGGAGGGCCTGGTCAATATCCGTAAGCACAGTGGTGCCCACTCGGCGCTGGTCCGGTTCAGCGCACTGGACGGCTTTTGGAAGTTAGTGATTAACGATGACGGGAACGGTTTCCCTTTTTCGGGACGCTTTACCATGAAGGAATTAGACGGTCTGCGGCGCGGCCCTGCGATAATCAAGGAGCGGGTACGCGCGGTCGGCGGCGACATGGTGATCGAATCGACTCCCGGGCACGGTTCTAGGCTGGAGATTACTATTCCGCAGAAAGGACATGAGTCATATGGATAAGAAGGAGCCGTCAGTGCGCATTGTAATGGCCGACGACCATACGATTTTCCGGGATGGGCTTCGCCGTTTGCTGGAAGCCGAACCCGAATTGGAAGTGGTGGGCGAGGCTGCCGACGGCGCCGAGGCGGTCAGCCAGACGCGGGAGCTCAAGCCCGACATACTTCTCCTCGACCTGGCGATGCCGCGTGTTCCTGGTATGGATGCGATGCGCGACCTGTCAACCGATAGCGACGGTCTGCATACCAAGATTATTGTGCTTACCGCGGCCGTGGAGCGACTCGAGATTGTCCAGGCACTCCAGCTGGGTGCGCGCGGCGTGGTCATGAAAGAAGCTGCCACCCAGTTGCTGATGAAAGCCATCCGCACCGTCATGCTGGGGCAGTATTGGATTGGCCGGGAGGCGGTCGGAGACATCGTGGAATTCATGCGGACGAATCCGTCCGGTGAAAAGGCTCCGCGCAATTATGGCCTCACCAAGCGTGAAATGGACATACTTACCACCATCGTTGCCGGCTTGAGCAATAAAGAAATTGCGCGCAGGTTCTCGCTCAGTGAAGACACGGTAAAGCATCACCTGACCAACATCTTCGACAAGGTGGGCGTGGCCAGCCGCCTGGAACTTGCCTTATTCGCGATCAATAATCGTCTGACCGAGCCGCCAGCTTAATCGATTCCCCCTTGCGTGCTGTCCTCGCCCTTGCTTTCGTAGCCGGCGAGCCGCCGCCTATCGCCCCAGTAGATTTTGGTTTCCTAACAGATACTGACAGTATTAGGCGCAGACAAATTCGCAGGCTGCGCCTTTCTTGCATCTATTCTAACTACACAGCCGGAAGCGGCTGCGATATCCTCGCTAGGATCGGTTCATGCCAAAATTTACTGCGCTGCTACGTACTCACAACGATGCTTTACACTTGGGCCGGACGCTACAATCGCTGCGTCCCTGCGATGAAGTACTGGTAATCGATAGCGACTCCGAGGATGACACTGCCAAAGTTGCGCGAGAATATGGGGCGAAGCTGAAGACTGCTGTTCCGGGAGTCTCTCCCGGCGCCTATGTCATTGACGCCGAGTATGAGTGGATACTCTGCGTTCGCCCCAATGAGTCGCTCTCCGATGATCTGGAAGCTGCATTGCTCGAGTGGAAGCAGCAGGATCCCGCCGAGAGTGTGGCTTGCTACAGCGTGCCCATCCGGGAGGAAAATGGCAGCGGTTGGCAAAATCGGCCGCCTGAAGTGCGCCTGATCAATCGAAGTAGAATCAACTGGATCGGCGAGATGCCTGCGAGCCAGGAAGGCTGCGCCGTGATCAGCGGCGATCTGCTATGTTTCCACCACCCTTAGATAAGGACTTCACCTGAACGCTTTGGATCTACTGCTGGAATGCGTGCTGTTTGTCGCCGGATTGGCGTTCGGCAGCTTCCTGAACGTCTGTATCAGCCGCATTCCGCGCGACCAGTCGATCATCCATCCGGCATCTCATTGTGATGCCTGCGGCGCTCCCATTCGCTGGTACGATAACGTTCCTCTCGTGAGTTGGCTGGTGCTGCGCGGCCGCTGTCGCCATTGCCGGACACGCATCTCAGCGCGCTATCCAGTGGTCGAACTTTTGACTGCTCTGCTGTTCACGGCTTGTTACCTGTCGTTCGGCTGGACGATCCTGACGCTAAAGTTCTGTGTCTTCGGGTTCCTGCTGATCGGACTCATCTTCACGGACGCGGAGACTGGCCTGCTGCCGCGGGAATTCACCTATCCAGGCATCGTCCTTGGCCTGGCTTTCTCGTGGGTCGCCCCGACCGACTACGCGGCGACAGCCCTTGTACTGCGCATTTTCGATAAGCAGGTGCAGAACGTCCATTGGCTTTCGCTGTTTGATTCTGCTCTCGGAGGTTTGATTGGCGCGGCCTTCTTTTATCTCGCCTGGGCCTTCTATTATCTTGTCCGCAAAAAGCATGGTCTTGGATTTGGTGACATAACTCTGATGGGCATGTCAGGGGCGTTTCTCGGCGTGAAGCTCACCCTGTTGGTTATTTTCTGCTCTCCGCCGCTGGCAGTGGTCTATGTATGCATTCTGTTGGTGGGAGAAAGATTTATATCGGGAGCGAAGCCTGAGACCCAGTTACAGGACGAGGGACCGTTCCTCGGTCGCCAAATCCCATTTGGCGTGTTTCTCGGCGTCTGTTCCCTGGCCGCCATATTCCTTGGTCAGACTATTTGGAGTTGGTACCTGCGCAGGCTCTAATGCGAAAACTCTCTGTCCCGTGAACGAGAACTCGCCAGCCGTGTTTGCTTTGCGATTTGTTTCAAGTGATGCTTGGCGTGGGTGCGATGAAGCTGGCGCCACTCTTTGGCGTTGAGGGGTCCAAGGATAGGATGATCGAGCAGCTTGACGCTGCCGCCGAACCGCCGCTCGGCATCGGCCAAGGTAGCATCCACTGCGACCAGCGCATCGTAGAATCGCCGCAAGGAATAGCCTTCGAGACTGTCTTTCGGAATGGTTTGTTTGGGAGCGGAGCGTCCTGACGGCATCAAACCCAGCGTTGCCACCCAGAACGTTCGCAATCGATCCGGCAACGTCGGCTTGCTCCCAAGCGGTCTTCCGGTTTCCATCACATTGAGAATGCCCTTGCTGGTTCCGGTGAAGCTCAGGCGGAGATGTTCCAGAATCTGGGCGGACGTCCACTTGCCCGGCAGGGCGCGGTGCCAGTCGGACTCAGACCAGCCAAGCGTCAGCCTCTCCACTTCGCAGCGGATATGCTCTAACTCAGGAGACAACGGTCACTCCGTGGCCCGGCAGTGAAACCACTATCGCAATTCTGCTCGCACCAATATGAACCCAAAAACGAACTTGTTCAATCCCTCTTTTGAGCTCAAGCTGCGTCGCGCCCGAGCAGCACATTTGTGACAACCCGAAGCTGTCCGAAGTAAAGAGGCTAACGGGGGCGACTCTCGGGACGCAAATTGCCGCCAGCTACTTGGGCCGCGCTGCCCGGGCACGCCTGGCCGATGTCGCGCGAATCGGGCCGGTCCCGGTAGGCGGTTTGCGGTTGCCGTCGAGCAATTGCTTCAGCACCGCCGCGTTGTTGTGCTCTTCGTCCTTGGCCGCATAAAGCAGCGTCAAACGGCGATTCCGCTTCGCAATTTCATAAAGCTGCTGTAGTGCCCGGTTTCCCGTCTCAGATGCAAGTTCTCTTAGATATTTGTCACGAAACTTGCTCCACTGCAGCGGGTGCGAGTGAATCCACTTGCGCAACTCGTTAGAGGGCGCCACATCCCTAAGCCAGCTATCGAGAGCTGCGGCTTCCTTGGTCAATCCCCGAGGCCAAAGCCGATCAACCAGCACTCGGGCGCCATCTTGCGGAGACGGCGCTTCGTAGACGCGTTTGATAGCGACGGTCACGCGAGGTGTATTCTAACTCTGACGGAGCCGCGGCGCCGTTCCCCACAAACTATATGCTGGAATCTTGGACAGGACGTTGAAGCCGAAGCCCACACGGTTTGCCCTCTTAGCTGCATTCTCACTCATTGCAATCGCGATCCTCAGCGCGTGTGACGCTGAACCTCGCAAGACCGATGCCGAGTTGGGATTGAACCCGCAACAGGCCAGCGGCAGACGCGTGTACGACGCGCGCTGCGGCGATTGCCATTATGCCTACAGTAAACGCAACCTGCGTGGTCCTAGCCTGAATGGACTGTTCAAGAAACCCTTCATGCAGAATGGAATGCCTGCCAATGACGAGCGCGTCACCGACATCATCGTATTGGGCCGGGCCAAGATGCCCGCTTTTCAGAATAAGCTTACCCAGCAGCAGTTCGATGATCTGATGGCGTACTTGCATACCCTGTGAGGGATTGCGCTTCACTCCTTGCTATTCGGGATCAAGCGCCACAGGGACTGCTGGGCTCTATCCTGCGTTCGCGATGTCGTGCTGCCCGGGATCTTCCACTCCAGCCGCGGCCTTGATCGCTTTCCAGAGCTCGTTATGTCCCATGCGGGCTTTGGCCGAAAAAGGAATCACGTGACCGGGTGAGACGGCGAGTTTTTCGCTCAGCTTCCGGAGCGAAGTATGCAACTGGTTGGCAGAGATGCGGTCGGCCTTGGTAGCAACCAGCAGGAAGTTGCGATCGACGTGCCGCAGCCACTCGAGCAGTTGCAGATCGAGTTCCTGTGGAGGGATGGTTACGTCGACGAGTACTACGCACAGCGCCAGCGATTCGCGCGTCTCCAAATAGGGATTTATGAACTTCGCCCACTGCGCCGTGACTTCCTTCGGTACGCGCGCATACCCATAGCCAGGCAGGTCGGCGAAGATGAAGTCGGGCTGTGGCTTGCCGGGGCGGCGTACCTGAAAGAAGTTAATGGTCTGGGTACGGCCCGGCGTGTTGCTGGTCTTGGCGACTTTGCCGCCGACAAGCGAATTAATGAGACTCGACTTGCCGACGTTGGAGCGGCCTACGAAGGCGATCTCAGGCGCGCTCGGGGGAGGGAATTGCCCCGGGTCGGCTGCCGACGTTACAAAGCGCGTGAGGACCTTCATAGATTCAATATCGCCGGAGCAACAGGAAAGTGCAAGTGAAACCGCCCAGGAGGAGCTGCGCTTAAGCGTCTGCGTGAGAACCCTATCGTCCCCAGGGGACTCAGTAATTTTCCCGCTAAACCCAGCACTCCGCTTCGCTGCGTGCTGGGCTATCATGA
The DNA here is from genome assembly GCA_049511915.1 of Candidatus Korobacteraceae bacterium. GTDB lineage: Bacteria > Acidobacteriota > Terriglobia > Terriglobales > Acidobacteriaceae > Bog-257. Next base: position 16,301 of record JBEKXQ010000085.1, read on the forward strand.
CTCCGCGCCTTCGGCGCTCAGGATTTCGGGTTTCTTACTCTACTACCCGGCGCGAAAGCTAGTTCTCACGCTCACTCTTTTCAGCGGTGCCTCGAGTCGATAGTTTGAATCCCGGCTTTAGCCGCCGAGCTAATGCGAAAGGCCCGCCGCCGGCGGGCCTTCGTTCCTGCTCTGCTGCAACTTTACTGATGCGCCGTCGGAACTTGTTCCTGCGTGGGGGGGAGCGCCGGGATGGTCGGAGTCTCCTCATCCGTCACTTCGGGCAGGGGACGTTCCAAAGCGTACGCCAGCACTTCGTCCATGGTATTGACGAAGCGCAATTGCATTACATTGCGCAGGTTCTCGGGTACGTCCGGCAAATCCTTCTGATTGTCAGCAGGAAGGATCACCTCGAGGATGCCCGCCCGGTGCGCTGCCAGCAGTTTCTCTTTCAGGCCGCCGATGGGCAGCACTTTGCCGCGCAGTGTGATCTCGCCGGTCATGGCGATGTCGCGGCGCACGGGAATGTGGCTGAGAGCGCTGGCGATTGCGGTCGCCATGGTAATGCCGGCCGACGGACCATCCTTGGGGATCGCGCCCTCGGGTACGTGCACGTGGATGTCGAGATTGCGGTAGAAGTCACGAGCCAGTCCCAGTCGATGCGCGCGTGAGCGTACATATGACATGGCCGCTTGCGCCGACTCCTGCATCACGTCGCCGAGTTTGCCCGTGAGCGTGAGCTTGCCTTTGCCGTCAACGGTTGCAACTTCGGTGGTGAGAATCGAGCCGCCCACTTCCGTCCACGCCAACCCAGTGACCAGACCGACTTCGCTGCGCTCGTGGATCTCGCTGTCGCGGAACTTCATCACGCCCAGGTAGTCGTTGACGTTTTCGGCGGTGAGTGTCACGGCATACTTGTTGCCTTCCTTCACCACCTTGCGCGCAACTTTGCGGCAGATGTTGCCGATCTCGCGCTCCAGGTTGCGGACGCCCGCTTCGCGCGTGTAGCTCCGAATGATGGTCGTCAGCGCTTCGTCGGTGAAGAGGATGTTCTCTTCCGTCAGGCCGGTCTGCTGGCGCTGTTTGCGGACCAGGTACTGCTTGGCAATCTCGACCTTTTCCGGCTCGGTGTAACCGTGCAGCCGGAGCACTTCCATGCGGTCCTGCAAGGCCGCCGGAATGGTGTGCATAACGTTCGCCGTGGCGATGAAGAAGACCTGCGAGAGATCGTATTCGACGTCGAGATAGTGATCGACGAACATGAAGTTCTGTTCGGGGTCGAGCACTTCCAGCAGTGCGGCCGACGGATCGCCGCGGAAGTCCATTGACATCTTGTCCACTTCATCGAGCATGAAGACCGGGTTCTTGGTGCCGGCCTTCTTCATCATCTGGATGATCTGGCCGGGCAGTGCGCCGATGTAGGTGCGGCGATGGCCGCGGACTTCGGCTTCGTCGCGTACGCCGCCCAGTGACATGCGAACGAACTTGCGTCCCGTCGCCTTGGCGATGCTCATGCCCAGAGAAGTCTTGCCCACGCCCGGAGGTCCCACGAAGCAGAGGATGGAGCCTCTGGGATTCTTCACCAGTTGCCGAACGGCGAGAAACTCGAGGATGCGCTCCTTGATCTTCTCCAGCCCGTAGTGATCTTCGTTCAGCGTCTTCTCGGCGATGTCGATGTTCCGAATCTCCTTGGAACGCTTCTTCCACGGTACGGCCAGCAGCCAGTCCAGATAATTGCGGGATACCGTCGACTCGGCCGACATGGGCGGCATGGCTTCCAGCTTCTTCAGTTCCTGCAGCGCTTTTTCGTGAACTTCGCGCGGCATACCTGCGGAGTCGACCTTCTTCTTCAGTTCGTCGAACTCGCTCTTCTCGCCGCGGCCCAATTCCTTCTGGATGGCCTTGATCTTCTCGTTGAGGTAATACTCTTTCTGGGCGCGCTCCATCTGGCGCTTCACGCGCGACTGGATGGTGCGGTCCATGTTCAGCTTTTCGATCTCGACGTCAAGCACGTCGCCGATGCGGTTCAGTCGCTCCGCCGGATCGAAGATTTCCAGCAACTCCTGCTTTTCCTCGATCGAAAGTTGCAGGTTGGCGGCGATGGTATCGGTAAGCTTCGCCGGATCGTCATTGCGGACGGCGGCGATCATGGTTTCGTAGTTCAGCGACTGGCACAGCTTGACGTACTGCTCGAAGAGTCCAGTCACGCGCTGCATGGCGGTTTCGACCTGCGGGCCGGGCTCCGCCGAATATTTGGCGGTGCGCACGGTAGCTTCGAAATAGCCGTCGGTGTCAACGACCTGAAGGATCTTGCCGCGCTCCAGGCCTTCTACCAGAACTTTGATGTTGCCGTCGGGAAGCTTCAGGCTCTGCACAATGTTGACAATGGTGCCGACCTGGTAGATCTCGTTGGGCTTTGGCTCGTCGATCGAGGCGTCGTGTTGGGTAGCGAGAAAAATCTTCTTATCGCCGGCCAGCGCCTCTTCCAAGGCGCGCACGCTGGACTCCCGGCCCACCACGAACGGCGTCATCATGTACGGAAAGATGACGACGTCACGGATCGGCATCATGGGGAGTTTCTTGGTCTCGAATT
>JBEKXQ010000086.1:0-18725 GCA_049511915.1 Candidatus Korobacteraceae bacterium
AATGTCTCGTCTTCCACCGGTTCAACCGTGGGCGTGAAGGGCAACTCGACCAGCACCGCGGGAACCGGCGTGCGCGGCACAAACACGGCAACCAGCGGCTTCACCACCGGCGTCAGCGGCTATGTGGCCAGCGCGGCAGGAATTGCGGGAGCGTTTAACAACGCTGCAGGTGGCAAGATTCTCAGCGGCCAGAACAACGGTGTGGAGAATTTCTACGTGGATGGGTTGGGCAATGTAAACTCCGTCGCCGGAACCTACCAGATCGCTGGCAGCGGCGTCGTGAGTATTGGCACTCTCACCGATGACAACTTATTTCTGGGTGTAGGGGCAGGTGTCCATAATATTTCCGGGACGGGCCAATACAAAACCTTCTCCGGACAGGACGCCGGTTACGGCAACACTACCGGTACGGGCAACACCTTCTTCGGCCTCCAGGCCGGTTACAGCAACACCACCGGAGGCGGCAACGTCTTCTCTGGCTTCCAGGCGGGCAAGAATAACACCACTGCCTGCTGCAATACCTTCTCCGGGACCGAGGCTGGCTACACCAACTCCACCGGGTCCTATAACACCTTTTACGGACAGCAGGCCGGCTATAGCAATACCAGCGGCACCGGCAACGTCTTCTCTGGTCTCCAGGCCGGCTTCAGCAACACCACCGGAGGCGGCAACGTCTTCGCCGGCAATCAAGCAGGCCTGAGTAACACCACCGCCTGCTGCAACACATTTCTGGGCACCGAGGCTGGTTATACCAACTCCACCGGAGGGAGCAACACCTTCTCCGGACAGCAGGCTGGTTACAACACCACGACCGGCGGCGCCAACACTTTCTACGGCCTCCAGGCCGGTTACAGCAATACCACCGGAAAGAACAACACTTTCGCCGGGTACCAGGCCGGCTACAACAACACTACCGGCAAGTCGAACCTGTACCTTGCCAATCAAGGTCCAACTTCAGGCTCTGAATCCAACACCATCCGCATCGGCACGCAGGGCACCGACTTGGGCGAGCAGAATGTCGCTTACATCGCGGGCATTTACGGCTCGACTACGACCAGTGGTTCGGCGGTGTTCGTGGATTCCACCGGGAAGCTGGGCACCGGCGGCGGCGGTGGACTGGTGACCTCGTTCAATGGGCGCGCCGGCGCGGTAGTCCCGGCAGCCAATGATTACAGCTTCTCGCTGCTCAGCGGAACCCTCGGAAATTCGCAGCTAAGCGGCACCTACACGAATGCTCTGACGCTCAGCAACACTTCCAACTCCTTCATGGGGAACGGCGCGGGATTGGGCAACGTCAACGCGGCACAGCTGGGAGGTCTGGCGGCCAGTGCCTTCGCCCAGTTGTCAGTCTCTGACACCTTTCAGGGGAACGTGAACATGGAGGGTGACACGCGAGTGGACTTCAGCGGCCTTAACAGTGGCAGCTACACCCCGGCGATCCGCTTCGGCACCGGGAATTCCGGCGAGGCGATCGCATCTGACCGCGTGGGATCGGTCAACAAGGATGGAATCGACCTGTACACCAGCCACATGCCCCGCCTGTCGATTACCAATGGCGGCAGTGTGGGAATCGGGACTGCCACACCACAAGCAACGCTCGATGTGAACGGGGGCATCAACAGCGCCACGACCTACCAGATCGGAGGAAATACGGTCGTGAGCATCGGCAGTATCGCCGACGAAAACCTGTTTCTGGGAAAGGAAGCAGGCGTCCACAATGTTACCGGAACGGGGACGAGCAATGCCTTTTCCGGTGCTAATGCTGGCTACCAGAACACCACTGGCTTCGACAATACCTTCTCCGGCGCTCTTGCTGGCTACAGTAACACCACCGGGGCCGCGAACGCCTTCTTCGGAGCTTTTGCTGGCAACATCAACACTACCGGATACAACAACACCTTTCTTGGCACCGACGCTGGCTTTAACAACGTGACGGGTAACAGCGACATATACATCGCCAACGCGGGCCCCAGTTCTGGTACCGAGTCGAACACCATCCGAATAGGCGCGCAGGGCAGTGGCGCCAGCCAGCAGGATGTTACCTTCATCGCGGGCATCTATGGCGCGACCTCGTCGGGCGGCGTTTCGGTCTACATCAACTCCAGCGGCCGACTCGGAACGCAGACTTCGTCTCTCCGGTTTAAGGAGCAAGTCCGCGACCTGGGTGACACCACCGACGCATTGATGAAATTGCGGCCTGTAAGCTTCCTCTACAAGCCCCAGTACGCCAACGGCGACCGCACCCTGCAATATGGCTTGATCGCCGAAGAAGTTGCCCAGGTCTACCCCGAACTGGTCGCCTACGATAACGATGGCCAGCCCTCCACGGTCCGCTATCAATACCTCACTCCCATGCTGCTGAACGAATTGCAGAAGGAACATGCGATAGTGACGGCTCAGCAACGAGAGCTGCAGACCCAGCTTCAGCAGATCAAAACGCAGAGGCAGGAAATCGATGGCCTGAAGCTGCAGCTGCTACAGCAGAACGCATCGCTGCAGGAGCGGCTGTCGAAGCTGGAGTCCTACGTCGCGACGCAAACCCGCATGCAGACTGCGTCCGACGTTCAGCCGGCAGCAACCGCAAGCCCCAACGGCGATTCGCAGTAACCCTGAGCTTGGATTTCCGGCGGCGAAACTTGAGTGAGAGGCAAGACCAGGAAGACGCCCGAAATCTGAGCCCGAAGGGCGAAACTACAATAGCCCAGCGCGGGAGCTCTGGGTAGTGTGGGAAATATAACCGAGTCCCCCGGGGACGACACGGTTCTCACGCAAACACTAAAGCTCCGACCTTCATTGCGGGTTCTTGTGGAACCACTCAGGAGTCGGTGCGAGGACTGGTGTCGCCCCCGAGGGGCTCGGCATCTTTTCCCATCTTACCCAGCACTCCGCCTTCGGCTACGTGCTGGGCTATCCTATGTCGCGCCTACGGCGCTTGATTTTCGTGGGTCATGCTCCGCCGCCAAGACGAAAAACTTGTTCTCACGCAGCCTATCAAGCCGTGCCCTGATTTGAGCCAAGTATGACATGGCTTCTACTTTTTCTTGCCCTTCGACGATTTTGGCGAATGCGCTGGCGGTGGCTCTGGCTTCTGCGGCGCCGGACCCAGGTCCACTGGCGGCTCGCTCAGCACCTTCTTAAAGAACGCGTACGGCACCTTCGCCGTCAGCACCGCTTCGCTTTTATCCTGATGGACCTCAAGACTCTCGAAGGCGGCCTTCACGTCTTTGTCGGGGCCACCCGCGTCCACCGATATTTCCAGCGACTTGAATAGCGTGAGGTACGTCCCAACCTGTTCGGTAAATCGCTGGGCCTCATCTGCGCTATGCGTGATGACATCGACTCGCAGGTGCACGTCATTCAGGGGCCACGCAGAAGCAATCACCAGACTATCTCGCGGCAGCAGGCCGCTCCAACTGCCGGGAAGCAGCAACTCGCCGCGATCCTGTGCCGCGCTGTTGGGCGAGGGGCGCGCGATCGTCCACACGATGCTGCCCAGCGGCACGCGCCGGTAGTACTGACTCACCAGCGCTGGTCCCGTAAACGGCAGGGCTGCCTGCTTGTAGCTGTCGATCATGCCGTGGATGACTTCCGGGCTGTCGACGTTCGACGCAGCGGCAGTGTCAATGCCCAGCAGCGCCACCCGCACCGTCCGGTCTTCCACCGGAATATCGTAGATATCGAAATCCCGATAGCGCTCGACTTGTGTCGCCAGCTTGCGCAGGTAGTCGCTGACGCGGGTGCTGTCAAAGTGTCCTTGCAGAATTTCGCTGTAACGCGTCTCCGCCGGCTTGCCCTGAAGCGGGACGCCGTAGTGAATGGCGAATGCGGCTTTGTCCAGGTCGCGCTCGAACTCGAAGCCGGTCTGGCGGACGAACTCTTCGTACTGGGGATCGCGTTCCTTGGGAGGCTTCTTGCCGAGGTCGGTGAGCAGCCGGATTGGCTCAAGATTTACGTAGAGCACAGCATCCGACTCCGGCAGCAGACGCACTGCGTCTGGAGCCGCGCGACTGCGCAGCAGAACAGCGGTAACAATTCCGCCCGCGATCACCACGATCGCGACGGCAACCCACACGATGTTCCTGCGGCTTCGCATCGATCAGACTTGATGATACGAGAAAGTGCTCACTGGTGGTCAAATCGAATTGCGCGCCATGGAAAAAAGAAGCGATCGTCCCGATGCAGCGGGTTCAAGCTCTTTTTATCAATCGGGTGATACCGACCAAAATCACGGCACCGATAAACGCAACAATAATAGAGCCGATCATTCCGCCGCTTGGCCAGATTCCCAGGATCCCGAAGACCCAGCCACCCACCAGGCCGCCCAGGATGCCCAGGATGATGTCCACGAATATGCCGTAGCCACCGCCCTTCATGACTACTCCCGCGAGCCAGCCCGCGATCAGTCCCACCACGATCCACGCAATGAAGCCCATAGCCACTCTCCTCAAGCGATTTCAGACAGCCTGGTTCAAAATGTACGCCTGCCAGTGCGGGACTGCCATCCTAATTCATGCGAAAATTTCCGCGGCGACTCTGCGTGGAGAGTGAAGGAGCCGCGCTCATGCAAGCCATCGGCGCCGTTCTGTTTACTCTGCGGTTTTCACGATTGGGCTAAGACTGACGGAAAGGCTGAAGACGGTGCCATGGTTGCCACCGCCGCCGTTGAAGGTTGTGCCGTAGAACACTCCATCGGTGCCCAGGATCAGGCCGGCATAGGGATTGGCGCCGTCGTTGCAATGAGTCTGCGGACAGAAGCTGTAGAGTGTGGTCACTGTTCCAGCCGGCGTGACCTTGAAGATCGTACCCTCGTTATAGGCCCCACCCACTTGAGTCGTCCCGTAGAAGTTGCCATCGCTAGCCTGGATAAGCGCTCCTGTTGGGGCAGCGCCATCCGTTTTGTCGAAGACATGAAGCAGGTTGAACGTGCCACTCGGGGTGATGTTGAAGAATGTGCCGGCGTTGAAGCCGTTGCCGGCTCCGCCCGCGGACGCTACTCCATACAGGTTTCCATCGGTACCCTGGACCAGGGTCGCCGACGGGTAGCAGCCATCATGCCCAGTGAAGGTGTGCAGTAACGTGAACCCGCCGCTCGGAGTGAGTTCAAAGAGCGTGCCACAACTGTAGAATCCGCCCGTTGCCGCTACCCCGTAAAAGTCTCCGTTGCTCGCCTGCACCAGACCCGCGACCGGGAAACCGCCGTTGGCGCCAAACGTGTATATCGCGGTGTACTGACCAAACGAGGTGAGTTCGAAGACCGTACCCTCGCTGCCCCCGCCGTCGGCAGCTGTCCCGTAAAAAGCTCCGTTTGTCGCTTGGACCATCCCCGCGTAGGGAAGCGCCCCGTCGGGCTGATAATCCAGATCGTGTAACGTCTTCATCGTGCCGCTGGTGGTAATTCTGTAGACAATGCCGACGTTGTGAGAGCCGCCACGGTTTGTCGTCCCGTATAGGTTCCCATCCTTGGCCTGTATCAGCCCGGCGTAGGGCTGTGCGCCATCGATAGGACTCAGATGGTTGAAATTGTGCATGGTCGTCAGCGTGCCGCTGGTGGTGATTTCAAAGACCGTGCCATCGCCATTGGCTCCGCCCGCCGATGTTGTTCCGTACAGAATCCCATTGCTGGCCTGCATCAGCCCCGCATAGGGGTTGCTGCCGTCGGATTGGTTGAAGCTGTGCAGCGTCGTGACAGTCTGCGCCGATAAGGCAACGGTCGCCGTCGCCAGCATTAGAAATACACCCGCCCGCATGCCCCGGTTAAGTTTGCTCATATTCCCTCCTCGCTACTTCGGACCTGGCGATGATGCCGCATGGATTTTCTAATTTGGTTTGCAGCTCCAGCGCCGGGAGCGCACGAAATATAACAATTCGCGTAACGTGAGTTGTCTCAAAAATGTAAACAAAACGTAAGAGGATTCAGACGATGTAACGGGCCACTGTAAGTTCCAATGCGCTGCCGCGCGACCGCCATCCTCGGTCGCGCTTGACACGTCGATTCGCAAGACATACCGTTTGCTGACCGGGGTGGAGACTGGCCGCGAACGTCCCGAGTTGAAGGAGTATCCACATGAGGAGTGCAAGCAAACTTTTGTTGAGCGGCTTGAGCATCGCGCTCTTGGCCGCCGTTGTCACTACATCAGCATTGGCGGCGGATCAGCCGTTCACCGTAACCTCTGCCCTGAATTCCACTACCCCGTTCAACATCACGCTTCCCAGCACGCTCGCGAATGGCAAGCCGGTGAAGACGGTTGTAATCGAGTTTGTCACCGCAGATTGCGACGCCGGTACCGGCACGACCTACATCGGATCGGCGTTCATCAAGGTGTTCCTCAGCGGCAATTTGGTCTCCTACACCCTGCCTTTTCCGCTGGGAATGTCCTTTGTGAGTGGTGTGGAATTTTCCTCCGCGCAGCAGACGGAGATGTTTGCCGATCCCGGTACACCGCTCAACTATGGACTCTCGGCGGCAACACCGACCTGTACGGTGGCGTTCTCGGGACACTTGATTCCGCAGTAACTTTGCTTGGGCTTCGATCGCGCGCGGTCTTGTATCCGCGTGCTAATTCGTTCGCGGGGGCAGCCTGTTCCTAAAAGACAGACAACGGCTTTCGAACGGGTGGACGCGCTGCCACCCGCTTGCCGGATGGGCGTAGCTCTTCACGTGGCGCACTGGCTGGGCGGCCAGTGGATTTAATCATGCGGCGAGAACGTTACGCTGATTTCCGTGTCAGCTTCCACTGGTTCGCCGTTCAGGGCGTATGGCCGGTAGCGCCACTGTTTCACCGCGTCCATGGCCGCTTGTGCCAGCACGGGATTGCCTTTTAACGCTCGCACGCTATGCACGCTTCCGTCCTTGCCAATTACAGCCTGCAAGACGACTGTGCCCTGAAGACGCGCCGACTTGGCCTGAGGAGGATACTGTGGCGCGACCCGGTGAACTAGCAGACCTTGTGCAACTCCGGACGACACGCTGACCTTCTGCGTGCCGGCCCTGGGCTGGGCCGCGGAAAGATCCTTGACCACATTGATCACGCTGCTCGGAGGTCCACCTGGCGTGCCGCCGGGAACCGTGCCCGCTACGCCGACCGCACCATTAGGAGCAGCAGGTTCGTCCTTCGCAATTTCCTTAGTGCCGACTGGCGGATTAGCTTTTGGAACCGGCGCCGGAAGGCGCAGCGATGCGTCGAGGGCGGGAGCGGGAGTTACGGGTTGGGACGGCGGCGCGTCAGGCGGTTTGGCAGCGGCGTTCTGATCCTTCGGCTGATCCTTCGGCTTGGCCTGCTTGTCAGCTGACGGCTTAAGGCCGGAAGCGGCTGCCGCAGTATCCGTGGAGGTTGCGGGCTGAGGGTTGCTCGCGGGACCGCTCGCTACCACGCCGCTCGTCTCGGCTGCCTTAACCGGATTGTTGCTGGCACGGGCCCGGTGCACCCAGTACACAACTCCGAGGGTAACCAGCGCCAGCACCAAAACCGTTACACCGATCACTGGCAGCCGCCACTTACCCTGCCAGATCGCTCCAATTCCTCCATCCCTGACGTCAGAGACGAATTCCGTCCAGGTGTCGGAAAGCGTCGTCCGTGCGGAGCTGATGGCGCTTGAGGCCTTTGCCGTAACGGACGGAGTTTTTTCCTCGTCATCCGCCATCACTCGTACAGGGGTCGTTCTCGCGACAGTCAGGGGAGTGGCGACAGCCTTAACCGGTTCAGCGACAGCCGTTGCAGTTGCCGTTGCGGTGATGGTCGCTGCCGTGGCCTTCGCCTCAACCCGTTCTTTAGCGACTGCCGGCGCTGCGCCGGCGCCGGCGGGAGACTTCGAACTGGGACCGCGTCCTATACGGTGGTCGAAGGAGCGGACCGGCTCAGTGACGGCGCCCTTTATGCGGGCCAGAGCTTCGCGCTCCCGCGCCTGCATCCGTTGAATCTCTTCATTGCTTCGCGATGGAGCAGGGCGGCTGGGCGGCGTGACCGGCTCCACGGCGAGTTCGGGTGCAGCAGAGCCATCGCGTGAGAGTTGGACCTGCGGCTTGTCGCGCCCGGCGGTCGGCTTGGCTCCTTTTAGATTGATCGGTATCGGCTGTGACGGTACGGGCTCCTCAAAAACCTTTGCTTTTATTTCTGGCGCAGGCGGTTCCTGTCGTGGCTTTTCCGCCGGTTTCCCATTCCCAGGATCCGGCGGCCCTGCCGGTGGCGAGCCCGCGGGCTTCCACATGTTGGGCTCTAGATTGGCAATAAAGTCATCGAGGCGTGCAAATCCCTTCCGTAGAGTCTGCAGAGCTTCAGCATCTTGCGGCTCGCGCAAGCCGCATGCCCACTCGATCCATTGATCTGCTTCAGGGCCCGGCAGAGTTCTTGGTCCCGAGGGTAACTTGGCTTGGGATCGCAGTTCCTTGATCGCCTGGTCACGAAGGTAATTGAGTTCGTTGACGCGGAGTACACGGTGGTGCACCACACTGCCGCGCTCCAACTCCGTTGCGAGGGCCAATAGACGGGAGCGGCGTTGCTCCAAAACCCTCTTCCGTTCTTCCGCCTCGGCTGCGTTCTGCGATGCCGCCTCGGGTGGGACGTCTGGTTTCCACATGTCGGGCTCGAGATTGGTAATAAAATCGTCGAGCTGTGGAAATGTGTGGCGGAGAATCTGCAGAGAATCCGAATCTTCCGGCTCCTGCAGGCCGCATGCCCATTCGATCCACTGGTCCGCTTCAGGGCCGGGTAGAGTTGGTGGCGCACCCTCCACTCCGCCTTGGGCCAGCAATTCCTTGATCGCCTGTTCCCGGAGTTGATTCAGCTCCGTTAGACGTGCTGCCCGGCGGTGCGTAATGCTGCCCCGCTCCAACTCCGTAGCGACCGCCAGAAGACGCGAGCGCAACCCCTCGATTCTCCTCGCCTCTTCCAGCTCTTGTATCTTCGCAATGACCGCGCGAAGTTCCTCCCGATTCTGCCACGAGGCGTCGGGTAACTCCGCCGCTATTGACGCACGAAGTTTGTTACCGCATTCTGCAGCATCCTTAAGTTGCTGTGTAACTTCCTCGATGTTGATCGGGTTGGCGGCTTTGAGTTTCCCGACGGTTTCGTAGGGAAGGGCCAGAGCATCGTCAAGAGACCCAAGCGCCGATGGCCAGATTGAACTCATGACAAACTCCTAAACCAGAATTTCCTTCTTTATTACCCACATATTGGGCTCCAGATTGGCAACAAAATCGTCAAGGTGCGCAAATTCCTTGCGAAGTGTCTGGAGAGATTCCGTATCCTCAGGTTCTTGCAAGCCACACGCCCAGTCGAGCCATTCGTCTGGTTCGGGGCCGGGCAGGGTTTGTGGCTTCCCTGATGCCGCGGCCTGAGCTCGCAATTCCTTCGACGCAGCGTCGCGAAGCTGGTTCAGCTGGGTTACACGGACCGCACGACGGTGCACGATGGTACCGCGGTCCAACTCAGCCGCGAGAGCCAATAGACGGCCACGCAGTTCCTCTATATGCCTCGCCTCTATCCGTTTTTGGATCTCCGCAATCAGTACGTCAAGTTCCGCTCGGTCCTGCCACACGGCCTCGGGCATCTCTGCCATGACCAATGCACGTAAGTTACGAGCAGCTTCCGCAGCCGTCTTAAGCTGCTCAATGACTTCGGTGATGTTCACCGATTTGGCAGCCTTGAGTTTTTCCAGGCTATCGGAGAGCAGAACCAAAGAGTCGTCTAAAGATGCAATCGTGGAAGGCCACAAGGGAATCATGTAAAGCTCCTAAGCCGGAGTTTTGGTTTTAGCTATACGCCCCCCACTATATACCCATCATGGGTTTAGGAGTAAATGGTTTTTTTGCTAGGGCTCGAGCCTCAAAGGTGGGGTCTTAGTCGGCGTCAAGGAAAGTCTCGGAAACCGCACCCATACTACGCCAATTCCGTTAGCCAAACTAACGATCCGCGATTACTTCAAGTGAGCACTAATGTGCTGTAACTACTTAACCAACTACATGATATTTTACTAACTATTGAGTTACCATCGGCGTTTCCCAAATCTCTAGGCACAGACCATAGTTAGCGTCTAAGTGGAACCCTAGCCATCTGTGACTGGTTTGACCCCTTTTTTCCCACGCCTGTAATATCGAGATTCGACCTTTAGTTCCTGAATGGAGTGGCATGCCTCATGATCTTCCGAAGGCGTACGAACCAGGCGCCATCGAGCCGCGCTGGGCCGAGTACTGGGTACGCGACAAGTTGTTCCATGTAGAAACTCCCCCTGCCGGCTCGGGACAGGAGACCTTCACCATCACCCTGCCGCCGCCGAACGTCACCGGTAACCTCCACATGGGCCACATGTTGGAGCACACCGAGATCGACATCATTGTCCGCTGGAAGCGCATGAGCGGGCTCCCGACGCTCTGGCTGCCCGGCACCGACCACGCCGGAATCGCCACCCAGCTCATGGTGGAGCGCCAGCTCGCCACCGAGGGCAAGAATCGACGCGACATGGGCCGCGAAGCCTTCGTGGCCCGCGTTTGGGATTGGAAGCAGCACTACGGCGGCGTCATCCTGCAGCAGATGAAGCGGCTGGGCGCCTCCGTCGATTGGTCGCGCGAATACTTCACCATGGATGACCGCATGTCGCGCGCCGTCCGCGAGGCCTTCGTCCGCCTTTACGAAGAGGGCCTGATCTATCGCGGCAAGTACATCGTGAATTGGTGCCCGCGCTGCATCACCGCCGTCTCCGATCTCGAGGTTGTGCACGAGGACACGCCAGGAAAAATCTGGGAGATTCGCTACCCCGTTATTGGCTTAAAGGACGAATACATCGTTGTCGCGACCACCCGCCCGGAAACGATGCTGGGCGATACCGCGGTCGCCGTGAATTCTGCCGACGAGCGCTACCGTCATCTGCACGGCAAGCATGTTCTCCTGCCGCTGATGAATCGCGAGATCCCGATCATCACCGACGACATTCTCGCCAATCCCGAGTTTGGCACTGGCGCCGTTAAGGTCACGCCTTCGCACGATCCCAATGACTTCGAGGCCGGCCTGCGCAACAACCTGCCGCAGATCGAGGTGATGAACGAAACCGCGCAGATGAACGACAACGCCGGGCCGTACAAAGGTCTCGACCGCTTCGAGGCGCGCCAGAAAGTTCTGGAAGACCTGGAGGGCGGCGGCTTTCTCGTGGGCGCGAAAGACTATGTTGTCCCGCTGGGCAAGTGCGACCGCTGCAAGACGATCATCGAGCCGCGGCTGTCAACCCAGTGGTTCGTTAAGGTCAAACCGCTGGCCGAGCGCGCCATCGAAGTCGTGGAGAACGGCGAAATCAAGTTCGTGCCCGAGAACTACGCCAAAACCTATTTCGAGTGGATGGGCAAAATCTACGACTGGTGCATCTCGCGCCAGTTGTGGTGGGGACATCGCATTCCCGCGTGGCACTGCAAGCCATGCGGCGAGATCATCGTGGCGCGCGAAGCACCAACGAAGTGCACAAAGTGCGGCGGCCCGATGGAGCAGGACAGCGACGTTCTCGACACCTGGTTCTCATCGGGACTGTTGCCGTGCTCCGCCCTCGGCTGGCCCGACAGCACGCCCGACCTCGACGCCTTCTACCCCACGGCACTGCTTATCACCGGCTTCGACATCCTGTTCTTCTGGGTGGCGCGCATGATCATGCTGAACTGCCACTTCATGCGCGGCGATAAGCATGGCGACGTTCCCTTCCGCACCGTCCACATCCACGGCCTTGTGCGCGATGCCGAGCGCCAGAAAATGTCGAAGACCAAAGGCAACGTGATGGACCCCATCGAGATCATCGAGAAGTACGGCACCGACGCCGTGCGCTTCACCATGGCTGCGATGGTCGCACCCGGCGGAGACATTGCTTTCTCCGAAAGCCGCACCGAAAGCTATCGTGCCTTCGCCAACAAGATCTGGAACGCCGCGCGCTTCCTCTTCATGAATGTGGACCGGGCGACGGAAGCTGGGCTGTGGTCGCTGGCGGAATTCAAGAAGTCCCAAAATTCGGGCGCCCCATCCTTCCCCGAAGGGGAGGGTGGGCCGAAAGGCGTGTCAGGCTTCAAAGCCGAAACCCTTGAAGATCGCTGGATTCTCTCCCGCTTCAACCGCGTCGCGCAGGAGATCCACGATGCGCTCGACACCTTTCGTTTCCACGAAGCGGCCCACGTGGTCTATCACTTTTTCTGGGGCGAGTATTGCGACTGGTATCTGGAGCTGATCAAGCCGCGGCTGATGTCGGACGATCGCGACGCCGCGCGCGTGGCCTACGCGAACCTGATCGGCATCTTCGAAGGCGCATTGCGCATGCTCTCGCCGTTCATGCCCTTCATTACCGAAGAACTCTGGCACGCGGTTTACGATGGTCAGCCGCCGGCCAAGTCGATCGCGCTCTCGCGGTATCCGCTTGCCGATCCGGCGCAGATGGACGCCAAGGCTGAAACCGACATGGCGATCCTTCAGGACCTGATCGTCAGCGTCCGCAACATTCGTGCCGAGCTGAAAGTTGAGCCCAAACAGAAGGTGGCTATCGAAGTCTTTGCCGCCGGTGAAGATGTGCGTTCCATGCTCCAGAGCAATCGCAGCGCGGTGGAGCGGCTGGCGAATGTCGAAGCCATAACGTTTGGAGAGGAGTCGCTGGCCAAAGCCTCTGGCGCGCGAAGCACGGCCCGCTTCGATGTCCGTGTGCTCTTCGAACGCAAGATTGATGTTGCCGTCGAGCGCGACCGCCTGACGAAAGAGCTGGAAAAGCTGACGCAGGAACTGGCGCGTGGTACTGCGCAGTTGAACAATGAAGCGTTTTTGTCGAAGGCGCCGGCCAAGGTGGTCGAGGGGCTGAAGCGACGCAAGGCAGAAGTGGAAGTGCTGGTGCAAAAGACCAACGATGCGTTAGGCGAACTGGGCGCATAAAAGGCTGTGTCTTGGGTATAGGTATAGGGTGGAGCACCGCTTTAGCGGTGCAGCTATGATCCGAAGAGAGTTGGCTTTAGCCGCTGAGGTACGCGAAGACCTTACCTCAGGCGCTAAAGCGCGATGTAAGTATTCTGCGGTGGGCGTGCACGCCTGAAGGCGTGCTCCACCCAACGCTTTCGAGGACATCTTGGACTGGACAAGCCGCCGCATCACCGCCATTCTGGAGAACGCACTACTCGAGGACCGCGCCACGCGCGACGCCACCTCCTACGCCTGCATCGACGTCAACCAGCGCGCCTCAGCCACCATCCTGGCCAAGCAGGACTGCGTGCTCTCCGGCCTGGGTTGCGTCCACCGCATTCTCGAGGTCTTCGCCATCCTCGATGGCACCGTCACTTCGCATCCCGAGGTCACCAGCCACACCGAAATCTTCGATGGCGTGCGCGTGCGCAAAGGCCAGTCCATCGCCGTAGTCGTCCACAATGCCCGCGTGATCCTCTCCTGCGAGCGCGTTATCCTGAACATCATGCAGCGCATGAGCGGCATTGCCACGCTCACGCGCCGGTACGTTGACGCCGTGGAAGGCACCGGGACCGTGATCCTCGACACCCGCAAAACCGCGCCCGGCCTGCGTGTGCTCGACAAGTATGCGGTGACCTGCGGCGGCGGCCACAATCATCGCCTCGATCTCAGCGACGGCGTGCTCATCAAAAACAACCACATCGCGCTGGCGGGCGGCGTGCTTCCGGCGCTGGATCGCGCGCTACGTAATCGCCGCGGCTCGGAGACGGTGGAGATTGAGGTACGGTCGCTGGAGGAACTCGACCAGGTGCTGGCGCACGGCGCGGAAGCCGTCCTGCTCGACAACATGACGCCCGAGCAGGTCCGCCAGGCAGTGGAACGTGTCCGCACACTAAAACTGCCCGTGCCCCTGGAAGCCTCCGGCGGAATTACGCTCGAGAACGTCCGCGCCTACGCCGAAACCGGCGTCAACTTCATCTCGGTTGGCGCGCTGACCCACTCCGTCCCGGCCGTCGATCTCAGCATGCGCCTCGCGCCGGTGTGAGGAAGGCCACACTTCGCTGTCAGCTCTCAGCCATCAGCCGTCAGCTATAAACCAAAGCGTGTTTTTTGGCCGTGTCATCCTGAGCGGAGGCGGCCTGTTATTGGCCGCCGGAGTCGAAGGACCCCTATTATCGCAACGACCGCGCTACCCATTCTCTCTCCCTTCGCGCATAATCTCCTTATCGCCCGCACCGCACCAACTCGCATTGACATTCGCTCCGACGGCTCAACCGATGCGCGTCTCAGCCGCATCGTGCGTCTGCTGAGCGATAACGCGACCGTGGTCATCAGCGGCCAGCGCATCGCCGAAGAGCTCGGGACATCCCGCTCTGAGGTTTGGCGCGCTGTGCAACATCTGCGCGAACTGGGCGTGCAGATCACCGGCCATCTGGCCACTGGATATCAGTTGGACGCCATGCCCGATCTCTTGCTTCCCGATATTCTCGCGCCGCTCGTCAGCGGAACAATCTTCGCCTCCCACCTTCGTCACTACTTCCGTGTCGGCTCGACCAACGTCGCCGCCATGCAAGCCGCCGCTGAGGGCGAACCCGAGGGCGCCGTGTTTCTTGCCGAAGAGCAAACTGCCGGCCGTGGACGTGGCGGCCACAGCTGGGAATCGGAGCAGTCCGTCGGAATCTATTGTTCCGTGGTATTGCGTCCGGAGATGGCACCCGTCGACGCGCTGTTTCTCTCGCTGATGACCGGCATCGCGATGGCCGATGCGATCAAGCAGACCACGGGTCTCGACCCCGACCTGCGCTGGCCCAACGACGGACTGCTCGGCGGCCGCAAGTTTTGCGGCATTCTCACCGAGATGAATGCCGAGCCCACGCGTGTGCGTTACGTCGTCATCGGCATCGGCCTCAACGTCAATCACACGTCGTTTGCCGGCGAGCTGGAGCCCATCGCGACCTCGCTGCGCATGGAGAGCGGACGCGAATGGTCGCGGGTTGAGCTCGCCGCCGCTCTGCTAAAATCGCTCGACGGCCACTACCGCAAGCTGGTCGAGGGCGGCCAGAACGCTCGCACCGCTATCCTGCAGGAATTCGAAAAGCGCTCCTCGTTCGTCCGCTCCCGGCACGTTCGTATCGACGACAACGGTGGCTACGAAGGCGTTACCGAGGGCCTGGACGAGCGCGGCTTCCTGCTGTTGCGCACCGATAAAGGCCTGCGGACGGTGCTGTCGGGCAATGTGCGCGCGCTGGATGGAAAGTAGATCATGCTCCTGGTCCTCGATGTCGGAAACAGCAACACCGTGCTCGGTGTTTTCCAGAGCACATCAGCCGATCCCGGCACGCACTACGGGCCGCTAATCGCCCATTGGCGCGTCTCCACTACCAAGACGCAAACCGTCGATGAGTACGGCGTGCTGTTCCGCAATCTGTTCGCGATGAATGGCATCGAGTTCACCTCCGTGCAAGGCACGGTCATCTCGTCGGTTGTGCCGCCGCTCGACTCCATATTGCGCGAAGTATGCGAGCGCTATTTTCAGTCGCGGCCGCTATTCATTGAACCGGGCGTCAAGACCGGCATGCCGGTGCATTACGACAATCCCGCCGAAGTAGGTGCTGATCGCATCGTCAACAGCGTCGCGGCGTTCGAGAAGTTCGGTGGTCCGTGCATCATCGTAGACTTCGGAACCGCGACCACCTTTGATGTTGTCTCGAAGAAGGGTGAGTACCTGGGCGGCGTGATCACGCCCGGAATCGGTATTTCCGCAGACGCGCTCTTCGCGCGCACCGCCCGTCTGCCGCGCGTCGATGTCCGCAAACCGCCGCGCGTGTTGGCTACCAACACCGTCAACAGCGTTCAGTCGGGCCTTTACTACGGATACATCGGATTGATCGACGGCATTCTAGAGCGGCTGATCGCGGAGTTGAACGACAGCGTGACTGTGGTCGCTACCGGCGGTCTGGCCGCGCTGATGGGCGGCGGCTCCAAATATATTCGCGAGATCGACGACTTGCTGACGCTGGAAGGGCTGCGCATCATCTATGAGCGCAATCAGGCGCACGGCAAGCGGCGTGGCGAAGGCGCGGCAACGAGCGGTCCGGAATCGCACGAGAACGCGAGCACGGCGTCCAGAAGAAGAAGCTAGCGGCTGGCACGGGCGGAGCGTATGCGGGTTCTGGTAGCGTTGCCCCATGCCTCATGAAGAATTCCGGAACGCCGTAACTGTAGTCTCGCGAAGCGAGACGGAAGATGATAGCCCCGCCCTTCAGGGCGGGGTCGGCTCCATTTCATGAGCTGAGCCCCTCGGGGGCGACACAAATACGTTGAAAGCTGACTCCCTGAATCCCCGGCATCGTGGAAAACTACTTCAATTACTTCACGGAAATCGAGGAACACTTCCAGCGCCGCCGCGGCACGCTGCTGTTACTGTCCCCGCTCGACTGGGCGTTGATGGAAACCTGGAAGGACGCAGGCATTTCTCTGGAAGCGGTCCTGCGCGGCATCGATGTGACGTTTGAAAAATGGGAACGCCGGCCGCGTAAGACGCGCAAGGTAAACGGTCTCGCTTTTTGCGCGCAGGAAGTGCTCGGGGCTGCGGAAGAGATGAAGGATGCTGCCGTCGGTGCGCCGGCGAGGGAGCAGCATGACACTGGCCTCGATCAATCTGCCGTGGCCGAATATCTGAAACGCAACGCAAGCCAACTCGATCAGCTCCAGTTGCCCAGTTCTGCGCAAGCGCTCGCGCAGCAAACTGCCGCGACCCTGCTAAGCTTAGCCGACGCGCTCTCGCAGGAGAAGCCACCGCAAATGGAGGATCTGGAGCGGCGGCTCACGATTGCCGAAGAGAAGCTCTTCGCCGCGCTGCTGGCCGCCACGCCTGACGAAGCGCTGTACCAGGTGCGCTCTGAAGCCGACCGCGACCTGGCGCCGTATCGTCGCAAGATGACCGCGCCGCAGATCGAGCACCTGCAAAAGCAATACATCCATAAGCGGCTCTTCGAGCAGTATCATGTGCCGCGTTTGAGTCTGTTCTACATGTAAGCTGGAGATCCTTTGCAGCTGCAAATCGAAAAGCTGGTCTACGGCGGAGACGGTCTGGCGCGGCTACCCGCCGATGAGCATGGTCGCGGCAAGGCTGTCTTCGTGCCATTTGTACTCCCGGGCGAAGACGTCGAAGCCTCAGTACTCCAAGGCCGCTCCGGGTTCGTTCGCGCCGCGCTCGATCGCGTGCTCGTGTCTTCCCCTGAGCGCGTTGAGCCGAGCTGTCCCTACTTCGCCCGCTGTGGTGGGTGCCACTATCAGCACATCGGCTACGCCGCCCAACTTCGCCATAAGGCCGAGATCCTGCGCGAAACCCTGCGCCGCACTGCCAAGCTCGATTTGCAGCAGGACATTACCCTGCATTCGTCCGAACCGTGGGGCTATCGCAATCGCACGCGGATGCACGTGCACCATCAGCCGCAGTTCGCGCTCGGCTACTTCCGTCATAACTCGCATGCTCTGCTGCCGGTGGAGAATTGCCCCATCAGCTCGCCGCTGATCAATCGCGCCATTACCGCTGTCTGGACTGTCGGTCGCCGCAAGGGAGTTGTGCCCGAGAGCCTGCATGGCTTGCAGTTCTTCGCCAACCACGATGACACGAAGCTGTTGGTCGAGCTCTATGTGCGGCTGGAAGTAGCTGTCAGCCAGCAGCCACCGGTTGGCCGCTCGAAAACGGCAGCGGCTGGCCCTGACGAAGTGCGAGCCAGCGCAAAAGCGATGCAGACATTCGCTACCCAGCTGGGTACTTTCCTTCCCGAACTCGCGGGCGTAGGTGTTTTCGCGGCCTCGCCTGTGGAGGACGAATCCCGGCAGCACGCGCCTCTTACGTCGACGCATTCGGAAGCTGTGCAGGCCATCGGCGAGCAATCTCTCATGTACCACATTGTGGGAGCCGACTACCGGGTCAGCGCCGGCTCCTTCTTTCAGACCAACCGTTTTCTGATCGACAAGCTGATCGAAATCGTCGTTACCAACCGCACCGGACGGGCTGCCCTCGACCTTTACGCCGGGGCCGGCCTGTTTACTCAGCGCCTGGCGCGCAATTTCGATCAAGTGCTGGCCGTGGAATCTTCTCCGCACTCTTTCGCCGACCTGCGGCACAATGTCCCCGCTAACGTGAAGTGCATCCGCTCGACAACCGAAAGTTTTCTCGCCGAACGCTCTTCGAAGCTAGCACTCGATCTCGTGATCCTCGATCCGCCCCGTGCGGGTCTGGGCGAAAGGGCAGCCGCCGCGCTTGGACGCATGTCCGCCTCCCATGTGACGTACGTCTCATGTGATCCGGCAACCCTCTCGCGCGACCTCCGGGTGCTGCTAGAATTGGGCTACCGGGTCGAGCAGGCGCACCTGGTAGATCTGTTTCCGCAGACATATCACATGGAAACCGTTCTGCATCTGGCGCGCTAGCTCGACGATCCTCGCTGAAATCCCAGGTCCAACTCGCACGCGTTTTGCGTGTGATGAAGTGAAGGAGATCCCATGTACGCGCTCGCCATCATTCGTTATCGGAAGCCGATAGAAGACGTCCTGAAGCACGTGGACGCGCACCGCGCCTATTGCCAGGGCCTGAAGCAAGAGGGACTGCTGCTTGCCTCCGGGCCGCTGGCGCCGCGCAACGGTGGCGCCATGCTGCTGCGGGTGCCCGATGACGAAGCACAGGCGACGCTGGATAGTATTCGCGACAACGATCCCTACACGCGCTTCGGACTCGCGCAATACGAAGTGTGGCCCTGGAACCCTGTTTTCGGCGCGGAGGACCTGGACCGCTTATAACCATCCCAA
>JBEKXQ010000087.1:0-25865 GCA_049511915.1 Candidatus Korobacteraceae bacterium
TGCGCGCCCTGTTTCGAACAATGGAGGCTGAGGGGGCAAACCGTCTATGAGCCGCTTCTCTGGGCAATCAAAGTGTCCTCCTATTGCCCGGTGCACCAGCGGCCGCTCAGTCACGCTTGCCCATGCTGTGGGCGGACGCTAAATCTACTCGGCGTTTTCTCCCAGCCGGGATACTGCGAGC
Organism: Candidatus Korobacteraceae bacterium; assembly: GCA_049511915.1. Lineage (GTDB taxonomy): Bacteria > Acidobacteriota > Terriglobia > Terriglobales > Acidobacteriaceae > Bog-257. The sequence goes on from JBEKXQ010000087.1 coordinate 182, forward strand.
GCTGTGGGAGTTGGCTGGGCGCGCCATATGCCGACAGTGACCGGTCACAACCTAGCTCGACCAGTGGAGAAGACCAGACGTGGTCTTGCACCCAAGTAGGAGGTCTGCTGGCGATGCTTCCCCGGGTCGACCCGGTGGCTGCCCGGGAATCGCTTCGCCGAAGCCTCATCGTGTATCTCGAAGAGGTTGCAGGCGGCAATATCCTCGCCCTCGCAGAGTACGTTCGGTGTCCCCATTCCATGCTGCACAGTTGGCTGGCTGGTGCAGCACTCCCTCGACTCGAAAACCTGCTGCGAATCGCTCGATACTTAAATGTTCCGATTTCTAGCTTCTATGCTCCGTTGGGACCGACGCCCACGAACATAGCCGCCGCAAAGGAAGCGATTGCTATCACCGGAAATCGCGATGTTTCCGTATGCCGGCCTGCGACCGAAATTCAGCGGGCTCTTCTGATGGCGCTTGATGAAGCCGTGCCCCTCAGTGTGTCAGAGGTTGCACGAAGGTTAGGCTACACAACCACGTACAGCCTTTATCAAGCTGATCGGACGCTGTGCTACAAAATCGCTGACAGATATCGGCAGTCGGGACGGGGCCATTGGTGGAAGAAACCTGGAGCGGCCAGGGTTTGCGAGGTCGTTCGGCTGAGGGAAATTTTGGAGCAGTCCCTCAAATCTGATGAACCGAGCTCAGTTCATCAGATTGCGGCGAACCTTGGACACCCAAACGATGGATATATTCAAGAAAAGCTTCCAGAACTGTGCGCGGCAATCGGCGAGAAGATCGCTCAAGCAAAGCAAGATCGTCGCGAAAGGATGCGCCAGATCTTGAAAAACGCCCTCCACGAACAACCAGCGGCGACCCTCGCCGACTTGAGCCGCCGTCTCGGCTATTCGAACTCAGCAGTCCTGTGGAGTCGTGAACGCGACCTTTGCAATCAGCTCATGGCGCAATACCGAGCTTGCGTTGCGAAGCGCAGGGCTGATCTAGCGAGGGAAGCGAGAGCGGCACTCGGGGAGACTCCGGTACCCTCTCTACGTGCTATCTGCAAGCGCCTGGATATTACGGTACCGTTCATGAACAAGCACTTCCCGGCCGTAGGGCGCATGATCGTGGAGCAGCACCGCCGATGCCTCTCGGCCGAGACGGCGCATCGACATGAACTGTTGTCTCACGACATCCACGACATTGCTGCTGAACTTCAGAGCCTGGGCTTGTATCCGTCAGTAACAAGAATCGTTGAGCGCATTCCAGAGGGATCTCGTCGCGAGTGGAAGACCATTACCTTGGCAGTTCGTGAGGCGCGCAAGGCGCTCGGCATCTGTGAGTAGAAATCCAAGGCCCTACCGCTTGGACTATCGGCACTGTCACTTGAATCAAAAGCTACTACCAAGAAACCCATAAGGTTGCGGGCGGTGCACATCCCTTGCGAAGAGGACTAAAGGCCTGTCTTCAGCCAACGTTTGGAGTCAACTGTCGTGTAGCCGACGATGGATCCGGAATCCGTTCGTCACATCAACGAAGCTCATTCCCAAACCGCGACACTAGTTCTACTGTGAGCGACTGTCCGTGCGGGTGAGGTATGCGGCTGGTGAACAGGTTTTCGCTAGGAGAAAAAGCGCCCGTGGCCCCGAAAGCGACTCACTTAGGATGACTTGTGAGTTTGTCACCCATGGAGAAGCGCATACTCTCGAAATCGATGGTAAAGCCCTGATAAGGATCAACTAGGTCGCGACCGAGATTGCCATAGAGCCGATCCATGTCCGTCCCCATCACCGGCACAACCGGCACTTTGTGTAGCACGGGATGCGCTTGCCCGACTCCAATCTGCACATTCGGCAGATAGTATGCAGTCATTTTCTTCAATCCACCGGCACCGGACATGGCATAGGGCTTCTTCTTCAGTCCTTTGAAATCGTCCGGGAAGCCACGAAGATAGCGGTCTGATAACACACTGCGGTTTGCGCCAGTATCGAACGAGAACAGCACCTTACGATTCTCTACCTGACGCTCCAGCAATGGCGTTAACTCGTTCATGTAGAGCCGGGCGCTGTCCTGCCAAGAGGGAGAATCGGGCCCGGCGAGGAAATGCCCATCCTTTGTGAAGGTGATGCGTTTCAGCGCTTGCAGCACTGGATAGCCAAGGACTGCGTTGATTTGGTAGCGCATCGTCTTGCCCATCGGCACGTTCAGGCTGTTATCGTCGAGCACAAGCAGCACGACATTGCGGATAGTAGCGCCGCCTAGCTTCAGCTCAGGGAGTAGAGCTACATGCATCTTGTTCTCGGCGCCGGTAATGCCCTGGGTTTGCGCGACATCGCGCGATAGCTGCACTCCCAATTTGGAAGCAAAGCTAGCCGAAACCGTGGACAAGTTCGCACCCGTGTCCAGAACCCATGACTGCTCCACACCATTAATGATCAGATTGGTTTCGATGTTGTCGAGTACCGGATTACGATGGGTTGGCAGGTCTATCCTGCCGTCGAAGGAAATCGTCTGCGTCGGCATATCCTTCAGCAGGAGCACGGCGTGATATTCGTCGTCGGCGCCCTGCCTCTCGACCTTGTCCATGTGTGATGCGAATTTGTGAAGCAGCTCTTCGTAGGCCTGGATTGCGTCGTTGTAGCGGTATGTCTTGATGTAATCGTCAGCCAGCGAATGTAGCGCGACCGCTGCTCGGTCAGGCTCCGATGACTCGAGTTGAGGAAGCACCTTGGTCAGCAACTCGACCGATTCATCGACATGCCCGGCTCGATTGGCAAGCACTCCGGCAAAATAGTCGCGATCCAGAGAAGGTCGCATTGCGTCCACGGCGTTCGCAAGTTGGGCGTAATCGAAGTTCTTAATATACGTGTCGAGATCGGTAGCTGTAGTTGGCTGCGAAAACCTGACGAAAGGACTGACACTCGTGCTCGGTGCCGGCGACTGGGCCGGAACCGGCTGGGCCGCCGCCCAACCTGACAGCCAAGCCAACAACGAAAGCGTCAACATTGCGATCCGCAGTCCCATGACTGCTACGAAGTCTAGCGCAAATTGCTGATTCCTACGCTTCGTTTGACTCATTGCGCCACAGCCGCAGTCCTCTCACAAACACGAGCATGGCTGGTGTTCTGGAACGTAGAGTCGCTAAAGCCGTCAGGAATTCGGGTTTTTGGAAGTACACCGCTGGTAGTTGCGCATTCTTCCCGAGCGATCGGCCATTCGGAAGTTGTCTCGCGACGGTATGCGGGGGAAGCTTGGGGACTCATGTAGGGCCTGAGGGATTCGCCGCAACAGGATCCCGTGCTCTTAATGTGCCGTTACCGACCGTACCGACCCCACAATCAGAGAATCGAGTAAAGAGCTTGTTGCAAGTCACAGGCACGATTTAAAGCATAACCTTGCCAAACGGCAACTTTATGCTTTAAATCACACATATCGAGCCCAAAGGCATGGGAGGGGCGTGGAGAGACGACCACCCCGAAAACATCCAAGCAGTTCATCGGCGGTGCAATCTCAAAAAGGGGTCAATTAGACTGCGTCCCAGCCATACCTCGTGATGAACGACGAACTACGCGGAGATATGTTCCGCATTCAACTTGCTTGATCTCATTCTGAGCGTGCGGACTCAGCCCGCCCCTGGTACGTGGCTGCGAAAATCGTATCTCCCAGCCATTTCCGGAAAGACTGGTTGTCCATAAACTGCTTGAACAATTCCGTGTGGTCGGTCAGGAGGTCCACCACAACTCGCTCCAATGCCTTGTCGTGCTCGATGCGGGCGTTTTGCTTGTCCGAGTTCTTCATGGCATTCTGATACGCCTTGTCCGCAGCGACCTTTGTCGGAATCTCCTCCGCGATGACCTGCTGAATCTTGTCGGAGTCTTTCCATTGAATGTTCCCAAACTGCTCATTAAACGCCCTGATGATGTTTGACAGATAGTCCAATTCCGGCTCGGGCTTGTGCCCGCCGCCGTCGGTCGGCACCGGCTCGATCTCGGCGTCTGCGTCCGGCAGTGCAATACTGACGGTCGCCTGTTTCTCGACGCGGTAGCTGTCCATGTCGATCGATTCGAGGATGCCCTTCGACAAATCTGGGTCATTCGGCGCCGGCAGCTTCGGCACCAAGAAATTCAGGAAAATCGACAACTTCTCCCATGCGGCAATGCTGTACGGAAGGATCGCAGCCAGAAAAGCGTAGGCCCGTATAAACGTTTTGGCTTTACCTTTGAAGTTCACCTGGGCATCTTCGTCGAGATCGGAGATGTACGTGCCGACGCAGGCGTCGAGAATTGGGTCTAGTTTCTCTCGGCTGGCCCCGCCTAAGAAAAGTGACACCAGCTCCTCAACTTGTGCAGTACTGTACACTTGCGCACCATCCAGCGACGCCTTCAAATCGTGGAGTTTGTTGGGGTCGGTCTCCTCGCCCAGGATTGTCGTCCGGTAGTAATCGGCGAACGCTGCTTGAATCGTGTCCACATCGTTGACGAAGTCCAGCACAAATGTGTCGGTCTTCTTTTGGCGCGCCCGGTTCAACCGCGACAAAGTCTGCACCGCTTTTATGCCCGACAAGGTCTTGTCCACGTACATCGTGTGCAGTAGCGGCTGGTCGTAGCCGGTCTGGAACTTGTCGGCGACAATCAGGTAGCGGTACGGATCTTCTTCGATCTTCTCCTCGATCTTGCTGCTCGGGAATCCGTTCAGCGATGCCTCTGTCACCATCGCGCCGCCGTACTCGTGCTCGCCGGAAAAAGCAACAATCGGCTTCCACGGGCTTTTCGTCTCGTTCAAATAGTCCTTGAAAGCGTGGAAATACTGGATCGCCCTTTGAATGCCACCGGTCACCACCATCGCTCGCGCGTGGCCGCCGATCTTCTTCTTGGCAATCACCTGCGACTCGAAGTGATCGACGATGATCTCGGCCTTCTCGCGGATCGCGTGCTCATGGCCCTCGACGTATTTGCGCAGCTTCTTTTGAGCCTTCTTCACGTCGAATTCGGGATCGTCCTCGACCTTCTTCATCAGCCGGTAGTAGCTGTTGACGGGCGTGTAGTGCTCCAGCACATCCAGAATGAAACCCTCTTGAATGGCCTGCTTCATGGTGTAGCTGTCGAACGGGCGGTGCTTAACCTTGTCGCCGGCGGGCGCGGGTTCGCCGAATATCTCAAGGGTCTTGTTCTTCGGAGTTGCGGTGAAGGCGAAGTAGCTTGCATTGGGCAGCATCTTCCGCGATTCCATGATGCGATTGATGGTGTCCTCGGTCGTCTCCTCTGCCTGTTCTTCGCCGCCCTCGGCCAGCGCAATGTTCATCTTGGCCGAGGTCCTGCCGCCCTGGCTGGAGTGCGCTTCGTCGATGACAATGGCGAACTTGCTGCCCCTATGTTCGTTCCCGATGTCTTCCAAAATGAAGGGGAACTTCTGCACCGTGGTGATGATGATCTTCTTGCCGTCGCGAAGGAACTTTCGCAGATCGCCCGAGCGCTCTGCATGACCAACAGTTGACCGGACCTGGGCAAAGTCCTTGATAGTCTCTTTGATCTGCTTATCTAGCACCCTGCGGTCGGTGACCACAATGACAGAATCGAAGATCGCAGTGCCGTTCTTCTCCAACCCGATGAGCTGGTGCGCCATCCAGGCAATAGAGTTGCTCTTGCCACTTCCGGCTGAATGCTGAATCAGGTAGCGTTTTCCAGCGCCGTCTCTCGCTGTGGCATGCAGCAGCCGATGAACGACCCGCAACTGGTGGTACCGGGCGAAGATCTGCTTCCGCTTCTTCCGTCCCTTGTCGTCTTCCTCCTCGACGATCTGTGCGTAGTTTTCAAGGATGTCCGTGAGGCCCGGCTTGGTCAGTGTCTCCTTCCACAGGTAATCGGTCTTGAGGCCCTCGGGATTCGGCGGATTGCCCGCGCCATCGTTGTAGCCCTTGTTGAACGGCAGGAACCAGGAAGCGTTGTCTTCCAGCTTAGTGCAAAAGCGCACCTCCTGGTCGTCAACGGCGAAGTGGACGACGCAGCGCCCGAACTGAAACAGCAGCTCGCGCGAATCGCGGTCACGCTTGTACTGCTGAACCGCGTCGTCCACCGTCTGTTTGGTTAGCCGGTTCTTCAGTTCGAAGGTGGCAATCGGAAGTCCGTTGATGAAAAGACACAGATCGAGCGCAAGCTGGGTCTCATCTTTGCTGTAGCGGAGCTGGCGGGTGATGCTGAAGATGTTGGCCCCGTGCAACTCGGCGGCCTTGACATTGCCGGGCGAGGGGGTCCCGTAGAACAGTTGTATCTTGGCCGCCAGGTGGTCGATGCCCTTGCGCAGGACATCGATGACACCGCGCTTTGCGATCTCACCTTGCAAACGGTTCAGGAACTTCTGCCGGTTGGGTCCGTCTTCGCCGATGCCGAGGCGTTCGACTTCCGCCTTCTGCGTGCCGTGGAGAAACTCGAGGAGTTTGGGCAGGTCCACCGCGTGATCGCGGTCATAGTCGTTTGGGTCACCCTGGACATACTTCGCTTCGTTGACCAGCGACTCGACGATGAGGATTTCCAAGCCCTTTTCGCTGACATCAGTTGGCGGCATCGTCGGCCTCCCCGGCGCCCACTAACTCTGTTTCGCTGTCAGCCTCGTCCTCGTCGGCTTCTGCCAGGGGTTCGAGTTCCTCGCTGGGCTCAATGCCCGACAACTGCACTCCACGCACGTCCAGCTTGCCTGTGACGACATCGGCGTTAAGGCGGGCGAGGTACTCTCGAAGAAGACCAATCTCGGCTGTTACTCTTTCGATCGACTTATTGATCTCGGTAGTTCTTTCATCCAGATACGCGATAATTAGTTCTTGCTCACCGACTCCCGGTAAGAGCACAAGTACATTACGAAGGTCATCCAACCCAAGGTGAACAGCGTAGACTGTGGGTGTGAATCATCTCGTTGCGTTAAGCCAAGTCGGAGGCATCGTCGTGGCATGGATGTGCTCCGGGTGCGGTGAGATATTTCTGGAACCGACATCGGGAACCACTCCGGAAGAAAAGGGAACAATTCTGACGAAAAGAAAACGGCAAACTGAGACCCGGATAGATCGCGGACCGTAATGACTTCACCACTACTAAGGTTCTTCGAAAGTTTGTGCTTGTTTACCTGCTGGGCAGGAGATGCTGGGCGACAATTGGGCACTGCAAGCGGCCAACTCAGGACCTTCGGCTGCGAAGGAGTTATGTGTCTGTATCTGAACGCGTAGCGATAGCCGGGGTAACTGGGTACATTGGTGGCCGTCTTGCCCCTCGTTTGCTCGAGCACGGCTATGCAATCCGGTGTTCACCAGCCAAACTGCAGAATCGCTCGTGGGCTATTGATCCGAACGTTCAAATAAGACACGCTGACCTGGCCAACGAAACGTCTCTAACACACGAGTTGGAAGGATGTGAAGCAGCGTTTTACCTCGTCCATTCAATGATGTCCGCGGGATCGGACTACGCCGAGCACGATCATCAATTGGCCTTGACATTCGCACGTGCCGCTAAGAATGCCGGGGTCAAACGAATCATCTATCTCGGTGGACTGGGTGAGACCGGCCCGGATTTGAGTGAACATCTATCATCGCGCCGCGAAGTGGAGGAGGCGCTGGCCTCGACTGGGGTGCCTGTCACGGTCCTGCGCGCGGCCATGATCATTGGATCAGGCTCGGCATCCTTCGAAATCCTGCGCTACCTGGTGGAGCGATTGCCTATCATGGTTACCCCCAAATGGGTGAGCACCCCATGTCAGCCTATCGCGGTCAGGAATGTAATCGGATACCTGGTAGGAGTCCTCGCAGTACCGGAAACAGCGGGCGGCGTATTCGACATTGGCGGACCGGACGTGTTCTGTTACCGCGACATCATGCGCATCATGGCGGAAGAACTCGGTCTGCGGCGCCGTCTGATTATTCCTGTACCCGTGTTGACGCCACGCCTAAGCTCTTACTGGATTCAGCTGATCACCCCCTTGAGCAACACGATTGCCAGCCCTTTGGCGGAGGGACTGAAGAATCCAGTGGTATGTCGCGACAGTCGCATTGCTGGTCTCATTCCCCAGCAACTTCTGGGCGTCCGCGAAGCCATACACGCAGCTCTCAACAAGATGGCTGAACACAACGTGGAAACCAGTTGGTCGATGGCTGGTCCCATTCCAGGCGACCCAGACTGGGCAGGAGGAACCGTCTTCCGTGACGTTCGGCAGATCACCGTGGAAGCACCTGCGTGGGCGGTCTTTCGATCCGTGTGCAGGGTTGGCGGTGGGAACGGTTGGTACGCCGCCGATATTCTCTGGAAGATCCGCGGATGGATGGATCAATTGGTTGGCGGCCCGGGTCTGCGACGAGGGCGGAGGGATTCAGAAACCGTCGGATACGGAGAGGCGCTGGACTTCTGGCGCGTAGTGGGTTTCGAGCGCGACCGCCGCGTGGCCTTGCGCGCTGAGATGAAGCTACCGGGTGAAGCGCTGCTGGAGTTCCGGATCGAGGTACGCACCGACCACCAATGCGTTTTGCAACAGTCAGCATTATTCCGTCCGAGAGGCTTGTTCGGCTTGGCTTACTGGTACACCGTGCTGCCTTTCCACGCCATCGTGTTCAGGGGCATGCTAACCGGCATCAAACGGGAAGCTCTCAAGATTTCGGCCAGTCCCCAGAATATGGTTTCAGAAACTCGATTTAACCCGCAATGACTGCGAGAAACTGGCATTTCGGAGTCACTGCTGGTGTTCAGCTTTCCTCGGATAAGAGGTTTCCATCGTGATCTATGATCACTCGATCAAGTGGGTTTCCCCGTTCTTGTCCGCCTGAAACGCGTAGATAACTTTCTCGGTCCAGCCGGTTTCGGAGGGTACGAGCTCAACAACTACGCCGCAGCTTCCCTCCCAGCACCCATTGTTGCCGCCGAACGTCCTGGTGCCATAGGGATTGCTCGCGGAATCGATAGTCACACCGTCTATCGGCTGCATTCCGTATCCGTCCCCCATGGGCGCGCATCGAAGGGCAAACCGCATGAAGAAAGCCACAGATTGACCGTGGCTGAGGTCTCTGCCGAATTCCTTGTGTCCTGCTGATGGTTGTCGTATGGCCTGTGAAAGTTGGGTCCAACTTGGAGCAGGTGCACTTATGCAGGTCGAATCTAGACTTTATCTCCTCTCATGCTACCGTATGCTTGGCAGCACAAGGTGGGCCTGATCGATTTTCAGACAGCGAAAACCCCATCGTCTAACAGTCCACAAATAGAATGGCGCATCCCGTAGAGAATGCTTTTCCGGCCAAGGAACTTTCTCCACGGTTCACTCTCAAGCCATTTCGAATGGGAACAATGCTGCAAGCACTTTACCAACTGTCCCGGCGTTGAATTTTGGCTGTCAATGATGGCTGTGGTCTTACTAACTTCGCATTCACATTTGTTCTCAGCCGCAGACACGATCGCGAATATGGCGGCTATTCTTATGGCTGCAAGGTTAGGCGATGAAGAGTACATGAATTGAACTGGGCTAATGCGGCAATGGAACTGGTTCGGAATAAAAAGCAGGAACGATCTGTTGTTATCAGAACCCGAACTCGATCTTAGCGATAATCATCTCGTAGGAATCAATCGATCCAAAGAAAAGGATAAACCTCTAATGAAAAACGCTTTAGCTCTAGCCACCGTGGCTTGCATGCTGATGTTTTCGCTCAGCACTCTTGCAGTAACGCCAACGCCGACCAACACGCCGTCTCTGGTTGCAGGTAATGGCACCATGCCGCCCAATGCGCCTCCAGCTTCGAAACAACCGGGACCGAATCCTTGCACCGTTGGCCCTATTGTATTGTAAGTAAGAGTGGCCCGTCGGAGGTCAACTCCCCTGAGCAATCGGGGGAGTTTCCTTTTGCTATTAGGAGTCAAAGCATCGCACGGTGATTCTAATTGTGACATTCCCGAAAAGTGATCCAAAGTGCACAGACGTGGCAGTGCATCGGTGAAATACTGGCATGGACACATCGCCCTTCAATCCACGCAGCCCGCAGCAGTAAGTTGTATAGACCGGCAATCGAAGGATGATGTGGCAAGGTGGTTCAAAATGCACACAACTCGTTTATTGCTGTTAGCAGTTCTGATACTGGCCATACCGGCTGCCTCGTTTGCGCAGTTCGAGGTGTCAGTCGTGATCGCTCCTCCCGCGCTACCTGTGTACGAGCAACCCATGGCCCCCGACAACGGTTATTTGTGGACGCCCGGCTACTGGGCTTACGGCGATGAAGGCTACTTCTGGGTGCCGGGTACTTGGATCGAGCCGCCCACCGTTGGCTTGCTCTGGACTCCTGGTTATTGGGGTTGGGGCGGCAACGCCTTCGCTTGGAATGAGGGCTACTGGGGTCAGCAGGTCGGCTTCTACGGTGGCGTCAACTACGGCTTCGGCTATGGCGGTGTCGGCTATCAAGGCGGACGTTGGCAGAACGGACAGTTTTACTACAACCGTTCGGTGAACAACGTGAACGCCACCAATATTCACAACGTTTACAACACGACGGTAATCAACAACACCACCGTGAACCATGTCAGCTACAACGGCGGCGCTGGTGGAATTTCGGCCCGCCCGACGGCAGCAGAAGAGACAGCGGCGCACGAGCAACACACGCCGCCAACCTCGCTGCAAACCCAGCACGTGAAGGCTGCCAGTACCAACCACGCACTCCTGGCGTCCGTGAACCAAGGGAAGCCGGCAATCGCTGCAACTGCGAAGCCTGGGGAGTTTAGCGGTCAGGGAGTGGTACCGGCCAAACAGGCGGGAGCACCTTACAAGGCTCCTGCCACAGAGAATAAAGCAGCTGAGAGCAAAGCGACCGAGAATAAGGCTGCTGAGAGCAAGGCCGCTGAAAGCAAGGCGACCGAGAATAAGGCCGCTGAGAGCAAGGCTGCCGAGAGCAAGGCGACCGAGAATAAGGCCGCTGAGAGCAAGCCCGCCGAGAATAAAGCAGCCGCAACTCGCGCGAATGAGAATAAGGCAGCAAAGCCTAAGGTGGCTAGTCCGGCCGCTGAGTCTAAAAAGCCGACTGTAGCCCATGCGCAGCCTGCTCCTAAACCGGCAGCGGCGGCTCACGCGCAGCCTGCTTCTCCTGCGAAAGAAGCGCCCAAAGCTGAAGAACACCCTCGCCAGTAGCGAATTGACTGCGACGTATTGTCCAGGCCGCTCGGAGGTATGAGGTATAAAGAAGTCGATAAAACTCTTTGGTGTGGATCCACTCTCTACACGGTAGGGCTCCCGGTAGCTCAAGCCGACTGACTGTCGGTCAGGCCAGAGTGCCAGCTTCCCGGGCGGCTATGGTCTCCGCGTGTGCCTGGCGACCTGCAAGGACCCGTAGTGCCAGAAAATGGGAGGCAGGTCATGATCGCGAGCGCCGCACCTTGGGTTCTGGGCTCGTGCTGAAGATCAAGCCTGGAAATCACCCCCCTTGTTCCATAGAAGGTTCCTAATTTATCGTCAGTTTTCCCCCAAGCTAGTGACCGTGTCTCGAACGCCAGTGCTGTCATAGTAGTAATTGACGTCCATGCCAAAGCCGACAGCGCCATAGCGTATTCGCTCAATGTTCTGTGGTGCCGCAAACTAACATAAACTCGTGCCTGCCCACAGAGGCCTGACCGCCCAAAGCCTAGTTACCCTTCACCGCCTCTTCCTCGCCGCCCACCTTGCTTTCATCATCGCCGACAGTTTCTTCCTCATAGCAGGGCTCATCGGCTTGCGAGCAGAAGCTTTCTTCTGGGCCGGCGCAACCTTCTTTGGAGCGGCTGAGCCCTTCTGCTTTGCCCAACGTTGTTTCATTGCCGCACTGATTCTGGCACGAGCCGACGCGCTCATGCGACGACGTTTCTGGCCACTCGCTGGTTTAGCATGGCTTGTCTTCGGTGGACGGCCACGACGTGCCGGTTGCGAACCCAGCCCCACGAGAGCCATAAGAGCTGCAATTGCCTGTTCGATACGGCTAGCCTCTTGTCTAAGTTGTGCCACTACGCTTTCAATGTCCATGTCTGTCCTTTCGATTTAGCGATGGCCCGATATTATGTGACGTCAGAGAACTCCCGGAGCCGCTGGTGCTTACTCTGTAGGTCAGTCCAAGCAGGTCGGCGTGCTTCGTCTCCGGCCCACCCCTTGTCGTTGTACCACTTGAGGAAGTCTTCCCAATCGATGCGTTCGTGTGCTGTGAGGCTATCTAGCCCAATTTGCATGGGACTCCTCATCACGTTCCCGTTCGTTACGTGGCCATCGTATCACTAGGCTTCATTTCATCCCAGTCCCGCCATCGAACATAGTGGCCGGTTTCTTCTTTGACGGCTTGCGCTAAGGCTTCCCATACCATTTCGGTGAGCATATGGTTGCCCAGGGTTCCAAGAGATCGATTGCGGCGGCCTCTCATGTTTATGATCTTTCTATGGTGCCGGAACACAGGCTGGGCGACATCATCGCGAACTCCGTCACCCATGGCGTCGGGGCGGCGGTCGCTCTCGCAGGAGCGGTTGTACTGGTGGTCGCTGCGGTGGGTGGAACCGCCTGGCAGGTTGCCAGTTGCTCAATCTTTGGCTGCACGCTGGTGCTGGTCTATGTCTGCTCTACTCTGTATCACTCGCTCGTCCGCACTCGTGCGCGCCACGTCCTGCGAATCATCGATCATTCTGCAATTTATCTTCTGATCGCCGGAACCTATACTCCGTTCTCCCTGGTGTCGCTCCGCGGACACTTGGGATGGCTTCTGTTCGCCATCATATGGAGCCTTGCCATCCTGGGAATCATCTTCAAGAGTTTTGCGATAGAACGATTCGCCATCGCGTCGGTCGTCGTATACCTGGGAATGGGTTGGCTGGCGGTTTTCGCGATGCGACCTTTACTGCACGCTCTCACGTGGCACGGCATATTCTGGATTGCGCTGGGCGGACTGTTTTATACAGTGGGCATCGTCTTCTACGCTCTCGACCGCCTGTCTTACTTCCATGCTTTCTGGCATCTCTTTGTGCTGGCTGGAAGCACCTGTCACTACTTCGCCGTGCTGTTCTATGTTGCCCAGTCGCGCTCCTGACGCGTAAAAAACTCGTCTTTACTCGTGGTCAGCTTTCCGCGCATGAGGTCATCGACATCTAGCCGCATTGCCAGCGTCGGACCGGAGAATCCAACGTTTAGCAGGTCACATGGAGAATTGCATTGGTGTTTTTGGCGCGCTTATTCAAAAGCTCCATGGCTTCTTCCGTCGGGAGGACGAGCAATTCAACTTTGCGCCGCTTGGCCTCACGTCTGACCTCATCCATGACTGGCAGCGCTCCTTCGCCCGTGCCGATCACTAACCGGCTGCATTTCCACGGGATATCCTCTTCCAGGGAGAGCGGCGTGTGTCCGAAGGCTTCGCGGAACTTCTTGGAAGCTTTCTTCTCCCGCTTGCGCACCTTGCCTCGGTCGATCACCACGTCATAGACGTACTCAATGCCATCGATTCGAATCTGCCCAAATGAGAACTGCTGGAACTTCATGGCGGGCCTCAAGGAAAGGGTACAACCGGGCCGTGTCCAGATCGCCAGCAGTGCACGGCTGATCTTGCTTCCATCCATATTCGGAGTTATAATACTCCGTAAAAGGAGATAGTACATGGCAGTTCTGTCCCACCCAGTTGCCGGTTTTACCGCAGATTTGCCGGCCGATCTGTCCGACAAGCAGGTCCAGAAGAGATTGAGTCCTGCGGCGCGTAGGGCATTCTTCAAAATTGCGGCGGCTTGGAACATTCGCGATGAAGAAGCAAAGCAACTGCTAGGCGGAATCTCCAACGGAGCGTTCTACCAGATGAAAGCAGGGGAGACTAAGACGCCGCTTGACCAGGATCGGTTGACCAGAGTGTCGCTTTTGGTCGGAATATTCAAGGCCCTGAACATCCTCTACAGCCAAAAGCTTGCAGATGCCTGGATCTGTCTGCCCAACACAAACCCGATGTTTGCCGGCGAAACCCCTCTCGCTTATATGGTCAAGGGCGGGCAGCCGGCGATGATGCGGGTGCGACAACTTCTGGATGCGCGCAGAGTCGCAGGATGAAACTGCCGCCGCTCACTCAACTTCGGCAGGACGACACGCATAGATTGGTTCCACGCAAGTACGCACTCGAGGAGCAAAGTGGCCTCTCGAGACTGGCTGACGAGAACAGCGAAACCAGCGCTCTTAGCGAGCTCGACCGCTCGACTGATAATCGCGTACTCGGGGAATCGGGTTTGTTGCCGGGCATCGGCATCCACGAACTGGTATTCGGAGTTTCCTGCGCGTATGTCGTGAATGCTGCGTTTACTTATGCTCATCTTGGCGGCAGTCGCTTCAATGGCTCGGAACGCGGTGCATGGTACGCCGCCTTCCGGCTTGAAACCTCCCAAGCAGAAGTGGCGTTCCATCGGGGCCGAGAGCTTCAAGAGATCAATTGGCCCTATCCGGAGGTCTTCGAGTATGTCGACTATCTGGCCGATTTTCGGGCGGAGTTCCATGACATTCGGAAACGTTCGGAATTTCGCGAATGTTTGGCTCCGGACAGCTATGCCGCCTCGCAAAGGCTTGCGCACATTCTCTTGGAACAAGGATCAGCAGGAATTGTCTATCCGAGCGTGCGAGAGAAGACACACGGCCACAGCATCAGTTGCTTCCGTCCGGCGCTAGTCACGAATGTTCGTAGGGGAATTTCGTTGGGCATCAGGTTCGAAAACTCCTCGTCAGCGCCCACCTTCGTCGCCCGCTCCTGAAACCCACCTGGCGCGACCAGCTTGGCGAGTCCGCGAGAAGAATCAGCGCTTCGCAGCCCTGCGATGTCGCCGCTCCGCGGCTCTGAGTATGGTGGAAACCTCGGTGGAAAAGGTTTTGGCGAGATCGGCGAGCGTTCGTAGAGTTGGGCTCTTGGTGCCACGCTCCAGTTGTCCAACGTAGCGCTCTGTGTAGCCGAGATCGTGCGCCAACTTCAGTTGGCTCCAGCCTTGATCGACACGCAACCGGGTAATCTCAGCACCGACAGCCTCACCTAACGTGCGGGACTCACGCTGTTTATCAGCACCAATATTTTTGGGCACGCCCCATAGTTGTCGTTTGACGCTAAATGATTGAGGAACTATAGTTCGTCATTGAAGGCTCTCCTCTGCTTGGCGCAGATGGCAATATCTACGGGGCTACGGAGATTCGAGGGATTACTGATGTCGGCACGATCTGGGAGTACACGCCATAATGTAGCAAGGCAATATTAATGAGAGTCCTGACGGGGGTTGGACCGGTAGTAAGCCAGCTGCTTTCGCAAGAACAGAACTTCCGCTGCTACGGCTGTTCGGGAACGGGCCACGACGTTCAGGAACTGCACTCCCATCCCGCAGCAGCTCCCCTTAAGAAGCAGATGTGCGGCGACCGCAACAGTTGCGATGCACCTTCATGGCAGATCCTTTACCACTGCCGAAGACGCCAGTGCTTTAAAGATTCTCCCTTTCGCGCTCTCCCCAAGGAGGCAACACTTGATTGTTCCTACCGCGTCCCGCCCAACCTGTTCAACAGGCTCCAACTACCGCACTAATGCCAAAGTCCAAGCTAAATCGACAGCGGCAGTAATCATTCTGCACCCGTCACACACCCATTTTCATGCTTGCTTGTGCCGGGCACCGTCATGCTGCACCTGTTCACGGGTCGCTGTAGTCCCGCCTCGTTGGAGGGCGGCACGCAGGCACTGCCAGCGATGTTCATCGCTGCTTGTCCCGGAACCGGAACTGCCGGCCATATTTGAGGTTGAGGGTCGGCTGATCCAACACCCTTGAACAACCCCGCCGACGACTTGCAGGAGGGCCGTCAGTCAAATAAGTAACGTGATTTAATATTAACATAGTTATACAATTATAAAGGGAGTTTGGAGTGCGTGCCGCCATTCTCAAATCCGACGGGCCGAATGCCATGCGCGATTTTGTGGGTAGTGCTCACCTGTTTTCTTCTGCCTTGACCGATGTGTTACAGGCGGGACTGCTGCGGCAGGTCTCAGGAACGCAACTGAGCTTTGCGCAACTCAAGCTCCTGCAGCTCCTGTCGGTGGCGAAGACGCAGACCATTGGTGAGCTGGCTGCCTTCTTGGGAGTCAGCAGCGCCGCCGCGAGCAAGATGGTGGACAAGCTTGTGCAGGCAGGCTGGCTTGCGCGGGCAATCGGAGCAGCCGATCGTCGAGCGGCCCATGTATCTCTGACCCCCCGCTCTCGCCGACTCCTCGCCGATTACGACGATAAGCGCAAGCGTAGGCTGGCGGAAGTATTTCGCGGCTATTCGGCAAAGGACCTGCGTAAGACCGCCAAGCTTTTGGATCATGTGACGGCGGCCATCGTGAATCACAGCAGCAAGCCGGACCAGATCTGCCTGCACTGTGGAATCTATTTTCGAGGCAAATGCCTGGTGAGAGATCTGGGAGGACGCAACTGCCTCTATCAGCAACGCGCCCAACGGAGTCGAATGCCGCGTCAGGAGTAGCATCGCTAGGCATGCCTGTTTAACAGCAGCGTACGGACCGATCAAGCGCCCGGTTCAGGAAGTGCTGCATGTCCGCGACCGCGAGCCAATTACGGTTAAGTGGCTGGCGAGGACTAGTTCTCTTTGCAACGATAGGGGGCGCCGGAGCCGCATTTCTAAGCATACGCTTCGGTTTCGCCACCACGACCCACCTCGTCGACAGCTTTCCCTCTGGCTTGTACTTAGGGCTGAATGTCTTTTGCGGGATCGCATTGGCGGCAGGCGCTCTGACAATTGCCAGCATGGCTTCCGTAATGGGCGGACCGGAATGGAGAGCCGTGGGGCGAGCATGCCTGTTAGCCGGCGCCCTCAGCTACGTCGTCGCGATCCTAGGGAAGGTCGCTAATGATGCAGCGCCTCGTTGGCAAGTATGGTTTCAGGCTTGGAAAGCGCGCTCCCTGCTTTCCGGAGCCGGGTGGACCATCATCGTTCTCGCTCTGCTCCTGTTTGTCGAGTTCCTGCCTCAGTACTCGGTAAGGATCGCGCGGGCCCGCTGGTTCGCGGTCCTCAACCGGTTCGATCTACCGCTGCTGATCGTGGCGACTGTTCTGGCAGCCGTTCACCAGTTCGGATTAAGCAGCCTGATCCGGCTGTCGGAAACGAAGTTCTCTCCCCTGTGGACTGGCCCGAGTCTGCCCTCGCTGTTCTATTTGTCCTCCGTCGTGTTCGGACTTGCGATTCTGCTTTTTGCATCGTGGCGGAGCCTGCTGGCTTTCCGCAAAACGCTTCCGGCAAGGCTGCAACCGATCCTTGCGCGGCTGCTCACCGCGGCGGTTTTCATTTACTTGTGCCTGCGGATATTGGACCTGGTGAAGCGTGGTCTGTTCTGGTCCATGTTCACCGGAAGCCGCGAGGGGCTGCTCATGGTATTGGAAGTCGCTCTGTTGCTGTGCGGGATGCTGTGGATCCGTGGAAGCGGAACTCAGCCTCGGGAGTTGTTCGTTGGCTCCGCCCTGATCATCCTCGGCGTAATCGCCAACCGCCTGAACACGGCCATTACTGCGTTGGAGACCGGCATGCGGCAGAACCATTTGCCGCACTGGAGCGAGTTCCTGATCGCGTACAGCTTGATTGCGGCAGGCGTGGTCGGTTTTGCGTTGGCAGTTGAGCATTTGGCAGTCTTCGTCGACCTGGAAGCTTGAGAAAGCCCGGAAGGAGATAGGGATGGAGCTGAAGCGGATTGTAAAGTTCGAAGCGGAACGCGATCCGGCGTTCGCGCGCTGGATCACGCAAAATCCCGGCGGCGAGCGCATCCGGCATTGCCTGCAATGCGGTTTGTGCAGCGCGAGCTGTCCGCTGTCGCTGTGGATGGATTACACGCCACGGCGGCTCATGCACCTTTCCCGCGAAGGATTCAAGGAGGAGGTGCTCAGCAGCTACACCATTTGGCTGTGCACCTCATGCTATGCCTGCGCCGTAGAGTGTCCAAAAGGGATTAAAGTCACCGACCTGATGTATGCGTTGAAGGCGCGCGCTATCCAGGAACATTTCTACCCTAAGCGCTTTGCAATTCCGGAGCTGGCCCGCGAATTCTCCAGGATGATTCTCGGCTGGGGACGGATCACGGAGAGCCGCTTGGTGATGCGAGTGTTTTTCAAGACCGGGCTAATGCGGCTGATCGGCTTTTCCTATCTCGGCCTGAGGCTGCTGCGCACCGGACGCATGCGCTGGGCGCGTGAGAAGGTCAGTCGTCAGACAGAAATCATTGGGCTGTTGCAGGACGTGGCAGCTACCAGGAAGGAGCTGGCACGATGAAATACACCTACTATCCAGGATGCTCCTTGAAGGGCACTGGCCGGGCCTATGAGGAGTCGCTGCTGGCGGTCTTCCATGCGCTGGAAGTTGAGTTGGAAGAACTGGACGACTGGAACTGCTGCGGGGCCACTACCTACATGTCTTACGACGAAGTGCAATCCTATGCCTTGGCGGCGCGCAATCTTTCGCTGGCCAAGAAGACGGGCAGGGATCTTATGGCGCCGTGCGCTGCCTGCTACCTGGGCCTGCATAAGACCCAGAACTATGTGCGCGACTATCCCTGGATTGGCCACATCGTTGAGCATGCGCTCACCGCGATCGGTTATTCCACTGACCTCAGCGTCAGGATTCGGCATCCCCTGGACATTCTGCTTAATGATGTCGGCCTGCCCGCGATCAAGGCAAAAGTCGTCCATTCGCTGAACGGTCTGGAAGTGGCGACCTATTACGGCTGTCAGCTTGTCCGGCCTTATGCATTGTTTGATAACCAGAGGGAGCCCACATCGATGGATCGGCTCCTCGCGGCGTGCGGCGCCACAATCGTCGATTATCCGCTGAAGACGCAATGCTGTGCCGGCAGTCAAAAAGGGACACTGCCTGAGGTTGGGTTAGATCGTATCCAGCGTCTTCTGGCTGGAGCGTTGCGCGTGGGGGCGGAGACGATTGCGACCGTCTGTCCGCTTTGCCAGTTCAACCTGGAGGCTTTCCAGGAGCAGGCCAGCAACGCCCATCAGTTCGATCTTCCCGTGCTTTACTTCACGCAATTGTTAGCGGTGGCGTTTGGCATCCCGCTGAAGCAGGCCGGATTACAACGTTCATTCGTCAGCATCGAGCCGGTGCTGGCGCACAGGGAGATCGCGTATGTCTGATACCCGCACTCCAAATTCGGCGCTGAAGATCGGCGTGTACGTTTGTCACTGCGGATCCAACATCGCCGGAACAGTGGACGTGCACGCGATTACCGAGTACGCCGCCTGCTTGCCCGACGTTGCGGTTGCACGCGAGTACAAGTATATGTGCTCCGATCCAGGGCAGGAGTTAATCCGGCAGGACATCAGCGCGCATGGACTGAATCGCATTGTAGTGGCCTCCTGCTCGCCGCTGATGCACGAACCCACGTTTCGCGGAGCCCTGCTGAAGGCAGGCATTAACCCGTACCTCCTGCAGATGGTGAACATCCGCGAGCACGTCTCTTGGGTGCATACAAACAAGCTGGAGGCCACCGCCAAAGCTAAGGACCTTGTGCGCGCGGCCGTGCGCCGTGTGCGATTGCACAAGCCGCTGGAGAAGCGGAAGGTGGCGATCAATCCCAACGTGCTGGTGGTGGGCGGAGGCATTGCCGGAATTCATGCTGCGCTGAACATCGCCAACTCCGGCAAGCACGTTTACCTGGTCGAGCGCCAGCCGACCATAGGCGGGCACATGGCGTATTTCGACAAGACCTTCCCCACGCTTGACTGTGCAGCTTGCATCCTGACGCCGAAGATGACGGCTGTGGGTTCACATCCCAACATCACCCTGTGGACGTATGCGGAAGTGGCAGTCGTCGAAGGTTACGTTGGCAATTACAAGGTGAAGGTCCGGCACAAGCCCCGCTACATCCTCGAGGAACTATGCATCGGCTGTCAGGAGTGCGTCGAAGCCTGTGTGTACAAAGAAGGTCGCTGGGCTGACGAGTTCAACATGGGCTTGAGCAAGCGCAAGCCTATTTATCTGCCATTCCCGCAGGCGGTGCCGCAGAAGGTGCTGATCGATCCCGATGCCTGCATTGAATTCAAATCGCACAAATGCAAGAAGACGTGCGTGGAGGTCTGCGGCGAGCGCAGGGCCATCGACTTCAACCAGAAACAATGGTTCGATGAGATTGAAGTCGGCAGCATCATCGTCTGCACTGGCTTCAAGACGTTCGACGCGCGACGCAACGTCTACTACGGCTACGGCCGACACAAGAACGTTTACACCGCGCTTGAGGTCGAGCGGCTGATCAACGCCTCCGGCCCAAGCGGCGGCAACATTGTGCTGCGCGACGGCACCCAGCCGCGGATGGTGGGCATCATTCACTGTGTCGGCTCCCGCGATCACAACACCAACCGCTGGTGCTCCAAAGTCTGCTGCATGTACTCGCTGAAGCTGGCCCACCTGATTCGCGAGCGCACCAGCGCCGAGGTCTACAACTTCTACATCGATATGAGAACTCCCGGCAAAGGTTACGAGGAGTTCTATGACCGGCTGCTGGATGAAGGTGTACATTTTGTGCGCGGCCGCGTTGCCGAGGTGACGGACTGGCCGGCGCATCCCTCCGAAGAAGGAAAGCTGATCATCCGCGCGGAAGACACGCTGGCGGGATTTGTGCGCCGCATTCCCGTGGACATGGTCGTTCTCTCCGTTGGGCTGGAGCCGCAGGCCGACGCGCGCGACGTGCGACGGCTCCTCAATATCAGTTGCTCGGAGGAAGGCTGGTTCCTCGAACGCCATCCCAAGCTGGCGCCGGTGAGCACCTTCACCGATGGCGTCTTCATTGCCGGCGCATGCCAGGGGCCGAAGGACATCCCCGACTGTGTGGCACAGGCTGGCGCAGCCGCAGCCGAGGCGATGGCGCTTGCCGACGCGAAGTATGTCGAGCTGGAGCCTTACACCGCACACGTATTGGAGGAGAGCTGCTCGGGGTGCAAAACCTGTCTCACCATCTGCCCGTACTCGGCAATTTCATTCATTCAAGAGACGAAAACTGCACGCGTCAATGAGGTGGTATGCAAGGGATGCGGTACGTGCGCGGCCACCTGCCCGTCAGCTTCGATCCAACAAAACGTGTTTGAAGATGGGGAGATCTTCGAAGAAGTGGAGGGTTTGCTGGCCTATGCTTAACGCCGCCAAATTTGACAAAGAGAGCCATGCTGTTCCCGAAACTGCCGAGCCGCGGATCGTGGGCTTCTTCTGCACCTGGTGTACCTACCTCGCCGCCGATCTCGCCGGCACCTCGCGCATCAAGTACCAGCCGAATGTGCGCGTGGTGCGAGTGATGTGCTCCGGGCGTATTGATCCGCAGTTTGTTCTGGATGCCTTCGCTCACGGCGCCGACGGCGTGCTCATCGGTGGCTGCCATCCGGGCGATTGCCATTACCAGCAGGGCAACTACAACTGCCTGCGCCGGGCACTGCTGTTATCGCGATTGCTGCAACAGATGGGCATCGAAGAAGAACGCTTTCGCGTGGAATGGATATCGGCTGCCGAAGGCGAGCGCGTACGGGAGGTGATTGACGACATGGTGGCGAAGTTGCGCAAGCTAGGCCCGCTGCAGATGAACCGGCCGCTAGCGCCGGAGATTTCCAGCGCGCAGGAACCCGCCTTCGAGGAGGTGACTATCTGATGGGCGAGAAACCAAAGATCGCATTCTACTGGTGCGCCTCCTGCGGCGGCTGCGAGGAAGCCGTGGTTGATTTGGCGGAAGAAGTTCTCGATGTGGTGGCGGCGGCCGACATCGTCTTCTGGCCGGTCGCGCTGGATTACAAGCGGCACGACCTCGAGCAAATGCAGGACGGCTCTATCCTAGTGACATTTCTCAACGGCGCAATTCGCACCTCGGAACAGGACGACATGGCTCACCTGCTCCGCCGAAAGTCGCGATATTTGGTTGCGTTTGGCTCTTGCTCGCAGATGGGTGGTATTCCCGGGCTTGCCAATCTTTTTACGCGTGACAGCATCCTGCAGCAGGTGTACTTGGACGGCCCCACGACAGAGAATTCGGATCATGTCCTGCCGGGTGACCCCAGCATTGACGCAAACGGCAATTTAGCCCTGCCGGCTTTCTCAGGGAGCGTGCACACTCTGGACCAAGTGGTCGAGGTGGATTACTACGTTCCTGGCTGTCCTCCTCTGCGGAAGATCATCACCCGTGCGGTGGCAACCCTGCTCGGCGACCATCCTCCGGAGCAAGGCACGGTGCTGGCTCCCGACCAGGCGCTATGTACTGAGTGCCCTCGCAAGGATTCCAAACCGGACAAAATCGCGCTCAAACAGTTCCGCCGTCCTCATGAAATCGTGATCGACGAAACCCAGTGCCTACTGGAGCAAGGCCTGCTTTGCCTGGGGCCGAGCACACGCGCAGGGTGTGAGGCCGCGTGCATCAAGGGCAACATGCCCTGTACGGGTTGTTGCGGTGCGCCCGGACGAGTCCGCGACCAGGGCGCCAAAGCACTTTCCGCTATTGCCTCGCTGATCGACAGCCAGGACGAAGCGGAGATCGAGCAAATCCTGGACACGATTCCCGATCCCGCCGGCACGTTTTACCGTTACAGCTTGCCGGCTTCATTGCTCCGCGCCAGACGCGGCGTTTAGGCCAAGTTCACCGAGGTGATTTATGCCCGCAACCATCCCAATAAACAAAGCGTGGCAACAGTCCGCCGATAGGGCAGAGGACGAGTATCGCCAGCGGCGCGTCACGATTGACCCGGTCACGCGTCTGGAAGGTCATGGAAAGATCGAGATCTTCCTGGACGATGCCGGCGAGGTCGATCGCGCTTATTTTCAGGTGCCGGAGCTGCGCGGATTTGAGAAGTTCGTCCAGGGACGTCACGTTGAGGAGATGCCACAAATCACATCGCGTATTTGTGGCGTCTGTCCCATGGCGCATCACATGGCTGCGACCAAGGCGCTTGACGCCGTATACCACGTTGTGCCACCTGAGGCCGCAAGAAAGATCCGCGAACTCGTCTACTGTGCCTTCATGGTAGAGGACCACAGCCTGCACTTCTACTATCTCGGCGGGCCCGACTTTGTTCTGGGGCCGGACGCTTCGGCGGCGCGGCGCAACATACTGGGCGTGATTGAAGCGGTAGGTTCGGAACGCGCAAAGGAGGTCATTCGGATGCGCCGCCAACTCCGCGAGCTGATCACGTTGGTCGCCGGAAAGGCGATACATCCGGTGTTCGGACTGCCCGGCGGAGTCGCCAAGCGCTTCACGCCGGAGATGCAGAGCCAGTTTCAGGCCGCCGCTGAAGACGCAGTTGTGTTTGCGACTTCAACGCTGCGTCTGTTTGACGAGACGGTGCTGGGTCGCCGCGATTACCTTGACCTGATCACCAGCGACGACTACACCCATCGCACCTTCTACATGGGACTGGTTGATGGCGCTAACCGGGTCAATTTTTATGAAGGCAAGATCCGTTTGGTCACGCCGCAAGCAAAAGAGTGGAAGAGATTTGCGGCTGAAGACTATGCCAGTGTCATTGCCGAACACGTCGAACCATGGACATACGCCAAGTTCTGCTACTTGAAACCTCTAGGCTGGAAGGGCTTCGTCGACGGCGACGACACCAGCGTGTTCAGCGTGGCGCCGTTGGCGCGCCTGAATGCGGCAGATGGCATGGCGACACCGCTGGCGGACATTGAATATCGGCGCTTCTTCGACGTCCTAGGCGGAAAGCCTGTGCATCACACCCTCGCGAACCACTGGGCACGTCTGATCGAAATTCTGTATGCTGCGGAGCGAATGCGGGAGCTCGCAGGCGACAACACGCTGCTCAATCCGGAATATCGTGTGCTCCCCACGGCGATCCCAACCGAAGGTATCGGAGTAGTCGAAGCGCCGCGCGGAACGCTCATCCATCACTACCATACCGACGAGCACGGCATCGTGCAACGCGCCAATCTCATTGTTGCCACACAGAACAATGCGGCTCGCATGGCAATGAGCGTGGAGAAGGCGGCCAAAGGACTGATTCATCGCGGCGAGGTCCCAGAGGGGGTCCTGAACCGGATCGAGATGGCGTTTCGTGCCTATGATCCGTGCGATTCGTGCGCAACGCATGCCCTCCCTGGGACGATGCCGATCCGTATCACAGTTCGGAGTCGGCAAGGGCAGCCTCTTGCATTACTGACACGTGGCCCCGACGGAAATATCGTGAGCTCGCGGCCACTGTAGCACTCTCGGGAGGTGTGTATGAAAGCTTATGTGGTAATAACTGCAAGAACGGGAACGGCGCTTGGGATTGCTCAGGAAATGTCCATCCTTCCCGGAGTTAAGATGGCAGACGCTTGCTGGGGTACCCAGGATATTTACTCTGTCGTAGAAGTGCAGGACTGGAAGGATCTCACTGAGCTTGTCCTGGAGAAGGTGCAGCGGATGCCTGGCGTAGAAAGAACTGAGACTCATGTAGCCGTAACGCGTTAGCGGTCACCGATTCCGAGCAGATATTTATTGGCACTGTCCTATCAAGACCTCGATCTTGCTGAACCCATGCGCTCAGCTCGAACATCGATTTGCTTCTTCAGTGGTTTCCTCTTTACGACAAATCGCACCCGAGTATTGCGGGTTGGCAAAGGAAGGCCGCCGAGTCAGGCTATCGCGCCGCTGAACCCCTCGTCACTCGGGCGGACGCTCGCAACGCAGAGCTTATGGTCATGGGTTCGCACTCCAATGGCGCAATGTCAACCCCGGCCGAAACGGGTCCGAGATAGTGGTTCAATCTGATTTGCATAGGCGATCTTCTGTGCTGCCACTCGTTCGGCGCTACTGCGGGTCGCCGTCTGGACTGCGGTCAAAGGTGGGCAGGCCCCAGAGCTTAGTGGCTCCGCACGATTCGCCCTTAGTCCCCACCTTCCCCATTAGGGTTGGACGGCATCTAGGCGCAAGCGAGACGCAGGGCCAAGGGTCTCAGAACACGTCCTGTGGCTTAACCGGAAAGTTAGGAGGAGTGAGCGGCTGCCGTGCCAACTTCACCTTCTTCTTCCTAGCACTCATCCCTCGCAACTTGGCGGGTTGCTTCTTGTTTGGTGCTGTCGGTTTCATGCAGCTACTCCTTTTGTTTTCTGAGTCACCTCAGCTTCCGCTAGGAGCCAGTCATCGAGGTCATAACCGTGTCCTCTACCATGTGCTTCGTACAGCTCATAAGCTCTCTGGCGCATCTGCTCCTGAATCTCCTCTGCGGCTTTCCCCTGATGGCTCAGGGGAGTTGACCGCCGACGGGCCACTGTTACTCACAAACGACAGGGAGAACGTGGCAAACTATCGGTCCTGGGTGTTTCGGAGGCGGAGGCGGACTGGGCGGTATGGGGGGCCCAGGCGGCGTGGGGGGATTAACTGCAACCACAGACGGCGTGTAGGTCGGCGTTGCCGTTACTGCAAAAGTGCTGACCGAAAGCATCAGCATGCAAGCCACAAGGGCTAGAACGAAAGCGTTTTTCATTGGTTTATCCTTTCAGCAGAACGATTGATTCCGACAGAACAACTTTCGCTAAGATAGCGTTCGGACTCTGTTCAATGACCATTCCTGCTTTCTTATCCCGACCAGTTCCATTTCGGAACTAGCGCATTCACAGGCATTGCCCTCACAGTCCCGAATTCGCGAGAAAAATCTGAGGTGCTGGCAACGCTAGCCATCTCATCACCTAACCAGGTGACTCCAGTCACCGACTTCTTGACCAATTCGTGAGAACATAA
>JBEKXQ010000088.1:0-18477 GCA_049511915.1 Candidatus Korobacteraceae bacterium
CTTGGAGACCCGACTATGCAGAAACGGCGCGAACAAAAAGAGTGCCGACGCTCTTGTGGAAACGCGGCTATTGTCTGAAGACAATCGGCGGCCACGCGAGACCATGTTTATTTTCAAAACCTACGTGATTAACTTCCTTGTCATTCCTATTTCTTCGCCTTATAGTGTCTGCCATCTTGAAACTCTGGATGCAAATGCGGATTAGGAGAATCCGCGTCTACTGAAGATTTTCAGGAAGCACAGGAGCCGAATGATGCAGGAGTCGTACCTGGCGTTACGTGTAGTAACGCCCTGATTTCGACCGGCAGGAAAGGTATCACGACACAGGAGGCGAGCGATGGATGACAACATTAAGGGTCGTGGTGGCAGGCTGACACGCCGGCATTTCCTCACGAGTGCTGCTGCGGTGGCTGTTGTGGCCGCGGGTGACAAACTGATTAGCGGTCATGCGGGGATGTTGGTGGACGTGGTCAAGGCCGCGACTGGCTCGACTACCGAGATAAAGGCAAGCTTTTGCAGCGGTTGCCACCAGCCAACGTGCTCCAATCTGGTGACCGTAACCAATGGCGTGGCAGTGGGCCTGATGGGCGATCCCGCCAGCCCGGTCAATCAAGGGCGGCTATGCCCGCGCGGCCTTGCCGCCATTAATAGTCTGTATAACCCGTACCGGGTCAAAACACCTTTAAAACGTACTAATCCTTCGCGCAAGTTGGAAGATGATCCCAAGTGGGTGGAGATCTCCTGGGAGGAGGCGCTCAACACCACCGGCGCCAAGCTCAAGGACGCGCGCGATACCAATCCCGACAGCTTTGTCTATTTCTGGGGCTTCGGCTTTGAGGAGACGCGGCTGCCTTTCGGGCAGGCCTTCGGCACCTCCAACACCATCGGCACGCCCGGACCGCTCTGCCCCGAACACTTCTCCTCGCTCCACCTGAGCGGCACCATGTTGGACCGCATCGATCTGGAGCGGTGCAACTATGTCGTTATCCTGGGGCGCAGCTTTGGGGGCGATTATGCCATTGCCAGCGGCAGCAGCAGACATTTCGCGGATGCTGTCGAACGCGGTATGAAGGTAATCTCGGTCAATCCGATCGCAGACCGCCAAGGCCAAGTCGGAGAGTGGGTGCCGATCCGGCCCGGTACGGATGCCGCCTTTGGACTTGCCCTGGTGAATGTAATTATTCACGAGATCGGACGCTACGACGAATGGTGGTTGAAGGTGCGCAGCAACGCGCCTTACCTGGTTCCTGACACCAAGCAGGAGATAAAGGGCAGCACGGTCTACATGGAGGATTACGCTCGCGACCCCGGCTCCAAGAAGCCGCTGGTCTGGGACACCGCCAAGAACCGCGCCGTGCCCTTCGACAGTTCGAAGGGCGAGACTTATGCTCTGACTGGCACCTACCAAGTGAACGGCCGCACGGTGAAACCCGCCTTCCAGTTGTTGAAGGAGTTCGTGGCGCAGTACACGCCCGAGTGGGCGAGCAAGCAGACAACGATCCCGGCGGCCAAGATCCGCGAGATTGCCAACAACCTGGTTCGCGAAGCCAGGATTGGCTCGTTCATTGATATAGACGGCTACAAGTTCCCGTACCGCCCGGCCTGCGTCAACATCGGCCGCGGTTCGGTGGCCAACCGACTGGGGGAGCAGGCCTACAAAGCCCTGTGCACGGTGAACGTGCTGCTGGGCGCGGTAGACGTGCCCGGTTCCATGCTGGGCTGCTCCAACCAGAGCTGGTACCCGTACCTCCAACCGGACGCGGACGGCATCCTGACCGCCAGTCACATCATGCACGAGCAGGTGACAGGCATTCCTTTCGTGTTCCCGCCGAAGGCGCTGGATATGGGCGGCATCTACCCGGTTAAGCACGCAACGCCCCACTTGGCGTGGAAGGCAATTGCTGATCCCGACAGGTACTACATCAAATACCCGGTCAAGGTGCTGATATTCCACGCATCCAATCCCATTGCCTGCAACGCAAACCGGGAGGATGTGCTGAAGGCGGTTGCCAAGATTCCCTTCATCGCCAGCCTTGCCTATCACTTCGACGAAGCCACGCAGATCGCCGACATCGTGATGCCCGAGGACCACAGCCTCGAGCGCACGCAGATGTACCGCATGTTCCGCAATGAGAAGGACGCCACCGATGAAACCCGCGGCCTGATGGGGACGCTGGTGAAGCGGCCAGCGGTGAAGCGCACGTTCAACACCATGAACGTCAACGACATCTTCATCGCTTTGGCGCAGCGGGCCGGCTTCCTGGCGCCGCTCAACATGATGGTCAACAAGACGCCGTTTCTGTGCATGCCAATAAGCAAGGACTTCCCTCCAGGCATGTCGCCTGAGTTTGAGCTCAGCCCCGGCAAGGCTTACAGTTGGGAAGAGATCGTCGAGCGCAAAATAAAGAGTGACTACGGCCCGAACGCCGGTTTCCAGGACTTCGCCAAGACCGCCTTCAAAGGCATCAAACTGGAGACGATTAAGGAAAGCTACAACTACTATTACGCGCCCGACAATGCCATCCGCCAACCGATCTATTACGAGAAGTTGGCGCGTATCGGCAAGCAGCTGAAGGCCAACATGGAAAGGGTGGGCGCCACTGTGCCCAACTGTGACATGGACGATCTGCTGCGCCAGTATTCCGGCTTCACTCTATGGTACGAGCCTCTCAACTTCGGCACCACCAAGGAACACCCGTTCAAAGTAGCCAACTGGAAGACGCACTACATGGTGACCAACACCTACGGCAACGTCGAGGATCCCTGGCTGCAGGAAATTATCGACAAGTACGTTCCCGATTTGAAGGTGGTTCTGATCAACCGGGCTACCGCTAAGAAGATGAGCTACGAGGAAGGGCAGCGGGTGCGCATCGAGTCGCAGTGGGGCGGCAGCACCGAGGGCAAGCTCCATTTGACCGAGATGATTCATCCGGAAGTGGTCGGTATCGGCGGCAACTTCGGCCGCTTCGGCCTACAGATGAACCCGATCGCCAAGGGCGGCGCGCAGTTTAATCAACTGGTTTCGGGCGACGAAGCGACCATCGATCCGGTCGGGGGCGGGCTTGACAATTCGCCGCGCGTTCGGCTGGTGAAGGTATAGGAGGACAGAGATGCGATACGCAATGGTGATCAACCAGAAGCGGTGTATCGGTTGTGACGCCTGCACCGTCGCCTGCAAACAGCAAAACGGTACTGGGCCCGGTGTGTTCTGGCGTAAGGTGGTTAAAGTCGAAAACGGCGCCTACCCTACCGCGCGTTATGTCTTCACGCCGTTGTTGTGCAACCAGTGCGAAAAGCCACCCTGTGCTGACGTATGCCCGGTTGGGGCCACGAAAAAGCAGGCCAATGGCATCGTGAATGTGGATGCCGACAAATGTATCGGCTGCCGTTATTGTCAGGCGGCCTGTCCTTACGGCGCGAGGTATTTTGTATCCTCCAACAGCAAGGGGTATTTCCCGGGCAAAGGATTGACGCCGTACGAAAAGGCCGTCTATCCCAAAAACCAGGTTGGAACGGTCGGGAAATGCAACTTCTGCGCGGGACGTTTGACCCAGGGGCAGCAACCCGCCTGTGTCCAGACTTGCCCGCCGAAGGCATTGACGTTTGGCGACCTCGATGATCCGAATAGCGACGTATCCAAACTGGTTGCCGCTCGCAACGCGCAGCCGCTCAAACCTGAAGCCGGCACCAAGCCGAACGTCTTCTATATCAGCTAAAGGAGCCCAGAGATGGCGACCTCGGTAACTATGCAACGCGATACGAACGACCGGCCCTGGGTGATCGGCCTGGGCGTTTTGGTCGTAATCGGAATTATCGCCTGGATCGTACAGCTCGCGCTGGGCTTCGACGTTCTGGGGGTTGGACAAAGTATTTCATGGGGAGCCTACATCGCGGTGTTTTTCCTGCTCGCAGGAGCAGGAAGCGGCCTTGTAATCCTGGCCGCCTTGGGCGACTTAGGCGCTTTCCCCGAGTTGAAAGAGCATCGGCGCTCGGCGTTGATTGCAGCGCTCGGCTGTTACGTCGCAGCCGGGGTGACGGTGTTGATGGACGTTGGCAAACCGCTTCGCGCCTTAAGCATGATTTACTCGCCAAACTTCAAATCAATGTTTGTTTGGGATTTCTACTTACTGGCGCTTTCGATCATTGTGGCCGCGGTCTATCTCTACCGGGCACCAACCCGGAGCATTGCGGGCGTGGCGGCAGCGGCAGCTACCCTTCTGATGATAGTCGAGGGCTGGATTCTCACCGTCAGCGCAGGCACTTCGCTCTGGCACAGCTCGCTTATCCCGGTGGAGTTTCTGATTGAAGGGCTGCTGACGGCTTTGTGCCTGCTGCTGCTTAAGCATGGCGCTGACGGCCGCGTTGGCGAGTTCGCACGCAAAGGCGTGGTGATTTTACTTCCTGTGGTGTTTGCCTTGAGCTTCGTCGAAATGGTCGCGGTGCTTTATGGGGCAGACGCCGAGGCGGCAGCCGCCATGAAGCTGTTGGCGGGCGGCAGCCTGGCGCCCTTGTATTGGGGAGCGCTCATCCTAGGCGTAGTGATTCCTTTTGTGCTGTTGGTCCGGGCGGGTGGTGGTGTCGGTACGCTTCGGGTCGCCGCCGTTTTGACGATCGCAGGCATATTTTCCAACAAGCTGAATCTGCTCGTCGCTGGACGCGCGATTCCGTTCATGCAGCCGGAAGCGAGCTACACTCCCAGTGTCGTGGAAATCGGAGGGGTGATCGGAGTTCTCGGTCTCGCTGCCCTGTTGTTTGTGCTTGGAAAGCGTTTCCTCCCGGTCAGCTCCGAGGCATAGATGACAGTACAAACCAAGGTGCGGATAGCTCAATCTCGGATGAGGGAGTCAGTCTCAGTTGGAATTAGCCGATGAAGCCCCAATGAACCAGCAGGAAATGGCGGAGATCGCCCGGGCTCGCGCCTCATTTTGCGCTTTCCTCAACGTCCACTTCACCACTCTGCCTGACCTGGAATTTGTCGAGCGGATTCGGGAGAGCGAGTTCCTCGGTGCCTTGGACGCCCTCGCCGAAGATAGCAGCGCTCCTGAGATGGCTGCCGGCGCCTCCCTCATGGCAGGCTTCATTCGTTCTACCCTCAACTCCAGTGCTGCGGCGCTTTCGGAAACGTTAGGCATAGACCGCACCCGCTTGTACCGCGGAGTGTCGCCGGCCTACGGGCCGCCTCCCCCTTGCGAAGCGGTTTGGAATGGCCAGATCTCGGATACAGCGACCGTGTTGAAGGCGCTGGCGGATGTCTATGTCGCTGCGGGAATGGCAATGTCCAGCGACGCCAGAGAACGGCTCGACTATATCGGTATTGAACTGGAATTCCTACGCATGCTTGCTCTCCGTGAGTTGGAGGCGTGGGAGGCTGGCCAGGAAGCAAGTGCCAAGGCATTGTTACAGCAGCAGTCGAAGTTTGTCGGTGAACATCTTGTGCATTGGGTGCCGGCCTTCGTCGAGCGGGCGCTGAAGCACGCGGAAACCGATTTCTATCGGGGTCACCTGATGATGCTGCGGGGATTTCTTGACGACGAGCAATGAGATGCACGGTAGTAAGTGCGCAAGCACATGCTTCCGGTGAAGATCAGTTCAGAGTGCGCGAACAAACCAGATATGTGTATCATGGTGCCGTTTTTGAGACCAACAGGGAAATTCTGGTTGGTATCATTTCGGAGCCGCAGCCGAGACTTGTTTCAGTGCCTGCTATGGTTGGACGGTGCCGTGCTGGTTGATCCAGCCACCTCTAAAGAAGCGGTGACGTACCATGCTATGGCCAAGCAGAAAAAAGCTGACTATCAAGACGACTATAAATAGGAACCTTCCAATTCTGAACCAGCGCGATTTTAGTCCTGCAGCGCCCGTCGTATTCGAATAAGTTGTCATCGGAACTGCCTCTCCTCCCGATCAAGTGCCTGCCATGGGCCGCTGTTCGATGATCCGTCATTTCCCATGTCGCCGTTCAAACTGTATCGCTCCCACACGGCGTTCTGATGTCCGCTCTTAGGTCCTATTATCACGCCGTAGTTCGTTCTGAGCCATCCTTTGACGTAGAGTTCGTATGGGAAGTCACCGGCGCCGTCGAAAAGAGATATTGGTGAGCGGTTTAGCAGGCATCTCTAATTCATCATGTACCGAACAATAGGAGGAGTCTGTACCATTCTGAACACATAAGTACGAATTCCTTAGGAGTGCCCCACTCATCTCCTCCGGAAGGAGAACGACGAGGCCGTGTACGTTATGCACTCCCATCCTATGGAGCGACATACGTGATGGCGTGAGATCAGCCTAACTTGATTTTAGATATCCGGGGAATTTCCGATTCGTCGTCGATATGACCTCTGGATTTCAATGCACTAGTTACGGCGAATGGAGCGAGACCGCCGTTGACCTTTCTGCAGGGACAAAGCAGATGTACATTGAGAATTGTCAGGTTTGCTGGAAACCGAATGTGCTCCGGGTCAGGTGGGAAAAATCTGCCGGAGAATACAATCTCACATTGGAAAAGTCTCTTCGCATTGCAAAGTTCTCGCCACTGACAAGCCCCGAAATCTTTTCAATTCGTACTTTCAGTTGGTCCTTTCAGTTGGTCCTTGACAAACCACGGAATCTTTAATACTGTCCCCCGCATAATCAACGAAAGGGTTTTTGAAGCGGAAGAGTTCGGCGGCCGCGCGTGTCTCGTCGACCGCTGGTAACGGCGGAATCGGAGGTCCCAATGGACACGAGTACAAATACCATAGATCTATCTAGGCGCAATTTTATGAAAATTGCGGGAGTGACCGGCACTCTCGCAGTGCTGGGTGGTGGAATACTCGGCAACCGAGGTTCTCATCTGCTGAGTACGGCTTCTGCCGCGACTAAGGCACAGGACGGCGAATGGCATTACACATACTGCCGCATGTGCATGCGCGGCGACTGTGCGGCGCAATACAAGATCATAAACGGCGTCGTGATGGAGGTGAAGGGAAACCTGGCCTCGCCTACAAACAAAGGCACTCTCTGCCCGCGGGGCTTGACCCTGATCCAAAACCTCTATAACCCTTACCGCCTCAAAGCTCCGTTGAAGCGCACCAATCCCAAAAAGGGCCTTGATCAGGATCCTGGCTGGGTCGAGATTTCCTGGGACGAGGCGCTGGATACGGTCGCCAAGAAATTCAAGGCGATCCATGACAAGGATCCGCGCGGCTTGCTGGTGAACCTTGGCTTTGGCGGTATGGACTATTTCACCAGTTTCATACCTTATGTGCCGGCATCGTTTCACACTCCCAATCTGATAACGACCAACGGAGCGCTCTGCAGCGTGCATTACGCAACAGAGCTCGTACAGTCATGCTTCCCGGTGGCGATCGCCGATTTTGCATACTGCGAGTACAACATCGCACTCGGACGCACGGTGGCCGGCAATATTGGAGCGGCCAACGGCGAATCCCGTGGTATGCTCGACGCCCTCAAGCGGGGCATGAAGCTAGTAGTAGTCGACCCGCGCTCGTCGCCCGATGCAAGCAAGGGCGAATGGGTTCCGATTCGTCCCGGCACAGATCTGGCTTTCATGCTGGGCCTGATCAACACTGTGCTTTATGAAGTCAAGACGATCGACACAGACTTCCTGACCAATCGTACCAACGGTCCGTACCTGATCGGAGCCGATGGCGGCTACCTCCGCAACGCAGCGGGCAAACCGCAGGTGATCGATAGCAGGACCGGGAAGATTGCCGCGTTTGACGATCCGGGCGTCACGCCATTGCTGGAGGGACAGGTCAGTACACCTTCCGGCGATGCAAAGACCGGCTTCACTCTGATGAAAGCGGCGATGGAGGAATACACGCCGGAGTGGGCCGAGAAACAATCTACGGTTCCGGCGGCAACCATCCGGCGCATCGCCAGGGAATTCGTGGCGCATGCGCACCTTGGCGAAACGATCACACTCAACGGCGTCACCATGCCCTTCCGTCCTGTATCGGTGCTGGTCAACCGGGGCTCGGTCAACCATGCCGACGGCACCGTGACGGATCTGGCCACCAAAGTTCTCAACGAACTGGTTGGGGCACTGGATGTGCCCGGAAGCTGTTTGGCATGCATCCACGGCCCACTCCTGAAACCGGATGCCGATGGCACCGTCATACCAGCGAATGAAGCGGTGGGAGTGCCCTTCTCGTATCCGCCGCAGTCGATGGATTTGTCGCAGTATTATCCGTATCGCCATTCCATGCCGTTCCAGGCGTACAAGTCGGTGCTGGAGCCGGAGAAGTATGGTTTGCCTTACAAAATCGAGGGCGCGCTTGTAATCGGCGGGAATGTGGTCAGCAGCCTGGTCGAACCCGAACTGATGGCCAAGGCTGTCGCTTCGATTCCGTTCGTGACTACGATTGGCTACCACTTTGACGAAATGGCCGCACTATCGGACATCGTCATGCCGGACCACGCCATGCTGGAGCGCTTGGCGGTCAACGTTTTTGAAACCACCTTTGGCGCAATTGGTCCGGATACTCTTGGATTGCGCATGGTGATGATGCGCGATCCGGTGCCCCCAACCTACAACACCCGCCTGGCGCAAGACATCGTTCTGCAGATTTGGCAGAGGATTGGGTTGTTACCAATCATGCTGGATGTAATGAACCACGCCGGAATCATGCTGGGTGAGATTACGTTCGCGCACTTGCCACCTGATCTGCAACTCGACCCGACGAAGGTATACACCATCGCAGAGATTTGGGATCGGGGATTACAAGCTACCACCGAGCGCGGCAAGGGGGTCGATTGGTTCAAGCAGAACGGTATTTGGACGAAATTTGACACCCGCGACAAGTGCTACAACTATACGTATTTCCCAATGGGCAAAACGCGATATCAGATCTACTTTGAAGGACTGCGGACGGGCGGTCAGAAGCTGCGGCAGAACCTGGAAAAGAATAACGTCAAGCTGGCGGGCGTGGACTTCAACGAGACATTGGCATACTACGATCCGATTCTGAAGTGGCGCGAAACTCCGCTGATGAAGGACATCAGACTAGGCCCCAAGGACTTCGACCTGCTGGGCTTCAACTTCAAGATGGCTCTTTCTAACTTCCGCTTGGGCGGGCAGGACCAGTTGCCTTGGCTGATGGAGGCCGGGGAAAAGCTGGATCCGCTGTACAACACCATCTGCGTGCATCCGAGGGTGGCGGCAGCCAGGGGATTGAAGGAAGGGCAAGCGGTGTGGGTGGAATCGAAGTATGGCAAGACGCGGGGACAATTGCACGTGTCGGAGCTGTTCCACCCGGACTCGGTCGGAATAGGCGGGGCACTGGGGCGGATGGTGAATACCTTGGGCAAAGCGCCGGCGCAGCGAACGCACTTCAACCAATTATTGGGTGCGCCGCTGAACACGATCGACCCAATTGCCGGCGGCGTAGAGAACACGGTACGCGTGAAGGTGTACGCGGCTTGAGGAGCTGAGACATGAGATACGGCATGGTGATAGATCTGAGCCGGTGTGTAGGCTGCCAAGCCTGCACGGTAGCTTGCAAGCAGAAGAATGGCACTCCGCCGGGCGTGTTCTGGGGCCGGGTACTGGTGTCGGAGACGGGGAAGTATCCGAGCGCGCGGCTGCATTTCACGCCGATCCTGTGCATGCACTGCGAGAAGCCGGCGTGCAAGACGGTCTGTCCGACGGGGGCGACGGCGAAGCAGGCGAACGGGATTGTAACGGTGGACGCGGAGAAGTGCATCGGTTGCCGGTACTGCATGGTGGCGTGTCCGTACGACGCGCGGGGATTCAACTACAGTTCGCTGCAGCCGCAGTATGCAGGGCAGAAGCTGACGGCGTTTGAGCGCGCGCACGTGGACGAGCATCCGGTGGGGAAGGTGGGGAAGTGCAACTTCTGCGCCGACCGGGTGCAGGCGGGGCAGCCGCCGAAGTGCGTGGAGACCTGTCCGGCGAAGGCGCGTTTCTTTGGGAATCTGGATGATCCGCAAAGCGAAGTAGCGCAGCTGATCGCAAAGCGGGGCGGGCATCAATTGCGAGCCGAACTGGGCACGAGCCCATCGGTGTACTACTTGCCAGTCTAGGAGGCGAGCGATGGCAACAGCGGCAACGATGAGGAATGAGGAAAAGGGACTGTCGGCAGCGGGCTGGGTAGCGGTGGCGCTGGTGGTACTGTGGCTGGCGGCCTGGATCTACCAGTTGAGCGTGGGGCTGCAGGTGACGGGACTGGGCCAGCAGGTGGTCTGGGGTCTGTACATCGCAGGATTCTTCACGGCGGCGGGAGCCGGGGCGGGGCTGGTAGCGGTGGCGGTGGTCGGGGGAGCGATGGGATTTGCCACGGCGCTGACCCGGGTGAAGCTGCTGGTGCT
This sequence comes from Candidatus Korobacteraceae bacterium, assembly GCA_049511915.1. Taxonomy (GTDB): domain Bacteria; phylum Acidobacteriota; class Terriglobia; order Terriglobales; family Acidobacteriaceae; genus Bog-257. The sequence goes on from JBEKXQ010000088.1 coordinate 10,333, forward strand.
GGCTTTGGCCAGTTTTATCGCGGCGGGGGTGATGATCACGATGGACGTGGGCAGCCCGCTGGCGATGTGGCGACTCGTTGTTGGTTTTCGCTTTGAGTCGATGATGACGTGGGACTTCTGGCTACTGGCCCTGACGTTCATTCTGACGCTGGTGCTGGTCTACCAGAAACCGGCGGCGGCAAAAAGCGGTTTGGGATGGGTGACGCTGGCGGCGGCCGTGGTGCTGGTGGCGGCGGAAGGCTGGATGTTGAGCAGTCTGGCCGCGCGTCCGCTGTGGTCCGGCGGCCAGTCGGTGGTGAGCTTCCTTGTGGGAGCGGCGATCGGAGGCCAGGCTCTGGCATTGCTGGTGATCCCGTCGGAGGCCGACGGGAAGCTGAAGCTGGGACTGAAGGCGATGCTGTGGTTGAATCTGGTGCTGGTGGCAGCCGAGGTGCTGTCGGGCCTCATCGGCGGCTCGCCCCGGGGAACACAAGAGATGTTGGGAGTGTTGACGGGCACGGGGCTTTGGCTGCACGTGATCGTGGGCCTGATCGTGCCCCTGGTGCTGTTGGTTGGAGGGCGGTCAGTTAAAACGGCGGCGGGGCTGGCGGTATTGGGGGTGCTGCTGGAGAAGCTGTGGTATCTGTCGGCAGGGCAGCAGAAGCCGTGGTTTGGGGAGCTGCCGCTGGGCAGCTATTTGCCGTCGTTGATTGAAGTGATAGCGATCATTGGGGTAGTGGCGATGGCCGCGCTGATCTATCGCGGCTGGAGCAAGGCGGCCCTCCAGGCCAACTAGGCGGCAGGCTTCTGGCGGAAACGATTGCGGAATGGGGTGCGGATCGAGGCGTTATACGGCGACTCGAATCCGCACCCCAACTTGCTTAAATGGTTCACATGGGCGGATTCGGACTGGAAGGTTGGTTCGATCCACTACTTTCCAACGAGGCACGAGGGAAGGCTTCTGCTGGCTAGCGGTAGAATCCGAGTGTAGGTTACAGAGGTTCAAATGAGTGCGACTGATCAGGAACCCGGGGCGGTTTCTTCGCAGGGCGGATTAGGCGAGGATGCAAAAGCTCGCGCCACGATGTACATGTTTCTGGCGCGGATGTTCAACGAGCGCCCCGACCAGGCGCTGGTGCGGCGACTGCGTTCGTTGGGAAGCGAATGGATCGCGCAATTGGCGCAGTCGATTGATCTGCCCGACGAAGCGGTGTGCGGGCTCAAGGACATAGCTAGGTTTATTGAAGGCTCGACAGGGGCGCAGGAAGATGAAGTAGCCCAGAGTCTTGCGGTTGACTGGACCCGGCTGTTTCGCGGCGTGGCGCCAGGTTACGGACCGCCGCCTCCCTACGAGGGGGTATACATGCCCGGCGATGTGGAGGCGGCGGCAGTTTTGCAGGCCGTGGTGACTGATTATCTAAAACACGATGTGGTGGTTTCCCAAGACAGTGTCAACCGCCCCGACTACATAGGCTTGGAATTTGACTTCCTGGCTTTGCTTGCCGAGCGCGAGCAGGCAGCTTGGGACAGCGGTGACACTGCGGCGGCAGCCGGCAAACGGAGCGGAGCACAGGAGTTTTTCGACCAACACGCTGGGTGCTGGGTGAAATTGTATTGTGATCAGGCTATCGAGCAGGCAAAGACGGATTTTTACCGCGGCCTTCTTCGCTTAACGCGCGGGGTGGTCGAGGAGTTGACTCACAACGGCGGAAACGCCGGAACGAGCAATCCGCAATGAGCGAAATCCCTGCGTGCCTTCCCATGTGCGGCATCGGTGAAGAATGAAAGGTCCGGGAATGGACGGCAGTGCCGATTTGATTGCCTCTTGCCTAAACATTGCATACGAACACCGTAGCGGCCGCTGCTTCACCAGTTGGATAGTGCATCCAGCCCCGTACGCTCTTGGCCGGCGAACCACCGCATGTCGCTTGGCTTTACTGAAATGGCTTGTACTTCTTCCAAATTGGTTCCGGTGTTTCGAACCAAGAGGGTCCAGGTTGCGGCCTGAATTTTCCATAGAACAGCTTTTCGCCGCGGCTCATCCACCATCCCGCTCTCTTTTTCTTGGTCGCCAGGCTGGTGGCGAATCGGTGAAAAGGTGTGCGCGGTTTCGTCCACGGACACGATGCCAGGCAAACCCCGCAATCCGTGCCAGTCTCGTTCCAAACCTTGAAGCAAGCCTGCGCGTTGATCGCCCATTTCTCCACCCCTCGCACTGCCCTCTTCTTGTCGTGGGAGATGGCGCCGCTCGGGCAGCTTTCGGCGCAGATCTTGCAATCGAGGCAAAACTCGTCGGCGCCTATGTCCACTGGATGATCGTAGGTCAGCGGTAGATCGGTGGTGACGGTCGTGATCTTCAGGCTGCTGCCGAGTTCCTTGGTCAGCATCAGGCCATGCCGTCCCAACTCGCCCATCCCAGCCTCGATCGCGATCGGGATGCACAAAACTTGGTAGTTACTCATAATGTGTGCTCGCGCCGGATACCCCAGAGAACGAATGTAAGCCGCAAGCGTCGTAGAGATCATCGCCAGTTGCGTGTACACCCGCATGATCTCGGTGGCCATCGACAGCACCGGCCCAGTCTTGATCAGCGTCGGGTTAACGCCCACTGCTATGCTGACCGCGCTGTTGTGTTTACAGGTAATCGGTGCGCCGTATGGTCGCGCCGGGTCGTGCCAAGTCTTGCCCACATTGGTGTAAACAAATGCCGGGTTCAGCGGGCCGGTGCGAACCAAGTCGGCGCCCAGCATGCGCGCAAATCCCTTGATCTTTTCGGTCGCCCGTTCCGCCGAAAGTTCCATCCGGTTCGGCGAAACCGGGCCGTCCACATTCGGTTCCTGACCGCGCTGAGCAAGATTGCCTATCTGCTGGAGAAACAGAAAGAAGTCAAGCGGATTTCCCACCATCGTCTTCGACAGCTCGCGGGTCTCAGCATCCTTGGCCTCCCACTCAGGATGCAAGGCATAGAACTTGTCGTAATCTTCCGAGCCGGGCTCCAGTTTATTGCGCGCCTGAACATTGTTTCTCTCATCAAAGCGTTCCATCTCGCCAACTACCTTGTAGCGCGGTTTAGTCAACATGACGTATCCCCTCCCGAAACCAGAAGCATCGGCCCATCGATTCCGGGCAACTAAGCTCGTTCATTGAAAACAACTCAGCCTTTACCGTGGCAGGAATCATAAATGTTACCACTTCTCACCGGGTGACTACCTCCTCCGGTGTAGCAGCGGGTCAGTTTCCGGGTTACCCGATCCGGGATCATGGCCTATCTCAGTAAGTTAGGGGCAGACCGGGAACGTCTCAAAAAGGGGCCCAGAAAAGGCGCGTTGCCAACGCCACCAGCTCCGATGATCATCAAAAGCGTTTTCTGCATCGCGTGTAGTTAGGCGATTCGGTCTCGTGTTTTTTCCCACCGTTCGCGCCGTTCCGCCTCTTGCTCGACTGAGCCGCACCGCAAGATTGATTCGTGCAAATAGGTGAAAAAGGAGACCCTGGTCGAAGAACTTAAGGAGCGGGCGAAGGATAACAGGACGAGATGGCAGGTCACACAGGAGGTCGCGGACTCACTCGGGTACAAAAGAAAGACCATTCACAAGTGGACACGCGAGGGCAAGTTGATGGCTTCGTTCCATCTCAATAGCCGTTCGCTTCGCTGGGATGCTAAGGTTGTCGCCGAATGGCTACGACGGCGCTGCGCGGTAGAAAAAACGCCCCGCACAGATTAACGCTGCAACCGCATCCACCTTGGGAGACGTCGATCTCTGTTACGGAATAGCTGAAAAATCGCGCTAAAACCGCACTAAGAAAAGAAAAGCGCCCCGTAAGTTATTGACCTACGAGGCGCTTCAGAATCTCTTGGTGCCGAAGAAGGGACTCGAACCCCCACACCCTTGCGAGTACATGGACCTGAACCATGCGCGTCTGCCAATTCCGCCACTTCGGCCCGGTGAAAGGAGGCGCTCGGCGCCATCATGACCACGCTGGTCAGGCCTTTCCACTTGGCTTGCAAATGGATTGTAGCACATGGGGCCACTTTGTCGAGTCGACAGCTGGGGCGGACATTAGCTCCAAATGTCGTCTTTTTGCGCAAAAATCAATTGCGGACTATATTCTTGCTATCCGGTTGCGATCGGCAGAATTCCCATTCTCCGCTCGTCGAAACGTTTTTTGGAAACATAAACCCTAATCTTGTTTGCCGGGATTTCCACTCGTGTGCTCGCCTTGCAAGCAAGCAATGAGTCCGAGGAAATTCAGAGGAGCCACATGGCCGAGCCAATTTCCGATGGCGCGCAGAAAATTCCTTTGCCAATCAGCAAGGAGCTCCGAACTCTTGCGCACGACCTCAGTAATTCCATTGAGACCATCATGCAGGCTACGTACTTGCTCAGCCAGGTCAAGTTCGACGATGCAAGCCGGAAGTGGCTGGACCTTATTGACCAGGCGACTCGCGACGCGGCCAGGATCAATCGCGAAATCCGCGAAGTGTTACGCTCGCAGAGCGAGAAACCGTAAATTGCATTGCCATCCCGCACCCATGCACGCCCTGTTACCAAGGGAAAACACAACAATGTAACACCCTCATCCGCCTTCGCGGAATCTGCGATCCGAGTCATGCGGGCACCTTCAAGAGACCGTGTGGATGGCAACTCTGCCGTTATCCCTGGCCGTGCAGAATAGCTTCACCGATCCGAGGGCGGATTTGGTCCGGAGACAACAGGCGGATTGTGACCTCCATTATCTCTTGTTACACTCGTGGGTCGCTCAAGGAGGCGCCATCATGACCGCATTTCTGTCCTTTGAACACATTCGGTACGAAAAAAGAAATCAGATTGCATTCATAACAATTGCCCGTCCCAAGGTACTCAATGCGCTCAACATTCAAACCGTGCAGGAACTCAGACTTGCCTTTCAATCCGTCCGCGATGATGTTGACGTGCGTGTCGCTATCCTAACCGGCGATGGCGAGAAAGCGTTCGTAGCCGGCGCCGACATCAATGAGTTTGCAGGGCTCAGCGCGGTTGAAGCGGAGACGTTTTCCCAGCGCGGGCAGTCCCTCTTTTCCCGCATTGAGAACTTCGGCAAGCCCGTCATCGCCGCGGTAAATGGATTTGCTCTTGGTGGAGGCTGCGAATTGGCTCTGGCCTGTACGATGCGAATCGCCTCGGAGAATGCACGCTTCGGTCAGCCTGAGATCAAACTCGGAATTATTCCCGGCTATGGCGGCTCGCAGCGCCTGCCGCGCCTTATCGGCAAAGGCCTCGCCCTGCAAATTCTTCTCACCGGCGACATGATAAAGGCCGATGAAGCTTTCCGCATTGGCCTAGTCAATGAGGTGGTGGCCTCCGCCGAACTTCTTCCCCGTGCCGAAGCCCTGGCCAACAAGATCATTGCCAACGCGCCCATTGCCGCCCGCTGTTGCCTCGACGCTGTAAACCGTGGTTTGAACATGACGATCAAAGAAGGACTCGCTTACGAGGCCGCGCTCTTCGGACTCTGCTTTTCCACCGCCGATAAAGAGGAGGGCACGCGCGCCTTTCTTGAGAAACGCGCGCCGCAGTTCAAGGGTGTCTGAGCGCTGGGCCGTCCTTGCTTGCGAGTGATGGCGACAGCACGGCCCTACTTCAGCGCACCTCTGCCTTCCAGATGTGGTACAAAAGAGGATGTGATCCGCTCAATCCATCGTCTTTTGCGCCCTGCCTCCGAAGAAGACTTTCGTTCGCTTCAGAATTTTTTTTCTTGCCTCGGTTTTGCTCCTGGAGAAAGCTGGAATGGCCGCCGCAACAAGGGCCGCAAGTTTGAAGCCTTCGAATCCGGCGTTGAACTCGCCAACGGCGAGGACATGCCCGACGCAGATCTGCTTGTAGAGGTCGATAACGCCGACATCGTTGCAGAGACCGCCCGCGCCAATGGCTTTACTTTTGTCTCCGATATCGCTGACTGCGATTGGGGCGCACGCCTATTCATTTTGGAGATTCCCGCCGGCTTCGGCAGGCTCGCCGTCTTCAGCTATAACGAGAACTGGCGCCAGACTACCAAGGAATCTCAACTGGATTCGACAGGAATGAAGTTCGCGGTTTTGGTTTCGCGCTTCAATGCCTTTATTACCGAGCGCCTTCTCGCCGGAGCCACGAATGCGCTGCGCCGTACTGGAGCACTCGCCGCCGACATCGAGATCGTCCGCGTCCCCGGAGCTTTCGAGTTGCCTTCCGCGGCAAAGATGCTCGCTGAGAGTGGCAGGTTCAACGCCATGGTCGCCGTTGGCTGCGTGATCCGCGGCGACACCGCCCACTACGATGTCATTGTCAACGAGGTCACCCGAGGCATCGGCGATGTGGCGCTCGCAACAGGAGTTCCCATTGGCTTTGGTGTGCTCACCTGTGACACCCTGGAGCAGGCAATTGACCGCGCCGGTTTGAAAATGGGCAACAAGGGATTTGAAGCAGCGCTCGCCGCATTAGAACTGGCCGTACTCAAGCGCACACTTTCTCGGAGCTAGAGATCAGCAGGAAACATGGGAACACGACGCAAATCACGCGAACTGGCACTGCAGATGCTCTTTCAGGCCGACATGGGCAAGCAATCGGTTGAGCAGGTCAAAAAGACCTTCTGGGCCGAGCGCCGTGACTTGGAGGATAGTGTCCGCAACTTTGCCGATGACATCTTTCGCGTTGCGATGGAGCGCTACGACGAGATCGGCAAGCTCCTCGAAGGCCACACCGAGCATTGGCGCCTGGAGCGAATGGCAGCCGTCGACCGCAATATTCTGAGGGCTGGAGTTGCCGAGTTTCTTGGCTTCCCGAAGACTCCGCGCCCGGTCATCATTAACGAAGCACTGGAAATTGCCCGCCGTTTCTCCACACCTGAGTCCGTTCAGTTCATCAACGGCGTACTCGACTCGGTTGCCCGCAAACTAGAGCCGCAGCCAGATGTAAAGCATAAGTGACTAACCTTCACGGTTTTCCCATCAGTTCTCGATAAACGGCAAGCGCTCGGTCCTCCTCAACTTGACTACAGATGAGGGCGTCTCAATGCACTGAATTTCCCTCAGTTCATGGGAACAAAAATCCCGGAGGGCGGTTGCCCTCCGGGTGAGTTGCTCCAGGCTTTGGGTTGTACCCCAAGCCTGTGCCGAGCAGAGTTTAGGCCAGGAAGAACTCTTTGGTGATCTCGACGTACTTGTCGGCGGGAATCTGCTTGGCGATTTCGCCGTGGGCCTTGCCGCCGTCCTGCGCCAGGGCCAGGTTGCCGGTAGTGGCCGGCAGGTAAGTGGCCAGCCGCTTGGCGCTGTCAGCCATCAGGTTGCGGGCCATGTCGCCGCTGAGCAGGTTGCGATAGTTGGTCTTGGCGTCGGGAGCCTGCACGGTCATCAGCCAGCTGTTGCCGTAGGGATCGGCGGTCAGCTTCTCGGGGTGGCGGACCACTTCGTCGTTGACGTCGCTGACCGTGCCTTCAATCGGGGAGACCATCTCGACCAGCTCGCCGTTGACCCGGAAGCTCCATACCTTCTGTCCCTGCCGCACCCACTGGCCGCGCTGCGGAAGATGGACTTCCTCGGCGGCGCCGATCAGCTTGGCGGCAAAGTCGTCGATGCCGGCGCGAACCAGGTTGGGGCTCTCGCCCAGCGCCCAGGCGTGACCCTGATGGAAGCGGAGGTGTTCGGGAATCTCAAAGCCGGCCACGATGGGCTGCGCCTTGCGTGCGCTGGCCGCGGCGTAGGGCGCGGTCTGCAGAACGAACTCGGGAGCTTTCTTGTTGGTGAAGCGCTCGATGACCAGGAAGCTTACGAAGAGTGCGAGAACCAGAATGACTGTCATTGTCTTATCCTCTGCCCCTTGCCGGGGCTCTGTTTGAATTTTCGCGGCTTGAGCTTTCTTCCTGGCTTGCCGCGTACGCACTCTCTTAATGCACTCTGCTGGCCAATCCGGAAGCAGGAAGCTAGCACGCAGAAAACAGGATGGTTAGCTCAACCATCCGGACAAGTGCGGAAATCTGCCACATCGCCTTCTGTTGTGAATCACAACGCACGAAAAGACGTCAAAGCTCTTACTTTCACCTGGTCGACACAAAGAATCAACAACTTAGGTAAAACGTCATCAACAACGAGAGATTTCGCTACAGTGTTGTCCTTTGCCGCAACTCAATCAGAGTTTTCCACAGGAGGCATCG
>JBEKXQ010000089.1:0-18385 GCA_049511915.1 Candidatus Korobacteraceae bacterium
CATTCCGCCCGCAACGGGCGACGCTTCGAAGATGGTGACCGAGTAGCCCATCAGCGCCAAGTCGTGCGCCGCTGAGAGACCAACCGGACCTCCGCCGATCACGGCGACCTTGTAGGGAAGTTCCTCGGCAGCCCGGGTAGTTGGCGCGACCGGATGACGCGACTCTGGCCCATGGCGCTCAGTCAAGAAGCGTTTCAAAGCGCGAATGGAGATTGGGCGATCGATCTGGCCACGTCTGCATGCAGTCTCACACGGGTGAGCACAGACGCGTCCGCAGATACTGGCCATGGGGTTGGGATCGCGGGCGTAGCGGTAGGCCTCTTCGAACTTCCCGTCCGCAATGAGAGAAACATAGCGGCCGGCGTTGGTGTGTGCCGGACACGCCATCATGCAGGGGAAATTGGTGTTCAGCCATTCCCGATCGACCTTCTTCTTAGCGAAACGACCTAACATCAACCCTCTCTGGAGACGAGGCGCGCGCTGCTAGCCATGGAAAAAAGGCGGGATGTTGCCCGCCCTTGGTCCGTTCTATTTAGAAAGGGTGAAGTCGGCCTTGCCTGTGCCGGAAACATCGACAGATTTAGTCAGTGGTTTCATGCCTTCATGCCAGGCGACCACGTTGTATTTGCCATCGGGAACGTTTTCGATCTTGTAGTTTCCGCTGGCGTCAGTCTCGGCGAAGTATGGCGTCGGGCTGACAACAATGTAGCCGGCCATCTCCGGGTGAACGTTGCACAACAATGACACCGCCCCTACGTTATCGAACTTAAAGGGACGCTTATCGCCCTTCGGCCAGGTGCCGAGGTTATGGCCGAGTTTCTTGTTGCCACTGATCGATGGCCAGAAGACATTGTGTTGCACATTGTCGCTATTCAGAAACTCGACGGTTGTTCCTATCTGAACGACCATGACGTGTGGGCTGAACATCAAGCCTTTTTGGTCCATGACCGGCTGCTGGGATGGCGCTGGGAATGTTTTTCCCTGGATGGTGTCCACGTATACGACCGAGGACTTGCCGGGCGAGACGGTGCCTTCAATTGTGCCGGCGAAAGCTGCAACTGATGCTGCGGCGATGAGCAAAAGCGTCAATAGAAAACTGCGCATCATGAATAATCCTTTCGTAGTTTGTACATTCTCAACAACGAAGCAACTAATACACCCACTCCAACCCGGCTACGGCTGTGTTGGTGTGAAATGGATTGAATGCCATTGGCAATCCGGTTACTGGATTGGTGGCTATAACGACGGTTTGTGACGGGCGGAATTGATATTCAAACGACGCCTTGATATTGGCGTGAATCAGGAACTGCACTCCCGGCGTAATGCGATTGCGTGTCGAAGAAAACGGTCCGTTGAACGGAGCGCCGGTGAACGAAGGGTTGGTTTGCAGTCCATTAATGCGATCAGAAGTGGAATTTACAGCATCGTAGCGGATCATCACGTACATCCAGGGATAGGCAAGCCACTCAGCATCGACAAAACCGCCGCTAAAGGTTGCCGGTGTGCTGCGGATGAAGCCAACCGGAACGGCGGTGCTCAAGCTTTGTAAGGGAATGAGATCGCCTGCGGCATCGACGGGCAGCAGGTTCATGTCGTGTCCGAACATATAGAGCGCGTTGAACTGGAGGCAGCAGCGATAGTTGAATGTCATGTTGCCGCCGACACGATAGAAGGGCTCACGGGCGGTAACCAGCGATGACGTATTGTCGACAGTTGCGCCCAGTAACCGCTGTACCGAACGTCCGTAGAAGTAATACGTTCCGAAATTCAAATAGGTATGATCGCGCGGTCCGGTGGGACCAGCCGCCTGTATTGCATCGCGGCTTTCCTTGTCATGCTCCAGGTTGAAGCGATAGTTGAAACTGGCATAGATGTCTTTGAAGTTCGCATCCGAGGCAACGCCCACGCCGCCCTCGTTGCTTCCGGTCGCCTGGGGAACATATGGACTGCCTGGGTTCTGATCCTGCCCAACTCCACTCGTGTTCTGGTCAATGAAGGCAATCGAGTAGTTGTACCCCCCTGTGTGCAGTCCGCCACTGAACTCGACACCCTTCCCCACGTCTGCCATTTGGAACTGGTTGTTGACAAATTGCTGCAGCGGAACCAGTGAGTTCATCGCTCCGATATTGGCTTGCGAGTAGATGTCATAGGGACTGATCCAAATGCTGCGGGCTTGCGTAAACGGCAATTCGAGTTCGAACTGACCGACGCGAAAGTTAAGGGAGTTCTTCGGTAGCTTGATCAGGCGGCCGATATTGACGAACCGGAGATACCCATCGCCCAGCTCGCCGACCGCGTTCGCTCCGCTGACGCTGATGTCGTCGTCAACCCAGAAGGCTATGTCGCTGCCGAAATTGCCGGCGGTGAAAATACTAAAGAAGCCAGTCTCAAAGTCGGTGGTGGGCACAAACGGTGGCGGCGTTCCCGCCGGCGTGAGGGCGGCAAACTTTCCGCTGCTGGTGCCCGTGTACTGGAAGTAGTTGTTCATGCGCAGCCCGATCGGGGGGATGCCGGGAATTGTCCCTGGCCAAATGGCCTTCGGCCACAGCTCCGCGTTGGCCGGCGCTCCTAGCATGACGGGCGGAATTTTGAGCATCGACTCGTCGTCTTTGGGAAACTTGAAGCCCGCATCTTTGAATGCTTTGCCGAAATCATTCAGCTTGGGAAAGTCGATGTGGCAAGTGCTGCAACTGGTGCCGTAGAGGCGTGAGAATGCAGGAATTGCTGCGCTCTCGCGCGACGGAAGGATCAGAACCAGAATGAGGAGCGGTAGAAACCTCTTACTAATACTGAACGACTGCCACATGCCGTTCTCCTTTGTGGGGCCACAGCTAAGGAGAGATGAAGTGCCGTTATCCCCACACGTGATTGTTCTAATGGGACGGAAGTATGTCGCTCCCACGAACCGTTCGGCAGTGACGCCCATCACGGAGCTCTGTGACGAGCGCTTCTCTCGCACCTTAGGATTGCGGTGCCTGACACGGCAACGGCTTCCTGACTACCGAACGCAGAAGCAGGAAAGACTTCGACTACTGGTAGGGCCGTGGCGCCCAAGTCTAACAGGATGATAAAGGCTACTCTCTGAGGCCGGCTGCATGGACTCGAAGCCCGACTCGTGGAGCAGACGGCGGACATCAGGCAGGCGCCAGCGATGTACCACATTGTGGGATGCAGTTGTGACACGATGTGGCAGCGCGGGGACAGTGCGCAATCCCAGTCACAGGCAGTGGTGACCGTAGTCACTGCGCGGCTGGGTGGAATCTGGCATAAGCGTTGGATCATGAGTGCGGGTGAGCAAAGCCTAATTCTGGAAGCGTCGTATCTTCTTAAAGTCTGTCTTGTCGAGATAGGAAAAAAGAAGCATCTTTCCGCCTCCGACGTTTTGTTTTGCGAGGACGGCGACAATGCCGGCGTCTTCCTAGTGGTCGGCGGCACAGTGTGTATGAGCGTAAAGGGCCTACCCAGGCTGGATCGGCTGTTTGGCGGCGGGTCGGTGCTAGGGTTGCCATCCAGCTTTACCGGGCGGCCTTACACTCTGACCGCGACCGCGATTACCGAAGCTGACGCGGTGCACGTGGCGCGAGAAGACTTTCTCCTTCTGATGCTCGAGCGGCCGGACCTGTGCCGCGAAGCCACGGAGATACTGGGTCGGGAAATGACCTTCATCCATTCGGCGCTGGCGGAGCGTCAAAGACAGGCCACCTCCACAAGAACCTCTAGCGGCGACGTGGCCGCCGTATGAAATAGGCGTTTGGACAAGCCCAACGCGAACTCAGGACGAAATAGCGAGGGGAATATGGTCTATTTAAAGAGTGTTGTCGCTGGAACTGTGGCCGTAGCCATCGCTGCTGCCCTATCGCCAATCGTAATGGGAATCTATTTCCTCCTGGTTTATAGGCCTGGAGCAAGTGAGGCGATTGCTTGGGACCCGACTTCCTTTGCGAGACAGCCATTGATTTGGGCTATAAGCGTGCTGATCTTTCTGGTCGGATTTGTCTGGGAATTTCGACAGACACCTAGAAACTAGCTCACTGCATGATGGCCGGGGGCTAGCATGGCGAACCGCGATTCATCAGTCCTCGACTGCCCTGCGGGTCGGCCGGAACCGCGATGTGTTCCCAATTCCAGAGGCCGGGCATGAGATGGGAGTGTTGTGTATGACCATGCTGAATGGACGCAAACAGCTTCTATTTTGGATCCCTGCAGCACTGATACCCGTAGCCTTAATGGTGGCCGTATTCCTACAAGTGCGCCGCCCGACCGCTACGCGCCGCGCACTCTACATTATCGGTGATCCCGAGAAAGGCGCCGCGCTGTTTTTTGGTGACAAGCAATGCAGTATTTGCCATTCCATTAATGGATCGGGGGGGCGCATCGCCCCGGATCTCTCCGGAAAGCACCCGGACACTCCCGCAATGGGGTGGCTTGCGACAGTGTTGTGGAACCATGGACCCGGCATGTGGCGGCAGATCCGCCAAAAGAACACGGCTTATCCCCAGTTGAACTCGCAACAAATGGCAGACATCCTTGCGTTCTTGTACCAGGCGAGCAGCATTGATCGCGCCGGAGACCCTAGCACCGGCCAGCGTGTATTCAACGAGAAGGGCTGTGTCCGCTGCCATTCGGTGGGCGGGTCGGGCGGCAAAGCAGCGCCCGAGCTGTCGGGCATTGCCGCTGGCGGTGACTCCACCGATTGGACATGCGCGATGCTGAACCACGCCGGGTCAATGATCGCTCCTATTACGAGCACCATCGGACAGTGGCCCCAGTTCAGCGGTAAAGAGATGAACGATCTGATCGCATACGTGAGCTTTAGCGTTCCCCGGTCGGCTACGAACGCACGCGAAATCCCCGGCCATGCAGAGCGCGGGTGGAGCGTATTCCAGAGCAAATGCATGCAGTGCCACTCCGTACGCGGGCAGGGTGGCAGCATGGGTCCGGAGCTGGGGCCGGAGCACGAGCTTCCACTTACCACGGCGCAGTTTGCCAGCGTTTTTTGGAACCACGCACCGGAGATGCTCCAGCACAGCCGCGAAAGCGGGATTCCCGCTCCTCTCCTTCAGGGCAACGAGATGGCTGACTTGTTGACGTTCCTTGCGAGCCTGCGGTACTTCGAGCCAACTGGATCCCCCTTGGTCGGAGAGCGCGTTTTCTCGGAGCGCGGTTGTGCTGCTTGCCATGGCCATATGGCGGAAGGCACACAGATCGGGCCCGGGCTCAGGTCAGGCACCGAAGCTTTCACCACCGTTTCCTTCACCGCCGCTCTCTGGCAGCATGGACCCCGCATGATTGATCGCGCCGAGGAATTGGGCATACCCTGGCCGACCCTGAAGGCCACCGACATCGGAGATCTTGTGAGTTTTCTCAACGCACCTGCGCGCCCGAAGTGAGCTGCTGGCGAGCGCGCCGGGAAGCGACAGCAGTTGGAATTTTGGTCAGAGAAAGAACAACATGGACATTCAGAACATATTGGCCCCGTCATTCATCAAGACGTTGTACATCCGCGATATCAATGTGGACAGCTTTGTGAAGAATGCCGGTCTAGGTTTCGCGATCCCGTACTTCCTCAACGGGCAGATGCACGATTACATCCCGGACTTCATCGTACGGCTCAAGGGTCACCCGGCTATCAACCTCATTTTTGAGGTGAAGGGTTACGATCCACTTGCGGAGGTGAAGCGGGCTGCCGCCGAGCGCTGGGTCGCAGCGGTGAACGCCAAGGGCTCGTATGGGAAATGGGCATTCAAGATGGTGAAGGCCACGACAGAGGTCAACGGCGTGCTATCCGGGATTGCGCAGCCTGCGGAAGCTGTCGGGGCGTAACCCCCTCGAATGTCAAAGCCCGACCAAGACAGTCGTACACCCCAATGTTGAAGATCATTTCGTGGAACATAGCCCACCGTGCGGAGCCATGGAGGCGCCTTGCCGATTGCGACGCCGACATTGCATTGCTTCAGGAAGCCGCCGAACCGCCGTGCGACCTTGCGGGCCGGTTTCCGGTTGATCCTGCCTCTGGCGGACCGCCGGAGCTGGCCTGAATCGCCGTTGGCGTACCGCCGTCGTCAAGCTCTCGGATCGAGTCGCGGTGGACTGGATACCGGCGAAGGCGATTAGCGAAGCGTGTCCGGGCGAATTGGGGGTAAGCCGGGAAGGCACCCTGGGCGCCGCAGTTGTGCAGCCGGTCGGTGGCGAGTCCCTGATAGTTGCTTCGATGTATGCGCCATGGGAGAAGCCTCACGGCACCGCAAAAGCCGCTGGATCTATGCAGATGCTTCTGTTCATCGGACCATATCTGACCTGTCGGCTCTTATCGGGCAGGAGGGGCATCGTATTCTCGTCGCTGGCGACCTGAACAGCCTGTATGGATACGGAGAGGACGGCAGCCCTTATTGGGCTTCCCGCCATGCAACTGTGTTCAGCAGGATGGCTGCGATGGGGTTTTTCCTTCGTCGGCCCACAGGCACGTGCCGGCCGCCGTGCCGATCCCTGGCCGGATGAACTTCCGCGATGTAGCAACAATGTTCCCACGTTCTACACGAATCGGCAGAGCCCATGCTCGGCGACTCGGCAACTTGATTTCGTATTCGCATCCAACTGCCTCGCGGAACATGTGCAAGTAAGGGCACAAAACAATCCAACCGGCTGGGGACCAAGTGACCATTGCCGAGTGGAGATCGAATTAGGATGCTAATTTTCTCCACACGATTACGACGAGGATGCATTTGGAACGGGAAACATGCGTAATGCGACTCGATAACCTCGCTCGCAGGGAAGTCAAGCCAGCGCTCAAGAAAGCGGGCATTCCGTGGCACGGCTGGTACGCTTTGCGCCGTGGTATTGGCACACAGATAACCGCCGACAGCAGAGACCCGCTCGCGGCCAAGGGAATGCTCCGACACGAGAGCGTAGCGACGACTGAGGCACACTACATTAAGGACGTGCCAGAGAACACAGCAGCAGCAGAACAGTCGAATCCCGCCATGCAGTAGAATTGAACGAGGTAAGTTGGGCATTGGGAATATGCAGCAAATGTGCAACCTCCAGCCGCTAAGTCATTGTGGCCCTGTAGCTCAGATGGATAGAGCAGCGGTTTCCTAAACCGTTGGTCGGCAGTTCGACTCTGCCCAGGGCCTCCATTTTCAATAGTCTACAATCCGTATATCGAGGCGCCTCCCAAAGTCGACTGTAGGGCGTCATCCTACTTGTGACCTTGACTTCCTAACGACGCTGAGCTATGTAAGAGAGTCGTATACAAACATGCAGCAGGGTGAAGGAGTTCACCCCAACCGCTGTCCTGCCAGATTCCGGGACAGATGATGACTCCTGACGAGGAAAACTTGTCGCGGAGTCATGTCTCTCCGGCGAGTTTCCAGAAATCATTTGGGAGCAAAAGTTCGATGGACAACGTGTGGGTTCTCGCAGCGCTTTTTCGGGTCCTTCCAAATGATGGTGAAGGCATCGTCATCATGAGATGGCCGTATATATAGAGGTTAAAGAAAGGACCACGGGTGTGCTGAAGTATCTGGTCGTTGGTATCGGAGGTTTTCTGGGTGCGGTCGCTCGGTACGCCGTCGCGGCGTATATCGGAAGCCGCTTTGGAGGTCGCTTTCCATACGGCACGTTTGTGATCAACATGAGCGGCTGCTTCCTTGTTGGATTCATCGTCACCTTGCTGGCGAGGACGACCGCGAGCCAATACTGGCGCTACTTCATTCCAATCGGATTTATCGGCGCGTACACAACGTTCTCAACGTTTGAATACGAGACGCTTAGGGCTGTTCAGGATGGCCAGCTCACTACAGGATTACTAAACGTAGCGCTCAGCGTTGTGGTCGGATTTGTGGCCGTCTGGGTGGGCGCTGCTATCGGGCGGGTATTCGTATGAAAAGACAGCTGGAAGCGTTCGACTTGAGGGTTCAAAGGGGTGAAAAAGGCGGCGGCGGAGTTCTCGGCCACATCGCCGAGTTCCTGGTGTCACAACGGGGGATCACGCGCTAGGAGGACAAGTGTTAAATACTGGGCCAGCTAAGAAAGTGACCGTCTACGTGATTGAAGGCCAGAATTACCACGGGACAGCTTGTTATGCTGCGATTCTCGATTACCTGTTCTTCCGCGGCATTTCGGATGCGACGGTCACGCGCGGAATGGCGGGATTCGGGACTGACCACAAGATGCACACCAGCCGTCTGGTTGATCTTTCCGACCAGATGCCGATCAAGATTGAGTTCATCGAGACGGCGGATCGAGTGCAGGAAGTCTTACCGAAGCTGACGGAAATCGCCAGCCACGGACTGATCGAAGTCCACGACACAACCGTTATTCGGCCTGTGCCGCCCGGCGAGAAGCGCGCGCTCGACATCCCCGCCGTCAAGCTTCAGTCCAAGGCCAAGATGATGCGAATCCTGGTCGGGGAACACGACAAGTGGAACGACAAACCCCTCCACCAAGCTTTGGTGCAGGCCCTGCGGGCGAATGACATTGCCGGAGTCACGGTTTACCGCGGAATTCTGGGATATGGAGCCAATCGCCGCATCCACAAGGATTCACCCTTGAATCTCTCTCACGATGCGCCGATTTTGCTTACCGTCGTCGATAGCGAAGATAAGCTTCGGGCTTTTCTTCCCGTGCTCGATCGCATGGTCAAACAAGGGTTGGTCGTGTTGTCCGACGTTGACGTGATCAAGTATTCGCATGCTCAGCCCCTCCCGAAAGGTCAGGAGACAGAGAAATGAAACTTGAAGGCAGGGCCAAGATGTTGCGTATTCACTTCGGCGAGGACGATCAGTGGCAAGGCCGCCCCCTGTACCAGGCAATCGTGGAGCGTTGCCGCGAGCTCGACATCGCGGGCGCCACCGTTTATCGCGGCATTGAAGGGTATGGCGCCAGCACGATCATTCGCCGCTCGCACCTGCTGCGCTTCTCCTCGGATGCTCCGATTCTGGTCCAGATCATCGATACCGAAGAAAACATCAAGCGCTTGCTTCCGGCACTCGACGAAATGGTTGCGGAGGGCCTTATCGCGATGTCTGACGTTGAAGTCATCAAGTACGAGCATCAGCAAGGTCAGCAGTCGAAAACATGATGGCTAGACAAAGACGCATTCCGACTCCGGCGTGAACGGTTGAGAACAGATCAGGATCACGCCCTTACATCGATCACAGAATTGCGATGGTGAGTCAATAATCCACGAGTCGCCGGAAAACTCATTGAGCTGAAGATGCACGACGTAGAAGAGATTCCGATTCCCAGCAGGGCTTCTGTAGCTCAGTCACCTGACGCCCGAGCGCTGGATCGACTGGCTGCAATGGCGGAGGAGTTGGGCGAAGGCTCGGTTAGCGCCGACGTGCGGCAGCTTGTCGCACGGATTAATGAAGGGCGCTTCTTCGTCGCCTGTGTCGGTCAATTCAAACGAGGCAAATCCACACTGCTGGACGCCTTCATTGGGGAGCAGATACTTCCGACAGGGGTTGTCCCGGTGACCGCCGTGCCCACCGTACTGCGCTATGGCGATGAGCGAACAGCACGCGTCCTGATCGACACACGTTGGCGGACGATTCAACCGGAAGACCTGCCGCAGTATGTTTCAGAAGAGTTGAACCCGGAAAATTCCAAGCAAGTCGCTGGCGTGGAGGTCTTTCTCCCTTCGTCGCTACTGGCGAGTGGAATGTGCCTGGTCGATACGCCGGGAATAGGGTCGGTCTTCTCCGGGAACACGGAAACCACAAGGGATTTCATACCGCAAATCGATGCCGCCATTCTGGTCGTCGGGGCTGACCCTCCGATTTCGGGGGAGGAATTAGCACTGATCGAGGCCGTGGCCGTGAACGTCGACGAGATTCTCATCGTGCTGAACAAGATCGATCGCGTTTCGGCCGAGGAACGGCAACAAGCCTCAGAGTTCGCTACGAAAGTTCTTGAGGGCCGTCTAAAGAGGCCTGTCGGCAAAATTTATGAAGTCAGCGCGCTCAACCGGCTTACCCACGCCGCGGACGCTGCTGATTGGAACAACCTGATCGAAAATCTCCAACTCCTGGCCAGCAAATCAGGGCAGGCAATGACGCGTTCGGCGGCGGAGCGTGGTATGCGCCGATTCTCGGCTTCGCTGCAACGCTCGATCGATGAACGCGTCCGAGCGCTAAAAGAACCGATTGCTAACTCGGAGCAGAGGATTGCCAGTCTCCGGCAGACCGTAAGCCAGGCCGAGCAATCGCTGCGCGATCTCGGCGCACTGTTTTCTGCCGAGCAGATGAGACTTTCGATGACGCTGCTGGCCCGACGAAAAGAGTTTCTGCGACGGGTGTTGCCAATCGTGGCCGAAGAATTTGAGCAAGAGACCAGTGCGGTCGCGACCACGTTTGGTCCGGCCAGGCGACGCGAGCTCATGGCCATCGCCCAGGTTGTGGCGCGCCGCCACGTCATGCCGTGGTTAGACACCGAGGAGACGCAAGCGGAGGAGCTCTACCGAACGGTCACACACCGCTTCGTAAATCTGGTGAATGGGCTACTACAGCGCATTTCCGAGGAGCAGGGGGCAGACTTCTCGCACTTACCAAAGTCGTTGGACGCCGAACATGGCTTCCGCACCCGCTCGCGGTTCTTCTTTCACGACATGATCACTATCGCGCAGCCGGCGTCTCCGTTGTTATTCTCGATGGACTTCCTGATGGGAGCGCTTCACATCCGTCACTGGGTGCGAACGGACGCAGCGAACTTTCTCGAACATCTCCTGGAGATCAACGCCGCGCGCGTTCAGGGGGACGTAGAACAGCGAGTTGTGGAGAGCCGCCTGCATCTTGAATCTGACGTTCGCAAGTTGCTGCGCGAGGTCAGCGCATCAGCCGAGCAAGCGCTTTCAAAAGCCAGAGAGCTCATGGCCGCTGGTACCAACGCCGTGCAGGAGGAGCTCGAACGCTTACGCATGTTACGGGAAGAACTCAGCAGCCTTGCGGCGGTTCGATAGGCGCGGAGCGGTTGCTTCAGAGCCCGCGAGTTGGCACTTAACTGTGACAGCAGCCAACCGGAAACTGGACAGGCCGACCACCTCACATCACTGCGCCAGCGATTTATCCATCAGTATCGGGCCCCCGTGCTCAGCGATCGAGGCAAAAACCTGCCGTCCGTCGAAGCGATGAGCCTCGTAGGAGCGCCGTACACGCTCGACGAAGCCTTGCTTGCGAAAGATGTACTGGGACACCTTGTTCGTCGCCTCGGTGACGGCCACCCGATAACCCGCGCGCGCCCCGTGCTCCAAGCAAGCCGCTACCAGCCGTTGCGCCACTCCTCGTCCAGCAACGCGATCGGAGACTCCGAGGAGAAACAGATGGAGCGACTCGCCGGGACGCGCCACCTGGCTTCCGCGGTACTCCGCATCCAACTGGCCCAAAATATCGAAGATCGGATCGAATTTCGTGCTCAGTTGATCCACTCCGTCTGGCAGCGCCGAAGCGGAGTCCTCGGTCAGCAGCGCGCCGACCAGTTCACCGGTGCCAGTCAGCCGAGCCACGATTGTCAGACCTTGGTCGGCCACCCTAGGGCTTAGCAGCCGCACGAACGCCTCGAACTCAGACGTGGTCAGGCCGACTGCGACCGCGGGTGGATCGTAGCGACTGAACACCTCGCCCAGAAGTTTTGCCATTGCTTCCGCGTCAGAGGGGACGTAGACGCCGTACTCGATCTGCATGTGTTCCACCTCATGCTAATGTCGACCGGACGAAAGTGATCACGGCTCAACCTGGTAACGAGCCGCCATCCCGGCTTGCATATGTTCATCAAAGTGACAGTGATACATCCAGATTCCCGGATCATCAGGAATCATGTCGACAGTCTCCATCTGGGCGGGCCCGATGAAGATGACATCGGTTCGTCTCCCACCTTGCAGCACGACATTGCCGTGCCAGTGCGGCGTGTGCACGTTCAATCCTTCTCCAATGGTGACTACGTACCACCGGACACGTTCGCCTTTCTTCATGGTCATCAACGGCAGGTTGCCATACATAAACCCATTGATCGAAGCTCTTAAGTTGGCGAAAGCGAAACCTGAACCAAAAACGCTGAAATTACCCAAGTGGTCCGACGGAAAATTTTCAAGCTTCTCCACGCCCTTCGGGTCGCTGGTATAGGTATCGATATTGTGCTGCAAATACCAACTTGTGTTCTCGTCGACGATCATGAAGAGGTTGACGAATTCCCGCTCAACGTCTTTCGGCCGACCGGTTGGACCGGCTGTGCCTTTTCTGCTGATGATGATTACGCCGACTAAGCCGCTCTCCACATCCTTCGGCTCATCGGCGTGCGAATGATAGAGCCACACGATCGAACTTGGGTCGTTGGGACCAGGGCCGGCGCGCTCGGGGACCTCCCAGGTGTACACGTGCGTCTTCCCCGGAGGGACGCCCATTCTGTCAGCCCCCGAAGTACCGTCATCGTAGCCGGCGCCCTCGGAGTCCTTCGCGTAGAAGACCCCGTGAGGATGCATGCTGAAGGGATGTGTGGCATTGTTCTTGAACACGACCCGGATGGTGTCGCCCACTTCCGCGCGCAGAACCGGCCCCAGCATCCCTAGATGCTCCCATTCCGGTGGGCGCGGTTTCAGTGTGGTAAAGGTCTCGTCAGTGTATTCGCGGTAAAGGGCTTTGCGGTAGGTGGTGCCTATGCGATGCGGGCCGCGTTCCGTGAAGACCTTCGAGTACCCGGTAAACTCCATGCCCATCATTTGATCGACGCCGCGTGGAGTGTAGTTCCAGTCCACTTCGTCGGCAGCGACGTAATAAGTGTGAACGTTGCCTGCAGCTGTTTTGTCAGCAAAGCTGGGAAGTGCGAACACGGAAAAAGCCAAGACCACGAGCAGGCAAGACCTGTGCATCGGTACCCCTAAATTGACTGGAAGTTCCCGGATGTTAAGTCCGGGATTTTTGATTGGACTTCTGGCTTGCGCATCATAACGGTTCGCTGACCTCGCCACAACGGATTTTTCGACCCGTGCAGTTGTAGCGAGATCGGGACAGAGTTCGCTCGTGGTCGTCAGGATGAAGACCTGGCAGATGCCGGTTCGTATATAGTGTTGGCCACTCAGGGCAACCAAAACGAAAATTCTGGATAAAGTGCCGGTCTTTCGGCTCCCGACTTTCTGACTACTAACCACAGGGGCTGGCTAAGGAAATCAACCGCGGCACAGGAGACCAATATGGTCGATAACGGATTTGCTTGCGGTAGGCGTCCTCGGCTGACGACGGTACGGACTACCTGTCCGGCCCAAGTGATCGATTCGGCGGGTAACAAGGCGAGCAGCAACTGCAGCATCACGGTGACACAATAGCGATGTATACCGCGGCGACAGCGTCGCCTAACCTGCCCACGACGAGTGGAAGCAGAAGTTCACGCAGGGTGGCATGCCCGCTTCGCGACTGCACTTGGAATCCGCCCTGGCCGACGGGGTCGCGCACACCCTTCACTTCAGATTATCGGTGTGAGGGCAACATCATGAACCGGCGGTTAAACAACTGGAGTTGGCCATTCAGAACGGATACACCAATTACATCTGGTTGAAGATGAACCAGGACCTGGACAGTCTCATGGATTAGCCATCTGAATCGTCGCTGTCATGGTGTGCTGTTGACCGGGCGCCAGAATCAAAGCGAATCCCAGAATATTGCTGGCCTCGACACAGACCATCTGCTGCCATTCGTCCTCCCCCAGGTCCGACAACAACTGCGTCCCCTCTCTCCAGGGGTTCCAAACAACTGTAGTGAGGGAATTTTCCTTTGCAATGAGAATGCGGCGCCGCAGTTCGGGATCCGCCAACTCGAGCGCATGCTGGGTGTTCAGATATGCGCTGTCGGTTTGAGCGGCCAGTACGAGGTCGCCGCATTGCCGTTTCTCACGGTTCGAGTCGGTATTATCGAGGTAAGTAACACCGTCCAGGCCTCGTAAACGGATTTTTTCGACATGTCCCACTCTGTGGTAGGCGTGCAAGGCCTCTTCCAGGCGAAGTGATGTCGTCCCCGTGTTGGTGACTGTGAGCTCCAGTTTCAACTCGCTCCCGAACGTGACCCGGTGTACGAGCTGGAACTCCCCGGGCCACCATTTTCTGGTGCCCTCGTCGCTTCCCGTCGACATACTGACGGTAACCGCATCACCATCGCGCGCAATCGATTCCAGCTGCCAGGCTTTGGTGCGCACGAATCCGTGGGCAGGCGCGCGCGGATCATCGGCCTTCGCGCGAAACCACGGAAAGCAGATAGGAATGCCTCCACGAATCGCGTGTCCGTCTTCCCACAGCGTGTGCGCGCTGAGAAAAAGCACTTCCTCCGCACCCGCGCGTCTCCAGGAGGTGACTTGCGCCCCATGCAGGTAAATCTCTGCCGATGCCGTGTGCGAGGTGATGCGAACTTTGGGTAGTCCGCCGTTCCCCGTCACCACGTGCGCGATGCCTGTGATCGCAAAGCGGTGATCGAGCTCTTCGATTGTGGTTCCTGCTCCCATGCGCTGATCTCTCATCCCATGCCGTCTTTTTGGAAGAGCCGGGCAAGTCAACTATTTTGGTTGATTCAGGCCATCGGCAAAATTCGTCACCAGCGTCACCGACTGGTTGCCTTGCTGCGAAAGTCGTGCGACGAGGATCTTCTTGCCATCACGGGAAACGTCGTAAAAGGGAAGGCTGGCCAAGTTCATTTTGCTGATCAGCGTCTGTGGGGTTCCGAATTGCAACTCGTCCCCCTGCTCCTTCACCGGGACAGCGACTATGGAGAACGCCCCGTTGGCCTGGTCGACGTAGTAGAGTTCCTTGCCGTCGCCGGCCCAGATCGGTAAGGCTCCTGAGCCCGATGACACCTGCCACTTGCCTTTCCGGTCGCCAAAGGGCACGACGTACACCTGAATCTGTCCCGATTCCCGTGAATGGTAGGCCACGTACCGCCCGTCCGGTGAAAAGGATGCATTGCTGCCGTCTTCAGCGATCTTCCATGGCTTGCTCGGTTCTGCCAGCGGAAGTGCCCAAACACTGTTCTTGTGGTTTACCAGCTCGTACAGCAAAACTACTTTTCCATCAGGAGAGATATCGCTTGGCCAAACATCGTGATCGCCTGGGAAAAGACTCTCTTCGGCGCCGCTCCCGTCGGTGGATCTGCGAAACAGATTCATCCGGCCATTGCGCATGCTCCCGTAGTAGATCCACTTTCCATCGCGGGACCAGGTGGGCAAATTATTGGCGAAGGACCCGAAGGTCAGTCGCGTTCGAACCCCGCGCGCGAGATCCAGCACCCAGATGTCGGTTGAGCCCGCCCCGCTGTCCATTTGCAGGGCAAGCCTGTCGCCCTGCGGCGAGAGCCGCGCAAAGCTCAGGTTCCTGAGATTGTCGGCGGCCACTCCAGCGTCCTTACCGCTGCGATCCAGCCACACCAACTGCATGTCGCCGATCGCGCCGCTGCTGTAAACCAACAGACCATCTTCCGTGGCGGAGACGTCCATGTGCCACGTCGAGGGATCGTCAATCACTCCACTGGCGACCGGCTGCGGATCGCGTTTCAACTCGCCATTGGCCGGATCAAAGCTCTGCGCCAGCACTTTGTCGCCTCGTGCAAACAACAGAAATCCGCTCGCATAAAGGGCATTCGATTGCGCGTGCAACAACAACCGGTTCTCGCGGCCATCCAGCGACGCGTAATAAACTGCGTCATTGGCGGCCTTTGAGGTGTCATGGTTGATGGCCAGATACAGCAAGTGTTTGCCGTCCGGGAGAAAAACCGGAAAGCGATGCGATGTATGTTGCGCCGGGTCGAGCTTGGTGAGTGGCTCTGGAGTTCCTCCGGTCGCGCTGACCTTCATCAAAGGTGCACTCGGCTGGGGTGAAAAGACGATGACGCCCCCGGGACCCCAGGTGCCGCCGCGGCCCTGTTGTGCGTCGGCCACGTCGATGGGCGCCCCGCCATTTAAATCGACCCTCCTCAGCTTTCCTCCGATGAAAAATCCCAGCGAGCGGCTATCAGGCGACCAGAAGGGAAAGTAGGCGTCGAAGGTTCCCTCGATCGGATGCGCCTCAAGGGAATTCAAGGGGCGAACCCAGATTTCCAGATTGCCTTGTGTGCCTGCGGCGGTGAAGGCAATGAGCTTGCCGTCCGGCGATAGCACTGGAGATCCGGCGGCATCACCGGTCAGGCGGAAAAGTGTATTGGGCGGGGGATTGATCGACGTTCGGATGCTCGGCGCCGATTGCGGACGATGGTACAGAAGCGCTGCGCCAACTGCCCCCAGCACGGCCGCTGCCACGACCGCTGCCAGCCAGGCCATCCATTGTCGCCCACCAGCGCGCGTGGCTTGATCGGAAGCTGCCGCACGGTCGGCAACCTTCTCGGCCGCGATGGTCCGCAAATCCAGCTTCACATCGTGCGCGGTCTGAATCCGCTCATCGGGATCCTTTTCCAGGCAGTTGCGGATCAATCGATCCAAGGCCTGCGGCGTGGCAGGCGCCAACGTCGAGACCGGAGGCGGTTCCACTGCAAGAATCTGACCGACAATGCTGCCCTGAGTCTTGCCTTCGAACGCGCGCTTCCCGGTCGCCATCTCGAACAACATCGCGCCAAAGGCGAAGATGTCGGAGCGTGCGTCGGCCTCTATTCCTTGAACCTGCTCGGGCGACATGTATTGCACCGTGCCGACCACCGTGCCTCTGGTGGACAGAGGCGATGCCGGCGAGGCCGCGGGGCTGGGCGATGTTAAAGCCGCGGCAAGTACAGAAGCCGATCCGCTGCCTTTGCCTCCGGCAGCGGCGCTCGCCGCCAGCGGCTTAGCTAAACCGAAATCCAGAAGCTTAGCGCCCGACTTGGTCAGCATCACGTTGCCTGGTTTCAGGTCACGATGCACCACTCCGGCACGATGTGCTTTTTCCAGTGCGTCGGCAATCTCGGTGGCAATCTTCAGCAGCTGTTCCGTCGCCAGAGGACCTTTTTTCAAGCGGTCCGCGAGCGTTTCGCCCTCCAGGTACTCCATCACCAGGAAGTCGGTGCCGTCCTGATGGCCGACGTCGTGCAGAACGCAGATGTGTGCATGCTGAAGCTGAGAGATGATTTTGGCTTCGCGCTCAAAGCGGGCGCGCAACTCAGCGTTCACCACCAGTTGTGAGTTCAGAACCTTAATGGCAACGGTGCGATCCAGGCGGGTGTCGCGGGCGCGATAGACCTCGCCCATCCCCCCAGCGCCCAGCGGCGATTGAATCTCATAGGGCCCGAGCTTAGTTCCCGTTGCGATCGGCATGAGTGCGCGCAATTATAACTGAGCAGCATAATCCCTGCTGTTACGGCTGCTGCAACTTCGCGTACTCCGCTTTGCCTTGCTTATAGATAGGGATGTCGGGATCGGCGTCCTTCCAGAGAGTCAGGAAGTCTTTGTAGGCGGCGAGTGCGCGGACCCGGGCGGCATCAGCTTCTGCCCCCTGCGAATTCCTCGCTTGCAAGGCATTGGCGCGGGCCACGCCGAGGCGCGCCAGCGCTCCCGTCCAGCAGTTCCAGACGATGCCGCTGTGGTCCAGAATCTTCTGGAACTCGGCGGCAGCTTCCTTGCCTTGTCCCGCCACAAGATAGGCCTGTCCACGAATGTAGGTGGGATAAAGGCAAGAGATGTTGGCAGCGAACGGGGTCAGGCCATATTCGATGGGCGGCGACGCAGGCTGCAAATCGCGCAGCGCGGCAGACGGATCTTTGCGATTGAGCGCCAGCTGAGCCTGAATCGCCGGCAGCCACAGCGACTGCATCTGCGTGTCGAGCGGATAGCGCTGGTTAAGCTGCTGCGCGGCGGCTTGCACGTGGGTCGAGTCGCCGGCCAGAGCATAGGCGATCGCGGCCTCCACGGCGACGCCCTGGCTGTCGGCATCCAGTCTCGTTCCCGCCGCTGCGGCCTGCTGCGCTTCGGCGGCGTTGCCGAAAGCAGCCTCGCGTATGGCGGCGTTCTCCCACCAGATGGCGCCGTTCTCTTTGCTGTCGTCGCGCACGGCAGAATCCGCAGCCTGCGATGTCAAGGCGCGAGCTTTGCCGAGCTGACCGGCATAGGCTGCGGTGTCCGAAGCGAGCGACAGGCCGAAGTTCTCCACGCCTTGATGAGCGGCGAACCACTGCAACTGCTGCGCCAGCGCCGATGCGTTCTGCGCAATGAAGCCCAGCGCGTAGAGCTGCGAGTGCAGCAGGTAGTCGTCGAGCTTGCGCGCCTCAGCTTCGCCAATCGCCTTTCTGGCATCGTCGAGGCGTTGCAAGGCGAGCAGGATGTTGCCGAGGTTTTCGTACAGCGCGACGCGATCGGGAACCAGTTGCTGCGCCTGGCGCGTCAACTCCAGCGCCTTCTCGTAAAGACCCTGCGGCGTGCAGACCTCGCTCAGGTTGAAGTATCCGACGGGATCGCG
>JBEKXQ010000090.1:0-18006 GCA_049511915.1 Candidatus Korobacteraceae bacterium
ACGACTTGGCGCTGATGGGCTACTCGGTCACCATCTTCGAAGCGTCGCCCGTTGCGGGCGGAATGCTGTACCTCGGAATCCCGGAGTATCGCCTGCCGCGAAGTGTGGTCGAAGCCCAGGTAAGGGAGATTCTCGAAACCGGCGACATCACGCTGCGCTTGAACTCTGCAGCGGGACGCGACTTCACCGTTGGCGAGTTGAGGCATCAAGGCTTTGACGCAGTGCTGATCGCGGTTGGCGCGCATCGCAGCCGCGACCTGTCGATACCTGGTGTCGATCTTGACGGCGTGCATCGCGGCATCGAGTTTCTGCTCAACGTAAACCTCGGCTACAAATTCACCATCGGGAAGAGAGTGCTGGTCATCGGCGGCGGCAATGTCGCGATGGACGTCGCTCGGTCCGCCGCGCGCGAAGTGCTGCGCCAGCATGATGCGCCTGGCGAAATAACTCCCTCGGAAGAGAATGCGCAAGCTGTCGCCGCGCACGAGATGATGGATATCTCGCTGTCAGCACTGCGTATGGGGGCTCGCGAGGTCGGCCTGGTATGCCTTGAGCAACGGCATGAAATGCCTGCCGCGTTGGAGGAGATCGAAGAGGCGGAGACCGAAGGTATCATCATGCATCCCGGGTTTGGGCCGAAGCGCGTCCTCGGACGCGGCGGCAAAGTTGTCGGCCTCGAGTGCCTGAAGACGATGCGCGTGTTCGACGAGAACCACCGCTTCAGTCCTGCCTTTTACGAAAACAGCGAAACCCAATTTGAGTGCGACACCATCATTCTTTCCATTGGCCAGGCTCCCAACCTCGAGTTCCTGCGGCCTGACGACGGCGTGCAAGTTTCGCCTCGCGGCCTGATCAACGTACATCGCGAGACCTTGATGACCTCCGCGCCCGGCGTGTTCGCCGGCGGAGACTGTGCATTCGGTCCGCGACTGATTATTGACAGCGTCGGCGACGGGAAGCGCGCGGCAGTTGGCATTGACGAGTACCTGCGCGGCACCAAGCATCCTGAGCCTCAGATTGAGGTGCAAGTCCTGGACCGCTGGCAGATGGCGGTGGACTACATGAACCTCAAGCGTCAAGCCATCCCTATGCTGCCGCTCGACCGCCGGACGGGTATGACCGAAGTCGAACTCGTCTACACCGAACAGGAAGCCATGGCCGAAGCGCAGCGCTGCCTGAAGTGCTACGTCAACACAATTCTCGAAGGCAGCGAAGCGGATGGCACCGATTGCGTCCTCTGCGGCGGCTGCGTCGATGTTTGTCCTGAGAATTGTCTGGAATTGGTTTCGCTGGATCGCATTCAGTTCGACACAAACGCTATCGATGCGATCGCAAACCATCCGGAGGCCTTCAGCTTCGAGTTGGAAAATATCCAGCCGGCCGAACTAGGCAGCATCACGGGAACGGCGATGTTGAAGGACGAGACTCGCTGCATCCGCTGCGGATTGTGTGCGCTGCGGTGCCCGGCAAACACCATAACCATGGAGGCGTACCACTTCATCGCGGCAGAGCCGACGGGGCTTATCACCATTCAAAGCTTTGATGGACCCAAACCGTCCGATCCGGGCCCCAAGGCATGACCGTAACGAGGAAATATGTCTGAAGACCCTAAGAGAACAGATACGCCCGACACTCCCGACGAAATGAGCCGGCGGAATTTCTTCATCAAGATGGGCGTTGGATCGGTCGCGGTCGCGGCCCTGGGCACGACGGTGTTCGGTTATCAGTACTTGTCGCCGAATGTTCTGTATGAGCCGTCGCCCATTGTCGACGCGGGTAAGCCGGACCATTACCCGCCGGACTCGGTAACGCTCGATCCGCAAAGCGCAATTTACATAGTGCGCACGGCGGAAGGGTTCTTCGCGCTGTCGGCAATCTGCACCCATCTCGGCTGCCTGACAGCCTACAAGCCGGAGCTTGGCATCATTGCCTGCCCCTGCCACGGCAGCAAATTCAATAAGGATGGGATAAAGATTGAGGGACCAGCTCCCAGACCGTTGCCCTGGCTGCGCATGTGGCTCAGCGAAGATGGCAACCTCATGGTCGACCGCTCCAACGCGATCGCAATCAAGCAACTGGTAAGGGTCTAACCATGGCGAACACCCTCGATCAACTGGTCGAACAAGTACGCGAGAACCGCATCTGGCGCTCCATCTTTCGCAGCGGAACCGGCGAGAGCAACCTGCATCGCGCGTTGTTCGTGCAGCAGAACGTCTTTTTGCACCTGTTCTCCGTCAAGGCGCGCAAACGCGCCGTAGGATTCAGTGCCACCTGGTACCTAGGCGCACTGACATTCGGAACATTCCTGATTCTCGTGATTACCGGCATTCTGCTGATGCTGTACTACCATCCTTCGGTCCCGCAAGCCTACGCCGACATGAAGGACCTGCAGTTTGTGGTTTCGTCAGGCGTATTCCTGCGGAACCTCCATCGCTGGTCCGCTCACGCCATGGTCTTCCTGGTATTCGCTCATATGTTCAAAGTGTTTTATCGCGGAGCCTACCGGCCACCACGTGAGTTCAACTGGGTCATTGGGGTGGTGCTGCTTCTGGTAACGCTTCTGCTGAGCTACACCGGCTACCTGTTGCCCTGGGACCAGCTTGCCTACTGGGCCGTCACCGTTGGCAGCAATATCGCATCGGCAGTTCCTGTTATGGGGAGCAAGATCCGCTTTCTGATGCTGGGTGGAACAGCCGTCAACGCAAATGCATTACTGCGCTTCTATGTTCTGCACTGTGTGATTCTGCCGTTTGCTGCGGTCCTGTTGATCGCCGTCCATTTCTGGCGTATCCGCAAAGACGGCGGAATTTATGCCGGCGAACCTGCAACCGAGGGGAAGAGCGAATGAGCGATCCCAAAGATTTCGTTGCCGTCCTCGATTCCGACGCGCGAAGAACGCCCCGGCGGATTGCCTTCATCACCAAGCGCACGTCACCGCAGGTGCGCGTCAAAGAGGAAGATCGCGTGATGACTTATCCCGAAGTTTTCTTTCGGGCCGCGGTCGCCATCGAAGTGCTCGCCATTGCGCTGGTCGTCATATCGCTGCTGTGGAACGCGCCCCTCGAAGAACTCGCCAATCCAATGCACACGCCCAATCCGGCGAAGGCGCCCTGGTACTTTCTCGGATTGCAGGAGTTGTTGCATTATTTCCCGCCGGTTGTTGCCGGCGTTCTCATACCTGGCTTGGTGGTCATGGCGTTGATCGTCATCCCGTATTTCAACATAAATGTGGAAGCCGAAGGCCTGTGGCTGCGCAACCGCTCCAGACGTCTGCGGATCTTCGGCATTGTGGTCGTAGTCTTCTGTATCTTCCTGGCAGTGTTCGATGTCTGGGTCGCCCTTGTTCCGACCGTCATCGTCGCGGCATTCATGTTACTGGCAGCTCGAACCGATCCTCAGACGGCCCAGGGATTCAAGCGATGGCTGGTGGGAAAGCCGCTCTCTTTCTGGATCATGACGTGGTTCCTGGTTGAGCTTTTTGTGCTGACCGCCATCGGAACGTTCTTCCGCGGCCCAGGATGGTCCTGGGTCTTACCTTGGAGGGCCTGAACGACGATGAAGAACCAACTGAAGGCCGTGTGGCAGTTCTTCTTCGGCGACAGCGCTCGCGCTTTCGGCTCGGTGAGCCTCATTCTGCTCGTGCTGCTTGCCGTCTCGCCAGCCAAAAATCACTTCAGTCAGTGGCGTCATTATCAGAAACAATATCTGCATCTCATCGGTGGACGCGCCGATGCTGTTACCTTGGAGCGCCACTTCCAGGGCGGCATCCAGCAGATCTGGATTCCCGAGCAGCAAGTGACTGATCGCTGCACCACTTGCCATCTCGGACTGAAAGAAGCGAGCCTCGCGGATGTCAGCGCGGTTGCGTTTCGCAGGCATCCGGTCATTCCGCACTCGCTGACTGAATTTGGCTGCACCACCTGCCATCGCGGACAGGGAGCGGCCACCACCGTTGAAGAAGCGCACAACAGCACCGAACAGTGGGAACAGCCGCTGCTGCCGGCGAAGTACATCGAGGCTGGCTGCGGACAATGTCATCTGGAAAAACAGACTGCCACGCCATTCCTGAACCAGGGTCGTGATCTCATTTCCAGCAACGGTTGCACTCATTGCCACACCATCAAGCGGGGTGACGGCACATACATCCTCCCCGATGATGACCCTCCGTCGCTAAAACACATCGCTGACAAGACGACCCGCGAGTGGATCTATGCGTGGATCAAAGATCCCCAGGCGTATGCCGGCACGGCGACTATGCCGAACTACCACTTTACTGACAACGATGCCCGAGACATCTCCGCATTCGTGATGGCGCAGAGCACGCCGCTCCAACCCCCGATCCAGCCACTGCAAACCGACACCAAGGCCGCAGCAGATCCGGCAGCCGGCACCTCGCTTTACGGGCAATCTTTTTGCGCGTCGTGCCACGCCATGCAAAATGCCGCCGGGTCATTGGTCGGAGGAAATGTTGGGCCGGAACTCACCGGCATCGGCACAAAGGCCAAACCGGAATGGCTCCAGGATTGGGTGGCGAATCCTAACCACTACGATCCCGAAACGATGATGCCGCACTATCGTTTCGACGCCACTCAAGTGGCCACGTTAGTCGGCTTTCTGGAGTCAAAGACGGAACCTGACTTCGTCGCCAATGTGCATCTCGATCCGGCCACTCCTGCGCAAATCGAGCACGGCAAACGCCTGGTGATGGAGAACGGTTGCGCCAGCTGTCACGAAATCAACGACATCAAGAAGCCCGAAAACTTCGCACCTGAGCTGACTCGCATCGGCAGCAAGCCGCTCTCACAACTGCTGTTCGTGGAAGGAGTCGAACATACTCTGCCCGGTTACGTAGCTGGTAAGGTTCGCAATCCGCGCGCATTCGGCCCCTCCCTGAAGATGCCCCAGTTCAACTTAACGCCGCAGCAGGTTGATGCCATAACGACAGCCCTGCTGGCGCAGACCGACCGGGCGCAAACCCAGCCACCTGCCATGCGCATTGCCTCAGTTCAGCAAACCAAGTACGAGCCTGCGGGGCACGCTGGGCAGCTTATGGGCGACCTCCGTTGCTTAACCTGTCATATGATCAACGGCCACGGCGGCGACATGGCGCCCGACCTCACCTGGGAAGGCACCGCGGTGCAGCGGGAATGGTTGACGCAGTTCCTGAAAAACCCCGAGACCCTGCGGCCGGCGCTGATTCGGCGCATGCCGAAGTTCAACCTCACCGATGAGGAGATCAATACTCTCGCCGATTACATGATGACGGTGTACCAGACGCCGCAGTTTGACCGCGATTCTCTGCCTGTATCAGAGTTCACCCCCGCAGTTGTGGAACAAGGACGGCAGCTCTTTTACTCGAAGTTTGCCTGCCAGTCTTGCCACATTGCTGATTATGCGAAAGACAAGGGCTACATTGGTCCGGCACTCGCCGGGACCGCGAAGCGCTTCAATGCCGCTTGGATTTACCACTGGCTGCAGGACCCGCAGTCCCTGCGGCCAGGGACGATTGAACCCAACCAGCACATGACCGACGACGAAGCGCGCTCGTTGACCGCGTTTCTGATGACGCTCAACGCCGCCGGCTCCAAGGAGGCGACGAAGAAATGAAACGCGCGCTTCTCGCTATTTGCACGCTGATGCTGGTGACTTGTGGTTGCTCGCACAAGAGCAAGCAGCAGCCCGCCTCCCTTCAGCCTACCGCCAGCGGAACCGCGATTGTCGAGTCCAGCGGCGGCAAGCAGATCGGCTATATTGGAATGCCGCTGGACCAACCGGTCGTGGTGCAAGTGAACGGCGCTTCTGGGAGCGCGGTCGCCGGAGCAGCCGTGTCCTTCAGCGGACCAGCGGGGATCACCTTTACTCCAGCCTCAGCATTGACTGACTCCAGCGGTCAGGTTACCAGCACGGTCTCGCTTGGCCAGCAAGCCGGGCGATACAAAATCGTTGCCAGCACCCCGGATGCGTCTGGCAAGAAGCTCGAACTTCCGCTGGACGAGATCGCGCTGGGCTACCAGCAAACGCTGGGAGCGCAGCTCAACGGACAGTATTGTATTCGCTGTCACGATCCGGAATCGACACCGCTGCGAGTATCGAACATGGACAATCTGTCGGTGAAGCCGCATCCCTTTACCGAGGGCGACACGCTCAACAAGATGAGCGACGCTGACTTGATTGCCATCATCAGCCACGGCGGCCCGGCGTTGAGCAAGTCGGCAGAGATGCCGCCTTGGGGATACACGCTTTCCAAAAGCGATATAGCCGCCCTGGTGTCATACATCCGCGCGGTGGCCGATCCGCCCTATGAGAGCGGCGGGTTAGTGTACGCCCAGAAATAAGGTTGCCATTCGGATTACCGGTTTGCGGGAGTGAGAGTTGCTGTTATGAAGTGGTTGCAAGGCATTGTGGTTCTGTTGGCAGCGGTTGCTCCGGTGCGCGCCCAAGTTGTGACCCCGGTGGAGTTGCCTGATCCCAAGGCGCAGCACCTCCAACAGGTCCATCTCAGAACCCTAATGGAGATCGGCACCGAAATTGAAGCGCATCAGTTTCCCTATCCCTTTTACTTCAGCCGCGTTCTCGACGTCGACCTTCCCAAGATGCAGCTCGCCGACCAGCGCTCGATCCGCTTCGACTTTTATAAAGGTCAAACCGTGCTGGAGATCACCGGCAACTACTATGCGGCCTATTCCGCGGACCGAATGGATTCCTACGCGCGACTGAAAGAAACGTTCCTGCAGGTAATCATGCCGTTGCTGCAAGTGGAGGTCCCGCGCTTCCCGGATGATTCCGAGTTCTCCGCGTTTGCCATCGAGGTGTCGCATCACGTTCGGCAGAAGATGATGGGCGTCAGCTCCGAGGTGCCCGAGAACGTAACCATCATTATTCCGGTTGCCGTGGCTCAGAAACTCGTAGAGGCGAAGAGCGACGATCAGAAGCAAGCTGCTATTTTGGAGGCAAAAATATTCCTGAATGGGCAGCCCTTCTCTCTGTGGTTGCAGGAGGGCGCTCCCACAGAGGAATGGAAGGAAAGCAATCCTCCAGAATCTGCCAGAAAACCAGCTGTCATCGAAACCGCTGCCGTAGCTTCGACTCCCGGGACCCCGGCCACCCCTTCAGTCTCAGCCAACTTGATGAAGTCCTCGGCGACGCCCATGCGGATCTTTACCCAGGAATCGTTATCCAATCTACAGCGGCAGAACGATGATGCGATCACCCGTATGACCAAGGACCTCGATAGAGAAGCCCACTTCTTGCCCTATGCGCCGCCCGGCTTCATCGGATTTCGCCAAGGAGCCTACCTGCAGCTCTCGATCTCCACTCGGCTGGATGCAGCTGCCGGCACCTCACGTTACAAGCTGGCAGCGCTGGCTTTCGACGAGCACGTGTCTCATCTGGTGCGGCCGTTGCTGACCTACTTCCCGCAAGATCCGGATTTCGATGGAGTCGACTTCAGCAGCATGATCCACGTTGCCGATGGCTCCAGCCCGTTGGCGGTTGAGTTCTTCCTTCCCTTCCGGATGATGCGCTGCTTTGCCACGTACGATTGTACCGGCCAGCAACTGCTCGACTCTGGAACCGTGGTAATTAACGGAGAGCGTTCTGCCCTAGACCTCCAAGTCGCGGAGGGCAAGAACTAAACCCTTTCTGCCTTACCACCCAGGCTATTACTTCAATAGCAAGTGCTTCTTGGCCTGCGGACAGAGATTCACGTCATGCAGCCGGGTAGATAGAGCCATAAACGCAGCGTCCTCTCATAGCCGGCTAGAACGTCTCTTGGGATTTTGGGTGAGTTACGAGCGGCACGAAGATCGAATTCTCACATCCGGGCTTCCGCTTACATGAACCACTTGTCATGCGATGGAAATAAGAGTTTCATGTGCAGCGGCTAGTCTGTCAGAAGTGGGGCATGTCCCTCCGAGAAACAGTTTCATCCGAGGAAGAAGGCAACGCGCAGATGACGCGAATCGCAGGCGTAGCCAGTGCATTTCCACGTCACTATTATCGCCAGCAAGAAGTAGCAAGCGCTCTCAAACGGCACTGGGGTAAAGGGTTGGAAAATTCAGAGGTCCTTGACCGCCTGCTGACCCGCGTCGGTGTGGATGGACGGTATTTCGCTTTGCCCATTGAAGCGTACGACGATCTAACGACCTGGGGAAAGTCGAACAATGCATGGATCGAGATTGCCGAAGATCTTGCGGAACAGTCAATCTGCCGGGCGCTCACGCGCGCTGGTCTTTGCGAAGCTGACCTGGACGCGATCTTCTTTGTCTCGGTAACTGGCGTGGCGAGTCCCTCGATTGACGCGCGGCTGATGAACCGTATGAATCTGCGCTCAGACATCAAGCGAAATCCGATCTTCGGCCTCGGATGTGTCGCAGGGGCCGCGGGCATCGCTCGCGCTGCAGACTATGTTCGCGCATTCCCTAATGAGTGCGCGCTGCTGGTTTCAGTGGAACTCTGCTCGCTCACATGGCAAAGGAAAGATCTCTCGGTAGCCAATCTCATTTCCTCCGGGCTCTTCGGCGACGGTTCGGCGGCTGTGATCGTCGCCGGCGGCGAGCGCAACACAACTGGTCCCGAAGTGCTCGGCACGAGGTCATCGTTCTATCGCGGCACCGAGCATGTGATGGGTTGGGACATCTCGGAAGAGGGCTTCAAGATCATGCTTACGCCGGAGGTTCCCGACATGGTGCGCAAGCACTTGGCTCGAGACGTTGACGGCTTTCTCGCCGACTATGGCCTCGATCGCAGCGATATCGATACATGGATCATGCACACCGGCGGTCCCAAGGTTCTGGACGCTACCGCTGAGTCACTGGGGCTTCCCGAGGGTGCGCTGGAGGTTTCATGGCAAACCCTGCGGCGCGTCGGCAATCTCTCGTCCGTGTCGGTGCTCTTGGTGCTGGAGGAGTTCATGAACCGGCGCCGACCCGCAGCAGGGAGCTACAGCATTCTTGCGGCCATGGGACCGGGCTTCTGCTCGGAACTCGTGCTACTACGCTGGTAGAGTCGATGCACAAATCCATGAGTGAAGCTGAGGTTCTCGTAGCTGGTGGTGGCCCCGCTGGACTGGCGGCTGCGATTGCTGCTACGCAAGCAGGTTTTGCCGTCACCGTCGTGGACTGCGCGCAGCCCCCTATCGACAAAGCGTGTGGCGAAGGAATCATGCCGGACGGCTTGGCAGCACTTCGCCTACTCGGAGTCTGCATCGGTCCCGGGCAAGCGACGCCGTTTCGCGGCATTCGTTTCCTCGACGGCGACGCTCGGGTGGAAGCGGATTTCCCTCACGGGACCGGCTATGGAATCCGGCGAACAGTTTTGCATCAAGTGCTGATCGACCGGGCGACGGAGACAGGCGTTTCCTTGCTCTGGGGTACCCGGATCACCGGCTTATCTGCGGAAGGAGTAGCGATCGGCGAGCGGCACGTGCGCTGTCGTTGGTTGCTGTGCGCTGATGGCCAAAACTCTCTGCTCCGCGGGCTTGCCGGCCTGGACCTCGGACATTCAGCACAACGCCGATTTGGATTTCGTCGGCACTACAAAGTGTCACCCTGGTCAGATTGTGTGGAGGTGCACTGGAGCAATTGCGGTCAGATGTATATCACTCCGGTCTCGGACAACGAGATCTGCGTCGCGCTGATTACGCGCAGCCGTGGGGTTGGATTCGACGAAGCCCTCCCCCAATTTTCAGTATTGCGGTCTCGCCTGAAAGATGCGGCGCCTGGCGATCGTCAGTTGGGAGCTTTGACCATTACTCGTCGCCTCCCGGCCGTTCAACTCGGAAACATCGCGCTCCTAGGAGAAGCGTCGGGTTCGGTGGATGCGGTTACGGGCGAAGGCCTGTCGATGGCGTTCCGTCAGGCAATCGCTCTTGCGGAGGCGATGCGAGCGGGCAGTCTCATGGAATACGAAAAGGCGCACCGGCGCATTACGAGGCTTCCGCGGATGATGGGCACTCTCATGTTGGCCATGGACAAGCACCCCCATTTTCGTCGCCGAGTGTTTCGCGCACTGACATCGGAGCCAGAGTATTTCCGCCGTTTGCTGGCGCTTCACACCGGAGCTGTTTCGCCCTTGAGTTTTGGTTTGCGCGAGACCCTGTCTTTGGGATGGCATTTGCTTGCTGAATAGACTCGAGGCAAGTCGGTGGAGCTGCAATCTGAAGCTCAAGTTCTCAATTCGTCCAGGCCGAAGGTTACCCACTGGTCCTCTTGCACTGCTTGCCTGGTTCGTGTTGTTGCCTTCGATGGCGGCGGCACAGCAGATAACGGTCAATCTCGATCCCGCCCAAACCAGAATCGAGTGGACGCTGGGAGATGTCCTGCACACCGTTCATGGCACGTTCCGGGTGAAAAGTGGCAACGTCACATTCGACCCAAGAACAGGCGACGCCAGCGGCGAAATCATTGTGGATGCGACCAGCGGTGAGAGCGGCAATCATGCTCGCGACCAGAAAATGCACAAAGAGATTCTGGAGAGCAAGCGCTATCCGGAAATCACGTTTTCTCCCAAACATGTGACGGGGAATGTCTCGGACCAAGGAACATCCAACATACAAGTGCAAGGCCTCTTTCATATTCACGGCGCCGGCCACGACCTTACGTTATCTCTGTCGGTTGCAAAGAGCGGCGATGAAGTTAAGGCGAGCACGAGTTTTGATGTGCCCTATCAAGAGTGGGGCATGAAGAACCCAAGCACCTTTCTTTTGAAAGTAGAGAACAAGGTGAAGATCAACATCTCGGCCGTGGGACACATCACGGGGGCCGGCACAGCCTCAGCCTCGCACTAGAGCCTCTCGAGCGCTCGTGGAGTCGTGAGGAACGACCAATTCAGGTGGCATTGCGAAGCGACTCTAACGACTGACGTTCTCGGTAACGGCGTGGTTCAGTGTGAGAGTTAGCAGCACGCCGCCCCCATCGCGGTCCGCGATTTCAACTCGCCCTCCATGAGCTCTGGCCACCGCATCCACAAACGCGAGTCCTAGGCCATGTCCAACGGAACGCGGTCCCTTAACAAAACGTTCGAAAGCGCGGCTGCGAAGTTCCGGTGGAAACCCAGGACCATTGTCCTCGATCCTAAGTTCAGCTTCCCCGGCCTTGGCGCGCACCGAGATGTTGATCCGACACCCGGGTGGAAGATGGGCAATTTCATTGTCGAGCAGGTTGGCGATTGTCCGGTTCAGGAGGGACAAATCCGCGTCGATCAGCGCCGGCTCGAGATCGGTTGCGACTTCATGTCCGTGCTCCGCCATCGCGGGCTTGTAGAGATCCACCAACTGTCGCACCACTTCGGAAAGCTCCACGGTTTCTTTCCGCGTTTGCAGCGCTCCGGCGTCCGCCTCTGCTAGATCGAGCGTCGTATTTAGTAATTGCGAAAGCCGATCCAAGCCCTCGATCGCTTCGGCGACACGCTCATGCCACAGCCCCTGAGTTCCATCCGACAGCGCAACTTCAAGACTGCCGCGGATTGAGGTGACCGGGCTCTTCAAGTCGTGCGCGACCGAGTCAGTCAGAATCCGCATCTGGTGTACCGACGCCTGGATGCGGTCGAGCATGCGATTGAATGTGCGCGACAGACGCGTGATCTCGTCCGAATACCTGCCCTCTGGCAAGCGGCTGCTTAAATCATCGCTGCCGATGCGGGACACTGTGTCGCTGATGCCGTCAACGCGAGATAACGTGCGGTAGGCTACCTGCCAGGTGATGAGAAATCCCAGTGCCGCCGTGATACCCCAGACCAACAAGCAACGCTCGGTGAGGTGATTCAACATGCGGGCGCCGCTGACATCGGCGAGCCCAAGATAGAGACCGCTTCCGTCTCCGCGGCTCTTGTAGACGACGCGAAAGGGTTTCTTCCATCCCGGGACGTGCACATCTGCCAATGCCCGGGGGTTCAGCTGCGCTTGCTGAATCGCCTCAATGAATGGCTCCTTGGGGCTTGGGCCCACCCAGATGGGGTCCTGGCCAGGTTGCGTTTGCAGAAAGAAAACCGAGCTCGGAGTTTGGCCATGAGACTCGTTGGCGTCGGATACCTCGCGAGCCGCAAGCTCAGCGACCTCCCGGACAAGACGCTGGTAGACAGCATCGCGAGGCGTTCTGGCCGAGACGTCTGCTAGTGTTCCTGCTTCACCGCTCAGCCACGCGTCGCTGCGCTCCTGGATATCCCCTGCAATCAAGAAGTACATGATGGCGATGGCCACCGCACTGCCAAGGGCAAATGCCGCCGTCGGCCAGATGGCAATCCGCCACGCCGCCGATATGCCGTGCGACTTATGTTTCCTTGAGAACATAGCCCACGCCACGAATGGTATGGATCAGCGGCCGTTTGCCTTCGCTGTCCACCTTGTTACGCAAGCGGTAGATCTGAACGTCAACAACATTGGTGGCGGGATCCATGCGCATGCGCCACACGCGATCGAGGATCATGGTGCGCGTTACCACGCGCCCCGCGTTCCGAACCAGGTACTCCAGAAGCGAAAACTCTTGCGTCGTAAGCTGGAGCAGTTCGCTACCTCTTCGCGCCTCGCGCCCCACCAGATCGAGTTCCAGATCGGCCACTCGCAAATGCACTGCCTCCGGCTGTCCCGGTGTACTTCGTCGCAGGAGATTACGTACTCGGGCCAGCAGTTCAGCCAGCGCAAACGGCTTGGTGAGGTAGTCGTCGCCGCCTTGCTCCAGACCGCGTACCCGCTCATCGACGGAGCGCCGAGCCGAAAGGATCAACACCGGGGCGGTATGACCCTGCGATCGGCAGCGGCTGATCAAGTCCAGGCCATCCATGTCCGGCAAACCTAAATCAACGATAAACCCGTCGTAGAGCTCTTCGTCCGCCAAGGCCAGCGCCGATTTGGCATCCTTGGCGGTGTCGACCTGATAGCTCGCTTCGCTCAGGCCACGATGCAGAAACTCTCGAATTGCTGAGTCATCCTCGACTACCAGAAGTCGCACAGTTGCCTCGTGCAACAGATTCGGCGATAAAGAAGAATAGTGCAGACTTTGTTTTTCACCGTATCTCAAATATCCATCGCGCGGCGCCCGAGCGCAAGGGCATCCGTCCAAAAAGCGGTTGACTCGTGGACATCGGCGACTATCTGTCCCGCCGCAGCCACGAACTCCTCCACCTGCTCTTCGCTCACAACCAGTGGAGGAGCCGACTTTAAGACCATGAAGTTGTTGCCACAAATCTGGGTGAGGATGTTCTCGCGCTGGAACAGCCGCATCACCAGCATCTGCCCGAACATTCCTTGATGAATGGCACGAAACGCTTCAAACGAAAGGCGCAGCGTGAGTCGCGAGGGCGGTTGGAACTCGATGCCGGAAAGCAGTCCGATCCCAGGTGCGGCTTTGAACATCTCATACGGGGAAAGAGTCGTGGTGAGACGACTCCGCAATAATTCGCCAAGGCGCTGGGCGCGATCGCCCAGCTGCTCATCCTCCAAAACATCAAGGGTCGCCAATCCAGCCCGCATTGCCAGACCGTTCTCGCTGAAGGTCGAGGTGTGCACGATGGCGCGCTTCAGCGAGCTGTAAACACCCTCGTTCACCTCGTCCGTCATTAACACGGCGGCGACCGGGATCAGGCCTCCGCTGAGCGCTTTCGCCAAAATCACCATATCTGGCTGCACATCGAAGTGCTGCGCTGCTAGAAACTTTCCGGTGCGGAACATTCCGGTTTGCACCTCGTCGAGGACGAACAAGGTGCCATAGCGATTGCATAGCGCCTGCACCTGACGCAGATAGTCGGCCGTAGGCAACCTGATGCCGCCCTCTGATTGGATTGGCTCCAGGAAAAAAGCTGCAAACCTCTTCGTTCGCAGCTTCTGCTCGACCGCGGCGAGATCGTTGAATGGAACAGCTTCGGTTTCAGGGAGC
The DNA here is from genome assembly GCA_049511915.1 of Candidatus Korobacteraceae bacterium. GTDB lineage: Bacteria > Acidobacteriota > Terriglobia > Terriglobales > Acidobacteriaceae > Bog-257. The sequence continues at coordinate 13,869 of JBEKXQ010000090.1, forward strand.
AGAGGACCGAATCCCGCGCGCCAGAACTCATCGTCCATCAGCGAGAGCGCACCGCACGTGAGGCCGTGGAACGCACCCTCGGCGTAGAGGAGCGCGTTTCGCCCCGTGACCGCGCGGGAAAACTTGATCGCAGTTTCCACGCCTTCGCTTCCGGAGCTGGCGAAGAAGACCTTGTTCAGCTTGCCCCCTGCCAACTTGCATAGGCGGTCAGCGAGTTCGCCAGCAAGCTCCGGCACGTGGCTCTGCAGCATCGCAGGGCCGGAGCGGTCGAGTTCCTCCTTCAAAGCCTCGATAATGCGAGGATGATTGTGGCCCGCATTGTGAACGCAGTAGCCGGAAAGAAAGTCCAGATAGCGTTCACCGTTCTCGGTCCAGAGCTCCGCCCCCATGCACCGCTTGTAACGCACATTCATGTCCAGAAGGTCCAGCAATCGGACCCACTGAGGATTGACACGCTCGGCATATCTCGAATCGGTCAACACTACGGCTGATTTCAATGATTCCCTCGAAACTAATGATAGCGGCCTTGATTTACAGGTTAGGCAAGCAAGGTGGAATTGCCGTAGCACCCAGATGACATTCCGTTCATCTCGTCCTGGTCGTGAGATGACAAGATCCTCATCTTAGCGTAACGAAACGCCAACCGTTTCCTGCTACAGTCAGTGCAAGGTATCCGCGGGAATGCCAAACAGGTTCTACGTATTTTTCCGAGCAGCTGTGCCGCTCACGCTATTCTTGGCGCTGGTTTCCGGTCTGTCCGCCCAACAGGCTCCGATGCTCGACGCGTCGAATGGGCCTTTCCCCGATGCACCCAGCAAGGTTCAAGATCAGCAACAGACGTCCTCTCAGCCAGGTACTGCCCAGCCGCAGGCGCCTGGGCCTGATCCCCAATTGAGGGACTCCTCAGTGCCGCAGCAAAATTCCGCAACCACTCCTGCTGGCCTGGAACAACCCACGCGCATTCTTTACATCATTCCGAACTATCGCGCGGTAAGCGCCGATGCCAACGTGCCGCCGCTGGACGCGAAGGGCAAGTTCAAGCTGTTTGCGGAGGACAGCTTTGATTACTCTACGTTCCTATATGTTGGGGCCCTGAGCGGAATCGGTATGGCACAGAGAACCGTGCCCCAGTTTAGCGATGGGGCCGATTCATTCGCAAAATACTACTACCACATTTTCGCCGACCAGGCCGTGGGAAATTTCTTTACTGAATTCGCTCTCGCATCGGCTTTCAAGCAGGATCCGCGGTACTTCACGCTGGGCCGCGGCGGTTTCCTTAAGCGCACCGGATACGCCCTCAGCCGACTTGCCGTCACACGCACGGATAGCGGTGGTTCAGCAATCAACTTTTCGGAAATTGTCGGCAACGGCGCCGCAGCGGGAATCTCGGGCCTCTATTACCCTGCACAATATCGCACCTGGACCAAGACCGGCCAGAGGTGGGAAGAACAACTCGCGCTGGACGGGGTCTTCAACGTCGTAAAGGAGTTTTGGCCGGACATCAGGCACTCCGTTCTTCACCAGAAGTGAAGTCTGCGGCTGGATCTTGCAGGGAGTGTTTCCTTCCCCCTGCGCTAGCAGATGAACACCTTGTCATGCGCAGGCAACAGACCCTTCATATTCGGCTACTAATCTGGATGCGTGTGGGGTGGGTCTTGATATCCAAGCCGAACCAGGGGAAGAATGCAAGCGGTGAGCGCGGCCTTCGGGAATCTTCGCGGCAAGCAAACGCAGACGCTAGTTTTCTCGTTGACTACCGAACGGCGCTCTACGAGACGAGAATTTCCTGCCCAAGACCTTCAATAAGCCCAATAGCTGTCCAGCCCAAACGAATTTCTCGTTCGACCTGGACAACTGCTTTCTTGCTGGTATTGCTTGGGTATTCGTGGCCGGCTGCGCGGGCGCTGCAGCAGTCCAGTCTCGTCGATTCCGTCGTACCTGCCGTCAAAGGGGACGCGCCACTCCCTGATGCGCCGGCCGCGCCGCAGCAGGATCAAGCGAAGTCTTTTGCCGGTTTATTAGGAACGGCGGCTAAGACCATCGGCGAGGATGAACTTCACATCATCAAGGCGCCGTTTTCGCTCAGCGCGCTTAAGTGGGACGCCCTCGCAATTGGCGCCACTGGCATTTTGATCGCGAACGATGAAAGCGTGCTATATCAGGTTCCGGCAAGTTGGCACAGCACCAGCATTAATATCTCCGATGCCGGTGTATATGGCCTTGGCGCTGCGGCTGGGGGCATCTTCGTCACGGGCCTATTGACGCATAACGATCAGGCTACCCAAACCGGCATACGCAGCGCTGAGGCGAGTGTCGACAGTGTCATCCTCTATGCCGCTCTGAAAGCCGTTCTGGCGCGGCAGCGTCCCTACACCGGCGAGGGCGAAGGTAAATTCTTCTCTGGCAATTGGACCAATGGCTCCTTTCCCTCCGGACACGCGACTCTTGCCTGGACGCTAGCCTCGGTCATGGCGCACGAGTATCCAAACTGGCCGATGCGGCTGCTCATGTACGGCGCGGCGACAGCGGTCAGCACAACCCGCGTGACTGGAGGCGTGCACTTTCCCGCTGACGTGTTCGCGGGTTCAGTGATTGGATTTGGAGTGGGGGCCTATGTCACGCATAAGGATCGGCCAACACTCTCATCGCCCCATTCGGAGAACAAGATCAGCAGCGTGAAAAATGCCGTCCTCGGGCACATGGCGATTCAGTAGCGACTATACCAAGGAGTATTTCGGAGATCGGTGGTGCACGATAACAGACGATTTGCTTGCCTCCTGATCGAGCAGGAAGCTGGTCGGTCAGAGGCAAGCCTATGCTCTTGTAGGACCCAAGATGATGGGAATAGCAAAGTGTCAAGGCGATCAATCCCGGCGAGGTCCGACACGAAAATCTTCCAGGTCACCATGGCCGTACATTTCTTATTCTTCGCGCTCACTGCGGTTTCTGCCCAGAACCCTCCAGTTGATGGAAGCCTGACCGCGAACTCTGTCTTCCAGCAACATTGCGCAAAGTGTCACGGTAAAACCGCCGAGGGCCGCCACTTCGGAGGGCCATCGCTTATCTCCGAGAAAGTCGCTACCACTTCAACCGACGATCTGCGCAGCATCATCACCAACGGCAAAGGCCGTATGCCCAAGTACGCCAGCAAACTAACAATGGAAGAGATCAACACACTAGTCCAAGAAATCATGGCCCTCAACAAGAAGTGAATAGCCGACGGTGACCTTTGTTCCTAGCGCTGGCGCCGAAGAAAACGATTCGCCTATGGTTGCTGGCAGTTCTCGGCTCACTCGTCTTGTGCATCGGGACCATAGGTTGCCATGCGCAGGACAACTGCGAGATCCAGGTTTACGGCTCCGAAACCGTCCCTCCTCGCACCACAATGGTCGAACTCCACCCTCTATTCGACAAAATGTTGTCGCACGTCCCAGAAAAATGCTGGTCGGAAAAATTCGAGGAGTTCAAGATACGTTCCACTTTTCCAGGGACTGGTGTTCCTTCATGAGCATGCGTAATTCGTCTGCCGGGTTATGAAACAAAGCCTGCAGTGAAGCCCACGGGGGAATGTAATACACCGTCCGGCCGAAACCGCTGGGCGGACCGAAACGGATGCGGACCAGTCGCCGCCAGTACCACCAGACGCCCTCGACCGCTTCCACTTGTTTGAAGGGAATGCGTTCCTCGCGAAAATAATTGGAGACCACAAGGTGGCCGTCGGCAATGCCGACCCGCTTCATTCGATTCGACATCCACACGATAAACGCGGTGAGTAAGCCCAGCCATAAGGGCAGCGCGCCAAGCGCTCTTAGATCGGGCAAGTGTCCCGTCTCCAGAGTCGTATAGACCACAGCCCCCAGCAACAGCGCATACCAGAGAAACGGGAATATATACATGTTCAGCGGAGTCACAATGCCTCCCGATAGCCACTTTATGCTGCCATCGCTGGGGCGCGGACTGTACTCTGTTGCCGGCACGGCTTACTTGTACACCAGTCAGCAATTGGCCGTCTACCACTAGTGCTTCGACCGCTTGATTATGTAACGAAACTTGTTTCGGGCCTGCTTGCGTGTGAACTTCCACTGGATGGTAACCCGGTCGCGATTCATACGACGATTCCAGGTCCTGGCTTGCTGGC
>JBEKXQ010000091.1:0-17672 GCA_049511915.1 Candidatus Korobacteraceae bacterium
AAGCTGATTACGACTACGCCGCAGGCGCTGTGCATCACCTGCCACGCCGACAAGAATGCCGCCGATCTCAAAGGCAGGGTCCATCCTCCGGGAGTGCGCGATTGCCTTAAGTGTCACGACCCGCACCAGTCCGACAACAAGTTTCAGTTGCTGCTGCCGACCTCCGGCGATAAGGGCCAGAATCTTTGCCTGACGTGCCATACGCAGGGGCTTAACGTTCCGGAGAAAGGCAGCCGTCACGCGGCGTTGGACATGGGCTGCGAAACCTGCCACACCATCCATAAGACGGGCGAGCCGGGCAAGGTTGAGTTCGAGTACCACCTCACCAAAACCACTCCGGCGCTGTGCATCGACTGCCACGACGTGAAAGACGCCAGCCTGATCAAGGCGCACCAGGGACAGCCCTTCGCCACCGCCAATTGCATTCAGTGTCACAATCCGCACCAGTCGGCGCAGGCGAAGCTGATGCAGCAGTTCACCCATCCGCCGTTCGCCAGTGGCTCGTGCGACACCTGCCACCAGCCGGCAAAGGACGGCAAAGTCGTCCTGACGCAATCGGATTCGAAGGCGCTATGCGTGACTTGCCACGCCGAACAGGCCGAGAAGATCGACAAGGCGAAGGTGCAGCATCCCGGGGCGCAGGGAGAATGCGTCGCCTGCCACAACCCTCATGCCGGCAAGACGCCGGGCTTCATCCAGCCTGATCCGGTGAATGCCTGCCTGGCGTGCCACAGCGATCAGGCTGAGCAATTCAAGAAGGCGCACCTGCATCAACCGGCATTTGGCCAAGGTTGCGCTACATGCCATGAGCCGCATGGCGGCGACAACGAGCACCTGCTGCGCGCCAACGGCAACGCGCTGTGCATGGAGTGTCATGGTCCAGACTCGCAACCACAACGACTGGAGTCCGAACATCTGATTACCATTTTCAATGGCAGTGTGAAGCTGCCCGATGATTACTACGTGAAGAACAAGGTCGTGATCATTCCGGTGCGGTATGGACTGGGTCATCCGGTGGAAGGTCATCCGGTTGCCGACGTGATGGATCCAACCGATATAACCAAGGTCAAGACCCCAATGAGTTGCATGACCTGTCACCAGCCACATTCTTCGGCGCAGCCCGATCTGCTGGTGAAGGACCAGGCGAACAATATGGCATTTTGTGACACCTGCCACAAGAACCGAATCAACATGCGGCAGATGCCGGCAACAGGGAGTAAATAACGATGTCAGCCTTTCGCGCACGTTCGCTTCGCAGCAAATTTACCATGGTGCTGGCTTTTTTGCTGGGCTGGGCGCTGGCTACGCCAGTTTCGGTTTATGCCGGCAACAAGAAGAAAACGACCCCACCTGACACAACCAACCAGCCGGCAGAAATCGTAGATCTTTCCAAGATCGACATTTCCAAACTGGTCTGGCCGCAGCCGCCTTCCATTCCGCGAGTCCGCTACACTACCTACTTCGCAGGAATGAAAATTGACCGCACTCCCGCTGCGACAAAAGCGAAGCCCAAAGCAACGTGGATGGACCGGCTGGCTGGCGGCCAGTCGCAGCAAGAGAAATTCAACCCCAAGGATTTTCCCTTTCAGCTTCTGAGTCCCTACGGTATGGCCGTCGACTCCAAAGGACGCCTCTATGTGGCCGACCAAAAGGTGGGAGCGGTCTTCGTCTTCAACACTGAAACTCGCGACGTCGAGCTGATTGCCAACGGCCAACAGGCACACTTTGGATTGATCAATGGCATTGCCATCGACGATGACGATCGCGTGTTCGTCTCCGACGGCAAACTGCATCGCGTCATCATCTTCAATGCCAAGCACGAGGTGGTGGGCCAGATTAACGAGAAGCTGATCGATCCGGTCGGCCTGGCGATTGATACCGAGAACCGCTTGCTTTACGTGGTCGACACTCAGGCGGATCAGGTCGTGGTCTACGACGCGGATAGCCTGAAGGAACTACGCAGGATCGGCACGCCAGGAAAGAACCACTACCTCACCACGCCGGGAGATTTTGGCGGAGCCTCAAATGTAGCCGTGGATAAGGACGGCAACGTCTACGTCACTGACACCATAAACGACCGGGTTGAGATCTTCGACGCCGACGGCAAATTCATCAGCACCTTCGGCAAGAACGGCGATGGCCCCGGCTATTTTGCGCGGCCCAAGGGAATTGCGGTAGATGGCGACGGACATATCTGGGTGGCGGATGCGGTCCAGAACCGTTTGCAGGTGTTCAATCGCGAGGGACAGTTACTGACTTACATTGGCGGATACGGCCACTATCCGGGCCAGTTTGAGTCGCTGGTGGGCGTCGCCATCGACAAGAATAATCGCGTGTTCACCTCCGAGCAGTATCCGGGCCGGGTACAGCAATACCGCTATATCACCGATGCCGAGGCTGAGCAGTTGAAGAAGGAAAAAGCTGCAGCAGCTGGGCATACAACGGCTGCGGCCAGCACCCAGCCCACGCCTGCAGCTGCATCTACAGCTGCTGCCGGCACCCAGCCCGCGCCTGCGGCTCCAGCTCCGGCGGCGGCGGACGCGAAGAAGTGAGCGGCGGGAAGCTCTGATGAAGTCGTAAAGCGTCGAAGTCCGTCGGCTTCAGCCACTGAGAGGCCTCGTTTTCTATACAGGTCTGCTGAATTCGAGTCTCCTCAGTGGCTAAAGCCCTTCGTCAAGAAGGAGTCGATCGGCGCGGCTGAAGCCGCGCCCCTTCATGGAAGATGTCGGCAGAGCCGAAGCGAGCTTCGACTGCGCCAGTCCCCTCCTGCCCGTCTGCAACTCGCTGTCTACCATCCACTTAGGAGCCACTGGGGCATTTCACTGAATTGCCGCTCATTGTGGCTGTTTTCACCCACATGTGACCCTCATCACAACCCGTTGCCAACTCGGGAACGGGACGCTAACAGTCCTGATTTCAATAGCTTGGGTGGCGATGCCAGGAGGCCAGTTCCGGCCCTCGATTTCGGCCAGGGAGTTGCACTAACAACAGCGGACGCCAACGGGGCCTGGCTTCCAGAGTTTTAAGTCCTAATCAGGAGATCGATCTCATGAAGAAAGTAATGTTAATCACGCTCATGATTCTGGCCGTCGGGATGTTCGCGGTGGCACAGATTCAGCCCCCGACGTCTGACGTCCTGGGTGCACACTTAAACTACGGCCGCGGTTGCGCAGCCTGCCACGCCCCGCATAGCGGCGCATGGGGCAACGGCGCTAACAAGTCCGGCGAGAAAACTGCCGGCGACAGCATTTTGTGGGGCCAAGACGTAGGTAACCTGTTTAACAAGGTCATCAATACCGGCGGCGTGGGCGGAACTAGCTCCTACGAAGAAGTGCTGCCCGCCAACATGGATGCTGGGACGCCTGACGTGAATGGCCTTATAACCTGCCTGAGCTGCCACGACGGCAACTGGGCGGAAGGCGCCATGATGAAAGGCACCATCTATGAGAGCCTGCCAGCGACCTACGGAACTTACAACAAGATTCCGACCCTGCTGGGGAATGATGGCAACGGTCTCGGCGATTATCTCAACGACCACCCGGTGGGACTGAATGCCACGGTTACCTGCGGCGGACAGTATAACTGGGACTGCACCGAAACCGGCGGCAAAATCAGCATGACCGGCACCAATTCTGCCGCGTTCGTGAAGAATTACGGCTTCTTCGTCAGCCTGAGCGCCTACAACAACACCGCAGTTGTGACCTGCACCAGCTGCCACAACCAGCACTTGATGAACGTGGTTAGCGTCACCAATGGTCCGAACTCGGGTCTGCCAACGGGCGTTTACGCGACGATGTTCTTCATTCGCGGGCCTTACAACCCGGCCAGCGGAACCGGTGGCTCCAACCAGACGGCTCAGTTCTGCCGCCAGTGCCACGGTGGCGAGGCCAACGAGTCGAACGGTAGCCTTGTCATCCCGACGACCTTCTAGTCTGTCGCTTAACCGAGGGGAGGAACTCCCTCCCCTCAATCTTTAACTCAGGGGTGAGGAGAAGTGATGAAGTACCGGAACGCAATCGCAATAGCTCTGCTCACAGTCTCCGCTGCATCCGCCCAAGTTGCCTCCCACGCCCCCACCCAGTTCTCCGCTCCGCAAAAAAAGGCCAGCCAACCCACCGGCAAGCCGGTAGCGCGAGTGAATGGGACGGTGCTTACCGACCGCGACTTGCAAAGGGAGATGTTCGCGATGTTTCCGTATGCACAGCAGCATAACGGCAGCATCCCGCCAGAGTTGGCACCGGGGATCCGCGCCGGCGCACTGAAGATGATCGTTTTCGAGGAACTCGTGTACCAGGAAGCGCTGCGGCGCAAGATGACAGTCTCGGCTGAGCGTCTGAACAGCGCAGAAGTAGACTTTCGCAAGCAGTTCGCCACTCCCCAGGAGTACCAGCAGTTTCTCAACATTGAGTTTCAAGGCTCGCAACAGTTATTGCGGGAGAAGATCAAGCGCTCGCTGTTGATCGATCAATTGCTTAAGGCGGAAGTCGACAAGAAGTCCACCGTGAGCCTTGCCGAGCTAAAGGCCTACTACGATAAGAACCCGGCGCGATTCGATTATCCCGAAGCCTTCGCTTTCCAGACAATTACCATCCTGCCTCCGGCTAACGCCACGCCAGCTCAGTTGCAGGAAGGCCGCAAACGGGCTGATGACGCGCTGCGCCAGGCCAAAGCGACCAAGAATGATGAAGATTTCGGCATGCTAGCGGAGAAGATCTCGGAAGACGATTACCGGGTGATGATGGGCTATCACAAGCCAGTGGATCGCGCCAAGCTGCCGCCTTACGTTGTGCAGGCTCTGCTAAAGATGCAGCCCGGGCAAGTCAGCGACATTATCCAGGTGGAGCAAGCTTATACCATCCTGCGGCTAGTGAAACACGTGCCTGCCGGCAAAATGACCTTTGCCCAGGTGAAGGACTCGCTGCAAAAGGAACTGCAGCAGAAGAAGACCAACGACGTTCGAGCCAGCTTCGACAAGCAACTGCAACAGGGCGCCAAGGTTGAGGTCCTGTAAGGACGAGGTTTATGCCGTGCGCCGAATCTTCCGAGTTGCGTTTTGTGGGATAGCGGGACTGGTTTTTTTGGCGCCGCCGGCGGTTGCCCAGCTACAGGTCGGCGACCTGAGTACCAATCTGAACGGAGTGGTTGGCGCGGGCTACGCTGCGGACTATGGAAATGACATTGATTCGTCACATGGTTTAACTCTGAGCGGCAGCGCCACCGCCGCGGGATATTACTACAATCCTAACTTTGTCTCCTTCAATCTCTCGCCGTATTACGGCCAATCGCGGGCAAACTCCAATTACCAATCTATCTCCGACAGCAGCGGGGTCAATTTCCTAAGCTCAATCTTCAGCGGGAGCCATTTTCCCGGACAGATCAGCTATGCCGCCGCCTATAACAGCGAGGGACAGTTTGCAGTTCCGGGACTACCTAACTACACCACTCACGGCAATAGCGATACATTCGGGATTAACTGGAACGAGTTTGTTCCGGGTCTGCCCACGCTCTCGGCAAGTTTTCAGAGGGGCAGCAATCAATACTCGGTGTATGGGGCCACCGACAACGGGAACTCAGACTTTCATTCGTTGACTATCAATTCAAACTATTCCATCGCCGGATTCAACATGGGAGGCTCTTACACAAATGGAGCTTCGAACTCGCTAATACCTGAGGTTTTCCAGGGCGAGCAGACGGGAACGATTAATACTGATAACAGCGGCTTCGGCTTCAATGTTTCTCATAAGCTTCCCCTTAGCGGGAATTTTTCCACCAGCTTTTATCACTCGGACATTGACACCGATTATCTTGGCTACACCTACCGGGGGAACTTTGACACCGAGGTCGCCTCTGCATCTATGCAGCCCACAGACAAGCTGCGTGTTTCGGCGTCGGCCAACTATACCGATAATCTCGCCGGGGTTCTGTTCGGATCCCTGCTCTCGTCTGGCAGTAGTCTCCTGCCCACCAACAGCCTGGATTCCTCCCACGCCTGGGACTTGAACGGCGCTGCCAGCTATTCCTTGGCGACAAACCTGTGGCTCCAGGGCCAGGTTGACCGCCGCGAGCAGGCTTATCTGGGGGAGGATTTCGGAGAAACCTCATATAGCGCCGGGGTTGCCTACGCTCACAGTTTGCTCGGTGGCACAATGAACAGTGCGCTCAGCATCATTGACAGCAGGATCGACAACAGCAATCAGAACGGGCTTGGCTTTTCGGCCAATGCCAACTACACGCGCAGAATCGGCGGGTGGATTACGAACGGGTCGTTCAGCTACGGCCAGAACGTCTCTACCCTGCTGATCACTTATATGACTTCTTACTATAGCTACTCAGGGAATGTGCGGCGACGCTGGGGCAACGTCAATTTCAATGCGGGGGCAAACTTCAGCCATAGTGGCTTGACCGATGAACCTGGCACAGATAGCAGCAGCCAAGGCTATACTAGCAGCTTTGGATACGGAAGATGGATCAACCTCACCGGCAGCTACGGCAAATCGAATGGCGTCGGCCTGATTACAGGAAACGGAATCCTACCGGTGAACCTATCGCCGATTCTGCCACAGAACCTGATCACGCTTTATGGTGGCACCGGCTACGGTGTGTCACTATCAAGTATGCCGGTGCGCAAGTTCACGATTGCGGCGAGTTACGCCAAGTCATCCACCAATACCTCGACTGCGGGCGTCGCGTCGGCGAACCAATTTGAGTCGAGGAATCTACTGATGCAATATCAATTCCGTAAGATGTACTTAACGGGGGGATACGCATCCCTTTCGCAGGGGTTCAGCGTGTCGGGTCTTGCGCCGTCGAACGTATCGTCGTTTTATATTGGAGTATCCAGGTGGTTCAATTTCTTCTAGCGGGAGCGCGCACGAGAAAAAAAATCTTATCCCACGTCGCCTGTGCGGTTCTCCTGCTGCTGACGCCGGTTTGGGCATCCAAGCCAAAAGAGAAGCCCATCGCGCCTACCCCTCCGGATATGTTGCTGGAAGGCGGCCGCAAGCTCAGCTTCGAGCGCGCCTTCAGCTCGCAGCGTGAGGTCAAGCCGAAGCGCGGCTTCTGGACCCGCGTGGTCGACTTCGTCGCCGGCGAACCGGACTTCCGCAGCCTCGTTCGCCCGTATAGCATCGCCGTCGATTCCCGCGGACGCATTATTGTGACCGACCCGGGCGCCTTCGGAGTCCACATCTTCGACTTCCAGCAGCAGAAGTACAAGTTCCTGTCGCGCGTCGACAAAGGAAAAGACCCCATGCTGACGCCGCAGTGCGTCGCCGTGGACGCGCAGGACAACATCTACGTGACCGATTCGGAGTCGGGCAAGGTGTTCATCTTCAATTCCGACGGGAAATTTCAGCGGGCGATCGGCAGCCTGAAAGGCGGCGAAGGTTTCTTCAAGCGTCCTACAGGGATTGCGGTCGATTCCGCAGCCCAGCGGATCTACATCACCGACACCCTGCGCAATAAAGTCTTCGTCACCGATATGCAGGGCAATGTCGTGCAGACCATCGGGAGCAGCGGCGAAGCTGCGGGGCAGTTCAACTTTCCCACCGAGTTGCGTCTCGACGGGCCGAACCTGGCCGTGGTAGACGCGATGAATTTCCGTGTACAAGTTATGGACACCTCCGGACAGGTTCTGTACACGGTCGGAAAGCTGGGTGACGAGTCGGGAACCATGTTCCGCCCCAAGGGGATCGCTTTTGACTCCGAAGGCGATCTTTACGTCGTCGACGGATTGTGGGGGGTGGTGCAGGCCTTTAACCGCCAGGGACAACTGCTATACACGTTCGGCAATCGGGGCACAGCACTGGGCGAATTCCAGCTGCCCACCGGATTGTTCATCGACAACAGCGACCGCATTTATGTTGTGGATTCCTTTAATCGCCGGGTGCAGATCTTCCACTTCTATGGACTGGGGAAGCAGGCAAAGGGAGGCGTGCATTGAAGTTCAAGCTGTTACTTGCCTGCTTGTTGCTGTCGATACCCGCGAGCTTTGTCCGGGCGCAAATCACCGGCGATGTGATCGGCACGCACGACCTCTCGCCCGGGAGCAAGTCGCCGATCACCGGAGCGCGTCCGGGATCGTGTTTCTACTGCCACGCTCCGCACTCCGGACTGGCCACCGGCCAGGCGCTCTGGAACCAGACGCAAACCAAGGCGACCTACCAGCTCTACACCAGCACTACGTATCACCAGAAAGGCGAGCAGCCAGTACTGGGTTCCGACAGCAACCTGTGTTTGAGCTGTCACGACGGAACGGTCGCCGTCGGAAACACGATTGTAGAAGGACAAGTCACCATGACGGGGTCCATGAACAGCCAGGATGTGTTCGGGACCAACCTGCAGTCATCGCACCCATTCAGCCTGCAGTTGCCCATCAAGGACGCGATCGACATCATTGCGACCCTGGTTTCGCAGGGTAAGACGGGGGATCCGTTGGGAAAGATTAAGCTGATCAACGGGAACATTGAATGCACTTCCTGTCACAACCCACATGTTCAGGCCATCGATAAGGTCTCGCTGAACTTCCTGGTGAAGGACAGCTCGAACGCGCAAATGTGTCTGGCCTGCCATGATCCGACGCGGACCATGTCCGGACAGATCAATCCCCTGGCAGGATGGGCGACCAGCGCTCATGCCATGGCGACGAACAAAGTATCGGTGCAGGCGAACCTCGGCAGCTACGGTACGGTCGCCTCTAACGCGTGTCTCTCCTGCCATGAGCCCCATAACGCTCAAGGCCCGATGCGGCTGTTGCGTGAGCCGAATGAACAGGACTGCATTGCCTGCCACAATGGCAGCTCGAACCTGAACCCGGCCATCACAAATGTCTACGCTGAGTTTGCCAAGATAGGACATCCGTTTCCTTCGGGCAACAATTTGCACGACGCCGGCGAAAGCGTTTTGTTGAATAACAATCGGCATTCCACGTGTGCGGACTGCCACAACGGCCATTCGTCCGACCAGGTAACAATGTTCCCGCCGCCGCCGGCTATCCGAATTTCGCAGAATGGAGTGGCTGGAATCAGTGCGACGGACGGCATCTCCATCGTTGATCCTTCCGTCAATCAATATGAGAATTGTCTGCGCTGCCACGGTACCAGCTCGGGGAAAGTCGCCAATCCCATCTTCGGATATCTGCCGGTGCGGGCGGTTTCAGCGGGCGATCCGCTGAACGTCATCCCGCAGTTCGCCGCCACCGCCACTTCCAGTCATCCAGTCACTCATACACGCAGCAGTCAGCTGCCGCAACCCAGCTTGCTGACTACGATGTTGGATTTGAGCGGCGGCACGACGCACGGCCGTGCCATGGGCACCCAGACCTTCTGCAGCGATTGCCATAACAGTGACGACAACCGGGAATTTGGCGGAACGGGCCCAAGCGGTCCTCATGGATCGACGTTTAAGCACATCCTCGAGAGAGACTACGAGTTCAACCAGGCGCCCGCGCCCGGACAGTTAATTACCAACCTGTATCCCGACCCTGACCTGAGCATCAAGGGCCCGTATGCGATGTGTGGCAAGTGTCACGACCTCAATAACGTTGTCTCGAATGCAAGCTGGAACCAGCACGGCTTCCACATCAACACGGGTTTCACCTGCTCGGTTTGCCATACCGCCCACGGCATGGGCGCACGAAGCGGGACCATCTCCGGAGAGCGCCTGGTAAACTTCGACATCAATGTGGTCGCCGCGAACGGCAGCATTCCGGTTTCGTATACCAGGGCTACCAATACTTGCATTCTGGTTTGCCACATGGCCGCTCACAACGCCGATGGGTCCGTCACACAAAACACACATAAGAGTACCGGGACGAACCCGGGCGCGGCTCCCCCGAAGAGACATTGATCTCGGCTGACGTCGGCCAGTAACAGAACAGCTATGTCCACGAATTCCAGTGTGCGCCAGGCGGCTGTTCCCAGCGAGCCACTCAGCGTGAGCCATAGTGTGCCGGTGCAGGTGGCTGCGCTGCTGCTGCTGTTCACGATGGCGGCGTGGTATGAATCCGCTCACCTTTCGGCCCTGGCTGATCCGGATGTGTGGTGGCACCTCAGCACCGGTAACTGGATCCTGCAAAACCATGCGGTGCCACACTACGGGTTGTTCTCCCAATATTCGAACTTACCTTGGACCGACTCGAGCTGGCTCTTCGATGTGCTGCTCGCCACTGCCTACAAGTCTATAGGCCTGCGCGCTCTGCCGGTCCTGTTGATGGCCAGCAGGGTCGCCATCGCGGTGGTGACATTTGTGCTGGCTCGCGGCTCGCGTCTGAACTTCTGGCTTGCCGTCTTCCTGGCTGCGGCAGCGCAATATGCAATACCCAGCTTGCCGGCCGGGCCGGTTGTCTGCTCGATTATCCTGTTCGCAATCGAATTGAATCTGCTGTTCAGTGCGCGGAGAACGGGAAATGTGCATCCGCTTTTCTGGTTGCCGTTGCTGTTCCTACTGTGGGTGAACCTGGACGTTGGGTTCATGTTTGGGCTGCTTTTGCTGCTGTTGTTTAGCGCCGTTGCATTTGGTGAAGAGATTGGCCGCCGTTCAGCGGCGGGCTTGTCAACAGGCCAGAGACCTGCCGTTCCGCCGGCGGCAGCAGCGATGGTATTAGCGGGTTCGTTGGTCGCTGCTTTCGTTTCGCCCTATTTCTTTAACTCGTTTGCAGCCGCCTCAGAGGACCTTTGGCGCTTGGTGCCGTATGTGCAGAACTTGCACGCCATAAGTTTCCGTCGTCCGCAGGATTATGTTCTGTTGCTGCTGGCGATGGCGGCATGCTTCTCGCTGGGACGCCGACGCCCTCGAGACATGTTCCAAATCATCCTGATGATCGGCCTTTTGGCACTCGCCTTCACCCGGCAACGCGACATCTGGGTGCTGGCTCTGGTCTCGATCGCGGTGATTGCTGACGGGCTTCCGATAAGCACAATTTCAGTGGAAAGGAATGATCATCTGAGATGGAAGCAGACGAAGCTGACAACCGCTGGACTTGTGCTGATTGTGTTCGTCGCGGTTGTGATCAGCCGCATCCCAAGCAGTCGCGAGACGCTGCTCGCCAAAGTCGGCGAGACCTTCCCGGTGCGCGCCAGTGACTACATTTGCGCCAACCATCTGCAGCCGCCTTTATTCAACGCTTACGACTGGGGCGGCTTCCTGACGTGGTATCTGCCTGAGTACCCAGTCTCCATCGATAGTCGCACCGAGCTTTACGGGGATGAGATGAACGAGCGCTATTTCAATGTCACCACCGCGCAGATCCCGCTCGACGCCGACCCCAGCTTCGCGAACGCGCGAACAATTCTGCTGAGCAAGGACTCGCCGATGGCTGTTGCGCTCAGCGCCGTGCCCCAATTCAGGGTTGCCTATCAGGACGATGTATCGATGGTGTTGTTGCAGGGTCTGTAGCGGTATCCGCTCAGCACGCCAATGTTCGTCCATCGGCGCAGAGCGCCCTGATGCGCTCTTACCCAGTCCCAGTGGATTTCCGCCTAAAAGAATGCCGGCCAATACGCTCGCTAGTTACAGAGCTTCATCGCCGCGATATCTGACCCAAGACCAGCGGGCCGTCCGTCGCGATAGCCTCAAAATTGTAATTTCCAGAGTATGCCAGCTCTGGGGACATCTCGGCCGGAATGATGATTGGACTTGAACGGGAGCCTACAGCCAGTTCGAGAGGTATTGGACTCCAGTACCGGGACTCTCGCGAACTGTCGGGTGTAGTACTAAAGAATGACTCAAGGACCGGACGCTCGCTGTAAAAGAGTAATTGCTGTTTCTCAATGATGAGACCATCAAAGCAGACGATAAGCGGCGCCCCAGCTGGCTCGGAATTGCCCGCCTGGGCTTGAAGCAAGAGACGCATAAGGGGGTCTTGCTGTGAGGTGATAGGCCCGGGGGGTACGTACGCCTTGCTATAGTTCACTTCAAATGCGTCGGGCCGCTCTTTGGTCTGAAAAAACCAGTAGAGAGGGAAAAGGACCAATGCACAAATGGCGGCATACCTGGCGTTCTTCAGCAGGGTGCGAATGGCCAGCGCCGCCAACAAGCTTATGAATGGGAAGGCAGGCACGACGTAGGTATGCAGTTTAGTGCGGACCAGCGTGAATCCGAGAGTTATTACGAGCACATAGGAAACAACTATCGAGGAGTCCTGCTGGCCTCTTATGTACAGGACAAGTCCAACCAGCGCGAGCAAAGCGAACGGCAAGAAAAATTGCCAGTATTCCTGAAGATAGAAATAAGCCGGCAGGTCGTGTGCCCGCCCCTCAATAGCCTTTGTGGCCCGAGCGATCACTTGGTATCCGATATATTCGTTCAGGAAACGGCGGCCGTAGGTAAACAGCATTGCAAGGTGCCACGGGAGAGCTATAGCGCAGGCCAGAAGAGCTGAATTGCGAACTTCAGGCGAACGCAGCTCCGCGAAACGACGATCTATCAAAAGTGCCAAACAAAGGGCCATGGGAGCGGCAGCTCCGGCGGCGCCTTTCAGCATTACCGCCATTCCCGTGGCGGCGCCGGCAGCGTACCACCAGCGGGGATCGCCTTGTCTTACCCTCACATAGGCATAGGCTACCAGTGTCAAGCAGAAGGTCAGCGGCATGTCGATGCTGCCAAACCGGATGACGTAAAGGAAATAGCCGTTGGTCAGCAGGACCAAGGCCGCAGTGAGTCCGACCCATTCGTCCATTAGGCGCCGGCCGATTTCAAACGTAAGCCAGATTGTGCCCACCCCGCACAACGCACCTGTAACTCTGGCGGAAAACTCTGACACTCCGAACAGGCGAAACATCAAGGTCGTGAGCCACATAAACAGTGGCGGCTTCTCTAACCACGGACGGAAGTCGAAATGAGGAGTCAACCAGCTATGCCGGTTTAGCATCTCCTTGGCGATCTCAGCGTAAATGGACTCATCCCAGTTTCGCAGGACATGCTGCCCGAGCGCATAAAAAACGGCCAGCCCGGATACGGCAATCAAGCTGAGGCGAACTAACAGAAGGATCAGATAGTTAGAATCGGGACTAACCTTGGCTTTGGGTTGCTGCTCCATGGCGACGGTGATTTCACCTGGAATTTCCTTTTTGTTATCGAAAATGGCGCCCATACTAAACACTCGTTTCCACCTCTGCAACGTAATGGGTTCGAGCAGAACCCTACCAGTAAATGCCACCTGCTAGCTTCTGTCACTGCCGAATACGAACAAACACCACCCCGAGTTTGTCCTGATACACCATTTGGAAGCGCGGGTCCGCTCCCAGGAACTGCACCAGGCTGGCGCCCTTCTGCAAAATCACAACTCCCGCCTGGTTGAGGTAAGGATCGTTCACATACGAGGGCGCCCCGTTGGCTGTTTTGAAGAATCGCTCATTCAACGCATCTCCGTAGAGATCGGTGCGTCCGTCAATCGCTACCGGATACTTCGGCATGTACCAGATGAGAAAGCCGCCCCAGTCGAGCGTGTTGTAAAGCGGACCTGGCGCAGGGTTCCGGAGCAAGTAGTTAGCCGCGTTCACAGGAAGGAAGCTGCTGATCGCGCGGTCCAGGCCGCGCCGGTTGAAGTCCGTGCTATTGGCGAACAGCAGCAGGGCCAGCCCAACTGCCGCCGCCACTCCAATCCTCTGCAGCCACGTTTCCTGCGCTTCATGCTCCGCATCGTCCGCCACGGAATCAGCGATGCAGGCTGCTGCAGAAATACAGATGAACCACGCGTCACGCAAAGTACGGAAGGCAACCATGCTGGCGATGGCCAGCAATGCCAGCTTGAATGCATCAACCTTGTTCTGCCGCCCGACGAAGAAAAACGCGGCTGCGCACAACAACAATTGCACGTAGTGGCTGTAAGCGCGGAAGTTCAAAGGCTGGAGTTCTTTGATCATCAGGTAGGGCGTCTTCGACTGCGTGTATCCGAGGATGACCTGATAAAGGTGGTAAGAATTCGGGCCTATGCAGGTTGCGACGACGCAAGCGGCAAACACCGCGGCCAGAATTCCAGTCGGAAGTTTGAGAGGCAGCAGCCAGTCGGGCCCGAATCTGAAACGCTCAGCCAGCCACTGAGCCACATTCATTGCCAGCAACAGCCCAACCAGAAAGAGTCCGTAGAGGAACTGAATGTGCAGGTTCGCCCACAACAGAAAAATCAGCGGCAGCCAGTAGAGAAGTTGCGCGTTGCCCGTGCGATGCGCTTCCAACAAGAGCGTCACGGTCACGCAGAAAAGCATCATCGAGAAGAAGACCGGCCGCGGCATCAGGTTATAGAGAAATGCCGAGCAGGCAACAACCGCCAGAACACACGCCGTCCAGAATCGGCTAGACAGACGGCGCAGGCTCCAAAAAGTGAAGTAGGCGACCCCGAGAGTCAACAGCGTTCCGTAAACTCCGATGCCGACCAGGCCAAACCACGCGTAGGCGCGCGACAGCAGCACCTCATAGCCCCAGCTGTAAGCCACCCACGGACGGTCGGCCGCTGTCCACGTGAAGAGGCCGTTATGGGGGACGGCCATGTGCTGCACAATCCAGTCGCCCACTTTCAGATGCCACCAGATGTCGAGGTCGAGCACTGAGAACTTCAGGTTGAACGCGATCACCCCGACCACAACCAGAAGGCCGGCCAGCGTGACCAACTGCAGCCAACGCAGACGCAGCAGTGGTTTCAACTCCTCCACAAAACCCATAGATGCTCTAAGTGCAGCCACTCCTCCAAAGCGGAGTCGTAATAAGCTCAGTGCCAACAATAACTTAAGAGCCGCCAGTGCGCTGTGGACATACCATCCCCGCGCCAAATCACACCTGAATTGCGAAGAAAGACTCTTTTGGAACTTCTCACCGGTACGAGCCAACTCGGCAGACACCACTAACTCGCTGAATATGAATGGCTAGCCGCCAGCGGGCGATCGGGCATGTTTGGCAAGCCGACTGCACTTTCCAATGTTGGCGAGGATGCAGTTGGACTAGGGCCTGAGGTATGTCCAACGCAGTGCACGGCGCGGCGTCCCGCCGGACAAAAGTCAAGTCATGTCGAATGCCAGCTTGGTTGTAGAAGCAGCAAGTCCGGAAGCGAGAGTGGTCCTGCGCCCGAGCTCCGACACTTGGCTTGCCGGGGCCTACGGCTTGGCCCTGCTGGTCTGCCTTTCGGAGTGGTCCCTTGCTGTACGGGCGCCCTTGTGGAATGACGAGACCCTTTCCTACTGGCAGATTGCCGGCGGTTTCAATCAGATTTGGGCGCGATCGATACAGGGCAACTCTTTTGCTGCTTACCCTTACATCCTCTGGCTGAACAAGACGCTTTTCGGCGACACAGAACTCGTCCTCAGAATCCCATCAATGCTAGCCATGCTAGCCGCCATTTACGTCTTCTACCGCTGTGCGAGGGAAATGTTCGACTGGGACATCTCGGTGCTTGCGACCATCTTGTTCACGCTTCCCAGCCGTGTCGTATATGCCGCGATTGACGTGCGTCCTTACGCCTTCGCACTGCTGCTAACCAATCTCGCGATTCTCATGTTTCTGCGCTGGAGGAAGACAGATAAGATTGGGTTCGCGGCGCTCTTCGGCGCCACTGCTGCAGGCATCTTCTACTTCCACTATCTCTTCGGCAGCATCCTTTTGGCGTTCGCGTTATGTTACCTGCTGACTCGGTACTCTTCGCTCCTGTCCGATCTGCGTCAGATTGGCGCCGCGCTTGCGTGCTTCGCAATCTTCATCATTCCGGTCTGGCCGCAGCTTAGGTACATGTACCAAACGCGAGCCACACACGTCTTCACCGAGACACCCCGGTGGGTATCGCTCCTGCAGACGCTAAATCCCGGCACGCGGCAGTTGTTGACGCTGGCCAGCGCTCTCGTCCTCGCAGCATTGGCGAAGAGGCTGCTGACTCCGAACCGCGAGATGTATGCCAAGCTCGCGCTGTGCGCACCCCTGGCATTGGCCCCGGTCCTGTTCCTATATGTGATCAGCGTGACTACGCCGGTCCATATCTTCATTCCACGCTATTTGCTTGAGGCCGCGCCTGGCATGGCCCTATGCTGGGGATGGATCTGTAGCCTGATCGATTCGCGACCGCTTCGCGGCTTGTTCTGTTTCGTATTTGTGGGGCTGTGCGTATTCGGGGCCTATTCTTCTCCCGCCGCTCGTGTTCACGGATTCTCGTGGAAGTATGCCCTCGAATATGCCGATGCGAACGCGGCGGAAGACCATGCTTCGCTGCTGATGTGCAGCCCTTTTGTGGAGGGCGACACGCAACGGATGCCTGCCGTTGCCAGCGAGAGCATGCTGTATGCGCCTTTGAGCTACTACAAAGTCAGCGCTCCAGTCGTGCCTCTACCTGGCTCCTTGGTTGAGGAAAGCAAGCGGCAGGCACGCCAGTTTCTACTTAAGGCAGCGCAGGAGCACCGGCGCTTCCTAGTGCTAGCAGCCGGCCCATCGCTGCCGACCGTCGATTTCCTGAGCTATTACTCGAACAGCACGCACGTGCCCCGCGTACTTGGAAATTTCGACCACATATGGGTTGTGGAATTCGTTCCTTATTCCGCTGCTCGCTAAACAAGGCTGAGGATTGCTATGTCAAATTCGACGCTGGACGTCACGACTGCAAGTCCCGAAGCAGGAGTGGTCCTGCGCCCGAGCTCCGACACTTGGCTTGCCGGGGCCTACGGCTTGGCCCTGTTAGCTTGTCTTTCCGTATGGTTCCTCGCGATACGCGCGCCCTTGTGGACGGATGAGACCCTTTCCTACTGGCAGATCGCCGGCGGCTTCAAGCAAATTTGGGCGCGATCAATACAGGGTAATTCCTTTGCTGCTTACGCCTACATCCTTTGGCTGACCAAGACGCTCTTCGGCGACAAGGAGATCGTCCTCAGAATCCCATCAATTCTCGCCATGCTCGCCGCCGTGTATGTGCTTTACCGCTGTGCGCGAGAGCTGTTCGACTGGGATGTGTCGCTTATCGCGACCATGGTATTCATTCTTCCCCGGGGAATCGTGTTTGCCGCGATCGACGTCCGTCCCTACCCGTTCGCATTGCTGTTGACCAACCTCACGATCTTCACATTCCTGCGCTGGACGAAGACTCACAGAACTACGGACGCCGCGCTCTTCGGCATGGCGGCCGCGGGCATCATCTACTTTCATTATCTGTTCGCCAGCATTTTGGTTGCGCTCGCCGTCTACTACCTCCTATCGCGACGCACGGCGCTGCGTTCCGATCTGCGACAGATTGGGATCGCGCTCGGCTGCTTTGGAATCCTCCTGCTTCCCGTGTTGCCCAGGCTCAAGTACATCTACCAGACGCGCACCATGCATTCTTTCGCCGACGCGCCGCAATGGACATGGATTCTGGACTTACTGAATCCCGGCAAGGGGCAGCTATTCGTTCTGGCTGGCATCCTCCTCCTTGCCATCGTGGCGCGGCAACTGTTGCCCCCTGATCATGCGTCCCTGGGCAAGCTGGCATTTTGCGTGAGCCTGGCTCTGGTCCCGATTTTGTGTCTGTACATGATCAGCGTGAACACCTCGGTGCATGTCTTCATTCCACGTTATCTGCTGGTGGCTGTGCCCGGCATCTCCTTGTGCTGGGGATGGCTCTGTAGCCGGCTCGGCTCGCGCGCCCTGCGCGGATTGTTCTGTTTCGCGTTTGTGGCATTGTGCGTTTCTCAGGCGTATAGATCGCCATTGTCCCGCTGGCACGAAGA
>JBEKXQ010000092.1:0-18663 GCA_049511915.1 Candidatus Korobacteraceae bacterium
ATGTTCAGCACCGACTTCTGCGCCTCGATCACCGCGTCCGCGCCGCGTTGGAACGCATCGACGACCACGGTGGCCGGTCCCGCGGCTGCGCCCAGCTGCTTCTTGGTGCCCTCAAAAATGGTCTTGTTCTGCTGTCCGGCGAAGTCCAGAACTTTCTTCTGCGCTTCCACCGACCGCTGTACCGACTTCTGGATGGTCTCGCTGACGCCGCTGGCGATCTTGCCGTACGCTTCGGCGCGCACTTTGGTAACATCGGCGGCCGACTTGGTCTGCTCGACCACCAGATCGATGGCGCTCTTCTGGGTGTCAATGACGGTCTGCACGGCCTGGGTGGCAACCTCGAAGACGAAGGCAGGCGGGGTTACGGGCAAAAAGCTGAATGCCTGCTTCCAGGCTCCGAGCCATTCGGCGGTCTGCTGGGCCGCCAGGTCCAGGGTCTGCTTTTGCAGGTTGGCGACACGCTCCACGCTGTTGACGATCACGGGTGAAAAAACGTCCACGATCTCGGCATTCGTGGGGGTGGCAGTTGCGGTAGTAGTAGGCTTGCTTGACTTAGAGGTCTTAGGCATGGTCTGCTCCTTGAAAGGCGGCGTATTAGGATCATGTTGCATATTATGCTGCACTGCAACATAACTTAATCATACCCCTCTTTCGCGGCCTGTCAAGAGCAAAATGAAAAAAGATGGCCCCCAGCCCCTCGTCATCAAGAAGTACGAGAATCGGCGTCTCTACAATACTTTGACCAGCCAGTACATCAATCAGGACCAGGTGGCGCAACTGGTGCGCGATGGCCACGACGTGCGGGTGGTGGACGCCACCACCGGCGAGGACTTGACCCGCTTGATCCTGGCCCAGATCGTAGTGGAAGACGCCAAGACCCCGGATTCGATCTTCCCGCTCGATGTCTTGCGCCACATGATCCTTGCGTCCGGCCGGGCCACGCAGGAAAACGCCTTGCGCTACATGAAAGGGATGATGGACATGTACCAGAATGCCTATCGCTCCCTGCCGCCGGCCATCAATCCGTTCGAGTTTCTGCAGGGGCACTGGGGCCAGCCGGGAGTTGGCAATCGAGTCGCTGGAGCGGATCAGCCGCCGGCAGCCACCGCAACCGCGATGAACGCGAGCGAAGTGGACGAACTGAAGCGCAGAAGCGCCAAAGAAGTCGCAGAAAAACAGTCCTCAAAAACGACAATCTCGCCGCAAATCTTGACGCACTGCGGCAAAGAGACTAGTCTGTTCTGTTAAGTCAGAGCCGATCCGGTCACGAACTAACTTTTGCTCCGACCAAAGCGCTCTCCCGAGCAGTATGTGATCCACAGGAGCATCGATGCCTCGCTTTAAGCAAGAATCTGCCATAGAAGGCGTTTCTCAACCGAGTGAAAACACAACACTCCCCAATCTTCCTCAGCCAAATACAAGTACAGCCGACGACGCACCTGCCGCCCACGAGGCAATGCCGAGAACCAGAGAGGGCGGGTCGCATGGCAGAGTGGTGGTCATCACCGGAGCTGCGGCTGGCATCGGCCGCGCCACCGCGCTGCGTTTTGCTGAGGCAGGCGCGCACATTGCGGCGTGGGACGTTTCTTCAAAGACAGCCCCCCAGCTGGAGTCGGCGGTCAAATGGGCCGGAGGCGAATGTCAATTTCAATCTGTTGACGTTACCAACGCAAAGGCTGTGGAATCCGCCGCCGAGGCGGTTGTGGAGAAGTGGGGCCGCATCGACGTTCTCATCAACAATGCCGGCATTGTTCGCGACGCGCAGTTGGTAAAGTGGAATGGCGGCAGCCCCGAATCGATCATGAGCGAGGACACGTGGGACTCGGTGATCGGGGTCAACATGAAAGGCGTCTTCCTGGTGACGCGTGCGATTGTGCCCTACATGATCAAAGGTGGAGGCGGAGTGATTCTGTCGGCGGCATCGGTGGTGGGACTCCTGGGCAACTTCGGCCAAACGAATTATGTGGCATCCAAGGCTGGAGTCATCGGCATGACGCGCACCTGGGCGCGGGAATTGGGTAAGTATAAGATTCGAGTTAACGCCGTGGCTCCGGGATTTATTGCCACCGACATGGTGAGGGCAATGCCCCCGAAGGTACTAGAAGCTATGGTCGCGCGCACACCCATGGGACGGGCAGGAACTCCAGAAGACGTTGCCAACACGTATTTTTGGCTCGCGTCGGACCAGGCAAGTTTCATCCATGGAACGGTGATATCCGTGGATGGCGGCGTCGTGATTGGAACCTAAGCCGATGAACCTCACGCAGGCGACGTAACCCTACGTCCTGCTGCCGGAACCTTTGGCCTGTGCTTTGGTCAGCGACGAACAGTACCAGCAGTGACGCAAGGCTGCGATCATGTTTGTATCGAGCGGTTCTCGAAGGCTGCTTTGTTGTTCGGTCTTGTATAACGCCACTGCGCAGTTTCAGTTGACCGGGCCGAGATAAAGATCCAGCCAATCCAGGGTTTGCTTGATGAGTTCGTTCCGCGGAATGTTGTGAGCCGTGTCATACACCAGGTGTTTCTTCTGATCCTTCTTCGATCCAAGTAATCGGTAGAACGGATCCTGCGTCGATTCCACCGGGAAAAAGAAATCGTAGCGTCCGTTCAGCATCAGAACTGGTTGCTTAACGTGCGGAAGAAAATTGACGGTATCGACTTCAGGTAGCGAACGATGAAAGTCGAGACCACCCAGTGCGAGGACGACAACTTTAATGCGTGGGTCTACGGCGGGTATGATTCCCCCCATTTCCGAGCCCCAGCTATATCCGTAGTAGGCCACTTTATCGTGGTCCAAGTCGGGACGCGTCTGAGCGTAATCAAGCGCCCGCGAGGCGTCTTTCACCCACATGATGACGTGGTCCCTCCAGACGCTGGTCTCGGTCGCCACATCCGACTCCATGCCGTCTCCCCGTTCATATGTGCTCTTGTAAACCGGGTACAGAACAGCACGCCCGCTGCGCAAAATCCCATCCAGCGCCGCTGTGGGATACATTAAGAACTGGCGTAGCAAGAGAGCATTGGATCCGGGGAAGAAGAGAACCGTTTGAAATGGCGGCTTGCCTTTGGTGGGAAGAAACAGGTAGGCAATTGCCCGTTCATTACCGTAAGCGGCCGAGTAGGTGATCTTTTCGATTTTCCAATCCTCCTCGTTGCTGCCTACCTGCTCGACCGACGCATTCAGAGGCGCTTTGTCGTAAAAATACAAGCCGCGGTAGGCCTGGAATATCTGTTCGGAGACCGGCTTCTGCTGGGTCAGATCACGCCGCGGAGAAGGCATCGAAGCGAAAGCTTCTTTGGGGACCAAGTCTGGATCCATGTATTTCACGCAGCGGAAGCCGATATTTGAGGCACGCAACAAGGGCGACTGCGCGTCAGGGTCAATAAACATATACGTAGGTTCATCCCAAGCGCCTCCAAGCACGTACCGTTTGCCCGCTTCCGCCTCGGTCGAGATCCACTCCTTCACATTGCCGGCCATGTCGTAGCTGCCCCAGGGGCTCATGTCCTGCTTGCTGCCCACCGGCAAAACACCCGAAGAGCCGAAGTTACTTGCCGGCACAATGAATGCCGCGGAGACCGGTCCCGCAGCCCGATTCCAGTGATAAATCGTCGGTAAACTTTTGCCGGCAAACTCTGCATAAGCCGCGGCTTCGTACCAGCTGATGCCGGTAACCGGGAAGTCATCTTGTCCTTTGGGATATTCGCCCTGGACCCAGTCCTTCGGCCCCGGGCGCCCGGTTCCGTCGCGGAACAGCGCCATCGCCTCGTCTCGAGAGAGAGTTTTTCCGTTGCGTTCGAAGGGAAACTTCCAATACTCGCTCTTCTGGTATCCGCCCTGATCAACAAAGGCCTTGAACTGGCGGTTCGTCACCTCGTATTCATCGATCCAATAGTCCTTGAGGTCCAGCTCCGGCATTCCGTCATAACCCGGGATGTAGAGCGTACGGGAATATTTCGCGGGCGAGACTCGCACCATGCCGGGAGGGATTTTCCCGACCTCGTCGAGAGTGACGCTTCCTCCGACGGGATGACCGGGAGTCGTGGGGTACCAGCCAAACAAGGTACTTGTCATCCGCAGAACCGTGCCGAATCCCGGCTTCTCAAACTTCCAAACATACATCCCACGCGGTTGGCGGAGATTCTCCAGTGGCGTCCGTCCCACCAATACCCAAGGTGCATTTGCGTCGTCGTAGCTTCGACGGTAGACGTCTGCGCCAAGCGGCGCAGAGTCCAGCGAAATCTGGTAGGAAATCACCGGCCACAATTTCTCCAGCTGCGGATCGCCCGGGATCAGCTTCTCTGCCCTGGTGGCGAGGACATAGGCGGCGGCGAATTCTCCCTGATCGGCCAACTGCGAGATTTCCGGCACGGCCACATCCCGTGCCCAGCGAACGTCCCGTGAGTGTCTGACTACCCAGACCGCTCCGGCGACAATAAGGATTGCGGCGAGCAGGATCGGTACCAGCAACCGCGGCCGTCGGACTTCTCGGATAATTCGCGCAGGACTTAGGGTCACTCCCGACTCGAGAAACAGGAGATCGCGGCAGGATTTGAGCCCCTGTGCGAGGTCGGAACCGGAAGCGTATCGCTCCGCCGGATCTTTTCGGAGGCAGCGCTTGACGATTTGGCGTACTTCGACTGGAATCTCACGCTTGAGTTGGGTCAGCGGCTTCGGCTCATCACGCATCACGGCGGCCAATACGGCCGCGCTGGATTGACCGTCAAAAGCCCTGCTGCCACTCAACATCTCGTAGAACACGGAACCAAAGGAGAAGATATCGCTGCGGGAGTCGATCGCTTTCCCTTCTGCCTGCTCCGGCGACATATAGGCCAACGTACCAACGATCATGCCAGGCGTTGTCGTCATGGTTGCCATCGTCGGCATCGGAGCCGCGGCGCTGGACGCCGAAGCTGGCACAGCCAGTTTCGCCAATCCAAAGTCGAGCACCTTAATCAGCCCGCTCTCGTTGACCATGATGTTCGCCGGCTTCAGATCTCGGTGCACAATCCCGGCGGCATGAGCACGAGAGAGAGCCTCGGCAATCTGCACGGCATATTTCACGGCTTGGTCGGTTGGCAAACCGTCGTGCGGGATCACTTTGTCGAGAGTTTGTCCGGCAACGTACTCCATGACCATGAAGTCGATGCCGTCCTGCGAGCCGATGTCGTGAACTACGCAGATGTTGGGGTGTTGCAGTCCAGAGATGGATCGGGCTTCCTGTTCGAAGCGCTGATGCGAGTCTGGGTTCGAAGACAGGTGAGCAGGAAGGACTTTGATCGCGACCATTCGCTCCAGCCGCGTGTCCCGGGCAAGATAAACCTCGCCCATACCGCCGACGCCGAGAAGCGATTCAATGAAGTACGGCCCCAGTTTCTGACCCGAGGTCAATGGCATCCGCGCAATTATAGTTCGCAGGACTGCGATTCCCTAGAGATTACCGATAGATATTTCGCACGCCCTAGGATCACGCTCGAAACCGAAGAGGCAACGATGTTCCTATTGCCGCAGCAATATTGCCAGGCGTGGAAAGACAAAACGCCCAGCTGCGTCGTCAATGACATTGATCTGGCAGGTGTAGAAGCCGGGCTTCAATTCCGAGAGCGGTACGTCCAGCTGAAAGACTGCGGCATGACGGCCAGGAACAGTAATCTCTTGAACCTCCGTCAACGATGTCTCATAAGCCTTCACGTCGCCCTTGAAGAACGCAACGTTGCTTAGTAGCCGGACCGAGTTCTTCATGTCGCCGCTGGGGTGGTTATCAGGCGTTCCCTTCTTGCCACCTGCAGTTTCGTTGGGCGCATTCCGGCTGCGCGCCGGATCGTAGACCTCGTAATAAAAATACAGGTGCTGGCCGCTGGAGAAGACGCGGGTCACGCTGGGTATGATTTCCGAACCATTACGAATGAGAGGGTCATTCGGGTTGTCGTGCTTGCCGGCAGGCTGAAGCTGGCTGGCCATTACAATCGAGCTCATTTTCAGCGGCGCGGATTTGAGATCGGGAACTGTGAAGTCAGTCTCAAACGCCCCCATCTGCCCATTTTCGTTTTCGCGCACCACGATCTTCAGGTGGTACTTTCCTGGCGGCAGGACCATGCCATTGTCGTACTGAACGTTCTTGCGTTGCACTTCATTCGCGGCGTTGACCGCGAGCTTGACCGTGTCGCGGATACCGCCAGCAGGAATTTTTCTCTCGTCCGTCACCACCCCCATCAAATCCAGTGTCGCCTTGTCCTGAACTCGATTCCGGGTGAATGGAATCGCCGAGCCGGGAACGATCAGGGAAATCGGCACATAAAATCTGTTGTCGGCGAGACGAAAATATCCCGTCGCAAGATAAAGCGGCAGATCGGTGCTGGGCAGGTCCGATGCGAGCTCTTCCTGAAGCTGGCGCTCGCGATCGTCCTTGTTCGAGTGCTTGAAATCGGCTGCGGCGTAGTAGCCTTTGCGATATTCCAGCTTCACTCCTGGCCGATTGACCCGCACCGTAATGCGCCGGAACTTTCCATCGCGCGCCGCATTGGTGCTGTGGTAGCCCAGCAGGTAATACATCTCCATGTCCTGCTGCACACCCCGAAAGACGCGAGTGAAATCGTTGGAGTCAAGATAAGCGCGGCCGCCGGTATCGACGGAGAGCGACACCAGGGTCTCCTGCGTGGTGAAGTTGGAATTCAAGTCGTTCAGCGTTGACTGCCCGTTGTAGGGCGAGATACCGCGCAAGCTGGCATTCTGCGCCGCACCGCCGGGAGGCAGTGCCTGCAAGCCGCGAATATCCATGGTGTAAATGGCCATGTTTGCCAGCACGGCTGCATTGGTGGCCGAGCGCAGCTCCGACTCATTCTCGATGCCAGTTCGATCCATGCCGCTGGAAAAGTAAATGAGGGCTTTCTCTTGCGGAACGCTGGCCACTTGCAACGCGATGGTGCGGATCGCCTCCAGCCGCCGGTCGGTGTTGAAGATGTTGTATTCGGTGTTGTCAACGGTGAAGGAATTCGCGCTGTCGGGCGTGCCTTCGGTCGTACCGACGCTGCCTTCTTCGAAGCCGGCTCCCGCTCCGAGATTGAAGCTCTCCAAAACCTTCTTGAGCTGCGCGCGATCGGAAGTGAAATCCTGGTTCAGCGTGATGCTATTTCCGAGCGATACCACTGCTACGAGATCGGCTGGTTGCATTTGTTTATCGACATAGTTCTGCGCCGCCTGGGCAGAGTGCTCAATCTCATCCGGCTCCATGGCCGACAAATCGAAGAACAGGATGATAAGCCGCCGGTCCTTAATGGCCTGCGTCTGGGCGGAGAGCAGAGGATTGGCAGGCATTGCAGTCGCCTTTTTCGGCGCAGTACTCAACAGCGCGACCTGCTGGTCTGCAACGGCGGGCATGTTCTGCATGTTCTCAATGTCGAAACTCGACACCTTCTGCGGCTTGTTATCTTCAAGAATCGTGAAGTCTTCCGGCTTCAGGTCGCGAACCAGATTTCCATCGCGGTCGCGAACCGAGACATTCACCAATACCAGCTCTGCTTCCGCTTTGAAGGTGTAGCCCGCCTGCTGGGCAAGCCCCAGATCAGGACAAAGCAAGGCACACGCGACAGCGATGGCTATCAGCTTGTGGAGCGCAGGCTTTGCAATTTGTGTCATACAGCTTCTAAAACCTGAACCTGGCCGTCATCAGCACAGCGCGCATCGCGCCTACGGAAATGACTCGCCCGAATGTTGGCGAGTTCACAACCGTATCGATGGCAGTGAACTGCGGACGATTGAAAACATTCGTTGCTGACATGCGCACTTCGAAGAAGCGGTTTTCCTTTAGCGGGAAGACCTTGGTCATGGCCATGTCGAAATCCACCTCGCCCGGTCCTTCGATGCTGTTGCGGCCAGCGTTGCCATATTGCCCAACCGGCGGAGCGACAAATGCCCCAATGTTGAACCACTCCGCAATACCAGGATTAGACAGGCTGACGGGCTCGCCGGTTAGGTCCGGCCGCAAAGTTCCGTTGACGCCGCTGTTCACATTGCCGAACGAGCCCAGTATCCGAGGCGTGAATGGAAATCCCGAGGCGATGGTCCAGTCGCCGCTCCACTGCCAATCACCCAAAACATCGCGTCCTATACCTGATCCCGAGAGCCAACGCTTCTCGTGACCGAAGGGCAGCTCCCACAAGTAATCGGCGGTGAACTTATTGCGCTGATCGAAACTGGAAAGGCCGTATTCAGCTTTGAGATTGAACGGGTTTTGTGCCACCAGGGTTTGGCCGGTAACGGCACCGGTTGGGCTGACCAACGCCGCTCCTGCGCCGATTGTCGAGGCGTCGTCGAGCGACTTAGACCACGTATATGTCCCACCTATCGAGATAGCGTGCGCCAGACGCTTGCGCAGGCGCACCGTTCCTGCGTTCGCATTGGAATCCGCAACGGAGTCCTCGTAGTAGAAAGCGGGCACGGCAGGATTGAGCAGCCCCAGCGGAGTTCGATTGGGCGCATCCAGCAGATCGAGATGCGTGCCTTTCGTCCCGGTGTAGTCCAGGTTCAACACTAACGTTGGAGTGATGGTCTGCTGGAGGTCGAGGTTCCATACCTGCACATAACCCAACGGATAATTCACATTGACCGCATAGTTGTTGGTGACGGTATTTACCGGCTGTACTGGAAACCCATTTTGCAGGGTCAAATGGTTTGTTAACGACTCGACATTCGTTTGCGTGACGGAAAATGGCGGCTGGAACGCCAGATCCTGAGCAATGTTCGCGTAGGCCGTGGTGTTGTAGTTGATACCGTAACCGGCCCGCACTACGGTGTCATTATGCACTTTCCAGGCGACCCCCACGCGCGGGGCAAAGTCAAAGTGGTCGGGATTGACCAGCGTGATCGGGTAAACCGTTCCCGTCAGCGGACCGACCTGGCCAGGGAAAACCGGGGCCACCGCGGTGAGACCTGGCGCAATATTCAAGTTGACCATTTGATTGGCGGTCTCGCTAAAGGGCGACACATACTCATATCGCAGCCCGATGTTGAAGCTCAGATTGCTGCGGACGCGCCATTCATCCTGTGCGTAGAGGTCCCAGGAATTACCGCGGAAGTGATAACCGGAAGGATTGGTCCCGTATTGCACCGAAGTCTGCTGCGGCAGACCCAGCAGAAAGTCGGCAAAGTCGAAGCCGGTGCCCGCGACGGGCGTGCCATTGACAACCTGGGATGTATTCAATCCAGTAAAGACAAAGCTGCCACGCGGATTGCTCGCAGTTCTGCTATTGATTTCCAGTCGCCGGAAATCCCCTCCCCAGCGCAGCGTGTGCTTCTTGTGGGTGTAGACCATCTGATCCGTAAAGGAGACGGTCTGATTGCGATCAGAGACCGGCACTGTGTCCTGAAGACTTCCGAAGTTGGTGAAGGAAAGATTGGGCAAGCCCCAGTTGGCCGGGTTCTGCGAAACTCCGTTAATGCCTAGCAGACCGGTGACGTTGGTGTTGTACGCGTAGAGGTTCTGCGTGTCGATGGTGCTGAGGTTGTATTCGACGCGAAAGGTGTTAATGAGCCGACCGAAGCTGCGCACGTAGCCGATCGGAACATCGTAACCGTGGGTAATGGTTTGTCCGCCAACGCTGGGATAAGCGTTGGTCAGCGTCTGGTCGGACTCGTGATAGTGGAATCCGAAGGTCAGATTGTTCTGCAGTCCGCGAAAACGTCCGGGGCCGCGTTGACTGGCAGCGCCCAGCGCCTGATTCAAGCGAAAGTTGAGATCGTTGCTGTCGCTCTTGGCCGCGGTAATGGACTGGAAGTTCTGAACCTGACCGGGCAGATTGGGCAGGGGAAAGTATGCCAGCAGGCCTTTAGCCGCGGGATTGATCATGATCTGCGGAATCATGTCATTGGCGAAAGGCTGCCCAGTTGCGGGATTGTATATTTGCACCGGCTGACCGTTCACCGTGGTCTGCGAGAAGTTGCCACTGCGCTCTGCCAACGTGGGCACGGTTGAGAAGTAGCTGTATGGAGTGTCTCCGAGGGTGCCGTTGTAATGCAGAAAGAAAAACGTTTTCGCGCCGTTATAAACATGGGGAATGATCAGCGGACCGCCGACGTTGCCTCCAAAGCGCTGCTGCAAGTACCCAGGATTGGGTGATGGCGCGCCGGTCAGCGAAAATGGTGCCGCATTCAGAGCAGCGTCATTGGCGGAGTAGTAGACGGTTCCGTGCATCTGATTGTTGTTGGATCCGCGCCCACCCAGCCTTGGCCCTCCCCCGCCACCACTACCGCGGCCGCCAAACCCTCCACCGCCGCGCATCGCTCCACCAGCCGCGCCGGGAATGCCTCCTATCTGGTTATTCTGAAAGCCGGAGCGCAACTCGTCGGAACCCATCCCGGCCAGACTCGGCGAATTCGAACCCGAAACGGCAACCGACTCCGTCGCAATACTCGGCGGCACGCCTGGAACCGGCATTCCGGAAGGCGCGACCGAGTCGCCGCCATTCACACCCTGGTCCGCGCCAGCGTCACTTTGCATTACCGAGAGCGCCTGGAACCCGCGATTCCCTGCTGCACCGCCCGTTTTTCCTTGCATGTTGCCTTGGGTGGACTCGGAGCGTGAGAGCAGGACGATCTCGAGGTCGAGGTGAGGATTCTGGTTGGAAGGACCGACGTTCACGCGCGACGTGGCCGTTTCAAATGCGGCCATCTGGGCTCGCACAACATATTCGCCGTCGCTGGGCAGGGTGAGTCTGTAGCTGCCATCTGCCCGAGTCCAGCCAATGACTTTTTGCCCGGTGCTGTGATTGCTTGCGGTCACAGTGACACCAGGGACAGGTGTTTTGCCGGACCTAACCACGCCTGCGAGGGTTCGAAGTTGCGCTGTTGGAGACGGGGCCTGGCTCCAGGAAAAACAACGACAGAGCAAAACGAATGCCGCAACCGTGAGAAGAGCGGTCTTCCGATTCAGGACAGACGTCTCCAGAGCCGTGAGCAAAATGACAGTGAGCGGCATGAGCGTTCTACATTTCCTTATACGGAATTCGTCCGCATCAGGTCACGGCCTGTTCCGCAGTCGAAGCCCCACGTCAAGATCTACTTTTCTGTCAAATATGGATTCATCAAAGCCCGCTAAGTAGTTCCGCAAGAAAACAAGGAAGTACCCGACCTGCCGGACGACGCAATCCTTGATGTGAAGCGGTTCCCGGAGGACACAATCCCGCGCGACCCCTCTCTGCAAGAAGCCCCTGCTAACAGATTTCGTGAATTCGGCCGGGTAATCCTCGATGCTAGTGCGGTAAATGCTTCAATCTGGATAGCTTTCGGTTCTGAAGCGGCGGAGAGTGTAAAGTGCCGGGAGATTCCGAAACGGCCTTGCTACGCGTAGCGGAATGGCCGGTCTCCGCTGCTTCTCCAGAAGTAGGCGAGGATGATAACACTTGCAACTGCCGCGTAGGCACACCACAGAGAAGTGAACGCGTAACGCTTGAACTCCATCACAACCAGGAGAATCGCCAGGTTTGCGGCCCCGAAGAGTACCATGGCGCTTACCTTCGAGAAGAACAGCGAACCGCACGTTGCGATCACATACAGCACGGCAACCGCTGTATTGTTCGTCGCTTGATTCATGTACACGATACTATTTCCCCTGACGTAGACCTCCGTTGGATACGCCGTCAAAGCCCACAATATATAAAGCGTCGTTGCTCCGCCCAGCACCAGAAAAGGTAGCATGCGACTGCGGCTCTTCCTGTCAGCCTCGAACAGCCACACGCTTAGCGGCAGCAGGAAAGGCAAAAGCCCCTGCGCGTACAACATAAACGCCGCCCCCATGTCATGCGTCACCACAGGAGAGAGAATCCCGTCCAACCCGAGCCAAACAAATCCTTCGATGAACTGATGAAGGGCGAATAACATGGGCAGTGCCGCGAACAGCAGCTCGCGCCTGTGCTTCACCTTCGTCAATGTGACGGCGCCGACGGCGCCCAGAACTCCGCTTCCAACGAAGTTCGCTGTTGCTGAAAAACACATCGATCGTCCTCTTGCTAGCGAGCATTATACCGATCATCGCCGAACGCAAAACATTTCTCATGATGCCCGATTCGACGGGTCGCCCGAGCGCTCTGAGATCCGAAAACTGCAGGGGAAACGAAGAATGTCGCTGAGCCCGGCGTGAGTGTGCCGAAGTGAGATTCAGGGAGACGGGACGCCCATTTCCTTGCCCAGGCTGTGCTGGTCGGCCTGAAACTCAACAAGGACTTTTTCCAGATTCTCCGCGGTCCTGATGAGCCGGCCCGCGTTTAGCGTTTGCTGCTCCAACTGCTGCGAGATGCTTTTGTCGCTTTTATTGACAGCGGCGCCCGATTTCGTCAGCTTCTTGGCAAATTTCTTCAGATTGGCTTCCTGTAAATCCGAAAACGATTGCAGAAAGATTCGAGTATCGGTCAGAGCTCTTTCAACTGAATCTTCCAAGTTGTTGGCTTTGCCGAACAAATTCTCTGAATTACTGGCGGTCGAGTTTAGGTGTTGAAGCTCCTGCGCCTGCTGCCGGGCGGCTTCCGTGCTCTTGGTCATCAGGCGAAACTGCGCGACCTGTTCGTCTGTGGCCTGTTCAGCGACCGCACGCTTGAAGGTTGCCGCGTCCGGATCTTCCGGTTGTGCGGTTGTCCCGCCGTTCGTGCCTGAGGTGGAGTGCCGACCTCCGTGTTGTCCCAAGAGAGTCTGCGGAAACAACAAGAGCAGTAAAGCTATGACAGACACAATGTGGCGCATCGCATGTCTTTTCTCCTCTACAGTCCCGGCGTTGCTAGTCTAGACGTTCGCTCTTTCCGCCACTAGCATGGACTGGAGGATCTGATCGGAAACATCCTTGACCGCGGCGGGTGAGTGAGCCAGAAATAACGTGCTGGTTTTGTCATTCTCGCCAATGGACTTCAGCGTATCGAAATACTGTGTGACCAGCACCAACTGCATGACTTCTTTAGCGGACGCCCCCTCCACCACCTTCTGGAACTGTTCGATGGAGTTCTGCAGCCCTTCGATGATGGCCTTCCTTTGATTCGCGATCCCCTGTCCCTGGAGGGCTTTGCTCTCCGCTTCGGCCTCGGCTTTTTTGACCACCAGGATCTTCTCTGCCTCGCCTCTGGCGTTGGCCGCCACCTGTTCGCGCTGGGCCGCGTTGATGTCGTTCATCGCCGACTTCACCTTTGCATCGGGAACAATATCGGTCACCAGCACGTTGACAATTTCGTACCCGAATAACGCCATATCCGCATCCAGCTCCAGCTTGACCGCCGCTGCGATACTGGACTGCGAGGCGAACACTTCGTCCAGCGTCATTCCCGGAACATGCCCCAGGATCACCTGCTCGACATAGGATTTGATCTGCGCCACCGGGTCGGACAATTTATAGAAAGCATCGTAGACTTTTTCCGGACACACCCGGTTCTGCACCGAAATCGGAATGGTGACGAACACGTTGTCCTTGGTCTTTGTCTCCATGGTCAGAGTGATCTGATTCACACGAAGACTTACTACGCCGGCGACGGAATCGAAGAACGGTCGCTTCCAGTTCAAACCCGGCTCGGCGACCCGAAGGAACTTCCCGAATCGCGTGATCACGGCAACCTCGGCCGTGCTCACCGTGAAGAAGCTGGCCAGAACCAGGTAGAGCACGACGAAAGCCACAACTACCAACGCAATCAAGCCCAGTAGATCCATTTAGTTTCCTCCGTGCGGCTCCTAATCTTAGTCCTATGAAGTCAATTTAAGTACCTGAATATTTGGCTTTCGAGAATCTGTTGGCGCGCGCGGTCATGTCACGCTTTAACTGAAATTCCAGGGCTACACAGCCAACGCTTGGGTGGAGCCGATTTGCAGATGCCAACTAGAGACCAGTTTCCTCCATCGTCGTGGAGACGTGTTGACCGGTATGAGGCTCTGGAGGAATAGCTTACTGCTTCACGAACTCGAACGTGCAAGGGCGGCCTACGATGCCGAGGCCTTGGTTCCGGGTGCCTGTGCCATCTGTCTCTTTGAATTGCGCCTTGATGTCGTAGCTATAATCCTCGCCCTCGTGGGCGAAGACTCCACGGGCGTATTTTCTTGAACTGACCTTGCCTGTGGCCGACAGCTTGGCCGCGCCGTCGTCCGATATCTTGCCTTCGATCAGCAGGTAGCCGGGTTCTCCCGCGGTTCCGTGCTCTCCGCGAAAGTTGCTGTCTTTGACCACACTGGGCAAATGCAAAGTGTAGCCCTCGGTATTCCCTTTTGGAGGGCAGGTGACCGTGGTCAGCCAATTGCCGTCAAATTGATCCCCTGCCAGCAAAATCCCCGGTGCGAGCGTTAGGAGACAAACCACCAGAAGGCGAACCGTTCTCCGCATTTCTTCTGAGATCGTTCTCCGACCCTTAGTTGTCAAAAGGATCTCCAGCAAGTTGCGATGATGGTTTTTACGAAGTTATCAACGACAAATTATTCTCAAACGCAGAACGCCGCAGTGATTCGTCTCACGCCGGCTTGTGACCCAAGACGTGCCATGGTGCCTGGGCGCGTGGTCGACCGCGCTTATCCGGCCGTTGTTGCACTTTGACCTGCGCGCGGCGTCATGGCAGAGCAAACAGAAAGACAGTCGGCGATCCGGAGTTCTTGTCAACCCAGAACGGTGAAGGCCGCCCGGAGGTTACGGCAACATATTGTTTTCCTTTCAGCTCGTAGCTGACAATGCCTCCACCGATTGGACCACCCGTATTGAAGCGGTATAAAACGTCTCCTGATCGCGCATCGAATACGACAAAATCTCCGGTCAGTTCTCCGGCCAAAACTACGTTGCCCGCCGTGGTCGTAACCGCAGCGACGATTGGACGGGACGACTGATACCGCCAGCGAACTTTTCCGCTGGCCGCGTCCACAGCTGTGATCCAACCCTGCAAGGCGTCGCTTTCCTGGAGAGAACCGCCCATATAATCCTTCCCAGGTATATAGCGTGCCGTCTCTGCCGAGTAGAAGGTCCAGCACCAGTCCACCGCGCCCACATAAATAAGGTTGGTGCCGGGATTGAAGGCAGGTCCATTCCATTCCACACCTCCCAGGACGCCGGGGCACACCAGAACTCCTTCCGCAGTGACCGGCTTCTCGACGTTCTTGAGAGTGGTGATTGGAGTCTCGTACAGGGTCTCGTGATTGCTCCGGTCGATGGTTCGCAAGATTCCGTCCTTGCCGACCGTGGCAACCAAATCCCGCTTGCGCCCATTCACCTCAGTGTTGAAAACCGGACT
Organism: Candidatus Korobacteraceae bacterium; assembly: GCA_049511915.1. Lineage (GTDB taxonomy): Bacteria > Acidobacteriota > Terriglobia > Terriglobales > Acidobacteriaceae > Bog-257. Next base: position 15,235 of record JBEKXQ010000092.1, read on the forward strand.
GACCTGAGTCAGGTCCCAGTCATGTGAGTCATTGGGGACCGTCTGTTTGTACCAGTTGAGCTTGCCAGTCCGAACGTCCAGAGCGATGATCGAGTTCGAATAACGGTTGTCGCCGGGGCGAAGCCCGGCCGGCAAGTCTGGCGCCGGATTCGTCACGGCAACGTAAAGTTCTCCCTTCGCCATATCGAGGGACATTGGCGTCCACACCGCGCCGCCGCCGAGCTTAATTCCAGTGGGATTTTTCCAGGTGTCTGAGTTGGCATCATCTACTCCCGGAACGGTCTTGAACCGCCAGACCTCACTTCCATCCGTCAAGCGAAATGCACCTACCCAACCGGAGATGGCGTTCTCGCTCCCGGCCGGGCCAATCAGAATGAGGTCGTCGTAGATCATGGGCGCCATCGTGAACGTCTCGCCCGCCGCCGGATCGGCCACTTTACGCGCCCAGATCAATGCCCCGGTTTCCGCATTCAGCTCGAGCAGATATCCATCCAGCGTTCCTCGAACCACCCGGCCCTCTTTGAGCGCAACGCCGCGGTTGTTCCACGCTCCCCAGGGTTCCCGGTCTTTGGGTTCCCACTTATAACGCCATTTCTCACGGCAATTCGAAGCGTCCAGCGCCATCGTGCTGTGGGCCGTGGTTACATACATCGTGCCTTCGTAGACAATGGGCCCGGTTTGGAAGTTGCTGACCTCTCCGACCTGAAACGCACAAACCGCCTGCAATTGTTTGGCGTTGGAGGAGTCGATCTGAGCCAGAGGGACAAACCTTGAGCCGGAATAGTCGTGGGTGTGATACAGCCAATCCTTGCTGGATTGCTGCGCCCCGTTGAGTTCCGCTTGCGTAGGTCCCTGGCCAACCGGAACGCTTTTTGCATCTCCGGGTATTAAGGCTGGGGCCGGTTGGGCGGCGGCGCTCGCGTCCAAACCCATACTTTGGACTTGGGTGGTCTTCAACTGCGGCGAATCCGCCCGCAGCGGCGTATTGCCCGCCGGATAGCCATTCTGTTGCAGGATGTAGGCAAAGATGGCCACGTGCTCATCCGACGATAGCGATTTGGGATTGCCCAGCGGCATCGTGGTTTGGATGATGAACAAAACATCATCGAGCGAGGAATTCCACGCCCCCGATGCGGCACCGGGTTTCAGAGGCGACCAACTCTCCACGAACTTCGGCCCGGCCAGCGGTGGCGCGGTCGAAGCTCTCATGTCTTCGCCATGACAGGCGGCACAATTCGATGCGTAGAGCTTTTTGCCGGCCTCCGCCTGGCTTGCGCTATATAAGCTGGGGCTTGCCTTCTGCGAACTCTCCGAGGGCGTTTGAGAAACCGCGCACACTGACCCCAGCACAATCCAGGCACAGCACATCAACACCCAATGAGACTGGCTCACTCGACGGCTACTCATCTTTCAAGCCTCCAGATCGAGATTTCGATTTTTCTCTGTAGTCGCCAGGGGAAGACTTACCCGGCGGGACCGCTAAGGCGAAAGGCAAATCCCCTCGCGCTGGTAGAGTTTTTGATCAGCACTAACCCCACAGGCACGCCGGATTATACACGTGCATTGTCCAGCGGGCGGGCTAAACTTCGAGAGGGTCTCCGTTTGCAGCCTGCACTCGTGAGCGTCGGGAGCACGGTTGATCCGGCGGCAAGGACCAGTTCAGAACAAATTGACTGCTAGCAGCAAGCGCCCTATCATCAGGCATTCATTTCTGCACGTAAGCCATGATCGACACGACGATCTCGCACTACCGTATCGTCAGCAAGATCGGCGGCGGCGGGATGGGTGTGGTCTACAAGGCCGAGGACACCCGCCTGCACCGTTTTGTCGCGCTGAAGTTCCTGCCTGACGCGGTGGCGCGCGACCCGCAGGCCTTGTCTCGTTTCCAGCGCGAAGCCCAGGCAGCGTCTGCCTTGAACCATCCCAACATCTGCACCATTTACGACATCGGCGAAGAAGAAGGTCGCGCCTTCATGGTGATGGAATTCCTGGATGGAGTGACCCTCAAGCACCAGATCGCAGGTCGCCCGCTGGAGCCGGAACAGTTGCTGGGACTGGGCATCGAGATCGCCGATGCGCTCGATGCGGCGCATAGCCAGGGCATTGTTCATCGCGACATCAAGCCGGCCAACATCTTCGTGACCCGTCGCGGACACGCCAAGATTCTCGACTTCGGCCTGGCCAAGCTGACCGACAAGTACAGCGCGGCCGGCAGCGACACCGAAACCGTTATCCAGGAGTCCGACGCCGAGCACCTCACCAGTCCGGGGACCATGGTAGGCACCGTGGCCTATATGTCGCCGGAGCAGATTCGGGCCAGGGATGTGGACTCGCGCACCGATCTGTTTTCCTTCGGCGCAGTGCTGTACGAGATGGCCACCGGCAAGATGCCCTTCGACGGCAACAGTCCGGGCGAGATTAGCGGCGACATTCTGCACCTGGAACCTCCGCCGCCCTCGCAGGTAAATCCGCAAGTATCAATTGCCCTGCAGGTGGTCATCCAGAAGGCGCTGGAGAAAGACCGCAATCTGCGCTATCAGCACGCCTCCGAACTGCGCAGCGATCTGCAGCGGCTGAAGCGCGATTCGGAGACCGGTCGTTATTCGACGTCAAGCTCAAGCGCCTCGAAGGTCGCGCCACCTGGGTTGGCACTTCAGCAAAAGAAACGCTGGGGCGTGATCGCGGCCGTCGCGGTCGTGCTCATCGCAGCGTTGATTGGCGCAGGACTTTACTATCGCTCGCATCGCGCTCCCCGCCTCAGCGACAAGGACACCATCGTCATCGCCGATTTCGCCAACAGCACCGGCGATCCCGTCTTCGACGACACTCTGAAGACGGCGCTCGCCATCTCGCTCCACCAGTCGCCGTTTCTCAATGTGCTCTCCGACAACCGAGTCGCAGCGACGTTGCGGCTGATGACCAAGCCTCCGGGCACGAAGCTGACACCGGAGGTGGCGCGTGAAGTCTGTCAGCGCGCCGGCAGCAGGGCATACATCGCCGGCTCCATCGCCAGCCTGGACAACGAGTACGTGATCGGGCTGAAGGTTCTGAACTGCCAGACCGGCGACACCCTGGCGCAGGAGCAGGCGCGGGCCGACGGCAAGAAGAACGTGTTGAACGCGATGGACTCAGCTGCCGCAACCCTGCGCAACCAGTTGGGCGAGTCGCTGGCGACGGTGCAGAAGTTCGATGTTCCGCTGCAACAGGCGACCACCTCCTCGCTCGAGGCGTTGCAAGCCTACAGTCTGGGCGTAAAGGCTGGCCGCGAGAAAGGCATCAAGGACTCTCTGCCTTATCTGGAGCATGCCATCGAACTCGATCCCAACTTCGCCATGGGATATCGCGAGATGGGCAACGAGTACAGCGGCCTGGGCGAGGTCGGACGCGCCAGCGAATATTTCACCAAGGCCTTCCAGTTGCGCGATCACG
>JBEKXQ010000093.1:0-17663 GCA_049511915.1 Candidatus Korobacteraceae bacterium
CCAGCACCAGGGCAAACACAGTAATCAAGCTGGCGATTTCGATGCCGAGCAACAAGGCCGTGGCCTGGCCGTAAATGAGGCGAGAGAATTCGAGATCGAAAACGATGGCAACGTATCCGGCAGTGCAAATGCCCAGCACGATGACGAACGAGAACCAGGAGGAAGCCTGGTCCATGATGAATTGGCCGGCTGATGCTTTTCGCGTTTCCATAACCGCTCCCTCATCCGAAGCAATGCACAATGGACGACCGGTAACTCTGGATCGTAGTACTAGTGATTGGAGGGTGCTGTGACCTTGGTCACGTTGGCCGGGACGAGACTGGTCAGTCAGATTAGCTTAGAGCGGTTGACATGCAACTCTTCGAGATTCTGGAGGTCGCCGGCGAGGTCACACCGACTCAACTAGCCAAGCAATCCGGTCTGACCACGGGCGGCGTCACCGCAGTGCTCGCTCGGCTGGAATCGGCGCGCCTGATCCAGCGCGAACCCAACCCACGCGATCGTCGCAGCATCCTGGTCCGGGCAACGCCCGAAGGTCTGGCACTGCTCCGCCCCATCTACGGCAAAATGAATGAGGACCTGGAGCACCAGCTCGCTCTCTACAACGTGAAAAATCTCGACGTCCTCATCCGCTTCTTTGAACAGGCCAACAGGATTCGCGGCAGACGGACGCTCATCTAGAGCGCTTTAGCTTTGTTGCTGCGATCTCTCGCTCTGATCGACGGCCCCCGCTCTTCCGAACCCAAACCCGGTCTTGGCGAATCAAAGTAATTTGCACTACATGATGGGGTCCGGTCCCTCGACGCCGGGAAAGAAAACCGAAATCTTCAAAGCTCTGCCGGAGATATGGGAGCTCATCCGGCCGCGCCGGGTACTGCTCGCGCTCGGGCTACTGCTGATGGTGATCAACCGCGTCTCCGGGTTGGTGCTGCCCGCCTCCACCAAGTACCTGGTTGACGACGTCATCGGTAAACGGCATTTCAGGCTGCTCTACCCGCTGGTCGGAGTCGTGCTGGTGGCGACTCTCATTCAAGGCATCACCTCATTTGCCCTGACCCAAACGCTCTCAAAGGCCGCACAGAAGTTGATCGCCGAACTGCGCCGCCGGGTGCAGGAACATGTTGGAAGGCTCTCGGTCTCCTACTACGACGCCAACAAGACGGGCATGCTGGTATCGCGCATTATGAGCGACGTCGAGGGTGTCCGCAATCTCCTCGGCACCGGCCTGGTCGACTTCGTCGGCGGCCTGCTGACCGCGGTCATCGCCTTCGCGGTGTTGATCCGCCTCAGCCCGGTGATGACCGGGATCGCCTTTACCTTTCTACTGATATTCGGCATCGGACTGCGGAAAGCCTTCCGTGTCATCCGTCCCATCTTTCGCGAGCGCGCCAAGATCAATGCCGAAGTGACGGGCAGGCTCACGGAGTCGCTGGGCGGAGTGCGCGTGGTGAAGGGCTATCACGCCGAAGCGCGTGAGCACGAGGTGTTCAGTTCGGGAGTAGAACGGCTGCTGCAGAACGTCGTCAAGACGCTGACGGCGACGTCGGTGATGAGCCTTTCGTCATCCACCCTGATGGGCGTCATCGGCGCGATCGTCATGTTTATGGGGACGCGCCAGATCCTCGCCGGCAAGCTCACGCTCGGCGGCTTCTTCACCTACACGATGTTTCTAGGCTACCTCGCAGCGCCGCTGATCCAGGTTGTCGGCATCGGCACGCAGATCACCGAAGCCATTGCTGGTTTGGAGCGCACGCGGGAAGTCCTGGATGAAATTCCGGAGAACGAGGACCCTGATCGTACGGTCACGCTCGGACCTATCCGCGGCGATATCATTTTCCAGAACGTCAACTTCGCCTATGAACTGCAGAAGACCGTTCTGCACGACGTTTCGTTTCACGCTTGGCCGGGAACGGTAACCGCCCTGGTGGGATCGTCGGGTTCGGGCAAGTCGACGATCATCGGCTTGATTGCCGCCTTCCACAAACCAAACGAGGGCCAGGTACTGGTCGATGGCGTCGATCTCTCCAAGATCCGGCTGGAGTCCTATCGCACGCAGCTGGGAATGGTACTGCAGGACTCGTTTCTGTTCGACGGCAGCATTCGCGAGAATGTGGCGTTCTCGAAACCCGATGCGACCGAGGCGGAGATCCTTCGCGCCTGCGCCATCGCGCGTGTGGACGAGTTCGCCGAAAAGTACGAGCTGAAATACGACACCATCATCGGCGAGCGCGGAGTCAAGCTCTCGGGCGGCCAACGGCAGCGAGTGTCGATCGCTCGAGCTATCCTGGCCAATCCGCGCATTCTGATCCTCGACGAGGCGACCTCAAGCCTCGATTCCGAATCGGAGGCCATGATCCAGGAAGGCCTCGCTTACCTGATGCAGGGCCGAACGACTTTCGTCATCGCGCACCGTCTTTCCACCATTCGCCGCGCCGACCAGATTCTCGTGGTGGAAGCTGGAAGCGTCGTGGAACGCGGCACCCATCGCGAGCTGTTCGATCTGGGCGGTCGGTATTACGAGCTCTATACCAAACAGCACGGCATCGAGGAGAATCTGTTTCTTGCGCCGGGCGAGGGCGACACTGTGGAAGAAAACGAAATCGTAGCGTCTGCCACAGCTGCTGCTGATCCCGATCCGACAGCCCTGCTCCGATAGAAGTTGCTTCCGCTTTCGACACTCTGATCCAATCGGCAGGGTGATGGCTGCATTGAGCGCCGACGACGAAGAGAGTATTCTGCGACTACCGTACAAAATAACGTACAGCAGCAACCTGGAGGTATGTACATTGCGCCGTAGTGTGCCAGCGCCTGGCATTTTTCTTCTGACCGCCCTCTTAATAACCGGAATTGCCCAGCCGCTTTGGGCTCACGCGATCCTCATGGAGTCGAAGCCTAAGGCGAACGCGACTGTGACTGGATCCGAATTGCCAATTTGGTTGCGCTTCAACGTTCGCGTGGACGGCGGCCGGTCGCGCCTGCAACTGATCGGGCCCGATGGCTCGGCCGTCTCCCTCGAAGCCGCCAAACAGACAGCCCCAAACATATTGGAGTCACGCGCCACAGGACTGAAGTCTGGAGCCTACAAACTGCACTGGCAGGTGCTTGCCTCCGACGGTCACATCAGCCGAGGCGAGGTTGACTTCACGGTGAACTGACCACCCACGATGCTGAAGCTCGTCGATATCTTTGGATACCTTTCGGTCTTGCTGCGTGCGGGGACGCTCGTCGGCCAGTCTTTTCTGCTGGGCGGCGTACTGTTCATGTACTGGATCGCACGGCCTGGTAAGGACGTCTCCGCTGACGGGCTGCAGCGCGTACGAGCGTCCACGTTGCGCATGTTTCGCATTGCTGCTATCGGCCTGGTCGTCGTGCAACTGCTTTACCTGTACGTGAACTCGGCCGTCCTGATGGCCACGGAGGAAATCGGACTTCGCGACGTTGTGGGTGCGAACTTTTTTCTTGCCGGCACGGTGCTCCTTGCCGCAGCGCTACTCGCGGCGCTTATCGCCGGATCACAGGGCCGCTATGTCCCACATTGTCTGAGCGTGCTGGTGGTAATTGTGCTGGCCGCGTCGGTAATGACCAATCACGCCGCTGCGCGCATTGATGGCCGAGCATGGCTGATCCTCCTCACTTCGCTGCATGAGGCCTCGACAGGTTTCTGGATCGGCGGTCTGCCCTTCCTGCTGCTGGGGTTGTATGTGGCGGGAGATCGTCCCACGCAGTGGTACCTGACGCAGCGGTTCTCGCAGCTGGCGCTGGTGAGTGTTGCCGTGCTGGTGTTGAGCGGGTTCGGCATGAGTTTGGCTTACGTCGGCTCCTGGCGTTCGCTGATCGGCACCTCCTACGGCGTGATGCTGCTGGCCAAAATCATGATGCTCGCCGCGATGCTGGCCTTGGGCGGGATCAACTTCCTGATGCTGCGCAAGTACGGTCCCGACGACGTGGTACCGCGCTTGCGCCGCCTGGTCGAAGCCGAGGTGGGCATCGGTATTACCATCGTGCTCGCTGCGGCCTCGCTGACTTCGCAACCCCCGGCGGTCGACCTGGTCAACGACACAGTCTCAACTTCCCATATATGGGCTCGCTTCAGGCCGGAGTGGCCGCGTCTGAGCAGTCCCGACGCTACCGCTCTCTCCACTCGCCTTCCCGGACAGGTAGTTTCTCCGCTCGACCCCACGCGGCAAGTTATTACCTATACCAGCGAAGGTTCGCCGCTCTCTGTAAGACTCCTGAACGATAGGAAATGGTCTGAGTACAACCATCACTGGATGGGCCTGATCGTCATCGCCATGGGAGTCCTCGCCGTGTTGGCTCGTACCGGCCATGCGAAATGGGCGGAGAATTGGCCGCTGCTGATGATTGGCATCGCGATATTTATTTTTCTGCGCGGCGATCCGGAGTGCTGGCCCCTGGGCCCAAAGAGTTTCTGGACCACCTGGGCCGATCCGGAGATATTTCAGCATCGCGCCGCCGCGTTGCTTTGTTTAGCATTCGCAATCTTTGAGTTGCGGGTCCGCCGCAACCCTTCGCAAGGCGGAGTGCTGCCTCTGATCTTTCCCCTGTTATGCGCGGTGGGAGCGGCCCTGCTGCTGACGCACTCCCATGGCAACGCTAACTTGCGAGAAGAGATGCTGACGGAACTAAGCCACACGCCGATGGCCGTGCTGGGCGTAATTGCGGGTTGGTCGCGCTGGCTGGAACTCCGCTTGCCGCCCGAAGAGCGGACGATTCCGTCGTGGATCTGGCCGATGTGCTTCGTCGTGATCGGCGCCGGGCTGCTGAACTACCGGGAAATTTGATACTTCGGCAAGGGAGGCTCTTGCCTGTTTTGTTCCCAGGTGTGCACCCTCGATCAATGCGGCTGAAGGGCATCTTACGGCTACGAAGCGGTATAATTCCTTCAGTTTGAAAATGGCGGGTACCGCTGAGAGCGGACCGGCCAATTTAGTTTGTACCGAGTGCTAGTCCCGTTATTTCCAGCATGGAGGTTCGGCGATCCTGCAAGTCGCAGCAACCAAAACGACGACTCCCGGCTTCGGACTGCCGCCGTCCAGGTTTATTCCGCGCCGCTACAAGCCCCGAAATGTTGGTAGCTGGTCAGGTCACCTTGCCTTTGCGAACGATCTCATTGCGGCTACCCAACCCAGCTTCATCGTCGAACTCGGCACTCACTGGGGCGAATCCTACTTCACCTTCTGCCAGACGGTGGAGGAACGGGGACTTAGTTCCCTCTGTTACGCCGTCGATCATTGGCTAGGCGATGAACATGCTGGACAATATGGTGAAGAAGTATTTGATGAGGTAAGTCAGTACAACGACCGCTACTACAGGCAGTTCTCATATCTGCTGCGCAGAAGCTTCGACGATGCTCTCTCGCAGTTTGCAGACGAGTCGATCGACCTTCTGCACATCGATGGACTCCACACCTACGAAGCCGTAGGTCATGACTTCAACGCCTGGCTGCCAAAAGTAAAGCCGGGCGGAATAATTCTGATACATGATATCTGCCCTAAACATCAGGATTTCGGCGTCTGGCGCTTTTGGGACGAGATCAAAGCAGAATTTCCAGACAACTTTGAGTTTCATCATAGTTGGGGGCTGGGAGTAGTAGGCAAGGGACATGTAGTAAAGGAATCACTGCTATTAGACCTTCTCTTTGATAGCTCCCTTCAGGTTCGCGAAGAGCTGCGTCGTCACTATGTCATCTACGCGTCTCATTTAGAAAATCTCCTGGGGCGCTTCCCAGTCTCGGCTGGGCGGCCGCTCCTCCACAGTGCTCCCGAGGTCAGGGTGCAAGTATTTCCGTTTGGTGAGCACGGCTATTCGCAGGAAACCAGCCAAGTCCGAAAAATTGGATCTGGCGCCTGGGAGACCCTGGTTTTTGATCTGCGAGACCCCGGTCCTCTTGGACCACTTAGGGTTGATCCTGGCTCCGATCCGGCATTTATCGAGATAGGCAATATCCAGATACATTCCGGCGACTCCGGTGACTTAGTGTGGTCTTCTCAAGCTTCCTCCGCGGCGCCTGGCTTCGTTGTCGGCGGCACCGCTGAGATGCCGTTCAACGATAACCCGTCCTTCGTAATTAGCACTGGCGATGATCCCCAGATTCTGCTGGCCGTGCCTGCAGATCTAAAGGGTCCAGCTAAATTGACTATCGCTCTTAAGATAAGCTCGGCCTCCCTACAGGGCATCGAGATATTCAATGCGCGAATTAAGGGTCTAACCACGGCGTTTCAGCAGCAGATCAGGACGATAGACACGGAGCGGAGCCTACTTGCAACTCAATTAGCTGATGTGACAGCGCAGGCCGCAACTGCGAGAGATGCCGCACAGCGATCACTAGAGCAAACCAAACAACTTCTGGCTACCGCCGAAGATACAGTTTACGGAATGCAGCATTCCGTCTCATGGAAGGTGACGGAGCCAATTCGGAAGATGATGGCTGTCCTACGACCAAAACCTCGGACGGTGCCATAAATGTAACCAGAGCGGAAGCGCTGGAGTACGGCAATACTTCGCCTCCGAACTACATCAGCAGACCCCAGGACACACAATGGAAGAGCAGGAAATATTGTCGACTCTCAAGGCGCATGTCGCTCGCTACCAGGAGACTACTTCGACGAGGCTGGGCACTACCGATCTTGGTGTCGATCCCTCCCGAATAGAAATACTGTCAGCCGAGGTATGGAATGCGAGCAATGCCGTCGGCCAGCTTAATCCGAGAAATCCCGGCTTGATTAACCGGGCTATTCAAGCCTCGAAGAGGATCTTGCAGCGATCTTTAGGTTGGTACACGCGTCCTCTTCAACACTTTCACTCCAGTGTAGCAAGGGCCATCGAAGAACATGGACGCGCCATAAACTCCTTCCAGCCGACGATCATAGCGCTACAGGAAGCCGTCAGGAGCGTCGACCTTGCGACACAAGAGCAACAAAGTCCTTACGCGCATCTCTTTCGCGGTCTGGCGCCGGTTGTGGATCTTGGCTGTGGAGGTGGCGAATTTCTCGAGTTGTTAAAGCACAGCGGCATTGATGCTTATGGCGTCGACTCCGACCCTGTGGCCTGCGATGTAGCCCGGCGCAAGCATCTGACGATTCTCCAGGACGATCTTTTTGATCATCTCCGGCAATTACCCGAGCGCTCCCTGGGTGGCATCTTTTCTGCGCGAGTTATCGAATATCTGCCGTCTAATCTGCGTATCGACTTTATCAGCCTTTGCGCCAAAAGACTGAAGCCGGACGGATTGATCATCATCGAAACCATCAATCCAGAGTCAGATTTCCCCTTTGGACGAAACTCTCGCATAGACCCAAGCCATCTCCGCCCGGTGTACCCGGAAATCCTGAAGTCTATGTTGGACAGTAGCGGATTCCGGGAATCCAGAATCTGTGTTCTTACTCCCCGTGTGGCTCCGGTGGCAAGTCTCGCTGAGCAGGGTGGTGCCCTGGCCAATGCTGATAACGGGTTGGATGTATTTCCAGCTACTAATGGTCTGTCGGGTGCTCAGGCCTACGCTGCCATAGCCCGGCGTGCCTAAAACCTTCATCGGCCACTTTTTTGTACAAAATGAACCCGTCTGCTATGGAATTCGCGGCCTGCACTATCATCGCCAAGAACTATCTGCCAATGGCGCGTGTTCTGGCTAACTCTTGGCGTACCTTTCATCCTGATTGCCCGCTGTTCGTCTTACTCCTTGATTCACCTCAGGGATTCTTTAATCCTGCGACCGAGGCCTTCGAAGCTATCAGTGTTTCACAGCTCTCCATACCCAACCTTCCTGGTTTTCTCTTCAAATACACAATTCTGGAAGCGAGCACTGCGGTAAAGCCTTATTTACTGGACTACCTATTTCGTCGATATTCGATACATAAGCTTCTATACCTTGACCCTGATATTCTCATCCTGAACTCGCTTGATGGATTGAAAAGGAGCCTGGAAAACGCCAACGTGCTCCTCACGCCGCACCTCCTGTCGCCGCTGCCCGCAGATGGCCGTCACCTCGACGATCACGACATACTTCAGGCTGGCACCTACAATTTAGGCTTCCTGGGCTTGCGAAACAGCCTTGAGTCGAGACGCCTGCTCCGCTGGTGGTCCAAGAAGCTGTATCACCAATGCATCGTTTCGTTCGAGAATAACCTATTTGTGGACCAGCGTTGGATGGACCTAGCGCCTTCGATGTTTGATGGGGTAGAAGTACTCCGGGACCCTGGCTATAACGTGGCGTATTGGAATCTTCACGAACGTGCAGTCTCCTCGGAGGGTGGCACGGAAGTTAACGGACAGCCTCTATATTTCTTCCACTTCAGCGGCTTTAATCCTGACCGGCCTTCCGTTATATCTAAGTTCCAGGACCGCTACGGCATGGAACATATTGGAACGACTCGAAAGCTCTACCAGCTATACCGTGATTTGCTGATGGACAACGGCTGGGAAGACAGCAGGACGTGGACATACGGGCACGATTTTTTTCTGAATGGAGTACGGATTCCGCCGGCTGCAAGACGTTATTACTGGAGTCTTGGAACCGATTTGACCGATCTCGGCAACCCATTTTGTTGGCTGAACAACCGTTGCCAATATCCGCCCGTTGAGCGATTCGACCTGACACAGGCTAGTTTTCTCTTGCCTGGCATTAATCTTTTGGGATACGTCGAATCTGAAAAAGGGGTGGGTGAAGCCGTAAGGAGCAACCTACGAGTGATTCAAGCCGCCGGCATCCCTTGTATCCTGAACAATTGGGTAGATACAGGCTCTAGTAACATCGAGCGCGTGACTGAGAAGCTAGACAACGACAATCCGTGTGTCGTAAACCTGCTTACGCTCAATGCTGACGGCCACCAATCTTTTGGGCGAGAGCATCCTACCTACCTGAAAGGGCACTTTAATATTGGTTATTGGGCCTGGGAACTGTCTGATTTTCCCAAAGAGTGGGCGACTGCATTCGGCTATGCCGACGAGGTTTGGACGCTGAGCGAGTTTACTCGTACTACTCTTACCGGCTGCTCGCCTGTTCCGGTAAAGGTTGTGCCATGCTCACTAGATCCGAATGACGATTATCACGTTGCCGCGGACCGCGAGAAGTTCGGCCTTAGTCCGAATGTTTTCCTATTCCTCTTTTTGTTTGACTTCCACAGCTTTCTGGAGAGGAAAAATCCTCTTGGCTTGATTGAAGCCTATAAGAATGCATTCGGTGCACGAAAAGACGTTCAATTATTAATTAAGTCTTCTCATAGCGCCCAGCACAAAGAAGAGCTGCTTTTGTTGCAGCATGCCGCCAGTGGCGCCAATGTCAGGATACTTGACTCTGTGCTGACGAGACGGGACAAACAGCAGTTAATCGCGACGGCCGATTGTTATGTTTCGCTTCATCGATCGGAAGGCTTCGGACTGACGATGGCGGAAGCGATGATGTACGGTAAACCTGTGATTGCGACAGGATACTCGGGGAACGTAGATTTCATGTCAGATGCCGACAGCTTTCTCGTCCCCTACAGAACAGTCACGATCAACCGCACGCACGGGCCCTACAAGGCAGGCTATCACTGGGCTGACCCGAATCTGGACTACGCGTCCGATCTCATGCGTTACGTGGAGAGTAACCGCGACGCTGCCGGGCAGGTGGGCGCAAAGGCCAAAGCCAAAGTTCGTCACGTCCTCGATCCGGCGGTGATCGGCGTCTCGGTTCGGGCGCGTCTGCAAGAGCTAGGCCTGCTGGCACAACCCCTAGCCGAATCTTCTGGGCCAGGTCGAGACCAGCCACTTATTTCGCGCCGGTAGCGGCAGCGCTAGTGTGCCTAACTGTTAGAGTTCGGAACTGCAACGTGGCGCTGTTTCGTCGCTAGTGTCGATCGCCGGATGCCGCGTAGCAACGTCTCGCAGCAGCGGCTTACACCAAACCAGTAAGCCAGTTCGCGATAATCCGAGGCGTCGAAGATCCCAATGTCCGCATCTTTGCCAGGCTCAAGACTTCCCTTGCGCGCCTGCAACCGAAGCGCGAACGCCCCGTTATAGGTGGCGGCCATGATGGCTTCGGCGGGCGACATCTTCATGTGAGTACATGCCGCCGAAAGTACGAACGGCATTGACGGCGTAGGCGCCGTGCCGGGGTTGTAGTCCGTAGCCAGCGCGACGGCTACGCCGAAATCGATCAGCTTGCGTGCGGGTGGAAAGGATCGAAGACCGAGGAAGTAGTTCGCAGCGGGAAGCAACGTAGCAACTGTGTCGACCGTGGCTAGGGCAGAAATATCGTCTTCGCTTACGAAATCCATGTGGTCGAGTGACGCAGGCCGAAGCCTGATCAGCGGCGCAAGATTTGTCAACGTAAGCTGGCAGACATGCGCGCGCACTCCCAGTCCCTGATTGACGGCCGCGCGCAGGATGCGCTCCGACCGTTGCAGGTTGAAGGCGCCGCGCTCGCAGAAGACATCTACGAATTTCGCCAGCCTGCGCTTGGACACCGCCGGAATCATTTCGTCGCAGATGAGGCGCACATATTCGTCATGATTTTCCCGGTACTCCGGCGGGAACACATGCGCGGCCAGGAGCGTTGCAACAACTGTTCCCGACCACTGCTCTGATACCTCCCGAATCGCCTCCAGTGACTTGATCTCGGCTTCGAAGCTCAGACCGTAGCCAGATTTTGCTTCGACCGTCGTCGTTCCCTGTGCGGCCATCTCGTCGAGAGCACGTAGGACGTGGGCCGCCAACGCTTCTTGCGACGATTCGCGAACGCCGCGCAGGCTGGCGCGAATGCCTCCGCCAGCTGCGGCAATCTCTTCGTAGCTGGCGCCCGCTATACGCCTCTCGAAATCGATAAGCCGCGGCGTTGTGAAAACGGGATGGGTATGGGAGTCGACAAATCCGGGCAGGACGACTTTACCGGAGCAGTCGATCTCGTCGGCTTTTCTTGCAAGCTCGTGTTTGGCGATCTTGTCGGTCGTGCCGACGGCGACGATCTTGTCGTTCTCAATGAGCACCGCGCCATCTTCGACGATGGCGAGTTCGCTCATCTGCGGCCCACGACGAGGACCGCCATCGCCGCCCCGCAGGGTCAGCAGTTGGGAGGCGTGGGTGAGAAAAATTGCCGGCATAGTTTGGCGAGGTGTAACGAAACTCTCCGACGGCGCTAACAGCAGGTGCCTCGGCCTGAGGCCCTTGTTATGGACAATTTCTAAATCCTGCCGGCAGTAGGGGTCCTTCGACTCCGGCGGCCAACCACGGGCCGCTTCCGCTCAGCATGACAGACGTAACGGATGAACCCTGACGGCTGATGGCTACTTCGCCATTGGCACCTTGATTCCCTTCTCCTTCGCGAAGGTCTTGGCCTCGTCGTAGCCCGCGTCCACGTGACGCGCGACACCGATGCCCGGATCGTTGGTCAGCACACGTTCGATACGTTTAGCCATCTCGTCGCTGCCGTCGGCGACGGTCACCTGTCCCGCATGCTGCGAATAACCAATGCCCACGCCTCCGCCGTTGTGGATCGACACCCAGGAAGCGCCGCTGGCGGTGTTGAGCAATGCGTTCAGCAGTGGCCAGTCCGCGATGGCGTCGCTGCCATCCTTCATTGACTCGGTCTCGCGGAAGGGTGATGCAACTGAACCGCAGTCCAGATGATCGCGGCCCATAACGACTGGCGCCTTGAGCTTGCCTTTCTTCACCAGATCGTTCAGAGCAAGACCGAACTCCGCGCGCTCTCCATAGCCCAGCCAGCAGATGCGACACGGCAGCCCCTGGAACTTGATCCGCTTGCGCGCCAGATCGATCCAGCGACTGAGAATCTTGTTGCCGGGAAACATTTGGAGCACCAGATCATCGGTAGTGTGAATGTCGGCGGGATCGCCCGAAAGCGCCGCCCAACGGAACGGTCCGCGCCCTTCGCAGAAAAGCGGTCGAATGTATTCCGGCACGAATCCGGGGAAATCGTAGGCGTTCTTGACGCCGTGCTCGAAGGCGAAGGTGCGAATGTTGTTGCCGTAGTCGAAGGTGATCGAACCCATCTTCTGTAGCTTCAACATGCCTTCGACGTGACGGGACATGGTGTCGAGCGAGCGCTCGACGTATCCCTTGGGATCGCGCTTGCGCAGCTCCAGCGCGTCCTCCAGCGACATGCCATTGGGCACGTAGCCGTTCAGCGGATCGTGAGCTGAGGTCTGGTCGGTGAGGATATCAGGAACAACCCCGCGCTCGGCGAGTTCAGGAATGATGTCGCCGCAGTTGCCCACCAGCCCTACAGAGATACTCTCCTTATTGCGGACAGCGTTCTTGATGATGCGCAGGGCCTCGTCGAGAGAGTTGACCATGTGGTCGCAATAGCCGGTGCGCAGGCGCTTCTTGATGCGCTCGGGATCCACCTCGATGCCGAGATAACATGCGCCGGTCATGGTCGCAGCCAGCGGCTGGGCGCCACTCATACCTCCCATGCCGCCGGATACGATCAACTTGCCTTCCAGCTCACCGCCGAGATGCTTTTGTCCGGCCGCGCAAAACGTTTCGAACGTGCCTTGGATAATGCCCTGCGAACCGATGTAGATCCACGAGCCGGCAGTCATCTGGCCGTACATGATGAGGCCGAGCTTCTCCAGCTCGTTAAACTTCTCCCAGTTGGACCAGTGGCCCACCAGGTTGGAGTTGCAGATGAGCACGCGCGGCGCGTAGTCGTGGGTGCGGAAGATGCCCACGGGCTTGCCCGACTGCACCAGGAGGGTCTCGTCGTTTTCAAGCGACTGCAGCGAATTGACGATGGCGTGGTAGCACTCCCAATTGCGCGCGGCGCGGCCGGTGCCGCCGTAAACTACGAGATCCTGAGGGCGCTCGGCGACATCGGGATCGAGGTTGTTCATCAGCATGCGCATGGCGGCTTCCTGCGCCCAGCCTTTGCAGGACAACTGGTTGCCGCGCGCCGCTCTTATCGGCGTGTAGGACGAGATGGAAGAATCGGTCAGGACTGACATAACAGAAGCATGGTAGTGCGGCGGGCAGGAAAACGCCAGTTGCGAGGTGCTGTTGTCAGTTGTCGCTTTCAGACGTGAGCGCCGCGTAGCGCACAGAGCGATTCTAGGGAGTTACATCACAACGGCCCTCAGTTGGCGCGAGATCCGCTGTTGCTGTTGCTGGGTAGGAAGAAAAGTAGATCCTTCGCTCCGCTCGTGATGACAATTCCGGGGTACAGGCACCATGAGCCTTCAACTGAGGACTGATGACCAAAAGAAAATCGGGGAGCGGCTGTTTGGCCATCTCCCCTCTCTCTCCGATCAGGTTTGCAATTGAAAGTAGCTTACGCGATCTGGGGGACTGTCAACATCAAAACACGATGAAAATGTTGTAAAAACTAGGGTGAGTCTCTGACTGTATCATATACCACATTGTGGTATATACATTGTGGGACAGGATGTCACGCTCCTAACCGTATACCACAGCGTGAGACTTCATCCACGAAGGCCAGTTGTGATTCTGCTGCGCAGCAATGGTTCAGCACGACCACACGCCTGCTCCAGCACAGTGTTGGGGTCAACGAATGAGCCTCTTTCGGCCGCATGGCTAGATTGCGCGAATTCTCTTTGGCGAGTTGTCAATGCAAACCAGGAACGTTATTCTGCTTCCAAATTCGATACGGTCAGGAACAGCGACTAGCGGTCCCATGGCCACGGGAACAAATGAACGGTACGACGATCACACAGGCGATCGGTCACACCCTGTCGCACTGGCAGCTGGTTATGGCATGGCTTGTCTTTCTGGCGAGCTACCTTGTGTTTGCAGTAGGCAGGCTGCCTGGCACCAAGATCGACCGGCCAGCGATGGCGGTGATCGGCGCGGTGTTGATGTTCGTCTTCGGTGTGCTGCCGCCAAACCAGGCCATCGCGAGTATCGACTTCGTTACCCTGGTGCTGCTTTTTTCGATGATGCTGATCGTCTCTACTCTTCATCTCTCCGGCTTCTTCGAATCGATCACGGAGTTGGCGATCGAGCATCTCAGTGCCGGGCAGTTGCTACCGGGAGTGATCTTCATCAGCGGAATTCTCTCGGCCTTCCTGGTGAACGATATCGTCTGCCTGGTGATGGCGCCGCTGATCCTGGGGATTTGCCGGCGTATGCGCTTGCGGCCAGTTCCCTACCTGCTCGCGCTGGCAACGGCGTCCAACATTGGCAGCACGGCCACCATCACCGGCAATCCGCAAAATATTCTTATCGGATCGATCTCAGGCATTCCCTATCGCGACTTCCTGGCGCATCTGGGACCGGTAGCACTGCTGGGGCTCTTTGTTGACTGGGCACTCCTGCACTGGATTCACCTTCGAAATGGAAATGGGAATGGGAATGGCACAACCGAGGTTCAACCGGCACCGGAGGAACGACGCGTGGAGAATCGGCATACGGACATGCATCCCGCCTGGCCGATGATCGTCACCGGGGGCGTACTGATCGGGTTTCTCGTCGGATTGCCTCCGGCGCTTGTCGCTGCCACAGGAGGGGCGCTGTTACTCGTGCAACGGCGGCACTCACCGAAGATCATTTACGGAGATGTGGACTGGTCGCTGCTGATGCTGTTTCTGGGGCTGTTTCTGGTCATTGGCGGCGCCGAGCAGGCAGGTATCACACAACAACTGCTTGCAGCAGCCGAGAGGCTGAATCTACAAAACCACGTCATATTCGCGGGCGTCGTGACGCTGCTGTCGAACATCGTTAGCAATGTGCCTGCGGTGATGCTGCTGAAAGGCTTGGTCCCGCACTTTCAGAATCCGCACCATGCCTGGCTGCTGCTGGCTATGAGCAGCACACTGGCCGGAAATCTCACCATTACAGGGTCGGTTGCCAACATCATCGTAGTAGAAAAAACCCGGGCGGAGACGCACATCGGCTTTGTCGAATATATGAAGATCGGCGTTCCGGTGACGGTAGCGACGCTGGCAATTGGGTTGGGATGGTTGGCAATGAGCAACTAGCAATAGCAAAACAACCGGGAAGACAATGTCTTCCCGGTTGCTGCTTGCCAAATGCTAATTGCTAGTTGCTGACTGCTATTCCGTATACGGCCGCCAGGTGCCGTCATCGTTTTCCGTCAGGAGAATACTGGTCTTTGTCGGATCTGCACTATAAAAGGCGACCCCATACGACTTGATCAGTATTGAACGCTCCCACGTGGTGAAGCTCTTCACCAGGGAGCCGGACGCATCAAACTCACGGCCCAGACGGTTGGGGACCCACTTCCAGGTGTAGTCCACCTTCGCCAGATGCGGCTTGACCAAAGTGACCTTATCGATCGATACCAGGTTGCGCTCGGCCAACGGTACGGTGTAGGTAGTCCTGTCATCGGCCTTCTTGACCTTCTGGACCCCTTCAATGTTGCTCAACACGTTCTCGCCGGGACCGGTGATAGCGACCAGCAGCAGATTCGCGCCCTTGGGTTTGGTCATGACCATGCCAGCTTTCGAGAGGATCTTGTACAGGGGGTCCTGCTGACCATTGTCGGGATCGACTGTCCCCGTGCTGAAGTGGACGAGTGCGGGACCTTGCCCTCTCAGAATGCCGCTAACGGTTGTGGTGGCCTCGGAGACGGACAAGACCTCATGCGAGCTCTGCACGAAGTGATAGATGGTGCCTCCGACCACCAGCACCAGAGCTGCAGCCAACAACAACGGCACGAAATTGTGCGATTTGTTCTCCATCGCCAGCTCGGCGGCAAAAATGTCGGGCTCGCTTGGAAGCTGGGAAACTGGCTGTGGCTGAGTTTCTTGCTCGGTTTTGGGTTCGATGACGGTCGCCATAATGCACCTCCGTCGCGACGCTGCCCACAGAATCTTGAACGGCCGTGGACTCCGTTCGGTCTCGCTGGCCTGACCATTCCACCGAGGACAAAGAGGCAGCCGCGGATGATTCCAGTATGGACCTTATGAACGCAGGTGCAGTGAGCGCTGTCACCCGGCCTTGTGAGGGCTGAACCCGGGCGGGATAGCAATATTTCGAAAGGGCATGGCTTAATGCACAAATTCGGGCTGCTGGCCCTTGGTCCACGGGTCGTAGGTTTGCACGAAGATCATACGATCGCGAATGGTGGGATGGGTCCAGGCCCACAACTCCCAGAACCTGTTCACATAGGGATAGTCGAGCGACAGCTCCCCGAGTTTCTGAAACGACTGGGCAGCCGTGCGCGATGCGTCGGGCACCAACCCGTGAACGACCTCCAGCCCGTACTGATCGGCCTGGTGCTCGTAGTGACGGGAGACGGCGTTGAAGGCGGGAGTAGCCAGAAAGGTGATCAGCCACAGAATCAGGACCAGCAGCGGAAGCGACGCCCAGTCGCTGAGATCGCGAATTCCCCAACGCGCACCGTTGCGCGCGACGAGCCATATGGCCAGCCGGTAACCGACGTAGAACAGCACCAGTAACAGCAGCAGATCGATGGCAGCTTCTTTTGGGATGTGGCCAAGAGCGTAGTGCCCCATCTCATGCCCGAAGACGAATAGCGTTTCCGGGGTCGTCATCTGCTGCATCGTCGTATCCCACACCACCACACGCTTGGTCGCTCCGAAGCCGGTGACATAGGCATTCAGAGTAGTGTGCTTCTCGCTGGCCTTCATTTCGAGCATGCGCTGCGGTGGGATATCCATACCGGCGCGATGCGCCACGCGCTCGATCTGCGCGACCAGATCGCTGTGATGGTCGGTGAGCGGCTCGAACTTGTTGAACATCGGCTCAATCCAAATCGGCGTGATGAAGACAACGAATACGACGATCGGTATGAGGGCCAGCCAGAAGTAAAGCCACCATCGCCTGGGACTGAGGCGCAGCATACGATAGAGAATCCTGCCCAGAGCGCTGGCGAAGAGGCAGCTGAGCAGCAGGCCTTTGCCCCAATCGCCGAACCACGACGCCCAATGCTGCACCGAGAGCCCGTACGTGAGCCCGATATGGTGTTCGTAAAGAGCGAACGGAAGCTGCGTGAGTTCCACGGCCAGCACAAACAGCGACATCACGATAACGGCTTGGACAAGGCGATATCGCGACGCGCGCTGGGCCAAGTCGCCCAGACGCTGGCCAAACCGGTTCCGCAGCATCAGCCAGAGAACCAGAAGACCCCAGACCGCGGTAACGAAATACAGGGTGCCGTCGAGCAGGTAAAGTGCATAGGCTTTGGCGAGCTTGTCCGGCGGCAAGGAATACCGCAACAGGGGCTGAGTCGGCGCGGATGCTAACGCAAAAGTAAACAGCGAAGGTAGCTGGCGGCTGCCGGCGGCGAGAGAGCCCGGAACCGACAGTAGCAGCAGAACTGAAACGAGCAACAGAAGCAGACGGGCGATGTGCATCTGTTTGCACTTAGGACCAACAACAGCCGGAGAGTCCGATCCAGAGGTTGGAATCATGGCCTAATTTATCGCCCTGCTGCCCGCTTTGGCGCCGCCCACCACCTTGGCGAAGATCTCATCCCCACTGTTTTCAGACACTTGAAGCAACTTAGGAAGTGTACAACTACTGAAAATTCAGCAGCTTATCGCGATTTATTCTTGACTTTCGCGAACCCGGGAGTAACATAAGAGTATCACCTCCGATCCATTTCAGGATCGAATGGGCTCGGAGCCAAGGAAATCGTCACCGCTCCTTGGCATCGGGCCCATTTTATTGCTCGATTTTGGTAACGTCACCGCCGGGGTGGCGAT
>JBEKXQ010000094.1:0-17616 GCA_049511915.1 Candidatus Korobacteraceae bacterium
TTGGCTGCCCCCCAGGGATTCGAACCCCGATATGCTGATCCAGAGTCAGCTGTCCTGCCGTTGAACGAGGGGGCAGTGGCTTAATTATCAAGTACCTTAAGCATTTCAGTCAAACATACGAAACCGTACCAGATGAATCCAGGCGGCATTGTCTGGTGGGATTTATCGGCATCGCAGCGCCGATCGAAATGCCGCTCATTGGACCGCCGCAACAGCCCTTGGGATCACGCACTGCGCAGCGCGGACGCACTCTGGACTGTTCGATGCGCGGTAGAATGAAGTCTGCAAACTTCATCTTCTGAGGAAGGCCTATGTCATCGATGATAGGGAGCGTAGCCATCGCCAGTGACTTGACCGATGTGGCGCGCCGGCCGCTGGAAACGGAGCACTGCGCGCTGGTCGTCGTCGATATTCAGGAAAAACTGCTGCCGCCGATCTTCAACAAAGAAACGCTGGTGAAGAATTCGCAACTGCTCATACGGCTGGCAAAGATCCTGTCGATCCCAGTGATGGTGACCACGCAGTACAGCAAAGGCCTCGGCTCGACGGTGCCGGAGATCGCGTCACTGCTGACGGATGTGCCGGCCTTCGACAAGCTTGAGTTCAGTTGCTTTGGCAGCGATCAGTTTCGCTCGCGGCTGAAGTCGCTGCCGGGAAGTCGCAACACTGTCCTGCTGTGTGGGATGGAGACGCACATCTGCGTAATGCAGACAGCGCTGGGCGCTCTGAACGATGGGTATTTGGTGCACGTCGCGTCCGATGCAGTGGGATCGCGCGCGGAGTGGAACTGGAAGGTTGGTCTTGACCGCATGAGAGCGGCGGGAGCGGTGATCTCGTCAACCGAGATGGTGATGTACGAATTGCTGCGCTGCTCGGGAACGCCGCAGTTCAAGGAGCTACTGCAGTATTTGAAGTAAGGTCGCGAAGCGCCGTGATGAGTACTGCCGGGCTGGAAGCCCGGCTTTCTCATTTGTGACAATGCTGGACGCAGGCCTGAAGGCCTGCTCTACCAGCTAGGCATGCTGCGGCGCAATCTGCACGTAGTTCTGCGCAGCATGCGGTCGGCGCCGGGCTGTAGACTTCGGCAGAGTGCCGCGGTACATAGCGATCTCGTCGCAAGCGTTCTGGCGCGGGCAGCGCACGCAGTCCTTGAGTACTTTGTCAGGAAGCGCTTCCTTCTTCACTACGTCAAAACCCATGCGACCGAAGAATTGGGGAATGCGTGTGAACAGGCAAACACAGGTCACACTTTGCTTCTCCGCTTCCTGCAGCAGCGCATCGATAAGCACACGGCCCGCGCCGCTGCCCTTCGCTGCGTTGGTTACAGTGATGGAGCGGATCTCCGCCAGGTGCATGCCGTAAAGATGGAGCGCGCCGCAACCGACGATCTCCCCTTCGTGCTCGACCACGGTGAAATCGCGGATGTTTTCGCATATCTCGGCCAGCGAGCGCGGCAACAGCGTGCCATCGCCAACATGGACCTGGATCAACTGCTCAATGACAAATGCGTCGGGAAGTTTGGCGTTACGTGCATGCATGGGCGACTCCAAAAAATTGGGATAGTTTTTCCTTCGCCGTCTGTAAGGCCTCGCGAACACGCGTTGCGGCAGTGCCTCCCGGGACGTTGTGAATGGCCAGCACTTCATTGAGTGCCAGCGCGTTGTAAAACTGCTGGTCGGCATCGATGCCGCAGAGCGCGTAGTCTTCCTTCGACAGTTGCTCAAGTTCGCAACCTTGTTCGACGCAGAGCCGGACAGCCTTGCCGATGAGCTCGTGTGCCCGGCGGAACGGAATGCGTTGGCGCACAAGGTAAGCGGCCGCCGCTTGTGCGTTCATGAATCCGCAGCTAGCGGCCTGTTGCATGCGGGTATAGTTGAACTCCACCGTCCTCGCGAATCCAGCGGCGACGCGGAGCATACTGGACACTTGCTGCGCTGCCGAGAATACAGGCTGCTGTGTTTCCTGCAGATCCTTGTTGTAGGCGAGCGGCAGGCCTTTCATGCCGATGAACAGCGCTGTCGCTTCGGCGAAAACCTTGCCCGCCTTGCCGCGAATCAATTCCAGCGCATCCGGATTTTTCTTCTGCGGCATGGCGCTGCTGCCGGTTGAATACTCTTCCGGCAATTTGACGAAGCCGAACTCGGTGGTCGAGAACAGGATGAACTCCTCGGCCCAGCGACTAAGATGCAAGGCGACGAACGAGAGCGCCTGCACGAACTCGATGGCGAAATCACGATCACTCGTAGCATCCATGCTGTTCGCCGTCGGAGAATCGAACTCGAGGTGCGCTGCAATCGCCTCACGATCCAAAGGCAGAATTGTTCCCGCGACTGCCCCCGACCCCAGCGGACAAACATTCAGCCGCTTGCGGCAGTCGGACAGACGATCGATGTCGCGCAGGAACATCTGGATGTATGCCAACAGCCAATGCGCGACCAGCACCGGCTCAGCACGTTGCAAGTGCGTGTAGGAGGGCATTGCGCTGTCGCTGGCCGCTTCCGCCAGAGTCACCACCGTGCTCGCAAACTCCGCCAGCAGTCGCGTTGTTTCGTCGATCTGCTCGCGCACATACAACCGCAGGTCGGTAGCGATCTGCTCGTTGCGGCTGCGGCCCGTGTGAAGCTTGTAGCCGACTTCGCCGATAAGCTCGACCAGTCGCGTCTCGACGTAATGGTGCACATCTTCAATCGTCGGCTCGTCTGCCTCCGGCGTCCCTTCGCGCGCGATCTGATCAAGCGCAAACAGCGTCGCTGCCAGTTCTTCCGCGCACAACACGCCAGCCTTCGCCAACGCGGAGGCGTGCGCCGTGCTGGCCGCAACTTCATACGGCAACAGCACGCGGTCGAAAGGAAACGAGCGCTGCCACTGCTCGAACTCGGCATCAGGCCCTTGGCTGAAGCGGCCCGACCACATCTTCATTGCACTGCTTCCTTACGCGCAGTTGAGCGCAAAGGCCGCACTCCCTCGGGTTGCTTGGCGTGAATGATGGCGCGCGAGCGCGCCGGCAGTCCGAGAATGCGAATGAATCCCTCGGCGTCCTTCTGGTTGTAACTTGCGCCCATGGTGAAGCTGGCCACGTCAGGCCGGTAGAGCGAAGTTTGCGACTTGCGGCCTGCGACTTCGACGTTCCCCTTGTAAAGGGCCAGCGTGACCGTGCCATTCACATCGGCTTGGGAGCTTTCGACGAACGCCTGCAGCGATTCGCGCAGCGGCGTGAACCAAAGGCCGAAATAGACGATCTCTGCATACTTCAGCCCGATGTGCTGCTTGAAGTGCGACAGCTCACGGTCGAGGCACAGCGCTTCCAGCTCGCGATGCGCGGTGAGCAGCAGCGTGCCGCCAGGCGTTTCATAACAACCGCGCGACTTGATGCCGACAAAGCGGTTCTCCACCAGATCGACGCGGCCGATAGCATTGCGGGCGCCGATTTCGTTCAGCACCTCGATGGTTGCTACCGGGTCAAGCTCGACGCCATTCACCGCGACCGGCAGGCCGTGCCTGAATTCGATTGCCACCTTCTCGACCGTATCGGGTGCGTCCTGAGGGGACTTGGTCCATGTCCAGGTTGTCGGCAGAGGCGCGTTGTTGGGATCTTCCAACTCGCCGCCTTCGTGGCTGACATGTAGCAGGTTGCGGTCGCGGCTGTGGATCTTCTCGCGGCTCTGAGCCACGGGAATCCCATGCTGCTCGGCATAGTCAAGACAGTCTTCCCGCGACTGCAGGTTCCACTCGCGCCAGGGCACGATGACCTTCAGCTCCGGCGCAAGCGCCTGGTAAGCGTGCTCGAAGCGTACCTGGTCGTTGCCCTTGCCGGTGCACCCGTGAGAGACCGCCGTCGCGCCTTCGCGCAGCGCAACTTCCACCTGGTACTTCGCAATGATCGGTCGAGCCAGCGAAGTTCCCAGCAGATACTTGTGCTCGTAAACCGCCCCCGCCTGGATCGCGGGGAATACGTAGTCCGTCAGGAATTCCTGCCGCAGATCTTCCACGATGACTTTGCACGCGCCGGTAGCGTAGGCTTTTTCGACGACCGCATCGATGTCGTCGCCCTGGCCGACATCGGCAACGAAGGCGATGACGTCGCAGTCATAGTTTTCTTTCAGCCACGGGATGATGATGGACGTATCGAGCCCACCGGAATAAGCAAGTACAACTTTTTCACGCATTGGCACTCCTCGGCGGGAAGCGGTGGATACCGCCTTCCAGCAACAAAACAAGAATGGATTTCTGGACGTGCAGGCGGTTCTCCGCCTGGTCGAAGACAACGGAACGCGGCGAATCGATGACCGCGGCAGTAACTTCATCTCCACGATGCGCCGGCAGGCAGTGCATGAACACGGCGTGTTTGGCAGCATAGGAGAAGAGTTTCTGGTTAACCTGAAAGGGCGCGAAGATTTTGCTGCGATCGGCGGCTTCGTCTTCCTGGCCCATACTGGCCCAAACGTCGGTATACACAGCATCCGCGCCGGCCACAGCTTCGATGGGATCGTTGACTACGGAGACGCTGGCACCGGATACAACCGCGAGTTCGCGGGCCGCTTCCGTGATCGCCGCTTGTGGCTCATATCCACGAGGCGTCCCGACGGAGATCGAAGCGCCCAGGCTCGCGGCAGCCAGCATCAGCGAATTCGCGACATTGTTGCCGTCGCCAACGTAGGCGAGACGCACCCCGCGCAGATCGCCGAAGTGCTGCTGCAAGGTGAGCATGTCGGCCATGGCCTGGCAGGGATGCTCCAGTTCGCTGAGCGCGTTGATCACCGGAATGCAAGCATGCTGCGCCATGGTGGTCACGGTTTCGTGCGCAAAGGTGCGCAATACGATGCCATCGATCCAGCGCTCCAGATTGTGGGCGACATCGCTCAAGCTCTCGCGAGCACCAAGACGCGACTGCGTCTGGTCAACGAAAAATGACGTGCCGCCGAGGCTGTTGATGCCGGCTTCGAACGTCAGGCGGGTGCGCAAGGATGGCTTCTCGAAAAACAGCACGATCTGCTTGCCCGACAGAATGCCGCGGAAATCCGCGGGGCGAGCCTTCAGGGCCGCCGCCAGTTCCAGCGCGCAGGCCAACTCGTCAGCCGAGAAGTCCTGGATCGAAATCAGGTCGCGGCCGGTCACGCTGCGATAAGCGTAAGAACTCGGACTCACTCCTGGAAAAACGGTAGTAGCAATCAAAGTCGTATCTCCTTCTGGTTCGACGCAGAGGGCTAGAAAGCAAAATGGAGACTGCCGGGAAAAGCGACGCCGGAACGGCGTCTACGAACGTCGTTCTAAGGCGCGATCAAAGCGCGGGCCAGGCCAAGCGCCATCCTTGCGCTCGGTGGGATGGAAGATGTGAGCAAAGTGGTTCACGAGGCAATCACCTCAGTGCCACAGTCGATGGGGTGGGTAAAGAATCCAGGAAGAACTTCGGCTCGCGCGGCCGGCAAAATCCGGACGCGGGTGACGCCCTTCTTCAACGCGCTGGTGCAGGCTTCCAGCTTAGGCAACATGCCTCCGCTCACCGTAGCTTGCTGCACCATGGCGGCGATGGCCTCGACGTCGAGCCAGCGAATGACTGTGCCCTCGGCATCTTTCACGCCCGCAACGTCGGTGAGGTAGACGAGAGCGTCAGCATCGCAAGCCACCGCAAAGGCTGAGGCCATCTGATCGGCATTCACGTTGTAGTATTCGCCGTCGAAGCCCAGCGCGAGGCTGGCAATGACGGGAACGACGCCAGCATTCCAGAAACGCTCAATCCATTGCGGGTCGACGGTGCAGACCTCGCCGACAAAGCCAAGATCGGGCTGCTTCTTTTTCGACGCCAGAACCATGCGCAGGTCGCCGCCACAGATTCCTATGGCGGGCTGACCTGCGCTTCCGATGGCCGCGACCAACTGTTTGTTGAGCTGCCCCGCGAGAACCATCATGGCTACATCACGGGTCTTCGAATCGGTAACGCGAAGGCCATTGACGAACGTCGATTCGCAACCAAGCTGCTTGAGGGTGCGAGTGAGCGCTGCGCCGCCACCGTGAACGATGACCAGCCTATGGCCCTCGCGGCACAGGCTCGGAATGGTCCTGGCAAACTTGCTGACGAGTTCCTTGTCGTCGAGTG
This sequence comes from Candidatus Korobacteraceae bacterium, assembly GCA_049511915.1. Taxonomy (GTDB): domain Bacteria; phylum Acidobacteriota; class Terriglobia; order Terriglobales; family Acidobacteriaceae; genus Bog-257. Next base: position 6,095 of record JBEKXQ010000094.1, read on the forward strand.
CCGCGCCGCCGATCTTAACCACCAACTTCATTGCAGCCCTGCTTTCTCGTCGAGCCCGAACATCAAGTTCATGTTTTGTACTGCCTGTCCGGCCGCGCCCTTCAGAAGATTGTCGAGACATGACACCAGTACGGCCCGTTTGCCATCCGGAGAAAGCGAGAAGCCGATGTCGCAGTAGTTCGTGTTCAGCGAGAACTTGATCTGCGGCAAACGTGCAGCCCCGAAAACACGCACCCAGGGCTTGCCTGCATAGAAGCCGACTAGCGCCTGCTCCAGTTCTTCCGAGCTCACCGGCTTCGCCAGCTTCACGTAAATCGTAGAAAGGATGCCGCGCGGGATTGGCAGCAAATGCGGCGTAAATTGCAGCGACCCGCCGCCAATCCCGAGCTGCTCCAGCACTTCCCCCGAGTGCCGGTGTCCAAAAACACTGTAGGCAGAGAAGTCGCCGTCAACTTCCACGAAGTGCGTCTTCGCTGAAGGAGTCTTCCCTGCCCCCGAAACCCCCGACTTGGAATCGCAGATGATGCCATGCTCGACATCGACGAAGCCGGCGCGAATCCACGGCGCCAGCGCGAGGATTATCGAAGTTGCATAGCAGCCGGGATTGGCCAGGAGCTTGGCGTTCGTGATTTCACTGGAGTGCAATTCAGGCAAGCCGTAAACCGCAGAACGATCGAGAGGGGCGTCTTTCGGGTTTTCAGCAAAACCATATACTGCGCGATTCTCCGTTTGCTTCAGCCGCCATGCGCCGCTCAGATCGATTACGCGGAAGCCTTTCGCGATCGCCTCTGGCGCCAGCTCCCGCGAAAACTCATGCGGCGTGGCCAGGAACACGACATCCACTCCGGCGTTCTTCATCTGCTGCCACGAGAAATTTTGGAACGGGAAGCCGCCGTTACCCGCCAGTTGCGGATAGGCCTCGCTAAGATCGGCATAGCCGGCGCTCTCGCCATTGCGCCGCACCAATATCGGCTTCGATGCTCCGGGATGCCGCGCCAGCAGACGCACCAGCTCGAAGCCGGAATATCCGGTGGCACCGAAGACCGCGGGCTGTAGCGAAGCGTTCATTGTTTTATGCAAAATACTTGCGCAAACGCTGCGCCAGCTGGGCGGCAGCTCTTGCGCTGGGCGTAATCGCCAGGATCGTGTCGTCGCCGCCGATGGTACCCACGACTTCCTCCCATTCCTCGGCGTCAATTGCCGCCGAGACCGGCTGCGCGCTGCCGGCACTGGTTTTGATCACCACCTGGTTCAGCGCCGTCTTCACGTCGTACACGAAGGTCTCGATAAGACGCTCGAGCGACGGAAGTGACGGCTCGGATTCTTCGCCCTGCGGCAGCTTGTAGCCGTCATCCGTCTTCACCAACCCCAGCTCGTGAACGTCGCGCGACAGCGTCGCCTGGGTCACCCGATGTCCGCGCCGGAACAACAGTCGCCGTAGTTCGTCCTGGCTGCCAACCTCCTGGTCATTGATCAGCCCCCGAATTACGACTTGGCGCGACAATTTCGACATCGGATAAATATACGCATCGACGTATATTAATACATAGTAGCTGCGCGTCAAGCATTTTGCAAAACTTTTTGGGCAGTTTGCGACAAAAGTGACACATTGACTCGCTAGCCGCGTGGAGAAGAATCTCCCCATAAAGACAATGCGCGGACGGTTTCGGCAGCTATTGAAGCAGAATCATCATCCAATGTGAATTGACGACTTAGCCTCTCCTGCCGTCATAGGCCGTCGCACGATTACGACAATATGAACCTGTCCCCTCATGTGACTTGGTACAAAGACGCCGTCATTTATGAAGTGCACGTGCGCGCGTTTCTCGACAGCGATGCTGACGGCATTGGAGACTTTGGCGGCCTGACGCAGAAGCTTGACTACCTGGAAGACCTGGGGGTGACGGCCGTGTGGCTGCTGCCGTTTTGCCCCTCTCCGCTGCGCGACGACGGCTACGACATCTCTGACTACACCGACGTTCATCCGCCGTACGGAACACTGAAGGACTTTCAGCGCTTCCTGCGCGAGGCGCACCGGCGCGGATTGCGCGTTATTACCGAGCTGGTGCTGAATCACACCTCCGACCAGCACGTGTGGTTTCAGCGCTCGCGCCGCGCCGCGCCGGGCACGCGTTGGCGCAACTTCTATGTGTGGAGCGACACGCCCGAAAAGTATCGCGACGCGCGAATTATCTTTAAGGACTTCGAGGCCTCCAACTGGACGTGGGACCCAGTCGCTAAGGCTTACTACTGGCATCGCTTCTACTCGCACCAGCCCGACTTGAATTGGGACAATCCGGAAGTGCGCGAGGCGATGTTCGCCGCCATGGACTTCTGGTTTGATCTGGGTGTGGATGGGTTGCGGCTTGACGCTGTGCCGTACCTGTTCGAGCGCGAAGGCACCAACTGCGAAAACCTGCCTGAGACGCGCACCGCGCTGCGTGAACTTCGCAAGCACGTGGATGAGAAGTATCGCGACCGCATGCTGCTGGCCGAAGCCAATCAGTGGCCGGAAGACGCCGTCGCCTACTTCGGCAACGGCGACGAGTGCCACATGGCCTTTCATTTCCCGGTGATGCCGCGTCTATTCATGGCCCTGCGGATGGAAGACCGCTACCCCATTACGGACATTCTGAAACTGACTCCGCCGATCCCGGACAACTGCCAGTGGGCAATGTTTCTGCGCAACCATGACGAACTGACGCTGGAGATGGTGACCGACGAAGAGCGCGACTATATGTACCGCACCTACGCGCGGGACCGCGAGACGCGCATCAATCTGGGCATCCGCCGCCGTCTGGCGCCGCTGCTGGAAAACGACCGCCCGCGTATTGAAATGATGAACGCGCTGCTGTTCGCGCTGCCAGGAACACCGGTGCTGTATTACGGCGATGAGATCGGCATGGGCGACAACATCTTTCTGGGCGACCGCAATGGAGTGCGGACGCCGATGCAGTGGAGCTCAGACCGCAATGCCGGGTTTTCGCGCACCAACCCGCAACGGCTGTATCTGCCAGTCAACATCGATCCTGCGTACCACTACGAAGCCATCAATGTTGAGACGCAACAAAACAATTCGCATTCGCTGCTGTGGTTCACCAAGCGGCTGATTCAGCAGCGCAAGCAGTTTCGCGCTTTCGGACGCGGCACGCTGGAGTTTTTCTATCCCGACAACCGCAAGGTGCTGGCATTCATTCGTCAATTTCAGGATGAGAGCGTGCTGGTGGTCGCCAATCTATCGCGCTTCTCGCAGTGCGTGGAACTTGACTTGGCCAGTCGAAAGGGCCAGGTGCCCGTGGAAGTCTACGGACGCGCCAAGTTTCCTCCCATTACGGAGAGTCCCTATCTGCTGTCGCTTGGCCCGCACGCTTATTACTGGTTCCACCTTCAACCGAGGCAGATCACCGAGGAGTCGCTGAACGTGAGTGGCGCGGCCCAGCAGGTGCCGGTGCTGCATGTTGAGTCAGTGGAGAACATCTTCACCGAGGACACTCTACAAAGCCTGCAACCTTTCATTCCCAGGATGTTGCGTGACCGCCCGTGGTTCCTGGGCAAACGACGCTACATTACGGGTGTGTCGATGCAAAACGTGCTTTGGCTGCCTGAAACTTCGTCGCACCTGCTTGCCTTGAAGGTCGAATACAGCGACAGCGATCCGGAGGTGTATTTGGCGCCCGTTTCCATGGCTGTCGGCGAGAAGGCCGAGATGGTGTTGCGCGATCGCCCCAATACAGTACTGGCGCGGCTGGAAGGTTTCGGCGAACAAGTAAAGGCTGTGCTCTACGCCGCCACGACGGACCGCGAGTTCAGCGACGCGCTGCTACGCGCCATCGTGCGGCGGAAGCGCATTCGTGGCGAATCTGGCGAGTTGGTAGGTTCGCACACCCGCGCATTTCGCAAGGCCTGGACCTCGGTCCACTCCAACCTGGAACCCAGTCCGCAACAGACCGACCAGTGTTTCACGGTCATCAACTACGGCAGCGATTTTGTGTTGAAGCTTTATCGCAAGTTGGAGGAAGGCGTTAATCCGGGACAGGAGGTGCCGGAGTTCCTTGCGGAGCAAACTTCGTTCACGGCCACCCCTCGTGCCCTGGGTTCGCTGGAGTATCGCCGCTATCCGGGGAATGCGGCTGCGTCGACCTGCATCGGCACGCTTGATAGCTTTGTCCCGAACGCGACCAGCGGCTGGATCTACACGGTGGACCACCTGGGATTATTTTTTGAACATGCGCTAGCCATTCCGCAAGAGGACACCAGAGTCCACGATCTGGGCAATCCGCACCTGTTGGCACCAATGATCGAGCCAGTGCCACAACTCATCGGTGAACTACTAGGCAACTACCTTGACAGTATCCGCGTACTGGCGCGACGCACAGCAGAGCTGCACGCCGCTCTGAGCAGCCGTTCCGATATCAACGATTTTGCGCCAGAGCCGTTCACAACGTTTTACCGACACAGCATTTATCACGGGATGCTGGGACAGTGGAACCGCTCCTTCGAATTGCTCCGTAGCCGAGCGGGCGGGCTGGCGGAGAACGCGCAAGATAACATCGCCGAAGTGCTGAACCGGGAAGGAGAAATCCGCCAACGGTTGCTGGCGCTGCGGGACAAGCGCATGTCAGGTAACCGCATTCGAGGCCACGGCGACTATCACCTCTCGAACGTGCTGTTCGCGGGCAGAGACTGGGTGATTACGAACTTCGAAGGCGATTTCAATCGCTCGTTGAGCGAGCGCCGCATCAAGCGGTCGGCGTTGCGCGACGTCGCCACCATGCTGCGATCCTTCCATTATGTGTCCCATGCGGCGTTGTTCGGCGACGTGCCTGGCATTGTGCCCAGCCGCGAGTCGCATCCCCAGCTGGAGAGGTGGGCGAAGGCCTGGTATCAGTGGGTCAGCGCGATATTTCTCAAGCAGTATCTGCAGACTGCAGGCGCAGCGCCATTTCTTCCGCAGGAGGCCGACGAGCTCAATATTCTGCTGGGCGCATACATGATCGAGCGGGCGCTTATGGAAATTGAGTATGAACTGGAGCGACGGCCGGCGTGGATACGGATTCCGGTCGACGGAATTCTGGAACAGTTGAAGGGAGCATAGCTCCCTCCCATTGCTTTCTCAAAAGGCGCGGGTCGCCGGCGCCAACATCGTCAGCTACTTCTTGGGTATAAGCCGGGCATTCTCGTACTGACTGAAAACGGCATTGGCGCCCTCGTGTGCGGGCGTGCCGGCGAGCAGCTGCTCCTTGCGGTAAATCAGATTGCTGGCGTTGTAGGTTGCCAGTTCAAAACCGTGGCCGTGGGTGATGGCATCGGTGGGACAAGCTTCCACGCAGTAGCCGCAGAAGATGCAGCGGTTGTAATCGATGTTGTAGACCTTGGCGTAACGCTCGGCGCCGCTGACGCGGTTGGTTTCGGTATTCTCCGCGGCCTCGATATAGATGCAATTGGAAGGACACGCCGCCGCGCAGAGGAAGCAAGCCACACACTTCTCCAGACCGTTTTCGTCGCGCTGCAGCACGTGCATGCCGCGGAAGCGGTCCTGGAACATCGCGCCGCGAGTAGGGCCGGGGCCGTCGGGATAGTTCTCGACGATGGTGGGCTTGAACATCTCCATGAAGGTAACGCTCATCCCTTTGGCGATGGCGGCTATGTTCTTCACGATTCCCATAACGTTCTTCAGTATAACAATCCCGCCACCTGCGGCGCTTGGGCACGAGCCCAGCCCGCCCTAGCCAAAACCAGGACAGAACGGGGCACCCATGTGTCACATGCTGGCCAACCTCAAGCGGTCCGTCCGGAGCGGGCCTTCAATATTTCGTAATGATGTTGGGCGTGACCGGCGGCAATATAAGCAAGGGCGCGGACTGACAGGTGATTGCCATTGGCCATGCCGGCTCGCGTGTCGGCACCGGGCGGAAGCGAGCTAAAGAGAGCGATGGTCGCCTTGCGAATGTTCTCGAACTCGGCCAACAGATCTTCCACGCTGCGTGAGTTCGAGTTCGCCTCGCGGACGTAGTCATCCTGCTCGAAGCCTGGCAATTCCGTCTGATCGCCGCGAGCGAAGCGCAACGCACGATAGCTCATGACGCGTTCGGTGTCGCAAATGTGCCCCAGGATTTGTTTGATGCTCCACTTGCCAGGTGCCGTGGGGGCGATGCCGTCGGCGTCGGAGACCCCGCCGAGCAGCCGGCGATACTCGCCGATCTGCTCGGCGAGAAAGTCGAGGACTAGGCCATCGGGGACGAGGGCGATGTAGTTCTTGTAGTACTCGGCGTATTCGGTCGTCTCGGGACGAGAAAGCATGGCAGAAAACTTTGCCACAGGCGACGAGTCCGGGGCAAATCGGTGGCTCGTTTTCGGCTCCCGCCGGCACGGGTGGGTAATCGGTTCGCTCGAGGTACCGCCTGGTTGCTAATTGCGCGCTGACGATTTCGCTGCGCGCTTCTTGCGCTGGGTGGGGTGAAAGATCCAGGCGATGCCGATGCTCAACACGTAGAGCACGATCATGGGCGCGGCGAAGATGCACATGTTCATGATGTCCGTGGTAGGCGTGATGATCGCCGCAATAATGAAGATGACCAGAATGGAGTAGCGGAAGTTGCGCCACATCCAGCCGGCGCTCAATATCCCCATCAGCGACAGAAAGAAGACGAGGATCGGCATTTCGAACACGATGCCCAGGCCGGCAATGATGGTCAGGAACAGGTCGGTGTATTCCTGCACCGTGATCATGGGCGTGAACTGGCCGCTGAAGCTGATAAGGAAATCCAGCGCGGCAGGATAGACCATCTTGTAGCCGAAGTATCCGCCTGCCAGGAACAGTCCCACCGTGCTGAACATGAAGGGCAACACGTAGCGGCGCTCGTGGCGATAGAGTCCCGGCGCGATGAACGCCCACACCTGGTACAGCACGAACGGCGATGCCACGAAGATCCCCGCCAGAAACGAAACCTTCAAGTACATGTTGAAGGGATCGGTCGGATTCAGGTAGACCAGCTTCTGATCCAGGTGATGACTGGCCAGGGCGGTCATGATGGGCCTCTGCATGATGGCGAAGATGCGCTCGTGAAACCCCCAGCAGACGCCAAAGCCAGCCACCACGTAAAGGGCGCTGTGGATGATGCGGCGGCGCAGCTCCTCCAGATGGGCGAGGAAGCTCATGCCCGTCATTTCTTCGGAGGCGCGTTGCTGGGCCGTTTCCAGGACAGGGCTGGGCATGGTTAGTCGGTTTCCACTGATTTAGCGGATGAGGAAGGCTGGTCGATCGGCGAAGCTTGCTGCGCGCTGGTCTTGACTGGTTCAGGATCGGGGTTCGCAAAGGAAACCAATTCCGACCTAGCCCGGCTGACCGAGTCCGTGATGGGCTTCATTACCCGCTCCCATGGCTGCTCCGGAGGGAGCACTTTCGGACCTTCCTGCTGCTTCTTGGCGCGCTCCTCCAGTTCGATGTTCAGCATTTCGCTCTCGAGCTGAGTTCTGAACTCATTGCTGGCGCGCTTAAATTCTGCAAGGAACTTTCCTAATTGTCGGGCCACCTCAGGCAGTTTACGCGGCCCCACCAGCACCAAGGCAAGCACAAGAATGAAGACCATCTCCTGCAAGCCGAGGTTCATACCATCATCATAATGCCCGCCGCTGTCAGCAGCAATTGCGCGCAGTCTGGCACATGCTGGCACGCAGGACATACGCAACGAAAACTGGTCTAGAATGTCAAAATGAAAACGTCGCGCTTCCTGCTGTTTCTTTTATCGGCGATGCTAGTTTCCGGCGCCCTGCTGGCCAGCGACAAGAAGGATGAAGGGCCGCAGTCGGCCTTGAGCTTCGTGGTGTTGAAAGACGATACCGGAAAGCCGATACGCAATGCTGCGGTTGTGTTGCATCCGGTGGGACAGCACGGTAAGCAGGCGAAAAGTGGATTTGAGCTGAAGAGCGACAATGACGGCAAGACCCATTTTGACGGGATTCCTTATGGCACATGGCGCGTGCAGGTGATCGCCAACGGTTTCCAGACATTCGGCGATGACTACAACATCAATCAGCCGGCGCAGGAGATTACGGTTCGGCTGAAGCGGCCGGGAGGCCAGTATTCCATTTACGAGAAACACGACGGCAGTAGCGGAAGTGGCGGCACCAGCGGGGACAATAGCAACCCCGCGCCCAAGTAAGGCCGCTGTTCGCAGAAGAGAGTCACTTTGATCGAAGCACGCGCACTGTGGACCGACAGACAACGTTTCCTCGGTGAGGCCAGCAGCGGCCACGCCATCGTAGTCGACGCCGGCGCCGAAAAGTCGGCTAACAGCCCCGTGGAGCTGCTGCTGGTTGCCCTTTGCGCCTGCACTGGGAGTGACGTCGTCGGAATCCTGCGCAAGAAACGCGAGCCTTTCACCAGCCTAGAAGTGCGCGCCACGGGCGAACGCACCGCCGACTTCCCTCAGATCTACACTTCCATCCGGGTGATCTATCGCATCGGCGGCAATGTGACTCACAAAGCGATGGAAGATGCCGTGCGGTTGTCAAAGGAGAAGTATTGTTCGGTCTCGGCCATGCTGGAAAAAACGGCCACGATCGAGTTCGCGATCGAGTATGCCGGATGACTCCGCAGCGGGAACTGCACGGCAACAGATGACCCGGACCTGCAAGCTGCTGTTCATCCCCGTCTTTCTTCTGCAGGCCGGCTTTTTCCTGTTTGTTTCCCAGCACCGCTTTATTGATGGCGATGAGGGTTTCTACCTGCTGGCCTCGCGCCTGGTGATGCAGCACAAGTCGCCGTATCTGGATTTTTTTTACACTCAGGCTCCGCTTTTGCCTTATGCATATGCCGCGTGGTTCAGGTTCACGGGAATTTCGTGGTTTGCGGCCCGGGTGTTTTGCGCACTGCAGACTGCAGTGCTCGGCGGGCTTATCTACGAGCACGCCTGCCGTGAAACCGGCAAGTGGATGGCGGGCGTGGCTGCGGCCGTTCTGTTTGCATCGAGCAGCTTTGTCTTTGCGTGGTTTCCGATCGTAAAGACCTTTCCCTTAGCAGCCTTGTTTCTCTTTCTGGCTTACGTCATCTTCGTTCGCCGGTCGCAGTCGTCCTCGGGATGGTGGATTGTAGCAGCGGGCGTTTTGTTCGGCCTGAGTGTTGACACTCGTTCCTACGTGGTTGCGGTCGCGCCCATATTCCTGTGGTGGATATTCCGCCAGAACAGGACACGCTGGATGCCTCGTATTCTGTGGTTCGCGAGTGGCTTCGCCATCGGCATCATACCGTCCCTGATTCTCTTCTTCGCATCTCCCGACGCATTCCTGTTTAACAACCTGGGATACCACGCGATGCGTTCCAAGGCCGGTTTGATTGGACTCTGGCAAGACAAGGTGATGGTGCTGCTGGCGACGTTCGGCGGACGCTTTACCGGATTTCAATTCAGCGTGCTGACTCTGACTTGCGTTGGCTTCATCGTTCTGCGGCGCATGAAGAGAGACGCGTCTCTGCTGGCGTTTTGGATCGCATTCGCCTTGGGAGTTATCAGCAGCCTTCCCACGCCCGCATCGATGCAGTATTTTTGCATGCTCGTGCCGTTCCTGATTGTGGCCGCCGTTTGCTCGGCCAGCGATTATTTCGCTAGCTTGCAATCCGAGCGTAAATTGCGTATCGCTGCGACGGTATGTGTTGTCTTGTTTATCAGCTTTGTAGGATTTGCGGTTCCGACCTTCCGACACTATCTTTTCACGGGCGAGAACGTTCCGGGGGTAGAGGATTCGATAGACGCGTCAAACTGGACCCTGCAACAGGTGACTGTGGTTTCCAGGGCAATCGACCAACTTGCCTCGCCCGGCGAAAAGGTGGTTAGCTTCTGGCCGGGATACATTTTTGCTTCTCACGCAGATCCGTATCCGGGGTTTGAAAACGATTTTGGGCTGGTTGTGGCGAGGAAGTTAAGCCGCGAGAAGCGCGAAAAGTATCATGTTCCCAGCTCAGCGGAAATTGTCGACGAGTTTGCTTCTCACGGCCCGCGGCTGGTGGTGATAGGCAACCAGGGGCCCGTGAGCGGCGGTCCAAAGTACTCAGCCGCGGTCGGCGTGGTGCGCACCTACGGCTATACGTTGGTGCGAATGGTGGGGGAAACGAGCATTTACGAACGCCCTTCGATGCCTTAGTGTTTCGCGGTTACCGGGGCGGGCTGGTTGCCATAGCCATGCTGACAGAGGCATAATCGTGACTTTGCCTATGACTACAACACAGACCGAATTGCGCCTGGCCAAACGGATGTCGCGGCTGGGAACGGAAACCGCCTTCGAGGTGCTGGTTCGCGCCCGCGCCCTGGAGCGGCAGGGAAAGAACATTATTCACCTCGAGATCGGCGAGCCCGACATGGACACGCCCGCTAACGTTGTCGAGGCCGGAGTTGACGCCTTGCGCAAGGGCTTCACTCATTACGGCCCCGCGGCCGGATTGCCGGAGTTGCGCGAGGCCATCGCCGCCGAGGTCTCCAGTTCGCGCGGCATCAAAGTGAGTCCCGATGAAGTCGTCATCGTTCCCGGAGGCAAGCCCATCATCTTTTTCACCATGCTCGCCTTGGTGGAAGAGGGTGATGAGGTCATCTACCCCAATCCCGGCTTCCCGATTTACGAGTCGATGATCAACTTCCTGAGCGCGAAAGCGGTGCCCATTCCGCTGCGCGAGGAGCGCGATTTCCGGCTCGATGTCAACGAGCTGGCCAGCCTCATCACGGACCGCACCAAGCTGATCATTCTGAATTCGCCGCAGAATCCGACTGGCGGCATCATCACCAAGCAGGATGTGCAGGACATTGCAGCCGCGATTGGCGATCGCGACATTATGGTGCTCAGCGATGAAATCTACAGCCGGCTGCTATTTGAAGGCGAGCCGTACAGCATCGCCTCGGTGGATGGGTTTAAGGACCGCACGATTATTCTGACCGGATTCTCGAAGACGTATTCCATGACTGGCTGGAGGTTGGGATATGGCGTGATGCGGCCCGACCTCGCGGCGCAGTTCGCGCGCCTGGCAACCAACTCGACTTCCTGCACGGCGACCTTCACTCAGATCGCCGGCGTCGAGGCGGTGCGCGGCGACCAGAGTGAGCCGGAGAAAATGCGCCAGGAATTTCAGCGGCGACGCGATGTGTTCGTGAAAGGCCTGAACCAGATCAAGGGATTTTCCTGCCGCATGCCGAAGGGCGCGTTCTACACCTTTCCGAACATCAAGCAGACCGGCTGGGCGTCGAAGAAGCTGGCTGATGCGCTGCTGGATGACGTAGGCGTCGCGGGTTTGTCAGGAACGGCGTTCGGTTCGTTCGGTGAAGGGTACATGCGCTTCAGCACCGCGAATTCTATCGAGCATTTGCAGGAAGCGCTGAACCGCATCGAGGACTGGACCAAGAAGAAGCTGTAATGAGGTTCTAGAGCATTTTCAATTTAAGTGTATACATATCCGGAAGAGGCGAAATAGTTGGCGCACTCCTTAGGCGAGAAGCTGGCTAGGAATTGGCCGAACTGATCCCAGAGCGCGTCACGGGTGC
>JBEKXQ010000095.1:0-17567 GCA_049511915.1 Candidatus Korobacteraceae bacterium
CCGAAGGCGCCAACATGCCGAGCACGCTGGAAGCCACCAAGCTGTTCCTGGAGGCGAAAGTCCTCTATGGTCCGGCCAAGGCGGCGAACGCGGGCGGTGTGGCAACGTCGGGCCTCGAGATGTCACAGAACAGCGCACGGCTGAGCTGGACTCGCGAGGAAGTCGACCACAAGCTGCACAACATCATGAAGGCCATTCACAAGACCTGCTTTGAGACCGCCGAAACCTACGGCACTCCTGGCAATCTGGTGAACGGCGCCAACATCGGCGGCTTCCTGAAGGTCGCCAATGCCATGCTGGACCAGGGACTGGTTTAGTCTCCGGTTCCAGACGTGAGTATCATGCGGGGTAGGCGCAAGCCTACCCCGCTTCTTCTTGCAAGTGCAGGAGGTAAGAACTCAAGCCGGTTGCTAAACGGGATATACTGATGTATATGCCAGACGGAAAAGAGAGCTAAACATGCGACGAACAGCAAAAGTCTTCATGAACAACCGCAGCCAGGCAGTGCGCCTGCCTAAGGAGTTTCAGTTCAATACATCGGAAGTATTCATACGCAAAGAGGGCAGTGATGTAGTCCTGTCGCCGCGGCCGCAGGACTGGTCGGCGTATCTGGATCAGGGGCCTGTCGCGTCAAGCGATTTCATGCAGGACGTGGAAAAGCTACCGGTCCAGGAGCGTGAGCCGTAATGCCGCGCTTCATGCTGGACACCGACACTTGTTCGTACATCATGAAGCGCTCCAGCGACGTCCTGCTCAAACGTCTCCGCAAAACCCCCGTCAGCGACATTTGCATCTCGGTTATCACCAAGTCAGAGTTGTTGTACGGAGTCGAGATCTCTCCGCGGCCTCGACAGGATGAAGTCGCTCTCGGCGCATTCCTTGCATACGCGGAGACATTAGACTTTCCCAACGGAGCCGCCCCTCATTATGCGAGTATTCGCGCCAGATTAAAGGCCAAGGGGACGATGATTGGCGCGAATGATCTGTTGATCGCGGCCCATGCCCGCAGTCTGGGCGTGACGCTAGTGACCAACAACACGCGGGAGTTCGCACGTGTTCCTGAATTGAAAACCGAAAACTGGACAAAGGACAGGTAGAAGGCACAGTTCCTCCTGCGAGTAGAATCGTCCTTCAGGCGGAAACCGTTGACCACCACTCGCCCCACGCGCGATCCCGCACCTCCCTCCGAGCGCCTCTTCGAGGGCTTCGAGAACCTGATGCCGTTCCGCGTGAACGACATCCTGCTGGTGTCCAGCCTCTACGATTCCTTCATCCTGCGTGAAGACGGGCGGCTTAACGAGCTGCTGATCGGCGAGTCGTTGGAGCTGAATCTCCACCAGGTGCCTGGCATCACGCACGTCTCCACCGGAGCGGAGGCGTTAGAGCTGGCGCAGTCGCAGCGCCGCTTCAACCTAATCGTCACCAACCTGCAGCTAGGCGACATGGACGCCGCGCAACTGGCGCAGAAAATCAAAGATGCTGGTCTGGACGTGCCGGTCATCGTCCTGGCCTACGACTACCGCGAGATCCAAAACTTCGTTGCGCGCAATCCCCAAACCGACATCGATCGCATCTTCCTGTGGCAGGGCAACGCGCGCATCCTGCTCTCGATGGTCAACTACATCGAAGACAAGCGGAACGTCCTGCACGATACCAAAGCCATGAGCGTCCCGGTGCTGCTCCTGGTGGAAGACGACATTACGTATTACTCGCTCTTCTTGCCGGTGATTTACACCGAGATCATCAGCCAATCGCGGCGACTGCTGAACGAGGCTCTCAATGTTGCGCACAAGTTGGTACGTATGCGCGCCCGCCCCAAGATCCTGCTCTGCTCCAACTACGAGGAGGCGGAGCGGGAGGTGATGAAGTATCGCGAGTACGTACTGGGCGTTATCTCCGACGTGGAATTTCCGCGTGCGGGCGAACTTACACCGGAGGCGGGTTTCGAACTGGCCCGCATGGTGCGCGAGACCGTCCCAGATGTTCCCATCGTCCTCCAGTCCAGCCGCACCGAGTTCATGGAGCGCGCACATCAAAGAGGTTTTTCCTTTTTGCAGAAGCGCTCGCCGACCCTGCTGGGAGATCTGCGCCACATTCTGACGGAGGAAATGGGTTTCGGAGATTTCGTCTTTCACTTGCCCGATGGGGTGACAGAAGTGGCGCGCGCGGCCGATCTGAATGCCCTGGAGACGTTGTTGCAGACGATACCGGAGGAAAGCCTCGCCTACCACGGTCAGCACAATCACTTCTCGCATTGGCTGATGGCGCGCACGGAATTCGCCCTCGCGCAGAAGCTGCGGCCGCGCAAGGTCAGCGACTTCGGTACGCTGGAGAACCTGCGTCACGACCTAATCGAATCGATTGCCGAGTATCGCCGCGAGCAAAGCCAGGCGCTGATTGGTGAATTCAATGCTGCGACCTTTCAGCCTGTCGAATCGTTCTTTCTGCAGATGGGCGGGGGATCGTTGGGCGGGAAGGCGCGCGGGCTGGCGTTCATCCGTCACATTCTGCGCCAGCGAGGAATCTCACGCAGTTTCCCCGGTGTTCGCATTGCCGTGCCACCAACGCTGGTATTGACGACGGAGATCTTCGATCGCTTCCTCGACGACAATGACCTGCTCGATCTCGCCATTCACGGCACTGACGATGCCGAGATGATGCGCCGATTTCTGGACGCATCCTTTCCTATTCCGGTGCTGGACAACTTGCTCGCATTTCTGGAAGCCGTGCACTATCCCCTGGCTGTGCGATCCTCCAGCCTGCTGGAGGACTCGCAATACCAGCCGTTCTCGGGAGTGTACGAGACGTTCATGCTGGGCAATCAGCATCCCGATATCCAGGTACGTCTGGAGCAATTGCTGGAGGCCATCAAGCTGGTATACGCATCGACGTTCAGCCAGCATGCCAAGGCCTATGTGCGAGCGACTCCCTATCGGCTGGAAGAAGAAAAGATGGCGGTCGTGCTGCAACAGGTGGTCGGGGAAGCGCACGGCAATCGTTTCTATCCTGATTTTTCCGGCGTGGTGCGATCGCGCAACTTCTATCCCATCGGTGCAATCAAGGTTGCCGACGGCTTTGCCGCTGTCGCTTTAGGGCTGGGACGCGGGGTGGTCAGCGGTGGCAAGTGTCTTACCTTCAGCCCGCGCCATCCGCGCCATCTGGTGCAGTTTTCGTCGGTGGAGGACATGCTGGCGAATTCACAGACGGAATTCTGGGCGCTGGAGCTCAATCACCCGCTTCACACCGACGATCCCGGCAGCGAGCTGCGAGAGGTATCCTTCGGCCTGGATGTTGCTGAGGGCGATGGCACATTACAGATGCTCGCCTCCACCTATTCCGCGGACAATCACGCGGTTTACGACGGACTCAGCCGCAAGGGACCGCGCATTGTGAGCTTCGCTCCGATTCTGAAGCACGGAACGTTTCCGCTGCCACAGATTCTGGACCGGCTGATGGGGATGGGCGAAGATGCGCTGGGCAGACCAGTGGAGATTGAGTTCGCGGTGCGCCTGCCGCGGAGCGCGAACGATGTCGCCGATTTTGGCTTTCTGCAACTCAGGCCGCTGGTGCTTTCGCGCGAAGGCGAAGACATTCGCATGGACGATGTTGGTCCTGAGAGCCTCATCTGCCAGAGCTCGGTGGTACTCGGGCATGGCCGGCTGCAGGACCTCCGCGATGTCATCGTGGTTGATTCGCACCGCTTCGAGCGTGCGCGCAGTCATGATGTGGCGCAGAGTGTCGCCCACTTCAATGCTCGCTTGAGCGACGCCAATATTCCGTATGTGCTGATCGGAGTGGGCCGCTGGGGTTCCACCGATCCCTGGCTGGGAATTCCGGTGGCCTGGGACCAGATCTCAGGGGCACGCGTCATCGTGGAGTCGGGATTTCACGACTTCCGCGTAGCGCCCTCGCAAGGCAGTCACTTCTTCCAAAACCTCACCGCCTTCCAGATCGGCTACTTCACCGTAAATCCGGACGCCGGTGAAGGTTTCGTCGACTGGGAATGGCTTGGCCAGCAGCCGGCGATGGACGAACACGGCTGCGTGCGGCACTTGCGGTTCGACTCGCCGCTGATCGTTGCGATGAATGGCAAGACCAGCCAGGGCATGATCCTAAAGCCGGGCTCAACGGAATAGCCGCCGAGCTGCATTCTCGTATCGCGCAAAGCAATGCCAAATTAAGGGTCGGCGGCGCAAACATGACGGCTAGACATGTTACTCGCCTTCGCGTAACTTGAGATTTTCATGCAAGGCGCGCGAAATAGTGTGCGTCTGCAAGCAAGGAGGGCTGACATGTTTAAAGGCTTTCGCGATTTCGTTCTGCGCGGCAACGTGGTGGATCTGGCTGTGGGCGTGGTGATCGGCGCCGCATTTGGCACGGTGGTGACGGCATTCGTCAAAGACCTGTTGACTCCTATCATCGCGGCCATAGTGAAGAAGCCGGACTTTTCCGGCTTTTCCTTCGAACTGAACGGAGCAAAGTTTCTCTATGGCGACTTCGCCAATGCCATAATCTCGTTCCTTTTGATTGCTGCGGCAATCTATTACTTCGTGGTGCTGCCGGTGAATCACCTGATGAAACGCTTCGAAAAGCAGGCGCTGCCTGACAAGAAGAAGTGTCCTGAGTGCCAGAGCGACATTCCGATCGACGCGCACCGGTGCGCGTTTTGCACTCAGCCGGTATGAGAAGAGTTGCGACTTATCCGTGGGCTCGAGCCGCGCAAGAACCCCCGGAACTTGAAGCCGATCAGAATTTGAATTCCGCGCACAGAATGCGAGTTTCGTTCAGCGCATTTTGGATTTTGTCCGTTGATTTGAGCCAAGTTGTCGTTACCAGAATGTAACCAGACAGCATAGGATTACGACTCTCTGGAGTGGAGTTGTTCCCGGGCTTCTGTGGATATCGTGTCAAGGCTGCCAACTGGCTGATAGGGAAGGATTTAACTCGCTCTAAGGGCGCTCAAATTGGAAGCGAACTGTGATACAATAACACAGGGTCGCTGGGCGCCTAAGTTACTGAAACATCTAGTAGATAAGGGTATCTGCCGAGTTACCTACGGCCGCGCTCCGACCCTGCAAGAAAAAGCGATCTGCTGACGAGGCAGATTGCCAAACGAAATGGAGCAGGATGCCCGCGAAAGATGCCCAAGCAGCCGCTGCGGCGGTCTCTGAAAATAGTAAGTCACCGGAAATCGACAGCGAGAAAGTCTCGCCCAAGACCACAAGAAATGGCAACGGCCAGTCGGATGGAGACTACACTGCCGATTCCATCAAGGTGCTCGGCGGAATGGAAGCCGTGCGCAAGCGCCCGGCGATGTACATCGGCTCGACCGGCGAGATGGGACTGCATCACCTCGTCTACGAAGTGGTGGACAACTCGGTGGATGAGGCGCTGGCCGGTTTCGCCGATCGCGTCGACGTCACGATCCATATCGACGACTCGATCACGGTCGTCGACAACGGTCGTGGCATTCCGGTTGACGACATGGATGTCGACGGCGAGCGTCTGCCCGCAGCGCAGGTCGTGATGACCATGCTCCACGCCGGAGGAAAGTTCGACAGCTCCACCTATAAAGTTTCCGGCGGACTCCACGGCGTCGGTGTGTCGTGCGTGAACGCGCTCAGCCACTTGCTGGAGCTGGAGATCTGGCGCGACGGATCTGTGTGGGAACAAACATATTCCAAAGGCGAGCCGACTTCGAAACTGAAGAAAACGGGCACGACGAAGAAGCGCGGCACCAAAGTGCACTTCGTCCCCGACAAGGAAATTTTTACCGTCACAGAGTATAACTTTGACACACTGGCCCAGCGGCTGCGCGAACTGGCATTTCTCAACAAAGGACTGCTGATCACGCTAACGGACGAACGTACGACCGATCCGAAGACGGGCGAGGGCAAGAAGACCGAGTTCAAATACAACGGCGGCATCGCCGAGTTCATCAAGCATCTGAACCGCGGCAAGAGCGTGCTGCACGACAAACCGATCTACATGGAAGCCGAACGCGACGGCGTGGCGATGGAGATCGCGCTGCAATACAACGACGGCTACTCCGAGACGGTGTTCAGCTTCGCCAACAACATCAACACGGTCGATGGCGGCTCGCATCTCTCAGGCTTCCGCACTTCGCTGACGCGCACCGTAAATTACGCCGGCCAGCAGCTCGGGCTGTTCAAGGACGTCAAGGAAAACCTGACCGGTGATGACGTACGCGAGGGTCTGGTCGCGGTGGTCAGCGTGAAGTTGTCGCAGCCGCAGTTCGAAGGCCAGACGAAGGGCAAGCTCAACTCCGACATCGCAGGCACGGTGCAGGCGTTCGTCAACGAGCGGCTGGGAGGGTTCTTCGAGCAGAATCCGCCGGTCGCCAAGCGCATCATCAGCAAGGCGATTGAAGCTGCGCGCGCTCGCGAAGCCGCGCGCAAGGCCCGCGATCTTACGCGGCGCAAGGGCGCGCTTGATGGCGGAGGACTGCCGGGCAAGCTGGCCGACTGCTCCGAGCGCCAGCCCGAGCGTTGCGAGGTTTACCTGGTCGAGGGTGAGAGCGCCGGTGGCACCGCCAAGCAGGGACGCGACCGCCGATTCCAGGCCATCCTCCCGCTGAAGGGCAAGATCCTGAACGTGGAGAAGGCACGCTACGACAAGATGCTGGGCCACGAAGAAATTCGCGCCATGATTACGGCGCTGGGCACCGGCATCGGCAAAGACGATTTCGATATATCCAAACTGCGTTACGGCAAGGTCATCCTGATGACCGACGCCGACGTGGACGGATCGCACATTCGCACGCTGCTGCTCACGTTCTTCTTCCGCCACATGCAGGAGCTGATCAAGCGCGGCAACGTGTACATTGCGCAGCCGCCGCTCTATAAGATCAAGAAGGGCAAGTTTGAGCAGTACATCAAGAACGACGCCGAGTTCGTGAAGGTGATGGTGAAGCGCGCTGCAGACGGCATCGTGGTGCGTTACGGTGAAGGCGCGGCGGCGCTGGACGGCGCTCCGCTGACCAAGTTTATGACGACGTTGAACGACTACATCAGCTTCTTCGACAAGGTAAACAAGCGCATTCGCGACGAGGTGATCACCGAACTGCTACCCAAGGCGGACCTGGTGAAGCGCGCCGACTTCGAAGGCGACAGCAAGAAGCCGCCGCAGAAGATCGCCGCGCTGGAAAAGGCGCTGAAGGCGATTGCGAAAGAACGCGGCATCAAGGAAGTAGGGCCAGCCCGTTTCGAAGAGGAGCACAGCCTGTGGGAACTCAGGTTCGTAAACTCGCAGGGCGCTGAGCACGTCATCAACTGGGAACTGGCGTCAACGCCGGAGTATCGCCAGATGATGTCGAAGTACAAGCACATTGAGCCCTACATGCAACCGCCGTACTTTATCGAAGCGGTGAAGAAAGATGCCGGCGGAAACGGCAAGGAAGAGTTGAGCGACGCCGAAAAAGCCGATCAGGAAAAGGTCGAGCAGAAGGCGCCCAAGGCTTCGAAGCGCAAGACCGAAGCTGAGACGGTGGAGAAGAGCTCGCCGCGCGAGTTGTTCGACTACGTGCTCAACGAGGGCCGCAAGGACTACACCATCCAGCGCTACAAAGGTCTGGGCGAGATGAGCTCGCAACAGCTCTGGGAAACAACCATGGATCCGGAGCGGCGGACGCTTCTGTCGGTGAAGCTGGAAGACATCACCGAGACCGAAACCATCTTCACCACGCTGATGGGCGAGGATGTGGAGGCGCGGCGCAAGTTTATCGAAGACAATGCGCTGGACGTGAAGAATTTGGATATCTAAGCGTGGAAGTCGCCAAGTGTCACCGAAGACGCGTACGAAGGCGACATCCCCAAGTCCCGCCGCAGGCGGGACGAGACTATTTAGCCCACCGCGGAAGCGGTGGGTTGCCGTCAGGTTATGATCCAGAGCCCCTTCAGGGGCGACACAATCATCCAAATGCCCGGTTTGGCTCGACGCAAATGTTCGCCGCCTGTAACATCCCGAGAAATTCCTCTTCATACGAATGCCGGGCGTGATGGGCTGCTTGGTTGGTGATATATCGCTTGACTCGGTCGAGCTGAGAAGGAGTGACACTGAAGGCTCCATATCCTTCCTGCCAGGCAAAAGATCTCGAGGTCTCTCGCATCAACCGGCTGGAGTTGGCTTTCAGTGTTCGCACCGCGTCCGCCAGTGCTGTGTCGGGTGGAATCGCAAGGAGCATGTGAGCGTGATTTTCCGTTCCGCCCACGGCAAGCGCCTGGATGTCGTGATTGCGAGCGATTCCCGCGAGGTAGTTCCACAGTCGGGCTTGAGCGGCCGCGGGAATGAGCTGCTGGCGCTGTTTTGTGCTGAAGACAACGTGAAAAATAGAGCTAACGTAGCTGTGAGGCATAGGTGCCGCTATCGTAATGGCGACGAACAGACGTTCTCCGTGACGAGGGTCACGTGCCGACAGGTTGAGTTGTGTCGCCCCCGAGGGGCTCGGGATAATGAAACCTGCCGCGAACCCACCGCTTCCGCGGTGGGCTAAATAGTTTCGTCCCGCCTGCGGCGGGACTGCTCGCGCCGCTCCTGCTTCTCACCTTCGGCTTCGAATTGTCCCGCAGAACGAATCTTGAAGACAAAATCCTTACGGCTGCGTCAGTACGGTGTGGTAGGGATCGAGCACTAACTGTTTCACGTCAGCTGGAGCGGGAAGGGTGAAACGCGTGTCGGCGCCCTCGGCGAAGACGCGGCCGAGATACACTTGCCGGTCTCCCTCGATGCCATAGATGGGAACGCTGGTGACCAGGTCGAACGGCGCGGAGTCCTGATGAACGACTCCGCTAACGGTGGTTTCCGTCACCTTGCGCGCGAACTTCACGCCCGACAATTCAAGCTGCGGAAACGCCGTTCCGTTGACCCAGCCATCAAAGAACCAATCCAGCGACTTGTGATTCTCGAACCACAACTCTCGCGGCAAGACTTCCTCAAGAGCCGACTCGAAGTCGGCATTCGTGATTTCTTTCCCCTGAAAGCGAACCACCAGACTACGCAACAGCCCAAGGAAGATCGTGTCGTCGCCGTCAGGTTTGGCCGGCGTGCGCGAGGCGTCGCGCAGCATCCAGCGCAGCATGTGGATGAGCCAGGTGCCGCGGCCGTAGGCGATGATCTCGTATCCGTTGGGAAAGTGCGAGGAAGACAGTCGGCTGCCTAGCGTCACCGGGCCGGCCTCGACCAGGCGATGCCCGTCCCGTGATCTGCTGGCCAGGATGCGGCGATAGTTCTCCAGCGTGAGCTGAACATCACCTGGCCGCGAGCGTTCCAGCAGCAGCAGCGAGCAATAGTTCGCAAAGGCTTCCAGTAGCCACTGCTCGTGATAGCTGGCCCACGAGACCTGATCTCCATACCACTGGTGCGACAACTCGTGCGGCATCATGACTTCGCTGTAGATGACAGCGTCGGCCGCTGAGACATTCATGGCCCGTAATTGCTCGGGCTGGAGGTAGGCATAACTCGACAAGAAGATCAGTCCTGGCCAGCCCTGACTCTCGGCGCTGGGATTTTCGGTGAGCGAGAGTGAGCTGAAGGGATACGGCCCCAGCATCTGTGACAGCGAGGTCAAGGTTTCCGCTGCGCGCTCGGCGAGCGATTCACCAGTGCCAGCCGGGTTCTGCAAGGGCGGCGGGGGCCAGGGTATCGGATCTATCGTTCCGGGTGCGTGTGGCGACAGCAAGGGAGATGAGCCATTTGCAACATCGGGGGTTGATCTTTGGAACTCGGTTCCGCGAGCGGCGTACGCGGCAACTTCGATGTTCATTGCCTTGGCGGAGCTGCGGACGTACTCACCAAGATTGAATCCAGCAATGGGAATGGGTTGCTCGCTGACCCAGTGACCGACGAAGCCGTTGCCTTCAGGCTCCAGCGAAACCCGCTTGCCGGTGGCAATCAGCAACCACGGCTGCGGGAAGCGGAAGGTGAGATCGTAGTTGGCCATGGCGATGCCGCGGTTGGGATACCACGTGCCGCGCGCCCCGACGTACAGCAAACCGCCTCCGGCATCGGAGAGCACCGAACCCGCATACCTGAATCGCAAGGGAAAATGCGCGCCCGGCTGCAACGGCGCGGGAAAGACCACCGCAATGGTGTCGTTGCCGCGCCGCGAAAGCTCGCTTCCCTCGAGAGCTTCATTCTGGATGAACTCCAGCGGCTTGCCTTCGTACTCCACCCGCTTCACCTGCAGGTAGCGCGACAGCTCGAAGAGCACAATGCGCGTGCCGCCTTCCTTGACTTCTACATCGAGGGTGGCATCCGCCGACAGGTTGCGCGCAGTGTCCAGAGTGGCAGCGATGTTGTATTTGCTGATCGACAGGACACGAGGCGTCCAGAGCGGTCCGGTTGGGCCGCCAAAGCGCGTGTCGGAGAGCGGCGTTTTGCGCAGGGAGCGCATGGGGAAACTCATCCACAGGTCGTAGTAGGTCTGATCGCCGTGCGACGAGGCGTTGCCAACCACAACCTGCTCCGGGCTGCGGGTGTCGAAGAAAACATCGAAGACACCGTAGTGTTCGCCCGCGATACGAGCATGCAGCATCCGATCGGGAACGGGCGCGGCCACGCCCGAAGCATCGGCCGCCGGCGCGCTCGTAAAGGAAATACAGAGCCGCATCGCATCTATTTCGGCAAGCGTACGCGCCCGGCCATTGTTGCGGGCGACAAAATCGGCGGCATCCTCCGGCGGGCGCAAAAAGGGCTGCAGTTCCTTCGCCGTGTCATCGTTGAAGCGAAAGTAGCCTGAAGAAAACTTTTCCTCTAACACGCCGGCATCGGTAAAGAGGCCTAGCGAGGCGCGCTCCATGCGATCAGGCGGGCGCACCAGCACTTCTCCGTCGCCTTCAAAGTAGGCGCCGGTGACGTGGCCATCGACGGCCTGGGTGAAGGCGATGGTCCCGTCGTTCAGCCAGATATGTACGTCCTCGCGGTCGATGGCCGCTTCGCGGACCTGGAACACACGTTGCGGGTCGAGCCCCACACCGCGCAGAGCGTGATACAACGGCAGCACGGGACCCGATAGAGCAGGACCTTCCGCAATCTGCGCCGCCGCTGGAGGCGGCGCCAGCGATGCTCGTTGTTGAGCAGTAGCGCCTACACTGTGCAATAACCAGAGCGTAAGAACAAACTGGCCAACGGCCGAAATGGCCCGGAGTGTCATAAAGCTGCCTTTAAGGATGCTACGGAAGGCGCATGGTTGTCATCTCAAGTGGGACGAGTGGCAGTACAGAGACGTTCAGTCGGGGACTGAACCGGAGGGAGTATTTTCGGCCATGACCAGTTTCTCCTCCAGTTCTGCGACGTGTTCCATCAGGTAATGATCGTAGCCTTTGAAGTTGCGCAAACGATAGAGAAATTCACCCAACAGTAACAGCCGGCAGCAGACCACCACGATAAAAACCAGGGCCAGCGAGATGTCGAGATGAGCGTGGAAGCTGGTGTAAGCCTCCTCGGCCCCTCCGGCACGGCCGGCGGAACGAATGGATACCACTTCCAGAAAGATGCCGCCCAGGAACAATCCCATCAGCACCAGGATAAAGACGAACGAGCGAGCCACAAAAACGATGGTGGCGAATGCATTGTTGTGACACTCGCATAAATTGAAGAGCTTCGAATTAACGGAGAGCAGCCGCGCCTTCAGCATCCACGTGCCCGGCCGCTGCGGCGGCAAGGAAAGGAAGTGCCGCACAGTATCGGCGTAGAGCGCGACCAGTCCGCTGAAGAGCACGACAACGATCTCCAGGTAAAGGGCGTGGTTGTGCAGCCAATATTGCAAAGAATTCAGCATCTGGGGGCAAATATAACACGAAATCGCGCCAACTGGCCGAGGCGTGCCGGGAGCGGAGGACTTACCTCAATCTCCAGAGAGCCGCCCAGTCCTTCGCCGGAGAATGAATAGGGCCAAGCCCACGACCCATGGAAGGCATTTCCTTCGGAGTCAGGACTGGCCAGCGATTCCGGGTTTCCGAAAGGTGGGCAGCAGCAGTATCGCGAAGACGTAAGCGGCAGCACCGCAGGCGAGAGTTACGGTCAATCCGAACTGGATGGCAATGACAATCGCCAGTACCGATCCCAGCACGCTGGACGCGGCATTCATCGCCCAGGCCCACTCAACTGCGCCGTGCTTCGCAGGAGTTTCGTCGCCGTCCCCGGACGCAAGAGCGCGCAAACCGCTGGGAAAGGGCATTCCCATGCTGAAGCCGAGCGGAAGCAGCAGCAGTGCGCTGACTACCAATTTGGCGGCGAAAGCAAGGCCGATCATGCTTTCCAGCAGGCGGGGCAGAACGAAGACATAAATCAGTAACGCGACCACGATGAACGCCAGCGCCAGGATGACGCGGGTCGGCTCGCCGAACCAGCGGCGCGAGACCAGGCTGCCGGCCCCGCTGGAGAGCAGCATCAGGAAGACCACGACCGTGAGCGCATAGGTGGGATAACCCAGAAACAGCACGAAGCGCTGGATAAAGGCGATCTCCACCATGATGTAGCCGAGGCCGATGGCGATGAAGTACAGCACGCCAAGGCTGCGCCCAGAGCGAGTTTCCGGCGAAAGCGCCAGCGGGAGAACCAGAAATACAATCACGGCCGCGATGGAGACCAGCAGCACGATGCCCAGGATCGCGATGCCGAGGTTCACCTTCCAGTCGATGCCGCCCTGATCAGAGCCGTGGAACACCTGCTCCGGCTTGAGCGTGAAGAAGAAGAACGGCGCATTGTCGGTCACCGGGGACACGTTATAGGCATACGACTTCGAGAAGGCGAGCGCATCCTGGCCGCGAATCAGTTGCGCAAACGCCGGATGTGCCATCCCCGGCTGATCCGCGGTTGTGGGCAAATAAAGAACATGCAAGTTCAGGTTGGCGTCGTGCCCATCCGTGCCCTGAATGTGATCGAGCACGGTGCGTTGCTCCTCCAGCGTGAACGGCGACTTCTTGGCCAGCACCACTACAGGCCTGCCATCCGTGTCCAAGGGCCCGTCGCTGACCACGATGAAGTTGTCCATGGTGTCCTCAACACCCATCTCATGCAGCGCTTCCATGCCCTGCGAGACAACGCGCAGGGCCTCGCGTGGCCGGGTAAACTCCCAGCGCGTGATGGCGATCATGCCATCGGGTTTCAAGTGATCGAAGTACTCGCGAAAGGCCTCGACCGTGTACAGATTGTTTTCGCTGAGCGCGAAAGCTCCGGCGGCGGTTGAGGCCCAAGTGTCCACCAGAGTCATCTGCACTACGTCGTACTTATCGCGGCTGTTGCGTACGAACGAGCGGCCATCGCTGACATGCATGTGCACTTCGGGAATCTGGTAGAGGTGATAGGTGTAGTCGGCGAAGCGATCGCGCATGATGTGGTTGGCGATGATGGGATTAATCTCGATGCCGGTGACGTTGGTGCTGCCGTTGGCCACGGCGCGCAGCACGTCCACTCCGCCGCCCGGCCCGATGATCGCAAAGTCGCCGTGGGGACGCAGTACGTTGGCCACCGACGGCGCAGCCGACATCAGGTTGCGCCGGTAGCCGTCGCTCCAATGATGCGGGTCGGTATTCATCAGCGAAGTCTGAGCGTCGGCGTCGATGACGATCGCTCTGCCCGTGCCCTGCTGGTCGACTTCAACCCGCGAGATCGCATTCCAGCGCGCATAAAGTGGCACGTCGCGCTTCATCCCTTTGGCGTAAATGATGTCGATGAGCAGGCCGTTAAAGTTGATGGCAATCAGAACCAACATCGCCACAGCCAGACATGCGGGAGCAAGGCGCCTGCCGGGAGCGGCCCACGCGACTGCGGCCAGAGCAACCACGACAGCCGCGAGTAAGATTGCATTCGGTCCGCCGATGAAGTTCAGCAGCGGGACCAGCGCCAGACAGGCCAGCGAGCCGCCCAGCAAATCGGCTCCGTAGAGCTGAGTGATGCGCGCTGGATGCCGCGCAAAGACAATTGAGAACAACAGTCCGGTGATGAAGAACGGGACCGCCGAGGCGAGATACACCGCGGTCAGCCGCCAGAAGTTAGGCCAGTCAAGGTGGAGCGACACTGCGGTGTGGACAACCAGCTCCAGCACCGCAAGGATCACGATCGCGTTGGCTGCGCAGAGCGCGCTGCCGAGCTGATTGATGGACCAGCGCGACAGCCATTGGTGGCGCAAACATGCGAATACCGCTCCCGCCCCAAGGCCAAGCAGCGCAATCGAAATCGCCAGAAATGCGAAGTGGTAGAACAGCACCACCGAGAACAGCCGCGTTAGACCCAGTTCCAGAAGCAGGGCGGCAA
The DNA here is from genome assembly GCA_049511915.1 of Candidatus Korobacteraceae bacterium. Classification (GTDB taxonomy): domain Bacteria; phylum Acidobacteriota; class Terriglobia; order Terriglobales; family Acidobacteriaceae; genus Bog-257. The sequence continues at coordinate 14,275 of JBEKXQ010000095.1, forward strand.
AGCTCATGAGAGCGACAGCAATGGGTGTGGACCAGGAATAACTCTTGCCGGCGGATTTAGCGGGAGTAAGGATTTCGGCGGTAGCCATCATGAACACTTGAGATTACTACGAGCGGCAGCGGAGCGACACGGCGAAACGATTGCCGGCGATGATGACCCAAGCGGAAGATAGTGATGGCTGACATCCGCGCGCCGGTGTATGCTTGCGGGAATTCCGGCTTGCCGAACCCGGTCGACAGATTGCGTAGATCGCAAAGGAGTCGCATTTATGTGCGGCCGAAAGAGTCCCCTGGCAGTGTTAATCGTCCTGGCGATAGGCTCCCTGGTGTCGACGCCAGCTTTTGGTCAGACAACCCTGTATGACAACGGTCCGGATGGGGACGTCGGCTACTTCCACGTAAACTTCGGATCGGTGGTAACGAACTCGTTTGCGCTTTCCGACGCAGCCGAGATTACGAACATGGTACTTACGATCTATGATGTCGACGACCGCAACGCTCCGGAATACTTGAAGTGGACAATTACGACCGAGCCATTTGGTGGGACGGTGAAAGGCAGCGGCTTCGTTCGATTGTCCAAGTTGCAATCGCCCTATCTCACGAAGTTTCTATTCTTTGCCTGGAGGATGGGCTTTGACGTCCCCAACCTGGCGCTTCCACCCGGAACGTATTATCTCCAGATCCAGGACGTAGTGACGACATGGGACACTTGGGCGTTCTGGGCGGAAAGCGCTGACGGTGGCTCTGCTGGATATTACGAAGCCATCGCCGAGAACGGAGCCGGTAGAATCTCGCCGGTTGCGTCTGAGTCGTTCTCCGTGGCGGGCCAATGGACGCCGCAACGGGCGTACTAGGCCATCCCGGCGAAGAAGTCCCAAAAATCACTTTTCGAGCGATAAACCATCCCGGCTCAGGATGGAATGTTGCCGTATGCATGGCGGCGGGTGCGTTGCAATTGGGGGAACCTTTTCTTATCCTGCTCGTATCATTCTGTGGGAGGGTGTATGTATTGCAACTACTGCGGCAAGGTGATTCAGGACGATGCTAATCTCTGCGCGTATTGCGGCACACGGCTGGGCTCGGCCGCCGGCCGCCGCAAGCTGATGCGCTCGCGCGCTGATCGCAAGATCGCCGGTGTCTGCGCCGGTTTCGCCGAGTACTTCGATCTGGATGTCACCGTGGTTCGCGTGGTATGGCTGATCGTGGCCTTCTGTGGCGGCAGCGGATTTCTGGCCTACATCATTGCGTGGATTGTGATGCCGGAAGAGCCAGAGTACATTCCGGTCGCCCCGCCGGCGACGACACCGCAACCTTACCAAGGCTCGTAGTCATTGTTGAGGGATGGTACCTAAAGGCAGGGGCCTTTTCGCGTTTTGTTGCGACTCGATGCCTACACTCCGCAGCTCCGATGCCCAACTCTTCTATGAAGTTGCCGGCAATGGTCCTGATGTCGTCCTGCTGCACCCTTTTCCGCTGAACCATTCCTTCTGGCGACCTGTTGCTGAACAGCTCGGCACGCGATACCGGTTGATCATGCCCGACCTGCGGGCGCACGGCGACTCCGAGTTGGGCGAAGGGCCAGCCACGATGGAGAAACTGGCCGCCGATCTGGCAGCGCTTTGCCGCGAAGAGCGAATCACAAAGGGATTCTTTGTCGGCGTCTCCATCGGCGGGTACACGCTGTTCGAATTTTGGCGGCGACACCGAGAGCATGTCGCCGCGCTGGTTCTGGCGAATACGCGCGCATCCGCCGAGAGCTCGGAGAGCCGGACGAACCGTTTGGCGCTCGCGGACAAGGTACTGCGCGAAGGCAGTGCGGGATTCATCGAAGAGATGCTGCCCAAGCTGCTCTCTCCCGTGACCCTCAGTAACCGGCCGGACATCGTGGAGGCGGCGCGTCGCATGATGCAGAAGATGTCGCCGCAGGATATCGCCGGGGTGCAGCAGGGCATGGCCGCCCGTCCGGACTCAATTCCGACGCTGAAAGCGATTTCCGTTCCTACGCTGATCATTGTCGGAGAAGACGAGGCTACGGCCGAAGCGGAGCTAATGTGGCAGCAGATTTCAGGCAGCCGGCTGCAAGTTATTACGAACGCGGGTCATTACGCCGCGCTGGAGCAATCGGAAGAATTCGCCCACCTGCTGCGGAGCTTCCTGGGTGGTCTGCCGCGGCAATAAGTCCCCCAGCTGTGATCGACATCACTATCCGGCAATGTCCGCTTCGGTAGAATAATGCTGTCATGCTTGATGCCTTTCTAGTACCTGAAAACACCGTAGTCACTGCCAAAGGCGACAGCGCGCCCCTCGACACTAGCGAAGCTGCCAGTCGCGTTTTTCTGATGACGCTCTCCGTCTCTTCCATCGTGGAGCAGGAAGCCATCGAGGTCAGCCTGTTCACCTCAGCGGATGGAACAACGTGGGAGACCAAACCGGTGGCCTCGCTGCCGCAAAAGTTCTATCTGGGCGAGTATCCGCTGTTGGTGGATTTGTCGCAGGCTCCGAACGCGAAGTTTGTTCGCGGACACTGGGAGGTCAACCGCTGGGGTCGCGGCTCAACCACTCCGAAATTCGAAATTGGCCTGCGTCTGCGCGAGGTTTCAAAACAAGCGCTGCAGGAAGCCGAGTCCGAAGCGCATACCCGCCGTTAGAACCGATTCCCTATTGTTACCTCAGCGGATGAAGCCGGTTCCTCGCAGTGCATTTTCTGTACGCCTGAAGGCGTACTCCACCGATCTCGAAAACGCGCTAAGGAGCTCCTCAGAGCGCCTTTTCGTCGGCGTCAGGCTGAACCGCCCTCGGAAACACTGAACCAGCTGTCACGCGGCTTTGGGGCCGGAGTAGGCAGGCGCGGCGTCGGAATTCTTCGACGGCTGCTCTCCAACCAGCTTCATGGCATTCCAGTCGTAAGGGAATTCCTGCCCGCAATCCAGGCACACGATGTAGGTTCCTGTAACCGAGGCCGCTGCGCTGCGGCGCAGCTTGCCCCGCACCGTTATGGGGAAGCTGCAACGCTGGTGAGAACACCCGAAAACCCTATCAAGCAGGCTCATAAGCCATCTCCTTGTTCCCGGCCGCTGACGGTTGATTGTCAACAGGTCCAGATGGGGCCTCTAAGCCTGGTCGTACGCTGCCACAAGCTGAGACCCGGCTTTCGCTTATTAGAGCATTTCTGATTTAAGTATATACAGTCTTGTGACATAATGCTTCTGCCGGTAAAGGAGAGGCATGAATGCAATCCTATTCGCAGGACTTGCGCGAGCGGGTGTTGCGGGCACTGGATCGCGGGGAACGTCC
>JBEKXQ010000096.1:0-19266 GCA_049511915.1 Candidatus Korobacteraceae bacterium
ATCGCCCGCGCCAGCGAGGAAGAAGCCGAGAAACACCTGCTGACGGCCGGCGCCAATCACGTGGTGTCGCCCTACAATTTCGCGGGATATCGCATCGCCCAGACCTTCATGCGTCCCCACGTGGTCGATTTCTTCGACACTGCCATGAACCGGCAACTTCCCCTGGAGATCGAGGAGGTGCAGGTGCAAGCCGGCTCCCGCGTCGCCGGTCAGACGCTGGAAGGCTCGCGCATCCGCCAGGAGATGGGCGTGATTGTGCTCGCCATCAAAGGAGAAGGTTCGCTCATGCGCTTCAATCCCTCGCCCGATGAGATCATCCACCAGGGCGACCACCTCATCGCCATGGGCGAGCCTGACGGGTTGCGTCGGCTGGAGCAATCGGCGGAGCGCGCATGAAAATCACCACCGCGAAGGAGATGCGCAGCATCGATCGCGCGACCACGGAACGCTTCGGCGTGCCGTCGCTCACGCTGATGGAAAATGCCGGCAGCGCGATTGCCCGCTTCATCCTGCAACGCTACACCGAGGCCAATCGCGTTATCGTGATCTGCGGCAAAGGCAACAATGGTGGCGATGGCTTCGTGGTCGCGCGCAAGCTGCACCGCGCCGGGCGCGTGGTGGAGGTGTTGCTGCTGGCCTCGCGAGCGGAACTGAAGGGCGACGCTCTTGCCATGTTCGAACGCCTGCCGCTGCGTCCTATTGAGGTGACAGGTTCGCAAGAGCTGGAGGCCGAGTCGTCCGGCAGTTTGTCCAATTGCGATCTTATTGTCGATGCGATTCTCGGCACCGGTTTTGAGCCGCCGGTGACAGGCTTATACGCCGACGCAATCGCTCGGATGAATCGCAGCGGCAAGCCTATCGTTGCGGTCGATATTCCCTCCGGCGCCGATTCCGATGCGATGACGCCGCAATCGGGCGAAGGAATCGCCAGGGCGGACGCGATTGTCACGTTTACTGCGCCGCGTCCGGCGCACGTCTTCGGAAATCTCACGCGCGGCCCTGTTCTAGTCGCACCTATCGGCTCGCCTCCCGAGGCGATCGTCTCCAGCCTAAATCTGGAAGTCACGACGCCGCGCGATTTTGCAGCGCTGCTTGCGACGCGTCCTCGCGACAGCAATAAAGGCATGTACGGGCACGTGCTGGTTGTCGGCGGCTCGTTCGGCAAGTCGGGCGCCGCGGCGATGGCCGGCATGGCTGCGCTGCGCGCGGGCGCGGGATTGAGCACGGTTGCGACGCCAGGGCGCGTGCTGACCAGCGTCGCTAGCTTCGCCGCCGAGTTGATGACCGAGCCTCTGGCTGAAACCGCAGCCGGTTCGATTGCACTCGCTGCTGCGGAGAGCGGCCGCTTCACCGATCTCGCCAAACCTATGACAGTCGTCGCCATTGGTCCCGGCCTTGGTCGCGATCCGGAGACGGTGCAATTCGTGCAAGAAGCGGTACGCCAAACGAAGGTTCCGCTTGTCCTCGACGCCGACGGACTCAACGCGTTCGAAGGGAAGACCAATTTGCTGGACGGAAGCCGGCGTCCGCTGGTTCTGACGCCGCATCCCGGCGAGATGTCACGCCTGGCGGGCATTTCCATCAAGGCCGTCCAGGCCGACCGCGTCAATGTTGCGCGCAGCTTCGCGCGCTATCATCACCTGGTGCTGGTGCTGAAGGGCAACCGCACGGTCATCGGTTTTCCTGATGGAAGCGCGTGGGTCAATCCCACTGGCAACCCTGGAATGGCCACTGGCGGGACGGGCGACATCCTGACCGGCATGACGGCCGGAGTACTTGCACAGATGCCAAACGACTATGCTCGCGCCGCGATCGCCGCGGTTTATCTGCATGGACTGGCCGGCGACGTAGCCGCGGAGCGGATGGGCGAGCACTCGCTGGTAGCGACCGATCTGCTCGATGGCTTGCCGGAAGCCTTTCGCCGCGCCTCGCAATGGGCGACGGACGAGATGACGCGGATCGGCTAGTGGAATTCTCGAAGCCTGAATCTGCAGCCTGCTAGAATGTTCCGTTTTCATGATGACCGTGCACGAACACGTCACCCACTCCGCTGAAGAGACCATGGCGCTGGGCAGCAAGCTGGCGCACACACTGAAGCACGCGCGTATGGTCATTCTGCGCGGCGATCTCGGCACCGGTAAGACGACGCTGGTAAAAGGCATTGCCGAGGGTCTGCATGCCGGCTCGCACGACGACGTGACCAGCCCCACCTTTACCCTGATTCACGAGTACCGCGGACCCGAAGTCAACCTCTTCCACGTCGATTTGTACCGCATCGACACGCCGCGCGAGCTCGATACCTTGGGCCTGGACGAGCTCTTCGCCGAAGAAGGCAATCTGGTGCTGCTGGAGTGGGGCGAGAAATTTACACGCTTCGAGAAAGAACGGGATGTGGAGATCGCAATCGAGCGACTTGGAGATCAGGAGCGCAAAATTGTGGTGAAGAGGAAATAATCTGCTGCTGTAGTGCGGTTAACAACAAGCCTGGGATTAGCGTCAGATACGATCAGGATGATTCATCCTACTCGAATCTGACGCTTGACTCTTGCGGCTTTAGAAATTGGTGCCGAAGAAGGGACTTCCCACCTCACAACGTCTGATTTTCCCAGTGTCTATGGATAAATTGTTTCTCTACACTGACTTACAAGCGGAAGTAGAAAACGCGTCTCGGCTACCAATACCCTCTAATACCCCCGAATCCCCCTCTTTACCGCGCTATACCGCGCTACAGAATCAGCGGGCGCGTGGCATGGAGGGCAATGCAGAATCACTCGCCCTGCCGTTTAGAGGCCGAGAGGGCCCCCGCGGCGAGCAGGCCCCACCTAACCTACAATCTCGGGGCGAGCATCCTCAAGAAGCAGATGTGCGCGACGACCCAGGAGTGGGCGACAAGCGAGCCGGCCCGCAGGGCGTCGCCGGCCCTTCAGCAGTGCAAGGCAGAAAACTGAAAGAAATTTGTCGCTAATCTGAAGCGGAAATTTTCCTCGTCGCCAATAGAGTTGGCATACTCTCGTCGGTGCATTCACTGGGCAAAACACGTCATACACCCCGGGACGGTATAGTCTCGTTCGCCGTCAGGGTTGGAGGAGTTCGACGCCTGGATCTTGGCGGTTCAGCTCTCCCACACGTTCCAAAACGTTCAGATGGGTCGAAGACCCAGCTACGCGAGGCGGCCTCCGTGAAGCGCCTTGCACACTAAGGCGTCCAGTTCAGAAAGAGTCTTCTTGGCCTTCTTTTCGATCTCAGCGATTGATTGTTTGTTCTGTAATCCCTTGTCCACCTCGGTGACCAGCTCAATACCCTTATCAGCGAGTATCCGAGCCAGTTCTTTTCTAACTCCTTCTAGCTTTCGAGACATAACGATCCTCCTTGACGTTTGAGTTTTAGCCGATCGATTTTCTACCCAGCTGTTTACTAACCATTGACGGAATCCTTGAATATAGTCGGATCCAGCTGAGCACATTGAGGCGTGAAGCCGACTTCCTTATCGCATCGCAATATGCTTGGTCATCAAGACCGGGAAAAGGACATCTGGGACACTCTGGTATGGTGCAAGACTGACATCCTCGTCTTCCATGTATCGTCTGTGCGGACTGCGAAAGGCGTTTCTTTAGTTTGTCCTTTATGTCGCCGACCTTTCCGATCGGATCAGCAAAACGGCAGCAGCGCACGTTGCCGTTGTTGTCCACCTCTAGCCTAGACAGTGATTGGCAACTGAGTCCCTTCAACCAACGTCCCAGATATTCAAGCCTGGGTGGGAACGGCATCTTCTGCAGAGGCGAACGTATGTGTCTAGCATCGATGCGTTGTTGCAGCCATGCGAGTTCATTCGACCGCAATACTTCACGGGACACTGCGGTAATGGCACACGAGGTATATACACCTCGTAACCACCTGATAAGCGGATACGGGAGATTGCTGGACTCAACGGAAACAAGGCGTGGATCAATACGGCGACACAGGTCCGACCTGGCACCCGCGATGGTGTAGCGAAGTTTCCCTACTTGCTTAAGCTTGCGCTCCAGTTGAATATAATAGCGGGCCGGAACCAAATACGAACTCATTATTCGACGATCTTTGTGCATCCGCTGTTTGAGTTCCAGCCGCGGCAATGGACGATAAACTTGCAAGACAATCCCACCCACCGTGAGAATGTCGCGAAGCCACTCTGCCGTTGCCGACTTCAGTTCGTCCGCTTCGAGAATTACTGTGCTCACGCTTCCATCGACTACGGGTGGCCCCTGGCAATCTCGGATAGCATCTGCCGCCAGGCAGCGAATCAATCTTGCTTCGCCCACTAAATCGCAATTAGAGGATGGCCGAAGGCGGGTAACGTCATAGGCGTAGGCCGTTGTGGCGGGCATCCCAATTTCGTCCAGCTTGCATTGCAGCTTGTACTGCGACCGAATGCTCCACAGCGGCGTTCCGGGAAACACAAACAGAAAGTTGTGCGCGTAATAGTCGACCGGTAGAGTTTGCACGAAGCGCAGTGTGGCCTCACCGTCGGTAACAGTCTCGGTCGGCAGGCCCAGCATAATGCTGACGCCCACGTAAAAGCCAAGCTTCTTAGCGGAAACTATGCTTTCCCGAACTCTTTCGATGAATTCCCGCTCTGGGCTCAAGTCTTTATCGGACCAAGTAGGAGGCCTGACCTTGCCGATAGCTCGCAGCACAGATGGCACGGCGCTTTCGAGTCCAAAAGAAAGGCTAACAATCCCAGCGGCTCGCATTAATGTCAGGAGTTCCGTGTCAACTGTGTCAGCTCGAGTTATGCAAGACAGCCTCAGTTTAAAATCCCGTTGTATTACCGCTTCGCAGAGTCGCTTAGCACGATCGGGCAGCAGGGTGAAGCAATCGTCTTGAATCGGTACGATGTAGCTGTCTGCTGTACGCCGCCGCTGCTCGGCGATAAACTCCAACTCGGCAATCACACGCTCGACAGCATGTAGCCGTAGGGTCTTCTTAGCCAAGGCGGCGAAGCAGCAGTATTGACAGTGGTGGGTACAGCCGCGTCCCGTAAGCACTCCGGTACGCCCGTCGTCCAGCATGCCGGTGAGATAAGGAGAAGGAGCTATATCAAGCGCGGCATTCATCAGTTTCGTGTTGATTCCCACCAGCGGTGCGGTTCCGCTGCAAATGACCTGTCCGTCTTTACGGAACGCCACACCCGGTTGGTGGTCGTCCGGAAACACTCCGTTCAGCAGATTGCCAATAACATGAGGTGCTGTCTCCTCTGCCTCTCCGAGCATGCACATATCGATCACATGATGTCGAGCCAGCAATTCCTTGGAGCTGAAGGTCACACTCGGTCCGCCAAAGATGATCTTGATGCTGGGTTGCTGCTGTTTGAGGCCTCGGGCAAGCGCCAAGCAGAGCGGAAAGTTTGCATCGTAGGCTGTAAACCCAACGATTCCCGGCTGTCGGATCAAGACTTCACGTGCGATTTCACTTATCGTTCCGGGCTGCGCATTGATGTATTGCGAGCTCCTAATGCCGGCCTCAGCGAGTTTTGCACGAAGATACGCAACTCCAAGGTGACTGACGAAAGAACCCACATTTCCAGTCGCAGGGGGAAAGACGAAAACGATGTCGTCGTGGCAGGCCAAAGCGTGCGCCTCATCAGGATGTGAAGGTCATCGACCGATTCAGTCAGGCCAACCCTAGGTAATTGAAGAATTACGGATGCGCTCTTTCGCATCCGAGTCTAGCACTAAAGAGATGGGGGCCTCTAATATATGCTCTATTCCTGTAATAACAGCAGCCCAATTCGGGAAGAGATAGATAGCGTTAAGCCACAGCACTAGCACCTTCTGCGTGCCGCAACAGACCTCGGAAAAATGAACGTAGAATTATCGCTTCAATCGGAGAGATGCAGTGTTTTGAGTAGTTGCTTGTACCGAGGATCGCTGCGCACACTCTGGAGCAGAGGGTCGGTTTTCACGAATACTAAGCCGCCGTCGTATTGCCTGTGGGCACGGTCCAGCCAGGCGAAAGCTTGGTCTACCTGTCCTCTGTAAGCATAGACCTGAGCGATTTGATAGGCCCCCACATCTGAGTACTGCGATAGCAAAACCTGCAGCGCCGCATCGGCCTTTTTCTGCTCCCCCAGGGCATGGAACAAAAGCGCCATCCCAAAATCCCGCAAAACACTTGGGGGCTCCTTTTCCATTTCTGCCCGAGCTTCCTGTAGACGACCCTGCTCGAGGTAAAGCTCACCTAGAGTTTCATGAACCCATACCCCATGCGGGTTAAGTTCGATAGCTTTTTGGAGGGCCGCTTCTGCTTCTTCGTAACGTCCCAGACCTCTCAGGTTCTGGGCTAATCGCAGGTAATTAGCAGGCAGGAGTGGATCCAAGTCCAGGGCCTGTTTTAGATACTGAACTGCTTCTTCCTGGTGGCCTAGACACATAGCCACGAACCCAGCCTGGCTTAAGTTGTCGGCGTCACCCGGGGCAAGTTCCCGCGCTTTTTCAGCAGTCAACTCAGCCGCTTTGCAATCACCCTCGACGATTGACTGGATCGCACTAAGAACATGGTATGCCTCAGGGAGATTAGGATCCAACTCAATCGCCTTTTCTACATCGGCGCGGGCGCTGTCGATTGCGGTCCTGTAGTCGATCCAGCCCATCGTGCCCTGAGCTAGATTTGCGCCTGCACGGAAGGCATATGCCGCAGCATAAGTCGGGTCGGCCTGGATAGCCTTGTCGATGTACTCGCTGGCTTTCTTATCCGACTCCCGGTCAGCAAAGCTCCGAAAGTGTCGCGCGCGCAGGTAGTCGCGATATGCTTCGGGGCTGGAGGTTCGGGACGCGACTGGAGCGCTTGAGGAGGCACCAGGAAGCAGTTTCAGCTGCAAAGCCGAGGTCACGGCTTGAGCTATGTCGTCCTGCACAGAGAAAACGTCATTGAGATCGCGGTCATAGGACTCGGACCAAATGTGAAATCCATCCTTGGCTTTTATAAGTTGCGCTGTCACTCGAAGGCGCTTATCTTCTCTCCGCACGCTGCCTTCTAGTACAGTGTCCACATTCAGCTTTTGCCCAATCACCCGTAAGTCTTCGTTTGTTCCTTTGAATTGAAATGCGGATGTACGTGCCACGACTTTGAGACCCGGAACCTTGGTCAGATCATTCAGGATCTGTTCCGCCAATCCATCTGAGAAGTATTCTTGATCGTGTCCCGGACTAAGATCGGCGAAGGGTAGCACCGCGATCGAAGGTGCGACAGTTGGAGCACTCTTGTCGTGGTGGAGTTTGTACCAAATCACAATCGCTATGGCTAGGACCGCGAGTATTCCAACGGTTCCAAATACCATGCGGTGGCCCGCTGAAGAACGCTTCTCACGAGCTCCGAACGCGATGGACGACTGCGATGAACCACCTTCTGTATGGTGCTGCAATCGTCGTAAATCGATAGCGAGTTCTTTCGCCGTTTGATAGCGATTGTCGGGCTCCTTCTCCAAACATTTGCAAATGATACGTTCCAGTTCCGCAGGCAAGTTCGCATTCAGCATGGTGGGCGGCCGTGGTGGACGTTGTAGGATTGCCGCGATGACCTGCGCCCGGTCACTATACGCAAACGGACGCTTCCCCGTGGCCATTTCATAAAGTACACAGCCAGTAGCGTGAATGTCGGTGCGCGCATCAATTTCTCCACCCAACAACTGCTCCGGGCTCATGTAGGGAAGCGTTCCTGCAAACGGATGCGATTCGGTGAGGCTGTCAGCCGTGGAACTGGTTCCAACAGGAAGCCGCAGGTGGGCCAGCCCGAAGTCCAGAATCTTCAGCCGTCCGTCGTCCGTAATCCGCAAGTTACCCGGCTTGAGATCACGATGTACCACTCCTTGTGCGTGCGCTGCTGCCAGACCTTCAGCAAGTTGCAGCCCGATGTGAATGATCTCCTTGCTCGACAATGGGACGGTGCCGACCTTGTCATCAAGCGTGATTCCCGGGATGTATTCCATTACCAGGAAGTCCACCCCATTGTGAGTGTCGAAGTCATGGACAGTTGCGATGTTGGGGTGGTTGACCTGCGAGAGAATCAGGGCTTCTTTTCGGAAACGCTTGCGCGCCGAGTCGTCGATTAGCGTACCGGCCGGTAGAACCTTGATGGCCACATCACGAACTAGATGCTCATCGCGGGCGCGGTACACCTCTCCCATCCCGCCGGCGCCGATCTTCTCGATGATGCGGTAATGCGAGATAACTTGGTCAATCATTAAGGGACTTGTGGACCTACGGTCACATCATCGTAAGGGCGCTGCCTCTGCCAGTCAACGAATTGCGGCTCAGGAGCTGACCTGACCAATCTTTTGTACCAAGTGGAATGTTAGTGTAACGCCTTTTTAGACAGGGCCTTCGTTGCGTAAGGTGGAGATAAAGGACGGTCGGATGACTCGCCTCTCTTGCCATCGTTTCCGCACCAATCAAATGCGGCTGGCGCTGAGTCTGCTGGTCTAGGATTGCGCCTAGAAGCCACCCGCTCTGCCGCTCAGATGCCGAGAGAGGAACGATCGTGGTCGGGGGTGAGCCGTAATTAATGAACCTATGTTCAAACAAGGGCGTATCTTCCGCGAATTTCCTATCTGAGGGCCTCTTGCGTGCGGCAGAAGAGAGTACGCAGTGATACCCAAGCGACCAAGCCTGCGAAAATCAGTGCGATGCGCCAGCAGTCGCAACACAGAGCGAGGGGGCGAGCCTACCTCTTTGACCTGCAGGACGGTGCTGAAAAATGCGTTGTCGGAGTTCGTCATTAGAGAGCATAATCGTGGAGCATCCTGTGGCCCTTACGCTCCCCCCCTTTTTGATGCGGTCGAGGAATCGGCATCATGCCTGACAAGCGTTCGCTTTCGCGTGCTCAGATCACCTTCCTATTGCGAGGACTCCAAGACTCCGACACCCCGGTTCGCATCGCCCTGCTCCGCGACATCGTGCGTCTCCCTCTCGATGCGGAGAGCGCAGATTTGCTCCAGCCTATATTGCCTGACCTCCAGGAGCCGGAAGTTATTTGGACTACCTTTGTACCCTCTCGCGCAGTACGCGACAGTATCTTCGAGATCGTGCAAAGCACAGAAGAGGAAGAGCGCTGGCTCGCCAGTCAAACGATTGCAGAAGCAGAAAAGAAGGCTCGCGAGTCGGGAAACGAGTCCTTTCGACTTACGGCTCGTTTCGGTGAACTGGCGCTTAATCAGTATGACCTCGGACAGAATCTCCTGGTCGACGCGCAAGAAGTGGCGCGGCAGGTAGCGGAACTAGGCAAGTCTTATGTGCCTGACGTGGCTGGTCTCTTCAACGTGTATCGGGTTTGGCTGCGTCGTGCTGCCACCTTTTGGTTTCGCTGGGTCGAGGAGCAGCGACATCAATACGATCCTGCGACGCAAGTACCCTCGTGGTTTCCGATCGACGAAGGTCCTCTGGCGGTTTCCCGGCAGATCGAGTGGGCTGTTTCCCGCGGCGATACTGCAGATACGTTGACCGCGCTCCAGCCTGCCTTGGAGTCCAGAGTGGCACGCGACCGCTTCGCTGCGGCGCAACTGCTTGAGTGGTCTCAGCGAACGAAACCCGAAATATTGTATTGGCGATTCGGCGGTGGGTCGGGTCCGGCCGACTCCATTCCTGTGTCAGTGCGCAATATGCTCGCACTAGCGGGGAAACCTGGTTCTTCTGAAAAGCGCACGTTCTTTGAAGGATCGGATGTTCTTCCTCCGGACGATGCGCACCATGGGCTGTTCGGCCAGCTGAAATCCATCGACACTGCAACTGACGCACCTACGACGCAGGCTCCTTCCGAGAATACGTCAAATGAGCGGCAGATCAGTTTCTGGATCGTCGAACGCGAGCAACAGGACCAGCGAAACCTGCCGCTTGAGGTGGGTGTCACCTACAACGGGCGTTTCCGGGTCGGGCTACCGGTCGCCGCGACGCTCTTCGGCGGTGACGACGTTATTGCCGACTCTGATATTCCACAATCTGGCCTGAAAACCCATTGGAGGGTAATCCCATCTGATCTTCAGTTTGCCGCAAGCGATAAGGATGTCACCGTCAGTCCTTCGGGTGAAGCGGAGTTTGATCTTCTTGTTCCTAAAATCGGGAATAGCAACACCGTATCATTAGCCCTTACGCCTACGGCTGTCGAAGCAGGTTTTCTAGTGCTGATCTCCGTGGGACAGAAACCCTACCGCGAACTAAAAGTTTTGTTGCGCCTGACTGCAGGCAAGGCTGAGCCTAGCCCGGGCGGATCGGTATCGACAATTACCCGAGACTATGCGCTCGCCAGGCTAGGGGAAGCAGACCTGCGCACTACACACGAGTGGACGACCCCACCGGGTTATCTCAATCTCTGGGTGCATGCGCCGGGCCTAGCCGCTATGTCAGGTACTGTTAATGGCGTGCCTTATCCCCCGTTTGAAGAGATCTATCTAGGGACGGAGAAGTCTGAGCTTAGCAACACCGTCGATGCCCTTCGCAAGGCAACGGAGAATTTGCGCAAGAAATATACCGCGTACCTTAACGACATTGATCCGACGGAAATGCTGACTCGTTTGGAAGCGTTCCAGCCGCAGTATGACTGGGGGCAACTCTCGAATTTTGCAGATGCCGCTCATCGCTCAGCTTGGGATACCGTGGCGACGTCCAGTGAACTTCAGATACTGGCGTTTTACGGGCGCAAACTGTATGACACACTGTTTCCTGCCGAGCAAAATTCACGGGGCTGGATGGACGCGCTGCTGCCGGGGCAGTCGGTCCACATTGTGTGGCGGCCCAATAGCGGGGCAAACTGGATTCCGCACCTTCCTTGGGAACTGCTGTACTGCGGAGACGCCAATCCGGGATCGCCGATCGACCCGACGCAGTTCTGGGGACTGCGCTATCGTCTGCAGTACACGTCGTACAATCCTCCGAAAAAGATGTCGGCCTCGCTGGGACGGCCCCAGGAATCCTGCTGCACAAGTCTGCTGTTCTTCGGTAAGGCTGCAAAAGAGGCGGCGGAGGTGCAGTGGCAAAGACAGGTTTGGCAGTCTTTGTCCGGCAAGGCGAAGAGTTGTCTCATACCGTCCGGAGCGAATCATCCGAAATCGGAGATCGTGAAAGCGCTGCTCGATCCCGACTCGGTCTCGAGTCCTGAGAAGGTGCCCGCAGCGGTCCTCTATCTCTTCTGTCACTATGGCAAGGACCCCAACGACACTCCAGTTCTGACTTTTGGCGACACATACAGTCGTGATGAGATTCTTACCGAACCAGAATTAGGTACCAGCCCGTTCGCCTCGCGTCCGTTGGTATTCGCGAACGCGTGTGCCACAGCCGGCACCGACGTTTATTCGGCCAACACTCTGACCAAGGCCTTTTTCGATCGTGGGTGCCGTGCATTTATCGGCACAGATTGCCTGGTCCCAGTGGAGCTGGCAAGCCGCTTCGCCATGATTTTCTTCTACTTCTTCCTGCGCCTGGTGGACAAGGAACAGCTTCCGATGGCCGCGGGAGAAGCTATTGCGCAGACACGGCTTTTCCTGTGGTGCTACTACCGCAATATCGGCGGCCTGCTCTACAGCTACATCAATCAGTACGACTTGTTTATGGCTAGCGACGCCGAAATTAGCAGGCTAACGAAGAAGGGATGACCATGAGCGATCCGATACTTGATTTCCTCGCCGCCGACAGCGCGCGAAGGGTAGAGCTTCTCGATCATCCGGAAACGGCTGCCGCTGTTCGCCAATTTCTGGGTGATGCCGTGTTTTCCGAGCTAACTGCCATTGCCCAGCGAGGCAGCGTGCAGGACCACCTCGGGGTGAAGTCGCCACCTAATCTGGTTTTCGTTCCAGGCGTTATGGGCAGCCTTCTGCAAAGCGACACGAAGTTCGGCGTTTGGTGGCTTGACGTGAGGACCCGCCAACACCTGGACAATCTTGGACTGGCCCCTGACGGCATCGGTGACAGCGACGAGAATAATCAGGTGAGCGCCTTTCAGCTCGATACGAGTTATGAACCGTTTGCTCTCGCAGCGCTAGCCAGAGACGATTTTGGACATCGCCCATTTCCTTACGACTGGCGCAAGCTTTATAGCCAGAACACGTGGGCTCTCCGGGACCTGATTCTGAAGATGCACGAGACCAATGGTGGTTACCCGGTGCACATAGTAGCTCACAGCATGGGCGGCCTCATGGTTCGCGCCACGCTGCGGCAGTATGGAGAGGAGTTGTGGCCGGTATTGGGACGTATCGCATTCATTGGCACGCCGCACTATGGCTCGACTTCCATCGCTGGATACCTGAAGAACCACCTCTGGGGCTGGGATCTGATGGCGGTCATGGGTCTCTATCTTTCGCGCGATACTTTCCGGTCGTTGTGGGGCGTCCTCAGCCTGTTGCCTGCACCCAAGGGCATATATCCGGGCACCCGTCCGGATGACAATCCGAAGTGGCAACCTTCCCGCAGTAGTGACACGTTCTATGTGCATCCCTGTGTAAACTTCGACCTCTACGACGCTTCGGCGTGGGATCTTGACCTGAACACCACAGAGTTGGCTAATTTGCAGCGTGTTCTGGATAACGTTGCCGCGTTTTATCGCGACCTGGACGCCTGGCACAACAACCCTGCCGAGCTGGGTCAGGATTTGTGTGATCGCATGTTGATGGTTGCCGGCGTTGGCTACAAGACGTTGTTTCGTCTGCAATACACTTCGAAGCTAGGCGGCCTTTGGGAGTCCATGGACAAGATCACCGACCGAATTCCCGGCGACCCCAACCGCGATGGTGACGGCCGGGTGCCGTTGGCTTCAGGCACACTACCGCGAGTGCGGATGCGGTATGTCTCAGGGGTCCACGGAGGTCTCACCAACATTCCTGCGGTTTACAGCGACGTCTTCCGCTGGCTGAAGGGTGAGCCGCTGACGCAGTTGGCTGACACTCCGGAAGACGCTCTGGGCGGACATCTTGCTTTGGCGACGTCTTCTAGTGATGCTCCCCGGCTGGACGGCAGCGCCCGTGCTTCCGGCGACGATCCGGGCTATTGGCAGCTGTCTGCACCTGATCCTGCAAAGCTTAGCGCATTGAAGAGCGATCTGGATCGTGGAACAGTACCCGATTTCAATCTATTGAAGATTTTGTAGCCTGCCGGATAGAGGTTCCTCATGCCCGCAAACGCGAGTACTCCTGACACGGTGGTAGTTTGCCGGCCTAACCAACTGCGTGAAGCCGCGGTGGTCTTTTCCTGTTTTCCCGTCGCGAATCAGCCCGCTTTATTTGTGATCGATCCACCACCATGCAGTGAATCCGAGTACATGGCGTTGCATGAGCACTATCGCATCATGCGCAACCTGCGGGATGAGGCGCTGGGTCAGAGGAAAGCGCGGCTTATCGTACGAGGAGGGGAGAAGACTCCGGAGTGGTCGGACGAGGAAATCGATCGGCGCGTGGAAGCTCTCACACCGTTTCGTAGATGGGCGAAGCGCAACCTCCTTCTGAGCGATCTATTCAAGGTACTTCCGCTGCAACGGGCCGTGTTTCTATTCGAAGCGACCGAACGGGACATGTCGATGTTTGAGACAGTGCCCGTTGGTCGGATTCGCGATGATGATCGATCACCCCTGCTGCCCGACGGAATTCCCCGGCTTACGTTGTCTGCCGGAAAAGGTGGCCTCGACTACACTCGGAGAGCATGGCAGCTGGTGCGAAGAGAGGAACCGTTCCCCAGCGGGCCTCGAGTGACCGCGGGCGATTGTGTCGCACTCCTCAGCGGTTTTCACGCCGCATTACGCCTTGGCGCGCCGCTGGTGGTCGCTGACGGCTCCGTACCGCCGATTTCACCGGCGCCATTGGACGACGCTCAAGCTTCCGAGGCCGTATTAATCGAAGCCACAGAAGATGCGGCGAAGCTCGTCGCAGTACAGTACGCTGTCCGAAACGACGCACGGCTTTGTCTGTACCCTGCTCCAAAACTCGACGCGATCGAGGACGCCCGGCAGCGTATCGAGGGCTTACAGGAAGGAAAGCTGAAGGACGAAGATCCTTCCGCCCTTCTGCGGGCGCTCGAAGAATCTGTTTCCTCCGTAGTACCGCAGCAGGTCGTCGCGGATGTTGGCGACCTGCCGCTGACAGCCTTTACCACTGGCGTCCCATATCATCTCCTCCGCACGGGAGCGGCTGATTGGTCGCACAAGCCAATCGGCCTGATGACAGGCGATGAGCTGCTCCTCACATCCATCGAGTTGTACCGCCGCCCGGCTGAAAGCGGACCTCACTTCAATATCGTGTTCGATCCCGGGTACTTCAGCCCACGCGAAACCGATGGCGTTCTCCGGGAATTGAAGTCGATACCCGAATTTCCTCTGGTGCTGCAGCGCGCTGCGGCTTCAAACACCGCGCTCATCGCGCTCGGCGGCGCTCCAGTCGATCTGATCTATTTCAATACTCACGGCTCCGCAAGTGCCATGGAGTTGCGTGACATGCCGCTGCCCGGCTACAAACTTCTCCAGCGAATCACCCTTCGGAACCACCCCGTGGTCTTCAACAATGCCTGCTTATCGTGGACCGGCGTGGGTCGTGACTTTATCGCCGCCGGCGCACGGTCATACATCGGAACTTTATGGAGCGTAAATGCCGATCAGGCGGCTACATTCGCGATTACGGTCGCTAATCGAATCATTCAGGACAAAAGCACGATAGCTCCTGCCATGCATGACACAGGAGCCGACCCGGTGACCGAGAAGGCTTATGTCTTCGTGGGACCTGTGGGTACGCGCCTGCGTGAAGATGAAAGCGCAAACATCGGCGAACAAGAGAATATGTACGCAGTAGCGAGCGCTCTTCTTCAACTGGCGATGTCCGTGGCGAACAGCGGTCCGCCGCCCGACTCGCCGATGACCTGGCCCACGATCGCCTGTTTGATGCAAAATGCACAGAGCCTCTGCGACGAATTGGATCGACGTTGGCCGGAACCTAGTATTGCTCGTATCAACCTATTCTCCGATCAACTTTCCCTTGGCAACATGTTGCCATTAAACCAGGCCAATACTGATTTTTACGCCAACCTCTCGATGCGCGGATTGAAGATGCAGGACAGTGTTAATTGGAAGACCCGTGGCGATTTAAAGTCGAAATTCCATTTTCGCCAGGTCTGCGCGCGTATCGCCCACAAAATAGGCCAGATTGAGCCGGCCATAAATCTTCTGATGATGAGCGCGCGTGAAATAGAGCAGGAGGGACTGACAGCTGGTCCCGAATATCTCGACCCGTGTGACATGTACCGGGAAACGGGCAAGGACGACTACGCACTGGAGTCAGCGTTGCGCGCGAAGGAGGCATTTGAGAAGCCGCAAGCAGGAGCAGAAGAACAGGCCGAGGCTACGTGCGGCTTGATGCTGGCCTATGGTCGGCTGGACCAGCTTTGGCTTCGCGCTAACAAGCTGGACGAGGCTTCGACCGCCGCTCATGAGGGATATCTTGCGGCCGAGCGCGCCGACGACGTTAAAGAGCAGTCGACCTTCAAAGCAGATGAAAGCCGTATTCAAATGTCCCGCGGAGACTACAAGTCTGCTGTCGCTTCAGCGGAAGAGGCCTTAAAGAAGGCACTCTGGTCTCGCGACGAAGCGCTCAAGGTGGGTGCCTACGGAACTCTGGCGCGAGCCCTCATTTTTGCCGGCGATCTACCGAGAGCTAAAGAAAACGCTATCGCAGGCCGCGACCTGGCCCTCGAAAGAGATATCCCCTCACAACTGGTCGCTTTCCAGGTGGACCTTTCCGATATCGAACGGCAGTCGGGCGACCTTGGAGCTGCTCTCGCCAGTCTGCGCGAGGCCGGCGATGCTCTCGCCATCGTGGGGAACGGAGAGCGGATCAAGCAGGTACTGACAAAATCTGGCGAGTTGCTGGCGAAGTTGGATTCATGGGAAGCCCTGACCGACACAGCGCTGCTGGCGACCGCAGTTCTCCCAGCCCTGGAGGCATCCGACCGCAGTAGTGTTTGCACCTTCATGGTGCACAGCATTCTCAGTCGAATCAAGAAATCTGGCTGGCAAGAGGCTCGCGATGGATTGTGGAGACTTCGCACCGAACTGCAAGATGGCGTCGCAGGCCGAGCTGGCTCCATTCCTCAGCAGGCTCAATTCCTCCTCGATTTGGTGGAGGCTTGCCACGACTATTCGAAAGGCAACCAGAAGGCGGCCCTTGCCATCATGGAGCGACTGGATTCCGTCTCCGCAGGAGGCTTTCAGCTCGTTAACTTTTTAGCCAGCCCCGCGAACGCTTAGAGACCTTTCTTGGACTGTCAATCTTTCCCGGCTGATCACCAGGCGCACGGGGGGCGCGGATATCAGGAATCGTGCGCTTCTATCGCCAGCTTTAGCGCAAGGTTACGAAAGGTCAAGCAAGAAGGGAAAACAACCGTTCTTTCTGATTCACCGATTCCCGAAATGGAACCGAGGTCGCTCGCCGGGGATCTGGGCTTGAAGGGAAAGGGGCGGCCATCCCTTTGTCCCCTGCTTTCTCGATGTCGAAGAGATTCATTCCTTGTTTTCCAGGGATGGCGGGTTGTGTTTCTTGCGCATGGACTCGCCGCGCATTTCGATGCGGTGGGCGTTGTTGCACCAGACGGTCGAGGATGGTGGGATCGCCAATCTGCTCGTGCCAGCGCGAGACTATCGAAGCGGATCGAGGTTTTGTTTGTCGGGACTTCCCTTAGAACCACCCGCACTGCCGCTCAGATGCCGAGAGAGGCACGGGCGTGGTCGGCGTGAGCCGTGTAACCATTGCGACTCAGACCGGGGCTGCCTAAACACGCTTAAGCACATCTAAGGTGCTGCGGAAAACGGTCGGCTTCCCGTTATCCGCAACCGCTACACACCGTAGTATCAGCCGCCCAAGTTCAAACCACCCTCTCTGCCGCAGAGATGCCTGTGGGATCGGCGGTGGCCCTTTACCGTTGCCCAACCAATGCCTTTGTGCCACCGATCTGGCCCCACAGGTTTACCCATCCACCGATCAAGGCGTGAAGTTTCTCCTCAAATGAGGACGCCTCATCCGGCTTCAGGGGCTCCGATGAATACCAACCATTTGAGTCAAGGCGGAGGTTAGCACCGTGGTCACCGAACAACCGTCTTGCAGTGTCGCTCCGAAGCCGTCCGAAACCAGAATCCTGCTACGACCTGCGGCGTGGATTCAATACCAAGCCACAGTAGGCCGAAGTGTGCGGAATCTGCGGGGTCCAATTCAACTGAGACGATTGAAAACGATGGGAATAAAAATTTGGCTGGAGTTTTTGGGGGAGATGAGTAAACGAGTTTTACCGCGCTATAGCCGCGCTACGGGAAATCGTGCGAGATAAGCTATTGGAACTGATGGGAATAAAAATCCTGGTGCCGAAGAAGGGACTCGAACCCCCACACCCTTGCGGGTACATGGACCTGAACCATGCGCGTCTGCCAATTCCGCCACTTCGGCAAGTGTGAAAACGAGTAGGAACACAACTCGCTGTTAGGCGGGTTCCGCAATTCTGGGCGTTGGAATCGCGTTTGGCCGCAAGGAGCGGGGAGACGCGCCTCTGTAGCTTAGATAGAGTGTTCTGACAGGGGAGCAAGTGTTCCGATGGCGAGCAGATACTCGAGCAAAATAGACTGCATCCGGACGCGCTTCATAACCCTCTAAACAATAAAAGGTGGTTAGCCATGGCTATCGGAGAAACGGCTTACGTGAACAGTGTCCGCGAGCAACTGCTGGCGGGACGGGCGCGCTTGACCGAGGTGGTCGGCGAAAGCGAAAGCGAGCGCATGCTGCATCTGCTGGAAGAGGTTGACAGCGCGTTGCACCGCATTGACCACGGCAACTTTGGCGTGTGCGAGATCTGCCAGGGTACGGTGGAAGAAGATGTGATGCGCGACAATCCGCTGGCGCGGGTCTGCCTGGACTGCCTCACTCCCAAGCAGCAGCGCGCGCTGGAGTACGACCTGGAACTGGCTGCGCAAATTCAGAAGGGCCTGCTGCCGCCGTGCGACGTTGCCTTCGCCGGATGGGATGTCTCCTATCACTATCAGCCCGCCGGCGTGGTCGGCGGCGACTACTGCGATCTCATCGCCGGGCTAGATGGCGAGCTTTATTTTGTGCTGGCGGACGTGTCGGGCAAGGGCGTCGCCGCAGCCATGCTTTCGTCGAATCTGCGCGCCGTGTTTCGCTCGTTGATAACCGTTGGGCTGCCGACCGCGGAGCTGATGAATCGCGCGAACCGGCTCTTCCGCCAGAATGCGTTGCCGACGCAGTATGCCACGCTGGTGTGCGGCAAGGCGACCAGGGACGGCGAGATTGAGATTGTCAACGCCGGACATCTTCCCGCGCTGCTGGCAACGGAGCGGGGAATCACACTGCTGGAGAGCACGAGTCAGCCGCTGGGAATCTTTGACGATCAGAAATTCATCTCTGCCAAAGCGAGACTGCACTCCGGAGACACGCTGGTGCTCTATACCGATGGAGTTTCCGAAACCGAGAACGATGGTGGGGATGAGTACGGTATCGACCGATTGCAAAAAGTCATTGGCGAGCACCGGGGAGGCTGCACCGAGAAGTTGATCGACGCCTGCAAACAGCAACTCGACCAATTTCGTGGACGCCGCGAACGCTTCGATGACGAGACTTTTCTGGCAATTCAGTATGCGCCGGCGGGCTCGGCCAGTCCCATGTTCCACAGCGCTTGACAGGGTCCGGCGAACGCCGCTCAACGGCTATGAGGTTTGCTTAAAGGTCAGAAAAGCAGATCCCTCGCGGGCTGATCCCACCCCGACAAGCGCAATACGTGCGCTCGTCGGGGACCCGGGTTTCGCCGGCTCGTGATGACAAAAAAACTTGCAACGGCGCAGCTGAAGCTACGCCCTTTCGAAACAGGACATTTATAGTGCGCCGCTATCGATCCACGATTTCACTTCGGCTTCCACGTCGAAGCCCACGCTGCCCATGATGAATCGCCCGTCCAACTGGTAGGCGCAGACTTCCAGCGGCGTTCCGCCATACCCGCCTTGCAGATATCCGCGCACATACAGTCGCGCAAATTCATCGATCCCCAGCAGCCGGTACTGCACTACGTGCACCATCTCATGAAAGATCAGTTGCGGAGTCAGGGGATCGTGGAAGACGACAACATCGTCGAAGGTGATGGCCGCCATGGTAGTGAAGTTAGGCAAACCGGTAAAGCCCAGCTTCTCGAGGTCGGCGTAGAACGGCGGATTGGGAACGCGCTCCTGGCCGGGCTGCACGATCCGGATGCGCTGCAGATCAACGGGCGCAAAAAA
>JBEKXQ010000097.1:0-24985 GCA_049511915.1 Candidatus Korobacteraceae bacterium
ATCCCCTTATATAGATCCCCTTATATAGATCAGACCATAGCGCTCAGAACCGGTCGGTTATGAGTGTAACGGCGATTTGTAGCCAATTGCGAAAAAAGCAAGCCTACTTCGTAAACTGAAAACTGTGGAGAATGTCCGACATCGTTTGGTCTAACTCCTTCTGCTGCGCTGGAGTAAGCGTCTTCATCGGTGGATCGGAGATCATCGGATTCGTGCCCGTCTCGCTAACGCTCAGCTCGAAGCATCTTTGCTTGTGAAATGCACGGTATAAATCGACGCCAAAGTCGTGGCCTGTGGCAGCTCCCCCGTTGATTCCATGAATGAACTGAACACCGCCGATTAGCCCAACCGGATGTTCGGCGGAAATCAGGAACTCTGGATACTGCGATGGTGTGCCGTGATCCCGTGGGTACGGTGTCGCGCAAATATCCGCCGTCATTTGTTCACCTGATGCAAAAATCTCTCTCACCTGAAACGACGCCATGCTGAAACTCGTGTCCTTGAATTCTTGGGGCGCGTAAGTAACGCAAACTAGTGCGTCCTGTTCGCAGACCGGAATGAATGACCCCATACACGGCTGGATTTTGCCCTTTGTACAAACTTGGGAGTCACGGGGATCACTGGGATAAGAGAAACGAAAGGAATGATCCGGTGCCGTAAATGTCTCGGTGTGACGGCTTGGTGCTTGCTGCTGAGCGTTGGCCCCCAAAACCAGCAACGCTATAGTTATGAGCACGGAAATCGTTCGGGAGCCGCCAGCGTTCATGTAGCACATTTTAAGCGTGATTTGGCTCATGAGCGAAATCAGGGCCTTATCACAAGCAATCCCGAAAAGGGATTCCGCCCGTGTAACTTATGCAATGGGGATGTTACGTCAAGTATCCGCCAACCGACAGGCAACTGAGGAGGGCGAGTCGGAAGCTCCGCCTCATAAATCCTCTGTTTTAAACCTATTCCGCCGTAATCTAGAATTAAGTTGACTTCTTCCCGGCAAGCGCACAACATCCCGCCCAGATCGTACTTTGCGGAGCGAGGAGAATTGTTATGACGCGCTCTGAGCACCATCGGAGTTCAGGATTCGCTCGACTGGCGGGAGTCGCGCTCCTTCCCCTCCTGTTTGTAACTGCTGCAGCCCAGGCCCAGACCTTCACCGTGCTACACACCTTCACTGGGGGTGCGGACGGAGCTAATCCGTATGCCGGCCTGGTGTTGGACGGAGAGGGAAATCTCTACGGAGTCACCGAATACGGCGGAAACGGGCCGTGTTCCACACAGTACACTCAGGGCTGCGGCACCGTATTCAGGATGAAACACTCTGGCTCCGGCTGGTACTACGAACCGCTGTACAGTTTTATGGGCATGTACAACCACGATGGCGCCTATCCCTTCTTTGGTGGCTTGACCGTCGGTCCGGACGGCAGCCTCTACGGAACCACGACGGAAGGCGGCGAAGAGACGCAGTGTGATGGCAATCCCGGCTGCGGCACTGTCTTCAACCTGAAGCCACCGCCGACGCGGCCGGCCTCGGTCATCACCCCCTGGGTCGAGACAGTCCTTTACCGCTTCCAGCAATCGCCCGACGGCAACCTTCCCGAGGGTCAACTGGCATTTGATTCCGCAGGGAATCTCTACGGCACTACCGTCAACGGGAACGATGTCTATTACTACTGGGGAACGGCATTTGAATTGACGCCTGCGGCCGGAACCTGGAGTGAGCGAATTATCTATAATTTTCAGGGCGATCCCAACGATGGAGCCCAGCCACTCGGCGGCCTGGTCATGGGTCCGGACGGCAATCTCTACGGGACTACTTTCGCCGGCGGCACCGACAATGCCGGCACGCTGTTTCGGCTGAGCCCGTCCGGCTCCGGCTGGACGGAGACCGTCTTGTACAAGTTCATCGCCAACGGGACGCAACCCTATTCCGCGCCCATCTTCGATAGCGCCGGCAACCTCTATGGCGGCACCACGGCGGGCGAGCAGACCAATACGCCCGTGGCTTACGAGATGTCGCCGCCTTATCTGGGCACTTCATACAGCATCTTGTATTCGTGGCTCCGGTGGTATTCCAGCGGTCCGGCAGCGCCGCTCATGATGGACAGTGCCGGGAATCTCTATGGCACCACCACGGGCAGCGACCTATACGGCACTGTGTTCAAGCTCACGCCCTACAACGGATACTGGATCCAAACCACCCTGCACGACTTTACGCGTGGAGCCGATGGCGGGACTCCCTATTGCAACGTGGTGATGGACGCGCAGGGCAATCTCTACGGCACCGCCTCGCGCGGCGGCGATAATGCCGATTGTCCCGGCGGCTGCGGCGTGGTATGGGAGATCACGCCGTAAAGTTTCGGGCCATTGCACGATTACTTCCGAGAACAGACCATTGCGCAAGTTACGCCCCGACACCAGATACCCAGCTCCGTAACTTGTGCTAAGGCGATGTTGCAACAACTATCGAGACGCCGGAGCAACCCGGTGCGCCCGGAATGAAAGTAGAAAACCCTAAGGAAAATCCCGACTTCATCGCTCAGCGAGATGTCGAAGGTTCGGATAGGCCAAGTCAGTTGGGGTAGCAGAACGTCGGCGAATCTTCGTTCATTACCCTGGCGCGAAGTAGTTTGTCGCCTGGCTTCGCTCAGTTTTGATTCAGCCCGAAGGCCGTGACTTCGCCGTCGTACGTAGTAATGTAAAGCTTTCCATTCACCACGATCGGTTCACCGTAGATGGGGCTGCCGACAAGTTGGTTCCACAGCTGCGCGCCTGTGCTGGCATCAAATGCCAGAATGTGAGAATTGATGGCGCCCAGCGACTCCCACCCAGCGTAGACAACTCCGTTGGCCACAGTCGGCGACGAGTAGTTACACTGCACCACAGAGCGAGACCACACCGTGTTGCCCGTCTGCGCGTCCAGCGCAGTAAGGCCGGGAGCACCGTCAAAGCCGCACAAATAGATGTTTCCGTAAGCAATTGACATCGAAGTGAAGTACAGAATGCGGATCGCGTGATGCCAGATCACCCCTCCTGTACCGGCATCGAACGCATACACCCCGCCGTCATACGAGTTGATGTAAACAACCCCGTTCTGTACTGCTGGTGAGGAGCCTATAAAGTAGCTGGTTTCCTGTCGCCACAGCAGCGTCCCGTCGGAGGCGTTGAGGGCGAACAAGAATTGTCCCACGCCCATATACAGGACGCCGTTCGCCAGAGCTCCCGCCGAGCCGGCCCCGCTTCCCAGCGTGGTGTCGTAGCTCCACTGCACTTGCCCTGTAGAAGCATCGAGCGCATAGATCACGCCGAAGTCGGAGGCAACGTAGACCAATCCGTTTCCGACGGTCGGCGCGGTCTGGATCGCATTCACGCTTCCGTTACTCCAGAGCACCTGACCGGTCAGGGCATTGATTGCGTACACCGCGCCGGTGTAGTACGGGGAAAAGAAACCCACTCCAACATAGAGTGCGTTCCCGACTACTGTCGGAGAGGACTGGAAGAATTGGCCCTGCAAAGTCTGGCTCCATACGATGGCTCCGGTATTAGCGTCCAGGGCGAAAAGCTGTCCCGAATCAAAAGTGATGTCATACAGCAGGCCGTTAGCCACAGCTGGCGACGCATAAATCACGTCACCGACCGGATGTGCCTGCCACACGACCCCCAACTGATTGACATTGGACACACCCAGCGTCTCCTCGTAAGGATTGAACCCGAGCCGGTCATTACCGAACTGAAACTCAGGCCAGCTCGCTACCTGTGCGGAGGCAAGCACGGGTGCGACTGTGACGAACAGAAGCGCCAGGAGGATAGTTATGTTTGATGAGGGCATGGGAAAGCGAACAGCAGAGCGGAGGTTCGTAGAAGTCATCAACCCTCCCTTTGTGAGGAAGAAAGTATACCCCGAGAATCGCTTTCGCAAACAGGCAACGTGGCAACCAATCCTGGCGGCAGGGGTTACATGTGAAATGGCGATACTTCAACAGCCTATCGAGGAGCAGTAAAAACAGCCGGCTTCCATGTAGCCGAAGCAGTCATGTAATCAGCCTCCCTCGATTTCCCTTTCGGAGACAACTGGGACAACACGCCAAGGGTTCACAAATCTTTGACGAATTCGTGACACGACAAGAGCGCGGCTTGCCTAGCATCTACCTTGTCAATCCCGCACTGCGCGGGTATTTTCTGAACACCATCGAGGGAGACAACGAAAATGCGCTATACAAGGAGCCTGTCGAACATCTCGCGCTTTCGCGCCATTTCCAGACGAGTATCATTCTTCTTGGCCTTAGCGGCCTTGTGTAGCGCCGTAGCGTTGGCGCAGACTAACGAATTCCAACCCAATTCCCCCTCCGGACCAACCGGGGTACTCGTTCACAGCCAGTTTGGCGGACAAATCTTTGGCTTTGACATTGATCAGAACGGTACCGAGGGCATACTGGCGGAAGCCAAGTCGCTTGCCAACGGGAATGTGCTGGCCGCAGTGGAAACCTTTGATCAGGCCAGCGGCCGTATCCTCGACGTGGTGCAGCTGACGCAACCAAACCACTCGCAAGATGATTTCATTACCATGGGCGTGGTCGGCAACAGTGTCGGGCTGTTTGAACACGAGATCGTGGGGCACCAATTCGTTAGCAGCCGTGTCTTCAGCGTCGTGAATCCACTGAGCGGAAATCGCATTACCGGCGCCTGGACACCCCCTATCGGAACGCAGCACATCATCATGCCTGGCGGGGTGAGCCGCAGCCAGGGAGTGCCGAACGTCGCTGTATTCGCCTACGACAACAGCGATAACTTCATTCCGTATGTCTTCAGCTCCAATGTTGCCAATAATACGTTCGGTCCCGTGGTCATGATCACGGACTCTACTAATTTTGGCAGCGTGCCTCCGCCAATTGCGTACGATAGCGTGACCAACCAGGCGGTGCTGGGCGGAGGAACCGGAGAGTTTGACCGCCGGCCCATTATCGGCGTGGTTAATCTCACGGCGGGTACGTTTTCGGAGTTTGAGGGGATCGGGTTTGGTTTTGTGAACGGAATCGCCATAGATTCCGCGGACGGCATTTTCTGTACCGACACCGAAGATGACGCAAGTGTGGAATTCTACGATCTCAGCACCGAGACCGGTTTCACGGTTGTGCTGCCGGGATCAGGTGGACAGCAGCAGTTCAGCGGCGCCGATGTCGAGTTCGATTCCGTCAACAAGCTGTTCTTGATCGCTCAGCCCGATTCAAGTTCGTCGCCCAGCGGCAGCACGATCTACGTTTACGACACCCACGGGAACCTGCAGGAAACGATTAACGGATTCAGCTTCTCAAATACTTTCAATGTGGTTCCAATGCACATTGCGCTGCACCCTAGCCTCCGCTCCGGGTACGTAGACGGTCCTGACTCTGGTGTGACCGAGATTCAGGCGTTTACATACTGAGTAGAGCCGTTTCAAGATTGGTGTGCCGGCATTGGGTGGAGTATGCCCTCTTTAGGTGCGCCGTCGCAAGTCCTTTGAATTCGTCATCCCGAGGAGGCCTTTAGGACGAAGGACCTGCTTTTGAGTTTTTCAGCAGCCTGTTCAAGGGGTGCATGGGGTCAATCTATGCTCTTGGGCGCAGGATCTCTTGGACTCTCCGCAGATCGTCCTCCGTATCTACTCCTACGGTGTCGTAGGGCGTTTCTGCGACGTGAATCGCGATGCCATTTTCGAGGAATCGCAGTTGCTCCAGGCGTTCCGTGCGCTCCAGTTCCGATTCCGGCCAAACGCAAAAGGCATTCAGCGCAGCCTTGCGATAGGCATAGAAGCCCAAATGCTTGTAGTACTGCGCTGTTCGCGTACCATCCCGGTCGAAGGGGATGGTTGCCCGCGAGAAGTAGAGCGCCTTCCCGTCAAGTGCAGTGACAACTTTCGCGGCATTGGGATTGTTCACGTCTTCCGGCGAGCACGGCGTCTTCAGCGTGCCTACTTCAACCGCCTCACACTGCATGAGTTCAAGCAGCACATCCAGATGTTCACGTCGCGCCAAAGGCTCATCGCCCTGAACATTGACGTAGACGTCCGCGTCGATGGTTTCGGTGACCTCGTGCACCCGGTCGGTTCCGCTGCGGTGCTCTGGTGAGGTCATGCGGTAAGCCCAGTTATACTGCCGGCAGGCCGTGGCGATCTCGTCGGAATCGGTAGCAACGATGACATCGTTTAGCCTTGGGCAGGCGCGCGCTGCTTCATACACGTAGGCGAGCATGGGACGGCCGGCAATCTCGCGCAGCATTTTGCCTGGCAGGCGAGTTGACGCGAGCCGTGCCGGAATAATAGCGATAGCTTTCACCCGGTTAGTTTCAAGGTAGACACCGTACGCTGGCAAGCGAAAGTGTCCTGCCCAGCCAAAAAGAGGGAGGGGAAACGCAGGTCCTCGACTGGCTTTGCTCGGTCGATGACACTTCCATGCAAAGAGTATGGAAACCGGTTGGCGAACAGGGATAGGCGAAGAACGAATAGCGGTCCAACATTGACCGCAACCAATCGCGGAAAATAGAATCAATAACTTAGAACGATTGTGGGGTGTTCGCTTTGCCTCTTTACGAGTACCAGTGCCGGAAGTGTCATAGCCTTATGGAGCGGATCCAGAAGTTTTCTGATCCTCCATTGACGACGTGCCCCCATTGCGGAGGCGAACTGGAGCAGCTGATCTCGGCGCCTGCCGTGCAGTTCAAGGGTTCGGGATGGTACGTCACCGACTATGCCAAGGGCTCCTCGAAAGACAGCGGCAAGAGCGGCAACGGTTCGGCTTCGCCATCCTCGTCAGAGGGCAAATCGATTGATTCCAAAGGCTCGGACGATGCCCAGAGCAAGCCCTCTTCCGGCGAAAAAGCCAGCTCTACTTCCGATCAGCCAGCCGGCAAGAAATAGCTGGGGGCAACCAACTGGGAAGCTCCGCGAACCCATGTTTGGCCATCACAGATGCATGTGATCTTCGTCGCTCTTCCTGTGTTAATGCTAGTTTGCCGGGCATCGAAGGGTTAAAATTGATCTCGTTCGAACACTCGTTCGGACATCGGCTCTGCTGAATTCATACGATCATTTTTCCAAGGAGGTACCGGTCATGTCGAAGGATACTTTGACCATCACCGACCAACGCACCGATAAAACTTATGAGACGCCGGTCGAGCTCGGCACCATCCGGGCCATGGATCTGCGAAAGATCAAGACGGGTCCTGAGGACTTCGGTCTGATGACCTACGATCCCGCATTCACCAATACGGTTTCTTGCAAAAGCAGCATCACCTACATTGACGGCGACAAAGGTATCCTTCGCTACCGCGGTTACGATATCGAGACGCTGGCCGAGCATTGCACCTATCTCCAGGTTGCCTACCTGCTGCTCTTCGGCGAATTGCCGAACCCGCAACAGGACAAGGACTGGACCTGGGAGATCACCCATCACACCATGCTGCACGAGAGCACCAAGCACTTTATCGACGGCTTCCGTTACGATGCTCATCCCATGGGCATTCTGGTAAGCACCTTGGCGGCTCTCTCCACCGTCTATCCCGAAGCTAAGAACATCCACGACCCAGTGAATCGGGAAAAGCAGATCATTCGCCTGATCGCCAAGATGGCCACGCTGGCGGCTTATTCCTACCGTCACCGCCGTGGGCATCCGTACGTGTATCCCGACAACGAACTCAGCTATCCAGAAAACTTCATGAACATGCTATGGAGGATGACTGAGCCAAAATACGTCGCCAGCCCCGTGATAGCACGTGCGCTGGACGTGCTGTTCATCCTGCACGCTGATCACGAGCAGAATTGCAGCTCTACCACCATGCGTGTCATTGGGAGCGCGCAGACCGATCCTTATCTTTCCATGGCGGGAGCAGCCTCGGCGCTGGCCGGGCCCTTGCATGGCGGCGCGAACGAAGAAGTGTTGCGCATGTTGGACGAAATCGGTTCGGTGAAGAACATTCCCGCCTACATCAAGCGCGTCAAAGAAGGTGAAATCAAGCTGATGGGCTTCGGGCACCGGGTCTACAAGAACTACGATCCGCGAGCTCGCATCATCAAGCAGGTCGCCGAAGAGGTGTTCGAGGTGACGGGCCGCAACGAACGGCTCGACACTGCCCTGGAGCTGGAACGCATCGCGCTGCAGGACGACTACTTCGTTACCCGCAAGCTGTATCCCAACGTGGATTTCTACTCAGGAATCATTTACCAGGCCATGGGCTTTCAGCCGGAGATGTTTACTGTGCTGTTTGCCATTCCCCGCGCGGCCGGCTGGCTGGCGCAGTGGAACGAAATGGTGCAGGACCCGGAACAGAAGATCGCGCGTCCACGCCAGATCTACACTGGAATCGATCATCGTAAGTTTCCAGTGACACAGGACGAAAAGACAGCAGTAAAAGTGGGATAAACCTCAGACCGCAAGCCTATCCTTCGACATCGGGCTGAAGAAAGCGGACCTCCGGGTCCGCTGTTCTTTTTGCCCCGGACCTGTCCTGGCGTGTTACCACGCCCGCCGTGGGCCACGAAGGATTCGCGCTGGCAGAAAGATGATTGCCTTCAGCAGCTCCAAAACGCCCTCAACGGCAATCCCCAATATGCGGAACGGCAACAGGATCAGCCAAACGATGGGGTAGAGCACCAGAAAAACCAGCGCCAGCGGCCAGGAGAAAATCAGCAGGATGCACCAAAGTAGAAATGTGAGCATGACGTTACCTAAATGGTAGTACGACAATTCCTGCGATGAAGTTCCGGTTATCCGCAGGCCTGAACTTCGACGATGGGCGGCCCGGCGCAACCGCCAACTGCAAGCTGAATCGATCCGATCATTTTCTTCACCAGCGGCCTGACTGCCTTGCGCCGGCACATTTTATCTCTTGACACAGCACCCGTCGGCAAGTAGAAATTCGGTTCATATCTAACAGCACTTGGCGAGGAGTGACTATGAACAAGGCGGACCTGGTGGAGAAAATTGCAGCCGCTCACGGTATCAGCAAGACCGCCGCTGGAGGCGCGATCGATACCATCATCGATTCGGTGACGAGCGTGTTGAAAAAGGGTGGCCGCGTCACCTTGGTTGGATTCGGAACCTTTTCGGTTTCACAGCGCAAAGCGCGTAATGGACGCAATCCGCAAACCGGAGGCGTCATCAAGATTCCGGCTCGCCGAGTGGCGAAATTCACTCCCGGCATCGAGCTGAAGAAGGCGGTAGCCAGGAAATAGCCGGATTAAGCTGGTGGTGCGGAACCGCGATCCGGAAATAACTGCTCTGCCGGTAACAGCGGGCGCTTGCGACAACCCGTGCCTGCTGTGTTGCCGTTTGACCACTTGCCTGCCTGCTTCGCTTTGCTCCAACCCACTTGTGTGTTGCTCAAGCATGTCTTCAGGTGTAGAGTTGAGCGACCTTCAAATCACCGCAAACTAAGCCTCCAACCTGAATCAACCCGATCAAACTGAAAGGATCGTGCATGAAAGCAATGCTGATGTGTTTCGGAGTGGTAGTACTGTCCCTGGCAGTTCAAGCGCAGATGAGCAATAGCAGCAACAGCAAGATGGGCGGCGGAGTCGAAAAAGCCATCGCGAGTATGGAACAAGAGTGGGCCTCCGCGGCAAAGGCCGGAAATCCGGACCAGGTCGCTCCGCTTCTGGCTGAAAACTTTATCAATATGGACAGCGATGGCAGCATGCGTAACAAGGCTGAGAGTCTCGCTAGAATGAAGGGCGACAAGTGGGAGATTAACCAGGTTAGCGACATCAAAGTCACCACGGATGGCAATACTGCAATCGCAACCGGCGCCTGGCAGGGCAAAGGCACTCACGCTGACGGTACATCCGTAAGTGCTCACGAGCGCTTGCATGATACATGGATGAAGATGCCAAGCGGCAAATGGCAATGCATTGCCAGCGCCAGTGCGCCATCGAAGATGTAAGTGGAGGAAACCGCACAACGCGATGAATCTTTCGCGCGCTTCACGTAGTCAAAGGGATTGATTGCAGCGAAACCGGTTGCCGCGATGCTGCGGCATCCGGTAAAATCAAGGTTCGCGTCAATCGCTTAGGAGTTTTATGAAAGCAGCTATCCATCCCACTTACGACGAAGTGCGCGTCCATTGCGCCTGCGGCAATACGTTTCTCACCCGCTCCACCCATAAGGGCGACATCAACGTGGAAATTTGCTCTGCCTGTCATCCTTTCTTCACCGGTAAGCAGAAGCTGGTGGACACCGCCGGCCGCGTTGAGCGTTTCCGCCGCAAGTACGCTAAGTCCGATTCCGCAAAGGCTGAAAGCGCCAAAGCTGAGACGGCCAATAAGTAGGCTTGGTTCCATGACCCAGAGCCTCCGCCGCGGCGGAGGCTTTTTACTCGCCGCCACCACCCAGAGCACGATCGACTGACAGCGCCCCCGCGCCTTTGATCAGTATCACCAGCCCCATCGCAATCGCCAGCAGGTGATATTCGTATCCCTCGCCCTTTTGCTGCCCATACCAGTTCATAAAGAACCCGTTATGCACGTGCACTGTCGCGATCGCCACCAGCATGTTGACGATAATGCCGAAGGCCGCAATGCGGCTCAGCAGGCCGACGATCAGGCCCAGTCCGCCGAAGAATTCAGCGCAGATGGCGAGAAACGCCAGCGGCGCCGGAATGCCTAGCTTTTCGGTAAAAAAGCCCATGGTTCCGTGGAAACCAAAGCCTCCGAAACAGCCCAGCATCTTCTGTGCGCCGTGCGCGAAAAACACGATACCCAGAACCAGGCGAATCAGAGTGAGGGTAAAATCGTTGGGGGTAGAAAGCAGCTTACGCAACGTTGTCCTCCCGGCCGGACGATTCCTGTGCAGCAGTCCAGCCTCGTTAACATTATGCTTAAGCCAGATGCTTGTTGCAACACGCAAGTTGCAAAAAATATCCCCTGAAGTCCCGAAATGCACTGGCTACTGCTTATCGCTTGCCTTGAACTCGGTCCAGGGATTGCCCTTCATATCTATCAGGATCGGCCGCTGCCAATCGAACTCCGGGTGTTCCTTGAGAAACTTGTCAGCGATGAAATCCTCCCCACAGGGATGTCCGGCACGTGCTTGCAGCGTCATGTTTTTCGCCATTGTGCTGTCCGCAGCCTGAGCTGTAACGGCGCCCATCGGGCTGTAAGCCGGCTCCGCCCACGCCGGCTCGCTGGCTGGAGCTGCATCGCCGTGACCGCACAGTCCGCGGAAGTTTCGATCCTCCTTACCTTCATAGCTGTCCCAATGATCGGCAAGAAGCTTTTCGCCCAAAGCGACGTCGATTTGTCCCTTGCTGGCAGGCAGCACCTGCTGCCAGCGAACGCGACGCGCATTGGGTGAGCTGGACATATTATTGGGATCGAAGGTGGTTTCAACTTTTGTGAGTTTCGGATCGCTGGGGAAGTTGGCGCCTTCGAAGTAGCCGTCTTTAGTGCGCCAGACGCGGTGCAGCTTGAGCCCAATTTCGAATCGCGCAACCTCTCCGGTCTTGTTGTCGGCCAGCAGCCAGTCGTTGGCATAGCCGCCGTTGTTGCCGTCGAGCATGATCTGCACGTACTCATCAATCGAGCTCGCATATTGCAGCGCCTTGCGAGCCCGCATGAACTCCGGTTTGCCGTTCGGATCGAACAATGTGAAGCCGGCGATGGTAGTTTCAGTCACCATCAGACCCGAGGAGTTGATGCCGAAGTCGTCGTCGCTGACGATGATCCCAGGAAAGCCATCGGTCAACATGTGATAGCCATGCGTCGGGACGATGTCGAAGATGATGGTCCAACGCTTGCCGGTGGCAATGTCGGTCCAGTTGCTATGGGCGATGACAGGCTTGTGGTCTTTGGTCCAGGAACCTGTAGCGACGAAAGCACTGCAGTTGCCCGGCGCCTTCAGGTCGGGAGCGTTGGCGACCTTCTGTTGCCGATCAAGCGTGGGGACGTAATAGTCGGGTACTTCTTCCATCGCATTTAGCGCAATCACATCCCATACGTCCATGCTTGAGCCACGCGCCTTGAGCCCGTCGGCGATCCCTTGCAGCTCCTGCTGGTATTCCTCGTCGATGTGTGGCCACAAGATGTTCTGTGCCGTGGCACGATAAAAATTCCAATCGCGCTTGGTGCGGTGGACGTCCTTGAACTGTACGACCCTGAAGCCGTCCTCGATTTCAGGCGCCAGCAGATATCCGTGCTGATAACCAATGTCGCCAGGCGCGCCTTCCAAATGCACATAGACCCAGCCACCACGATCAAAGCGATAACCGCCCTTCAGGCGGGCCTCGTCACCCTTGGTTGCGTCCTGTTTGGCAACGGCCGCATTGGCGGAACCGCACAGCAAACTTAAAATGACCAGGGACTGGAAGGCCGTCCGAGCTGCAGCACGCATATTTTTCTCCGCTTATCCAAATAACACAAGGACGGCAGCAGCTTATCTATTTCGTGCGGGAATAGCAATTAGCCGCGTCACTCCGTTATGATCATGCGCTTGGGGAACACAAGGCTCATGAATTGCAAACCGGTAGGGCGACTTCTCCGCATCGCCAGCTTAGCGATCTTCCTGGCGGCAACCCTAAGCGCGCAGGAGAATCGAAGCTCCACAGGCACTTGGAAGTTCGCCGTCTCGGGCGATTCCCGCAACTGCGGCGACATCGTGATGCCCGCCATTGCTTCTGGCGTGCTCTCTGACGGCGCCGCATTCTACTGGCACCTGGGCGACTTCCGCGCCATATCCAAGATCGACGAAGATTACCGTCAAACTCATCCACAAGCCACAATGCCGCAGTATCTCGCAGAGGCCTGGCCCGACTTCATCCAGCATCAGCTTGTGCCTTTCGGCAAGCTGCCTGTGTTCTTGTCTATCGGCAATCACGAACTGGTGGCGCCAATGACGCGGACGCAATATATCGCACAATTTGCTGACTGGCTGGATCAGCCCGTGCTGCGGCAACAGCGGATAGAAGACAGCCCAAATAACCACCAGCTGACAACCTACTATCACTGGATCGATCGCGGGGTTGACTTCATCAGCATGGACAATGCTTCCGCGGACATGTTCGACCCGGCAGAGATGACATGGTTCAAGATGGTGCTGGCGAACGATGCGAAGAGCAGCGCCATTCGCACGGTAGTGGTTGGCATGCATGCCGCACTGCCCGATAGCTCTTCGGCGGGGCACAGCATGAATAGCTCGGTGCGAGGACAATCGAGTGGAAGGGAAGTCTACGCCGAGCTGTCCGCATTCCGGAAGACGGCCAAGAAGAATGTGTACGTGCTGGCCAGCCACTCGCACTTTGTCATGAACGACGCATACAACACGGCCTGCCACAAAGGCGACGTGTTGCCGGGATGGATCATGGGAAGTGCGGGCGCAGTGCGTTACCGTTTGCCGGCCGACCGCGCGCTCTCCACCATCGACAAGACCGATGTCTATGGCTATCTGTTGGCGACGGTTGCGCCGGAAGGGTCCATTACCTTCGAGTTCAGGGAGGTCAAAGAATCCGACATCCCGGCCAGCGTGGTCAAAGAGTTTTCGCGCGAGCAGGTGAGTTGGTGCTTTGAGCAAAACAAGTCCAACTACACCCCTGAGGACCCAACCTGTGATACCGGCTCGCCCACTGGCCGGTAGCGGTGCCGGGAGCTTTCAATGCTGAAACTCCAGGCTTCCGATTACGATAAGATCCGCCGCCACGGCGAAGAGGCTTATCCCAACGAGTGCTGCGGCATCCTGATAGGCACGTCTGAAGGCGATGTCCGTACCGTGCGATCCGCAATCCTCTGCAACAACGTCTGCGCCGATTCCCCGCAGACGCGTTATGACATTGACCCGCGCGTCCTGGTGCGCATTCAACGCGAGGTCCACGAGAACGGCTCCGACATTGTCGGCTTCTACCACTCCCATCCCGATCATCCCGCGCAGTGGTCGCCAACCGATTTAGAAGAAGCCCACTGGATAGGATGCTCCTATGTGATCACCGCGGTTGAAGCGGGCAAGGCAACGCAGACCCACTCATTCGCACTTACCGGAAGTCGCGAGGAAAATAAGGCGCTGGCAGAAGAGGAGATTAAGCTAATTGCTAGTTGCTAGTTGCCGTCTTATCCATTCCCAACTGCCAGAACAAGAACGAATAGATATCCGTCCAGTCCTCCACAACCTTCGAAATCGGCTTACCTGCACCGTGTCCGGCTTTCGTCTCGATGCGCAGCAGGATTGGATTGGGACCGCCATTGTTCGCCTGCAACTCTGCGGTCATCTTTTTTGCGTGCATGGGATCGACGCGCGTGTCGGTGTCGGCCGTCATGAACAGCACTGCGGGGTAGACGGTTCCTTCGTTCACATGCTGGTAGGGCGAATAAGCATAGAGCCACTGGAACTGCTTCGCGTCTTCCGACGAGCCGTACTCGGGGATCCACAGCTTAGCGATCTGGAAGTTCTGGTAGCGCAGCATGTCGAGCAGCGGCACTTGGCAGATGACGGCGCGAAAGAGATCGGGGCGTTGCGTGATCGCAACTCCCATCAACAGGCCGCCATTGCTGCCGCCGCGAATGGCGAGATGCTCCTTGTCGGTGTAACCCTCTTTCTGCAAATACTCGGCCGCGGCAATGAAGTCGTCGAAGACGTTCTGCTTCTTGTCGAGCATGCCCGCACGATGCCAGTCTTCTCCGAACTCGCTGCCGCCGCGCAGATTCGCGACGGCGAAGATGCCGTCGTGATCGAGCCAGGGGAAGAGCGCCTTGTTGAACTCGGGCGTCAGGCTGACGTTGAAGCCGCCGTAACCGGTGAGCAACGCCGGGTTGTGGCCCGTCAGCTTCAGCCCTTTGCGCATGACCAGGAACATGGGAATGCGCGTGCCGTCCTTCGACGTGTACCAGACTTGCTTCGTCTCGTACCAGCTGGCATCGATGCCGCTCTTAACCGCATCCCACAGTGTGCTCCTGCCGTTCGGAATGTCGAAGCGATAGATCGTCGTCGGCGTGGTGAATGAAGAGAAAAGATAGAACGCGCTACTGCTGTCGTATTCGCCGCCGATGGAGGAGATGGTCCCCAGCGTCGGCAGTTCGATCTCGCCCAGCGGTTTGCCCTCGGTAGTGAAGCGCTTCAACAGCGAGTGGGCGTTGAATTCGTAGCGCGCGAAGAGCTGTCCGCCGATAACGTACAGTGAGGTGAGAACGGCGTTCGACTGCGGAATGATCTCGCGCCAGTGCTCGCGTGTCGGCGTGGTTAGCGGCGTCTTGAAAACGTGATAGCGCGGGCCATCTTCGTTGGTCAGGATGTAGAGATCGCCGTTATAGGTGTGCGCAACGTAGAGAAATTGCTTGCCGCTGCTGATGCGCAGCGGAGCCGAGCCGCTCTGCAGATCCTTCAGATAGAGTTCATTCTTTGACCAGCCTTGCTCGACCATGATGCTGAGCCACCGTCCATCGTTCGACAGCGAGACGTTGGGCCAGTCCTGCGGATCGAGGCCCTCGCCGAAGATGAGCGGGTCTTTCGCGGGATCGCCGCCCATCGGATGGTAAAAGACGTGTCGGTTGTACATCTCTTGTCCGGCGGCGACGTCGCCCGCCTTGGGATATCGCGTGTAATAGAAGCCGCTGTCGTCGGGCTTCCATCCCAGGCTGCAGGCCTGCGTGCGCGCAATCGTGTCAGGCAGCAGCTTGCGTGTCGCGGTCTCGATCACGTGCAGCGTGCTCATCTCTGAGCCGCTCTCCGACGTACCATACGCAACGTACTTTCCATCGTGCGAGGCATTCCACCAGTCGAGCGCGACGGTACCGTCCTTGGAAAGCAGGTTCACGTCGAGCAACACCTGGTCATGTCCATCCACGCTTTGCCGCACATACAGCACCGGTTGGTTCTGCGTGCCTTCGCGACGAGTATGGAGGTAGTACCCGCCGCCGACCTGCGTCTCGCCAAGGTT
Source organism: Candidatus Korobacteraceae bacterium (assembly GCA_049511915.1). Lineage (GTDB taxonomy): Bacteria > Acidobacteriota > Terriglobia > Terriglobales > Acidobacteriaceae > Bog-257. The sequence goes on from JBEKXQ010000097.1 coordinate 15,880, forward strand.
GCCAATCTGCAGCAACCGCTCCAATCGCTGATGTAACTGATCGCGGCCGGGCAACGCGTCGAGAATGCTCCGCGTGTATGCCAACTGCTCGGCGACCCATTGCTGCGTTTCGGGGCTGTTGCCATCTTCGAGCCAGCGATAAGGATCAACTACCTTGTGACCGAAGTAGTCGTCGGTAACCGGCTGCTGCTTTGTTGCGGGCGACTTGGGAATATTCATTCTGAAAAAGGTGTCGGAGTTGTGATTCTGCGCCATTGCGGCGGCGAACGGCAATACGCATAGCGTGATGGCAAAGGCGCGCGTTAACGTGTCGAATCGAAACATGGTGTGGCGAGCCTCCATCATACAACCGGCCTCTTGCTCCTCGAAGTGGGCTCTTGCGGCAACACGGCCACTGCGAAAAAGACTCGCATGAAATTTGGCCGCGTTTGAGCAACAAAATTATCTTCATCGTGTCTGTAGGAGCGGCGCCGAAAAAAACAAACTGAACGGAGTGGAACTATGAAGCACTATCGCTTGTTGCTGGCAGTTGCCCTCGTAGTCTTTGCTATTGGAGCGCAGGGACAAACCTCTTCTGCGCCAACCGCTGTTCCCGGCCCAACCGCTCAACCCGGGGTAGGACCCACCGCACCTAAGCCACCCGATATTAACCAGCGCAAGACCGATCAGCAGGACCGCATCGCGAACGGACTCGACTCGAGACAGCTGACTGCCCGCGAAACGCGCAATCTGGAAACGAAGGAAGCCGGCATAAACAAAGAAGAAAGCACTATGCGAAAGGCAGATGATGGCCATCTGACGTCCGCCGATCGGCAAACGCTCGACCGGCAGCAGAACAAGATGTCCGGGCAGATTTATCAGGACAAGCACAACGCAGCGAAGGCGGCGCAGCCCGGCACTGAACTGAACGACCGGCGCGTCGCCCAGCGTGATCGCATTGCGCAGGGAATTAAGAGCGGCCAACTCACCGCGGGCGAGACTGCCCACATCGAAAACCGTGAGGTGAATACCAATCGCACCGAAGCCGCGATGAAAGCCGCCAATGGCGGAAAGCTAACTACCGGCGACAAGGCTGCTCTCAATCATCAATACAACCACACTTCGCAAACCATATATCGCGACAAACACAACAATCGCGTTCGCTGAATGTCTTCTTTGTCCGACGACGCTGCGAGCCTGGCAAAGGCCCCAGCGTTTCGCGCGGCGAAAGGACGGTGCAGTCAGAGCCTGATCCAAAGTACGGACCTCTTTGGGAGTGAGACCGCGAAAGAAGCAGCGCAGCCTTTGACGCGGCGCGCGCGCGCCCGCTACAATACGACTACAATTTGATGCGCCGCCGGGCGCAAAACACTCCTCAGTAGCTCAATGGCAGAGCATCCGGCTGTTAACCGGAGGGTTGTAGGTTCGAGTCCTACCTGAGGAGCCATTCTTTGGGTCCGCTCAAGCGCGTCGCGCTTCTGGTCTTCGGCAACAATGTTGTAGCGGGAGAAAATCGAGGCGGTCTTGTGACCCGAGATCGACCGTGCAACATCGGTGGGCACGCCAGCCCGTATCATGTTCCGAACGGCGCAACGACGCAGGTCATGGAAAAGGCGTCCGGGCACATTTGCAAACTTGCACGCGGTTGCCCACGCCTTACGAATCGAGCCAATACGCTTACCCGCGCGGTGGAAAACGAACTCGGACGACGCCTCGGGGCGCTTCTTCCGTTCAACTTGACGTGCAGCCTTGCGCCGCGCTATCAGCTCCGCTAATTCGCCCACCAGCGGCACTGTTCTTCCCTCGCGATTTTTGCTGTTTTCAGACCGCAAGCGGATAACGTCGCCGTCCACGTCCTCCCAGCGCAGAGAAGCGGTTTCGCCCTTCCGCCATCCTGTCAAATAGGCGAAGAGAGTAAAGTCTTTGAGGTCTTCCGGCAGGTGCTCCAACAACGTACGAAATTCTGTCTCCGTAAGAAAGCCTTGCCTCGCATTGCCTGCCTCCGAGAGACGACGAATCGGCGGGGCGGTCGCCAACCGACTGCGCCGAACTGCCAGCTTGTACGCCTGCGTGAGCAGTTGGGTGCTGCGGTTAACTGTAGCCGGTGCTTTCGCCGGGATCTCTTGCGCGGGATCACCACGCAGAAGCTCAGAGATGAAGTTATCGATCGCCTCGCCCGTGACCTGCACAGCATGCCAGGGCCCGAAGTGGTCACGAATGGGCTTCATGCTCGAAGCAATCCTGTTGCTCCATTTGCCCCGCAGTTTGTAGTCCTCTTTAAGAGCGTCCAGCAGTTCAGCGACGGTGATACGTTCCTGTTGAGGGCCAACGAACGGCCTACCGCCGTATCTCGCGGCTGCCATCTCTCCGAGGCGATGATTGAGGAACTTCTCTGCTTGGTGTTGCGCTTTATCTGCCGACGTCTCGATCTTTTCGCCGGTGCGAACGTTTCGGGCAACCTCGCGATGCTCTTTACCGTGGTGGTAGTACGCAATCCAAAGATAGCTGCTCCCCTTCCTAGTAAAGATCCGGCCATTGCCTCTGATTGTCATCTCCGGCCCCCCTTCTGCTTGCCCAGGTACTGCTCAAGCGCCCGGACAATGACTTCTTGCAGACTCTGCCCGTCATCAATTCCCCGATGCTTCGCGGCGTTCAAAAGGGATTGCGGCAATCGCAGTGTGGTCTTTACGATCGAGTCATCTTCCCCCAGTCGTTTCGTCATATCGTGCGCGTCCTTTCCACAACAACGGGAGAAGTGTAGCCGTGAGCCTTCTTGCTGTCAAGATGGCTCGGCTGTCTTATGTACTTTTCAATTCCCAAAGCGGAAAACCGCAGGCTCCTCCCCATGCGGCGGGTGAATGGCAAGCGGGCATGATGACGGTACAGATAGTCCTTCGAGGTGCCGAGGCGACGTGCCGCCTCGTCCACGTCCAGCAGCTCATCTGACTGCGGGGCTGTGGAAGCGGGCGCAGTCAGCCGCGCGATGGCCGTGCAACGGATCTCCTCCAGCTCACCGAGCAGACGAGGCAGATCCTCGGCTGGGAGTTCTTTCGCTGCCGTCAGTACGTGTTGCAGTTCGGCTCGCACCCGTTCAGTTCTCCGTTCGGGACACTATCGGACATCTCAGGTTTGAGTTGCGATATTGTCAATCACTTACATCCGTGTAGCGGTTACACTAACCGCTGTTCTGTGTGGCTCGCGTGCGCGTGCCAGACAGAGATGGAATCTACATTCTTTCTGCGCTCGCGTTTCATTGAAAATTCAATCGAGCTCGCGCGTTTGCCGTTACGGGCGATGTTCTCAAGTCGCCCGTCCTTGGTGTGACTTGGATTAGATTGCATCTTTCGGTCCGCGGGGAGCGAAGCTTTCCTTCTTCGAAATCAATGTGCGGGGGAATGGGCTCAAACGCCGCCCCTTCCCCCGCACCCCCTTCCCGCTTTTGCCAAACATCCGCTGAAACTTCTTTGCTGCGCTACGGTTGAGTGTTGCTTCCCTTGACTGTGTGACTACTTGACAGATTGACCCCGCCGGCGCCCGTTTCCCAGCTCAAGATCTTCCGCACAACCGAGTACGGAACTGGGCTTTTGCTGGCGTCGGTGTCGCCCACTTCGACGCGGGCCATGCGCCCGGTAAAGACGCGGGGCGAAAGGCGATCACCGCGTACTGGCGGCCCGCGGTTCGCCCTGACCCATTCCGCCAGGTAGTCACTCCGCGCGCGAGCTCTTGGATGCTTCCCTGGTCCGAGGTTTAGAAAGCGGGGAACGCGCGCAACGACGGTGCAGAGGTCATCGGAGAGCACATCGAACATGACCGCACAGACCCAGCGGTGATAGCACTTGTCCCAATACTGCTTGGCGTGGCGAGCGTAGGCTGGATACACGCCTGGGGCAATGTGGGGATGCTGGCGCCATTCGATGGCTGGCTCTGGTTTGCCGTTATCGTTGCTCATCGGCAGACCCTCGGGCGAGCAGACTGCCGTCGCAATTCTTTCCGGTCTGCCGTCAGATCGGAAAAAGCTTCGTTGTAATCGGGAAATAGAGACGGCGCCGGATCTTCGTCTGCAGGCGCCTGCACCGTCTGGTCGGGATGGCAAACGAGACGAAACCAACTTAGGCCCTGGGCACTCAGTGTCTCAGTGCGATTTTCGACGCGGAAAGTTGCGCGGGGCAGTGCAAAGATTCCGGCTTTGCCCTCCGCTATCCCGACAGCGAGCCGGTCGGGGGACGGCACCCATGCGCCGGAGAGGCGAAGCCGCAACTCGAGAATTCTTGCTTCTTGAGTTTTGCGTTGCCTGAACACGCTTGCAGGTTAGCGCTGACTTTTCGGGGCGCGGGCCGAGCGTGAAATGAATGTGAAAGCCGAGAAGATTCAGGAAACGTTAGAAGTGTGAAAACTGTAGTTGTTAAGTCCTTATTTGATAAGGGATTGCGATCTTAGCTTGTGAAAATAGCAAGTGTGGGAAATCCGGCTCCGGAATGAAGAGAAAATGAAAATGCCCTGGGACCAGAGCCCTACAGTCGCCTGCTCTGCGGGGCCGGCCGCTTCACAGCTTTTCGAAGTTTAGCAATCCAGTTAGCACCTGAACCCGGCCGTGTGAACGCCTCCTCCCAACTGTGTCCGGGAAACGGGCACTTGAGTCTTGAGACGTCGTCGCACATGTGCCCTAGTTGCCGATTGGTAAGGTCGGGGTTTTCAATTAGCAATATTCCAATCATCCGGTTTTCCGGAGGCCATTCGTCCCAGCCGATTGGTCGCCACGTCGGAGATGTTCCGTCCGCGCGCCTTCTTCGGGGCAAGGTTCGGTGCTTCTGTCCTGCCTTGTCTGTCCATTCGTAGATGCCCCACGCGACCTGGGTTGCGAGGTATCCCTTCGGTAGAACCAAATGCTTCTTATGACCGCCGCGGCAGTAGCAATGCAGGATGTAGATCGCACCGCCACCTTCTTGGTAGTGGCGTTTCTTTTGCGGGCTCATCGCGACGTCAAAACTTGGGCACGTCGGACAGTCGCACCGGGTGCTGTAAACGGTCCTGCTATGGAGCTTTTTCAACGCTTCCGGGGGCAGAGATTTGAGCTCTCCGTTTCTCTTCCAGTAGTAGTTCGTGTGTCCCCTTTGACAGCGCAGTCTCCAGAATGATTCGCCTAAGCGTTCGCTGAGCTGGGGGCCTTGCAGCCTCCCCTGGCCGCCACACTGCGGACACGACTGGCCGCCTGGCATAAGCCGACTGCCGCGCTTTCTGGTCAGTACTGTCTCGAACGGCTCCCCGGTTACGATATCGGTGCCCTTGTATTGGCCAGGACCAAGGCAACTCGCTGAGCTCCCGTTCGCAGTTCGATAGGCGTAGTGGCGCCCCGGCAGCGGACCTCGGCCCACTGAACGCCGCTTGCGAGGTCGGCAGCCGAAGACGTGAATCGTTAGATCGCTGGGGCCACCCTTGAGGGTTTGCGAGTACTTATAGACCTTCTCCATCCTGGTGCCGAAACGCGGGCAGCTCTTGACCTCGCACGTCGGATTAAGGAACGAATAGTTCTTTCTCATGTCCCGGTCTTCTTAGCCTTGCCCCACCGCGCCGCTGCTCCTGCTTTGGCGATCGCCTGGCGGCGCCGTGCCGTCAACGCCTTGGCGCGGGCTTTCCCGCCGATGCTGGCCACGCCGGCCACATATTCCGCTATGTACTGCTCTTTGGTTTTACCCATGATCAGCCGGAAACTAACAGAGAAATGCTTTCTTTGCAAGCAGCACGCCCGGTGTGAGGCAAGTACCACAGCAAGGAGACGCAGCGACCGAGAACTGGCGCTCCGAAGCCTGCCGTTAAAATGGTGTAGAGCGAGGTGAACGCCGGCCTGCAGACCCAGCCGTGCCCTCATCGTTGCTGATTTTGCGCTCTGAGGGATCAGGTCTATGCCGCGAGGCGAAAAGCGACCAGGAGCGAAGTACCTGGGGGCGCTGGGCCGGAAGCTGCTCGGCTACGGGCAGGCCCGCGCGGAAAATCGCGCCGCAGCAATCAAAGAAGGCCCCTCAGCAAAACCCAAACTGACGCCGCGGCAATCGACGTTTCTGCAAGGTATCGCCACGCTCAAGAGCCAGGACCAGGAGGCTCTCGATGCGGGTTACGCGCCCAGTGTTCGGCCTCTCGCGTTCAACCCTGAATCTCGCGCGTTAATTGACCGGGATCCCCGCGGAGGCAACTTGATGGGTCGGGTGGCGAATGTGCACCTAATGTGCACCCGAGCAACCGGGCGCCCGCTCCAACTGACTGACAGCTCGCCACTTGCACCTTTCGATTCGCACCCGCTGACGGTTTAGAAAACCGTTTCAGACCGAAGGCGTCCAAATCGAACCCTTTTGGCCCCTTCACAAACCCAATGGAACTGGTTTCCAGGTCTCGGGGAATGGTGCCGCGCGGAGGTAAGCGCGCGGGTGCAGAGCGTTCGCCCAAAGGCGCAGGACCTCGGGGGGTGCTTACTGCCTCGGTCAATGGTCGCGCGCGTGGGAAAGCTGGGGCGAAACAATCAAAGAAATCAAAGGCAGAACCTGAAAACGTCTGCGGATTCAAAGCCTCTCAGGAAGCGCCAGGCGATGTGTAAACAGCCACTTGCAGCCATCTCCCGATGCTGGAAGGTACCCAAAGTCATCCACGGAAATCAAACAATCAAAAGAATCAAAGCTATGTCGCGAGGACAAAAGGGCCGGGGCGCGCACACGGAGGCCTGTAAGCAGCCAAGGTCGTCGAGTTCGCAAGCCCACAGCAACAAAGGTCTTGGCGCAGAAGACCGCCGAAGCGATCTCAATCGCTCTGATCATACCGGGAGGTATTAAAGCGTTTCGAAATCAAAACAAATCAACTACAAAATGTCTAAACTGGCTAATGATTTCGATAGGCAAGGAGGTACTTGATGGTCAGACATCGCAGCCGGAAAGACATAACGGACGCATTCTTTGCGCTTGACATTCGTGAGTTGAGTCGCAGAGGCTGTCTTCGACCTGGTACGTGGACGCTTCGCTGGATCCGCAACGGGGAACCAGCCGGAGCAATTGAGGGCATTACAACAGCAAGCTCCATAGTTCTGTCTTATCGGCACCGACCGAACCGCTCAGCCGAGTGGCAAGATAAGCGCTTCCTGGTAGAGCTTGTCCGTACCCCTTGTCACTATGGAGGCGAGAGAACATGGTTTGTTTGTCCTGCTCGGGGTTGTGGTCGGCGGGTGGCCCTTCTGCACGGAGGTCCAGTCTTTGCCTGCCGCCTCTGCCATCAACTTGTCTATGAGAGCCAGAGAGAACAACCGCACCACCGTGCCTTACGAAAAGCGCAGTCGATTCGGATGAAGCTGGGCGGCTCGCCGAACATGTTAGACCCATTTCCGGACAAACCCAGTGAAATGCACTGGAGCACGTACCAGCGCCTGCGTCTTGAAGCTGAAGAAGCGTGGGGGCGCTCATTGCCGCCTTGGTTTTGGCGACCGTCTTAGAGCGGGAGCGTAAACATCCCATGACCCCTCCGGGCGCTCGGCGGCCGCGTGAGAAATCAAAGAGAATCAGACAATCAAAGAAATCAAAACAATCAGACGTCTTTCTCTGCTTCGATTACGACGACGCAGCCGCTCGTTTGGAGCGAGTGCTGAGCGGCTTCATGAGTGCGGGGATTGCCTTGAGGCGTTCTTGGATCGTTTTCCGGGTCCCGGCAAGCCAGCTCAGAGCCTGACTCACATGAAAAAGATTGTCGACCGGGGCGTGCGCTCCCGGCACTTCGCGCGTGGCCGCAACTTCCAGCTCATGAGGCTTCCGGCTCTTTGCCGGCTGCACATCTCCATCGAAACCGTCCTTAAGGATATTCCATATTCTTGCAGCCGCGTGTGGGCCCCAACTCTGCGCGACAACCTCGTCGATCCAGACTTGCAGTTCTTCCGGCCTTACTGGCTGTGCGAGCCACTGCTTATAAAGACTTTGTTCTGTTGGTACCTGTTCGAGTTGTTCTCTCAAGTAATCTGCAACGTCGTTCGGATCGAGCGACTGGATGTGACGCCTGCGGAGCCAAGAATCTCTCACACCGAACATCATGCCATTGGCGCAAACCAGGCGATACCACGCAAACGTGACCTCCAAGACGGTACTGGTGTCTACGGAATTGAGGCAGTTAATTTGCAGGACTATAGGACACTTGTCGCCGGGATCAAAGTCGAAATTCGGAATATTGCAGCTCCACTGCATCCTCTCGCCATATTTCGAAAGAATGAGAGTCGATTCGAGTGCGGAAATATCAATGCCGATCATATTGAGGGCTCGGAACACAGACGCCACAACATCGCGGTGCTGCACGAGCGAGTAAGTCTTACCAACGGTTGCTATGGGAATGGGACTCTCAGTGATTTGAAGGGGTTCGCGACGTATTTCGTCTTTGTAGCGATTTTCGTCGCCACTAGCCCGAAACGGGTGTCGGCTGAAAACAGGGATAAGATGATAAAGCTCGCCAACGGTTCCCATGTGCTCAACAATCGCGGCGCCCTCCCAAGTCGAGCTTGTCAGGTTTGATTCTTGATTCAGTCCAGCTTCATTAACATCGCCATAGAACTTTGCAGTTCCCATACAAATTGGTCCTCCGATTCAGTACATCTTTGACCCGTAGTCACGCTCGGTGTTACGCGTAATCATATTCCGAGAAACTGGCCAAGAACAGCTGATTTCTTCGTGGCCAGGCTCAGAGTCCAATTCGGGCGCCGCTTGAGGCAACTGCGTAGGAGCCGTGACATGACGCAGGAACAGTTCGCGGAAGCAGCGGCAATTTCAGTGGATTTTCTCAGCCTTGTGGAGAGAGGCATCAATGCCCCTTCGTTTGAAACGCTCGAGCGGTTTGCTCGCGTACTGAAGGTTAGTGTCGCGGACCTGTTTATGTTCTAAAAAAAACCAACTGGGCGGCGTCTCCGGGCCCGGGAAACAGAGCTCCTTGCAACCCCGCGTCTCAGCATTTCACTTTCAGTGAACCGTTTGCAGAAGATCGCATCAAAAACGGGTGATTTCGAGCGGGTGACGAGAAATCCCAGCTAAGTTCGCATAGTCATGCGCTTACATGAAAATGGACGGGCAGTTGGGCAGGACTCTCAAAACTCAGGTCAGTTGCCGGCGCGAGTGCT
>JBEKXQ010000098.1:0-17717 GCA_049511915.1 Candidatus Korobacteraceae bacterium
CGGATGATCTGGCACAGCCGGTCGCGGACCTTGTGACCGGAACCGTTTCCGTTGCTGTTTCCATGGGCACTCTTGGGTGGAAACTTCTGCGCATCGGGAGCCGGCGGCATCGGAGCGGCATTAGATCCGATCTCCTCGACCGAGCAGATGCCGATGCCATACGCCTTACGCAGGGCGCGATTGACGGCTCGAGTCTCAGCTATGCGCATCTCGGCGCCGCGGACCAGCGGAGAAACATTCGAAGGATCGGCATCGCCGTAGCCAACGAAGCCGGCGGAATCCTTGGACGGATAGACCGTCGCCTTGAGAACAAACCGGCTGGCCGCAGAATCACACAAGGAATCGACGGCCTCCACATGAATACCGCGGCATCTCTTCCGACGTGCCAGGCGAAGCAGGCCCGTGTGTGTTACGTACCAGGAATTGTTCAGGAGTTGGAGCTCACCTCTATGCAGAGAAAAGTCAAAATCCTGAGATAGGGCTTTCAGCGACTCAGCCAATCGAATGGGCAGAGTACCAGCAATCAGCCGGTGGGCGAACCGCAAGTTTTCGCGTACAAGAGGATTTCTCCGCGGTCGTGCGCTGGCGCGTTGTTCTTTACCCTCGCTCATATTGCCTCCTAATGCTTGATTTTTATCTCCGGACTTCCTAAGGCACTATGCCCGGCATCCTCTGATGGGGTACAAAAAGACAGTGCAGCACAAATTCATAAATGGCATATGCCAATAGTGAATATGCCATTTATGAATGTGGAAGTCAAGAGATTTTACTCAAGATGGCAGGTAAATCCAAGGTCGATTTGACGGCGGTAGGTTCTCGGATTAAGAGGCTACGTGGAACCATACTTCAAGAAGAACTAGCTACCCATCTCAACGTCAGCCAAGGACACCTCTCAAAGATTGAAAGGGGAAAGATTGCGCCCAGTCTGGAGATGCTCGTTTTGCTTTCCGTAAGATTCCACAAGACCATCGACTGGATACTACGCGGAGAAGAGAGCTAAAGAAATCCTCAGTCGACGCCGACGGCGCCCCATCTCACTAGCGAGATGGCGTTTCGAGTCTTGAACGACGAGCTTCAGGAAATTGCTGCCAGCGAAGCGAGAAGGATTTCGCAGATCTGCGAGTTGCTGTTAGTTGAAGGCGTCGAGGCCTACAAGAAACCCGCGCTGACGAACTCAACTCAGTCCAGGGCGCAAGGAAGGCGGTATGGCTTGATCGGCCCGATTGGCAGCCAAGGCTCCTCGTTGGACCAGACGCCGCGAGACCTGGGTTACCTCGAGATCGAGAACATGGGGCGCGTGCAGGCTTTCGTTACGCGCATAGATTCGATTCTCGATGTGGCGCCCCGCCGGGGTCTGGAGCAGCCAGTCTATTGCTGCCGACCCATCCAGAACGATCATCGCGCTTCACGCTCTTCTCGAACCAGGCGAGCGGTCCTCTCGAATACAGAAGGTGGTAATTTTGAAATTAGATTCGCGCGGCTCCATGACTAGAGGTCTGAAGCGCCAACATGCGAGGAGGTGAAACCTCCCTCATCAACTCCACCACCACCGGCGATGATTGTGCCGGCGATGATTGTGCCTGCGATGATTGTGCTTTGCGAGGAGACAGTGGATGGGCTATGCTGTTGGCCACTACCTATTCCCTCGGGGCGGTGTCCTATGGAAGGCTTTCCGCCAGGTCTCTTTCGGCTTGGAGTTGCAACCGTACTGGCGGTAGGGCTGGCGACTTCCGCCATGGCCCAACAGAGCCGCAGTGAGCAAACGGGCTTTCCCGATGACTGGACTCATCATCACATTATCTTCTCGGATCCCGGCACCAAAGAGAACGCAATTCAGAACGGCAACTACGAGCATTGGCTCAAGGTGCAAACCGATCCGCGCTTCCAGATGCAGCAGAAAAAGCGGCAGAGCGCGCCGGCTCCTGAGTCCTACCAGATCGGCGAGGCAGCAGGCCTCGGGCAGTCACCATCCGATTGGAATGTAAGTCTGGGGACGGGGGGCGTGGCGGCGACCAAGTATCCCGCCAAGTACAGCTTCGATTTTAATAATGCGAGCTGTTCAGACTTTGTCGTCTTTCCCGTGAATGCAGCCGGTTCGGCTGCGGTTGCGGCCAGCCAGACGGGAACGTTTACGAATGTGAGCGCACCCACTGGTTCCGTGACAATTGCCAACGGGAGTGATTCCATCACACTGAGTGCGACCCCGGGGGCCAGTTCCACTTCCTGCAGCAGCACCAGCGTAACCAAACACACTGGAAACTTCCAATTTGCCCTCGGGAGTGGCGCCACGGACGCAGCGAGCCTGGCAACCTTGATAGACGCTCCAAATTGTGGTTCCTTCGTTGGTGTCAGCGCGATGTCGAGTAGCCAAACGGTGACGGTAACGGCGACGGTTCCAGGAGCCGGGGGGGACACGATCGCGCTCGCAAACACTCTCACCCAGTTCGCCTGGGGCGGCGACACTCTCACTGGCGGTGCGAACGGACAAGCCAACCTATTGGGAGTAACCAAGTTGTACAGTGGTCCTGGCGGACTGTGCGGAGCCGTGCCTCACATTCTATTTTCGTATGCGGTTGGGACGGGCACGATCGAAACTTCCCCGACTATTTCGGAGGATGGGACCAAGATCGCTTATGTCGAAAGCATCAGCGGCGGATCTAAATTTCATGTGCTGACCATCGGAACTACCGGCAGCAATGGCAGTAGCGCCGTTGCGCCAGCGGTGCCTGGCGTTGGAAATAATGCCGCCGATACTGCGATCACCATGAACCGAGGTGTTCAGGTTACGCTGTCATCGCCCTTCATCGACTATGGCAACGACGTCGCCTATGTTGGTGACGACAGCGGCAGCCTCCACAAGTTTACGCCGGTATTTGGCGGCACTCCGGCCGAGGTCACGACTGGCGGCTGGCCTATCACCGTCAGTACCAGTGCAAGTCCGATACTGACCGGGCCTACAGAGGATGTGAGTTTGGGCAATATTTTCGTGGGCGACGGCAGTGGTGTTCTATGGTTTGTGCAGACGATCGCAGGCGGGAATTGCGAAAGCCCTCCTTGCGTTGGCGCAACTACGGTCAATGTGGGCACGGGTGGCGCGGGAGGCACTGCCAGCGGTCGGCCGATCATTGACCCGCCAATTGTGGATTCCACCACGGGCAAGGTATTTGCCTTTATCGGATGTGCGCTTCCGTCGGGCGGCGATTGCGGCAATCGTGGCGGTTTTGGAGAGGTAATGCAGGCCACCACAGCCTTGACCAGCCCGAAGTGGATTGAACTGGGTACCGGATCGGGCACCAACAATATGCACGATGGCGCTTTTGATAACACCTATTACACGGGGCAAATCTCAAGCGGACACCTCTATGTGTGTGGAAATCCGACGCTCGCCCTTAATCCGATGTTGTATCAGATCGGGTTTGACAGTACTGGTACCATGACCACGGCGAGCAGTACAACCCTGAATCTATCCACAAACTCAGGAATGGACGACGCGCCGGAATGCTCTCCGCTCCAGGAGGTCTACAACAGCAACACCGACATTGACTGGCTTTTTCTCAGCGTAGCGAACTACTGCAACGCTACGGGCGGCGGGACGGCGGGATGCGCGCAGAACTTCATGCTTCCGACCACCGGCTTCCCGGCACCGGCCGTCGCCGGGGCGGCGGAGTCGACTGGTACCAGCGCGATCATCGTCGATAACATCAGCACCGCAGGCCAAGCGTCGAACATATATTTTGGTACGTTAGCCGGCGGATCCAATAGCGCTGTCAAATTGAGTCAGTCAGGTTTGCATTAAGCCCGCTTTCGCGATTGAACGCAGTTTCCTGGGCGCGCTTGAAATTGGGGTTAGGTCTATCGGCCAGTCTACCGGCACGATGGACAATTGCAGCCGGTTCCCCCGTCGATAATACTCACTGTGTCCGTGCGGGACCCCAGTTCAGGTGAGCCTCACGCGTAAGCGTAGAAAGAGGTCAGGAATGATACGACTGAAAGGCGGCCCGGCGGCATTTGTGCTCGTCGCGGTTTTGGTGTTGTCGGCCCCCGCCGCGTTTGCCCAGGAAATCCGGTTCTCCGATTTCTCTTCGCTTGCAAACCTTCAACTGAATGGCAAGGCACACCAGGCTCAGTGGCAAGGCGCCGAAGTGCTTCGCCTGACCGACGGACCGAGTTCTCCGGCAGTTACCACGGAGCAGTCCAGCACATATTTCACCATCCAGCAGCCTCTGACCTCCGGATTCACCACCTGGTTCGAGTTCCAGGTGCACACCCCCGCAGTGTGCTGCAATCCCGGGGATGGAATCGCCTTCATCATTCAGAATTCCACTGCAACCGATCCTACGTATGGTGCGTCTGGCGTTGGTGTCACCTCGGTAGGTGCGACTAATGGCGGGATGGGTTATGCCGGCATCAACAACAACCTGGCGATTGAGTTCGACATCCAGCAAAATCCCTGGGACCCGAATACCAACCACGTTGCGGTGCAGAGTTGCGGGCCGTCGACCAATACCCCGGTTCATCTTCCGGGGATTTATACCATCGATCAAAATCACGATGTGACCAGTTGCCTGTTGTCGACCGGCGCAATCAATACATCAGTGCCCGCAATTGGAGACAACTGCACCTCAGGCCGTTGTCAGGATGGCGCTGTGCATCAGGTTGTGGTTGAGTACACGCCGCCCGCTCCGGGTCAACCTCAAGGAACATTGCAGGTGTGGCTTGATCCGCAGTTCATTCCGGGGACCCACACTCCCGAGCCGGGCGCTCCGACGGTCATCAACGTACCCTACAACGTAACCTTCTCCAATTCGAACCCCACCGGACTGAACCTGAACAACGGTTCGGCGTGGGTCGGTTTCACCGGTTCACAGCCGCAGGCGTCCACTGTCCAGGACATACTGGCCTGGGAGTTCACCCCGCATACCTCCCTGCAACTCCAGCAACTCATTCCCCCCGGCGGGACGGAAAACGACTTCGTTTTTGGTGGGTACGAGTTTGCCGTGACTTATCCCAACGGCTTCATTAATACGAATGACCTTCTGATGACCGTGCTTGCGACCCCGTGGAACAAGCTGACGTTCTTCCAGCAACGCCTGCTGGGGACGCACTTTGCCGACGAGGCTTGTACCCTTTTCCTGGAAACTGGCGGCAACTGCATCGTCTATAGCGTCACCTGCCAGAACCAGCAGCAGCAAAACGTCCCCTGTCCTTCGGAAACGGACCCGACGATTGCAATCTGTACGCAGTTTTACACTTCAGATCCCATCAACTCGCAGAATGCCGACTTCCTGGAAGCTGATCCGATTGGCTCCAATAATTGGGTCAGCATCTTCTCCAGTTTCACGAGCCAGCCGATCGATCCGATTGTCGGCGGCAAAGGTACAGGCTTCTCGGATGTCGTCTCTACGTATCATCAGGCGACCCTTCCGACCCATCTCGGAGTAGGCGGGTTGAGCAAGATAATTCCCGCACCGCGTCCACCCCAAGGAAATGGGATTTGCCCGCCTGTGCAGTAAATGAGACGGCGACAGGAGAAGAAACCCCGGGAGAGTTCCGCCGGGGCTTGTTGCGAACATTTCCCGGTTAGAGATTTTGCGCGCCGCCCTGATAAGCCTTCGCCGCGTCGCGATAGATGTCCTTCAGGTCGGAGCGCTCCAACACTCTGCCTGCGCCATCCTCTTTGCTAATCGATTCCAGGAGCTTCACCGCTTCGCGATAGTGCGGCACAGCCTCAGTTTGCTTGCCGCTTTGCGCGAGGGCTACACCTAGAAAGTATTGCGCGCGCGCCTGCTCTACTCGCAACCCCAGTTTCTCGGCACGGCCAACCGCGTTGTCCAACTCGTCGCGTGCGGCACTGGCTTGCTTACCTGCCAACAGGGCCTCACCCAGATACACCGACGCGTCCGCAGACTCGGCCTTTAGTCCCATGGAATCGGCGTCTTGCTTGAGCTTTCTCAGCGCGCCCACGGCTGACTGTGATCGCCGCTGAACGACATCAAGCTTGGCCAGGTTCAACTTCGTCTGCATCAAAGGCCCGCGCAGCTTGGCCCCAGTCGCCAGCTGGAGCGCCTTGTTGTACTGCTGCTGCGCCGAGGAGTAGTCGCCGCGATAGAAGTAGCTGTCCCCGAGGTAATTGAGAGCGGCCGCCGTGGCTTCGTTATTCTTCGCCTCGGGCGCAAGCTTCAGCGCTTCTTCAATGTATTTCTGACCTTCATCTTCCCGGCCGACAGCTGACAGCGTGTGTCCGTAGCCGGCAAGCGCCCACACCATCAGGTAGCTGCGATCGTTGAGCTGGCGGTAGGTATTGACCGCTTCCTGCTGAGCTTTCAACGCTGCACCAAACTGTCCCTGGACGGCAAACAGCGTGCCGATGTCGCCAGACTCCAGGGCAATCCCACTCTTATCCCCTGAGGCGCGATAGATATCCAGCGCCTTAACATATTGCGACAACGCGGTGTCGTACTGGCCCAATTTTTCATTGGTCTGCGCCAGATCGTGCAGCGCCTGCGCCGCCTCGTCCTGCGCCTTCAGCCGATTGCTGATTTCATACGACTGCTGGTAATACGTCAAAGCGTCCTGATATTCGCCCTTGTTGAAGTGGGCCCCTCCCAGATTGACCAGCAAGGTCGCCTGAGCAATCTCGTCCCCAGTGTCGCGTGCGATTTGCAAGGCCTCGTTGGTGAACTTCAGGACTTCGTCGTTCTGGTCGTGATCGAGATAGAAGAAGCCGAGGGTCATCAAATTTTGAATGAGCCCGTTCTTGTCACCAATCTTCCGATCAACTTCGACCGCTTCTGTCCAACTGGCGAGGGCGGCCTTGGAATTGCCCATGGCATCCTGGATCTGGCCCATCTGGAGCAGGCTGGTGGCGATGCCACGCTGATCTCCGATCTTCCGCCGAATCTCCAACGCCTGCTGATAATTGCGCAGCGCGTCTTCCGGCTTGTTCAGCCGCTGATAAGCAATGCCCAACGCTTGCAGAATCGCGCCCTTTTCTTCCTGGTTATCGAACTGGATGGCAAGGCTCAGTGCTTTGTTCAGAGGGTCGATCGCGGACTGCGGATCGCCGCTCTTGATATCCACCCGCCCAATGGCCAGCAGTGCGGCGACAAATTTCGGGTCGGAGGCCAAAACTTTGCCAAGATACTTCTTGGCTTCGTTGTAATTGTTCGCATCTTCGTACAGCTTGGCCAGAGCAAACTCGGCATCGGTGTCGTCGGGATTGACCTTAACCAGCTGCAGATAGGCGTCAATGGCCTTGGCCGTGTCATGCATGAGACTGGCATGGCTGGCTTGGATCAAGAAGCGATCTTGTGCCGGCAGATTGTCGCTGAGCTCGACGGCGCGACGCGATGCCTGCTCCGCCTTGTCGTCGTAACCCAAGGCACTGTAGGTTTGGGCCAGCCTCGAAAACGCCATGGCGAAGGCCGGGTCCTGGGTCGTGGCATCTTCGAACTTGGTGACAGCCTGCGTATTGTTTCCGGCCCGCACCAGTTGGAGCCCTTCATCGTAGGCGCGCAACGCCGGTAGCGATTTGGTGTCGACGTGCTGCGAGTGGGCTTGCAGCTCCTTTAGAACTTCCGGATTCGCAGCCACCTTCTCGCGCACATTATCGGCGAATTTGTCCAATGAACTCAGCAGTTGCTGCTCGTTGGGGGCGTCGGTCTTCAGGGTGATGTTTTGATCGTTGGCGAGATCGGCAATCGTGGCGTTGATGCGTATCTGCTCGCCAATTTTTTCGTATTGGCCGAAGACGATGGTATCGGCGTGGGTGAACTCAGCGATGCGTTTCACGGTTTGAAGATCAAGCTGCGATTGCGGCGACACCCGCAGATCGCTGAGCACTTGCTGAAGCCGGTCGGGAGACACCATCCGCAGGTGAACCGACTGGCCCATGTCGGTGCTCAAAGCTTCGGCGATGCTCGATCCCAGCCAACTCAAGCTCGCATCTCCCGAGGCGTTGTAGAAAGGAACAATCGCTACTGAGGTGACGGGCCCTTGCACCGCATTCGTTCCCGTCCTCGAGCGGGCTGCGTAACGAACCCCGATGACAGCCCCGGCTGCCAGCACAACCGCCGCAACCGCTATCGCAATCCACTTCGCCGACAGCCGCTTCGCTGGAGCAGGAGCGACCTCGGAAACGACTGGACGCGCAACCGCCGATTGTCCCGTCCGCGGCTTCTCACCCCGCCAGATCTGGAGCTCGTTTACCAGCTCCTCAATC
Organism: Candidatus Korobacteraceae bacterium; assembly: GCA_049511915.1. Taxonomy (GTDB): domain Bacteria; phylum Acidobacteriota; class Terriglobia; order Terriglobales; family Acidobacteriaceae; genus Bog-257. The sequence continues at coordinate 8,222 of JBEKXQ010000098.1, forward strand.
GAGGCGAACCGCTCGTCGGGATTACGCTCCAGGCATTTACTGACGATATCGCTCAATTCCCGGGGAATAGAGCCGTCAACATCGACCAGCGGTGCCGCTCGCTCTTGGGTGCGCTTAACCAGGCTGGCGATGGCGCTTTCTGCATGAAAGGGCATGATGCCGGTCAGCAGCTCGTAGAAGATAAGGCCCACCGTAAATTCATCGGAGCGGGCGTCTAGATCCTTGCCCATGGCCTGTTCGGGCGACATGTACTCCATCGTCCCGATCATCATGCCGGTCTGGGTCATGCCGTCACCCTGGATGGTCCTGGCCAGACCGAAGTCCATGATGACCACGCGCCCGGAGGCGTCGCGCATGATATTGCTGGGCTTCAGATCGCGATGGATGACGCCTTCGGCATGCGCCGCCTGCAAGCCGCCACACACCTGGAGCATGATGTTGACGGCATCCTCGGGCGTGAGCTTCCCTCGGCGCGTGAGGATCGCGTGCAAGTTGTCACCTTCGACAAACTCCATGGTGATGAACTTCACGCCATCGGCTTCATTCAGGTCGTAAATACGGATGATATTCTTGTGGGTAACTTGTCGCGCCAGCACCAGCTCCTGCTTGAAGCGCGCCAGGATGGCGGGATTGCCCGCGAGATCGGGACGAATCACCTTGAGCGCAACAATGCGCTCGACTTCCATGTCGCGGGCTTTATAGACGGCGCCCATGCCGCCCATGCCAAGCATCTCGAGAATCTCGTAACGACCGCCGAGAACCTCGCCTTCATGGAAGATGGTCGCGCCGATGTTGGCGAAGATGGGACTAGGCGTAGCAGCTGCGCCGGACGTGTTACTCGAAAAGGCGATGGTTACATCGTTGGGCGAAGGGCTCTTGGACGGTGAAGTTGTGCCCGGCCTGGGCACTGGATTTGGCTGCGCAACACCCGCGGATGTGACATCGACAGGAGCGACTCCAGGAAGGGTTGGGCTCTCTGGATCCTGAGCCGGCTTGGGCAAGGGGGCAGAACTATCCCCACTGGATACAGCAACACCTTCCTGCTTTCGTCGCGGTGTTTCCCTATCGCCAGTCAACGCGCTCACCCACAGGACCTGAATTAAACGGTGCAGGAGGCTTTCACCCCAAGCCAGTGCCTAGAGTATAACCTTGATTGCGGCGTGCCCCCAGTGGATTCGGTCTTGAGCACCAACCCGGGTGGGCCAGAGTTAATTGCCACCGGTGGGCCAAAACCAGTTGCCAAACGCAATTGTCGGGCAGAACCTACGTGCATGTTGGCATGTAACTAATCTCACATCCGACGACATTTGGAAGCGTACCACTAGGCCTGTCGATGTGCCTGCGCATGGCATTGCGCACACAAGGTGATCAGATTCTCTTCTGAGTCGCTGCCCGAGTGGCTTCGGAACTTGAGGTGGTGCACTTGCAGATGTTGCATGCTACCGCAGACCTGGCAGCGCCATCCGTCGCGTTTCAGCACCTGCCGATGCAGTTTGCTATAACTCTCCGAATCGAGTTTGATCCGCGCATCCTTAAAGAGGGGCCCGTTCATGAAGCCTGTCGACTGGCCTCGCACAGAAAGACCTCCTGCTGCGCCGCTGGTAGGAACTTGTAGTACCGCGAGATGGACTGCAGCAGGAGCTCCGGATTACTGCCGTCGATGTGAGCCCCAGCGAGGAAGTCAGCGCAGATCATCTCCAGACAGTATCCGCGCGACTTGTCGGAACCAAGCATCAAGGCCGCCGTCTCGATTGCCTGCTCAATGACCGGAATCTGACTCTTGTAGACCTTAAAGAAGATCAGCTCTGATGGCTCGCTGTCCTTGCCTGTCAACTCCCTCTCCACTTCCCTTCTGAACTCCTCTTTTGGCATTTGTCGGGCTTTGTGCAACCAGGTTGCACTTTCGAAGTGCTGACCCTGCTTCCGCGCCAGCTTGGCCAGCTCCAGCCCCTTGGTCCATCCCACCTGTTTCAGTTCCCTTCTCACTTGGGGTGGAAGCTGTTCGTGAATCGACATTAGGTAGTAGGCCTTCCTCCTGGACTCGGGGAACCGGCGCTCCAGAAACTCATCGAACGACTTAAGGTTCTCTAGCCGCCAGTACTGAGCTGCCCGCACTTCGCACAGGCACTTGCCCAGTTCCACAAACCTGGTATCGCGTTCGTTCTCATGCCGTACTTCCCAGGCCAGGATCTCGTCGATCCTGCTCAGGACTGCCTGGGCGCGGCGGCGATTCAGCTTGGGCGGCATAGGCGGACTCTTAGTAAGCAAGTTCGTCAAACAGACCAAGGTCGACTCCCGGCTTGCGGATCAGCCCAGCTTCAACCAGATCACGCTGGTCGAGACAGAGCCCGAGGAAGGGACAAGTGGTACAAGGGTTCTGCGGGAAGCGGATGCCGCTGTGCGGCAGGAATAATCCCGACTCGATCCTGCGGACGGTGTCGTCGACCAGCGTCTCGAACTCCTGGCGCTGTTGGTCGGTGATAGTGGCTCGCAGGTACTGGACTTCCACCGTGCGCTTGCGCACGAAGACGACCTGAGCGACATCGTTAATCCCTGTCATCCAGGAATAGCAAACCAGCTGGGGATCCAGGGCCGCAATGCCGTTGGGTTCCTCGGGATAGCGGGCAGATGCGGTCTTCCACTCCAGCACACAGGGTGTACCGTCCAACTCTCCAACAGCGTCTACAAAGGCGACAAAGCTGTTGCCAGAACTCAGCGTTCGCGTGAATCGGATCTGTTGATGGCTGTGCGGCTGGTGAATCTGCACGCGCCCATCCTGGGTGAAGCGCTCCAGCAACTGAACGCCTTGCTGGAGCATGCGATCCCAGGTGTCGCTTCCCGAGTAGGCCAGCTCCAGGTTCTTGCATGGCGCCCACTGCTCAAACAGGACGGCCGCTGGATCTTCGTGACGGAATAGAGCCGCCACCGCCTGCTCGAAGCAGCGGCCGAAAAGCATAGCGGCCCGAACTTCTTTCTCCTGCCAGCCATCGAGATAGCGATGGCGGTAGCGGCGAGGGCAGGTCAGGTACTGGGAAATCTGGGTATAGCTGTAGTTCATCATGACGCCCTCGCTTTCCGCGGGCCCTTACCGTTGCCAGCCGTCGGGATGGGAATGGCAGTGGACAGTTCCTCCCACTGGCTGGCAGGGCAAAGCCGTCGAAGTTCACCAGCGAGATGCCGTTGATCACGGTGTGGCTGATCTTCACGACCCCGACCAGTCCGCGTAGGGCGCGCTCGTCGATTTCGTCCTGGCTCAACAGTTCAGGGTCATAGAGAAAATCCCGCAGAAACCAGCCGAGCTTCCACATCGCCTTGGGGGTGCAGTAAAGCCGGCTGACAATGGACCGTCCGGCAAAGGGTTTCGGTTCGAGGACGGAGAGCCGGAGCAGATAAAAGCGCTTCTGAGCTTGCCAGCGATGCTGCGCCCCGTCGAGGCGAACGAGAAATACACCGTCGGGAACCTCGGAGTGCGAATCACGTGCGGTATCGGAGAGTCCGGGAACATGACGTTTCATCCCGCCACCTCCTGGCTTGGGGGTGCGTAGCTGTTGAGCTGACAGAGCAGTGCGCTGCGGTCCTTCTTGGCCGACTCGGCAAGCTGCTGGACGAAGCTTTCGACCTGCTCACGAGTGGCGTCTTTGAGGGCTTTGGTACCGCAGAAATCGACGGCATAGGCTTTGACCAGCTCGGGGTCGAGTTTGTGCTGACGGATGATCTGGCAGAGCCGGTCGCGGACCTTATGACCGGAACGATTGCCGCTCCCGTTTCCGTTGGCATTCTTGGGCGGAATCTTCTGTGCATCAGAAGCCGGCGCCATCGGACCGGGATTGGAGCCAATCTCCTCGACCGAGCAGATTCCGATGCCATAGGCCTTACGCAGTGCGCGATTGACCGCTCTGGTTTCAGCTATGCGCATCTCGGCGCCGCGGACCAGGAGAGAAACGTTGGAAGGGTCGGCGTCGCCATAGCCAACGAAACCGGCGGAATCTTTGGACGGATACACGGTCGCCTTGAGCACAAACCGATTTGCTGCGGAATCACACAACGAATCGACGGCCTCGACGTGGATACCGCGGCATCTCTTGCGACGGGCAAGGCGGAGCAGGCCGGTGTGAGTCACATACCATTTTCCGTCGATAATTTGAAGCTCTCCTGCTGGCACGGACAACCCGTACTCGCGGCTCAATGACTTAAGGTGTGCAAACACTCGTGCTGGTAGAGGCGAGCCTAAAATGCGCTTTGCTGCGCGAACATTGCTTTGAAGAAGCTTCGTTCGGAGATCGGACGCGCTTCCGGTTTTACGCAGCGGTAATTGTTCTTGTGTCATGGGAGGTCCTAAGTGGGATGTATTGCAATGAAGTTCATTGCAATACATATTTTGACCAGGAGAACCTGGATTGTCAAGGGAAAAGATACGCCTGGGTGCTAGAATTCGCGTCGATGACCGCAAAGGATACAAGCCTAAATCTCAGGATTCGCTCTGAACTGAAAAAGAGGTTGGAGTCAGCTGCAGCGTCGGAAGGAAGGAGTGTCGCTCAGATCTGTGAAGCATTCCTGCAAGCAGGGCTTGCCACATACGAAAAGGAAGGGGCTAAGTACATCAGTCGCTTCTTAGCCGTTCATCAGCCTTCAGCTAGCGACCGCACGAAAGAGCGAACTTAGGTCGATGCTAAATCTTATGTACAGCTGAATATGAATGCGTGGCCGGGATCCGGGGGGTCGATGTGTTTGCAAATGACGGCAGTCTTCGGCGCCTAGTGCCGAGGCCTAGCAAAAGGTCGTCGCTGGCGACAAGGGGCAGATCCATGACCTGAGCCCTAGCAGCGAGAAACCCATCGGATAGGGCCTCGGTGCGAAAGTGGCAGTTGCTGGGCGCTGGCACGATTTCGAGGGTCTCGACCGCGGGTTATGCGAGCAAATCGGCTAACATTATGCACTTGACGGCATTATGCTTCACAGGGCATAGTGGGAATATTCTTATGACGAGATGGACTGTTGAAATCGCTGATGAGTTTGAGGCGGAATTCAACGAGTTGCACGAGGAGGTGCGCACTGAAGTCCTCGCTCTGTCGCGAGTTTTACAGCAATTTGGACCGCAATTGGGAAGGCCGCGCGTCGACACGCTCAACGGCTCCTGCCACGCCAATATGAAGGAGCTGCGGTTCAGTGCGGCTGACGGAGAGTGGCGAGTCGCTTTTGCCTTCAATCCGAAACGCGAGGCCATCCTGTTGGTGGCGGGCGATAAGTCGGGTGTAAGCGAGAAGAAGTTTTATAGGCACCTCATCGCCAAAGCCGACGAGCGGTTTGATGCGCATCTTAATCGGCTAAGGGAGAAGGAAGGAAGTAGGCCATGGCCAGGAATGTAAACGACATTATTGAGAAGCTCAGCACCGCGCAGCGCAAGAAGGTCGAGGCCCGCGCGGCTCAGCTCACTGCTGAGGAAATGACGCTCCGGGAGATTCGGAAAGCGCGCAAGCTGACACAGCAGAAGATCGCCAAGTCCCTGCGCATCGGACAGGAAGGCGTCTCAAGAATCGAAAAGCGCAGCGACCTCCTGATCTCGACTCTGCGGGGTTATGTCGAGGCCATGGGCGGACAACTGTCCCTTTTGGCCGAATTTCCAGGCCGAGAGCCCGTTGCTTTGTCAGGGATTGGCGAAGAAGTGCCAGGCCCTAAGCCAAAAAGAAAGCACGCCCGCAACGCTGCATAAGATGGATCGCCTGAATCCTGGACGTGCTCGATGGCAGATTTTAGGCGGCCCCACTGTTCGGTCCGGCTCAGGCGGCTCTCGCGCAAGACGATTAAGCCGGGATGCACATCCACATCGAGGAGTTCGACGAAGTCTCGCACAAGCGCGTCGATCTTTTCGGCGACGGCACGGAAGCTGATAGTTTTCTCAGTGCTGGGAGGAGAGCCCGTTTTTCGAGGAACTCGCATTCCTGTTGCTGGATGAGCTCTGGATCACACCTACGGATTAGTAACTGGAAGTCGGCCAGCATCCGGTGTGCTGGTTCAGCCTGAAATGGAGAAGCAGCGATTTCCGTTAGTGAGTATTCCGCCCATCGGGCAAGATCATTCTACCTCCAAGATGTGGATCGGTCTCAGCTTCCGTAAGAACGAAGGCGTTCTCGGGTAAGCGCACCAGCGGCGGCGCTGCTGGTGAATCTTAGTGTTTCGCCCACTCGGCGGCCTTGTCCGGCTTGCCCCACGCCTGATACAGCTGCGCCAGCCATTCGCGGGCGCGCTCCAGGTGATAATGGTCCGGGACTGCGATCCGCTCCTTCCGCGCTGCCATCCCCTGATAGCCTTCCAGCAGCAGCGGTTCCGCTTCGGCGTATTTCTTCTGTCCAGCCAGACTGGCGCCCAGCAGACTCTCAGCACGGAATCGTTGCCAGTCGTCCGGCTGCTTCTTTTGATTGACCTCAAAAGCCTCGCGTGCGAGGGGCTCGCTCTCGGTAAACTTCCCCTGCGACTGGCAGGCCAGCGCCAGGTCGGCCACCGACTCTATCGTCTCCGGGTGTTCCGAGCCCAGGGCGTGCCGGCGCCCCGCCAGAGCCTGCGCCGCATAAGTCTCAGCCAATGCGTAGTTGCCCTGTCGTTGGTACATGGATGCAAAATCCGCAAGCGTGTCAAGAGTGGCGGGGTGCTCCGGACCGCGCGCGCGGCTCGCGATGTTCAGGGCCTCGCTGTGGAGCACCTCGGCCTGTGCGTACTTGCCCTGCTCGGTATAGGCGTCGGCCAGGTTGTTCATGGAAGCCAGAGTGTACAAATGCCGTGGACCCAACACGCGGCGGCAGATCTTCAAGGTCGCAGTACCCAACTCCTCAGCCTGTGGGTACTTACCCTGTGCGATGTAAGTTTCGACCAGATTTACCATGGACTCCAGCGTGTCGAGATGCTCGGGACCCAATATGCGGCGCCGAATCTCCAGCGTCTGGTTATAGAGCACCTCAGCCTGCGCGTACTTGCCCTCATAGAGATAGATGTTGGCCAGATGGTTCACGGATTCCAGCGTTTCGGGATGCTCGGAACCCAACACGCGGCGCTTGATCTCGAGGGTCTGATTATCGAGCGCCTCGGCCTGTGCGTATTTGCCCTCCGCATCATAGATATTCCCAAGATTGTTCATTGCCGACAGAGTGCCCGGATGTTCGGGACCTAAGACCCGGCGCTCAATCTCCAGGGCTTGGCTTGATAGAGCCTCGGCCTCGGCGTACTCGCCTTGAAAGTACGCAACTTCTCCCAGACTATTCGTCGTGTAGATAGTTTTTGGATTCTCCGGCCCCAAAACCCTGCGGTAGAAATCCAGCGCCTGCTCCAACTGCTTCCGTGCTTCCGGGTACAGCCCCAGGTCGTGGTAGGTATCCCCGATGGTTTTCCGAATCGATGCTTCAACCTCCGGTTGCTTGTCGAACTTTCCTGAGATCCGGGCCGCTGCCCGGTCTAGGACCGTGCGCACCTTAATATCCGGATCGGGCTTGGCGCTTGACCCCGACTGTTTGCTGGCGCTGGCCTGGCCCAGCAGATCGTTTTGCAGAAAGTCGTTCACCGCTTGCGCGATGGCAGATTCCTGTTCCGCCTTCTTCTCCGCCCGCCTCGCCTTTACCGCCTCCCAGGTGCTGGCCACAATCCCCAGAACAAGCACCACAAAGACCGCCGCAACTCCCGCCATCAGAGCCTTGTGCCGCCGCGCAAACTTCTGCAACTGGTAGCTCGTGCTGGCCGGCTTGGCCGTGATCGGCTGGTCGTCCAGATAGCGCTGCATATCTCCGGCCAGGGCCGCCGCCGAACCGTATCGGCGGTTCTTGTCCTTTTCCAGCGCCTTGGCCACGATGGTCTCGATGTCGCCCCGGTAGACGCGGCTCACCGCGCTCAGCGGCGCCGCATCGGTCTGCTGTATCGTCCGCACCGCTTCATGCAGTTGCCGCGACAGCGTGTAGGGCATCTTGCCCGCCAGCAGTTCGTAGAGAATCACGCCCAGCGCATATACATCGCTGCGCGTGTCTACCGCTAGGGGATCGGCCAGCACCTGCTCCGGGCTCATGTAGGCCAGCGTGCCCAGCAATTCGCCCATGCCGGTCTGGCGCGTGGCCTGGGCGTCGGAGTCGGTCGCCCGCGCCAGACCGAAGTCCAGAATCTTGGGCTTCCCGAACTCATCCACCAGGATGTTGCCCGGCTTGAGGTCGCGGTGAATGATGCCGCGCTGGTGGGCGTGTTGCACCGCGTCGCAGAGCTGGATCATCAGCGCCAGGCGCTGCCGCGGGTTCAGCTTGTGCCGGTCGGCATATTCCATCAGCGGTTTGCCCTGGATCAGCTCCATGGCGAAGAACGGCTGCACCCCGAACCCCGTGTCGGCGCTGCCCGCCTCGAAGATCTGCGCGATGCCGGGATGGTGCAGGCGGCCTAGCGCCTGGGACTCCTGCTCGAACCGCCGCAGCATCTCCGGGCTCGCCCAGCCCGCCTTGATCACCTTGAGCGCCACCAACCGCCGCGGATGGTCTTGCTCCGCCTTATAGACCGATCCCATGCCCCCTTCCCCGATCAGGCCCAGGATTCGATAATGGCCAATGGTTTCCGGAAACGACTTGGCGGTGCTTGGGAGCGGCGCGCCTTCCGCCGTCTTCAGGGTGCGATCGCTGTCCAGGGTATTCGGAGCGGAGCTAGAAGTGGTTGGCCTCTGATCGTCCATCGTTTTCTCGGCCTCCATCTCCCCGGTGCGGGTTGCCGAAAAAGGTTTCGGTCATTTTATACGAGAGACGGCCCTTTTATAGGAGACACGGCCTTCTTCGTTCTTCACGCGGTTTTCTGGCGGCGAATCTGCCTTTGTCGCCGCGCCGCCTCCAGTTTCCGATCTCGCTCGGCCTCAATCTCCCACTGCTCTTCCAGCGACAATGGCGTTCGCTCCCGGATGCATTCCCGTTTCAGCGACTTGTGCCAGCGCTCCAGCTTCCCGTTCGACTGCGGATAGTAAGGCGAGGTGCGGACGTGCGTCATGCCCGATATGCGAATGAACTCCTTGAAATCACGAGCGATGAACTGCGGTCCGTTATCCGAGATGATTCGCGGCTTTGCCTCCGGGTGTTTCTCCTTGGCCCGTTCGAGAAAACACATTGACACTCCGAGACGTCTGCCCTGAGAAGTCTTCCGTGATATCACCAAAGACCTGGGTTGCCGTCCGCGTCCAGCGGCAAGCGACGATTGGCGCCTAGTCGCTTGGCGAGCCATGGGGACCACTCTGTTGAGGATCAATAGAGAATTCGGCAAGACGATTGAGTGGTTGCTCACGGGAAAGGATCCCGGAGCACGCAGGTAAGCGGTGGGTCAAATCCGAACGACGGAATTTCAGCCGCTCGACTGGATTGTCACGGGCGGTGAGGAACGCAGTTAAGTAAGTACGAGAAGGGCTGAGTGCGCCCACGCTGGAGTTGCTGCTGAAGCTGAAGTCTTATTCTGGCCGCAGCCTCGACTGGATTGTCACGGGCGGAGATGGAATATG
>JBEKXQ010000099.1:0-16820 GCA_049511915.1 Candidatus Korobacteraceae bacterium
AACTGAGCGTTCATGCTCGCCGGGCGTTACAGCGTATGCGGCGGCGACCTACCTTGGTCTGCGCCTTCTGGGAACAGGCCCAACTCTTTCCTTTGTAACTATATTATGCGGGACTCAATAATAGGCTAATCATTTTATAAACACTCCTCTCTAGATCGAGTTTCGTAGCACCCACTTCAATAGTTGCGCTACTCGTTTGAGTCAATGCCGCGAGTCGCTTATGGTATTAACCACCAACAGTGCACCACGCACGACAGGCTGGGTATATGGAATAGTTCTTCTGGTACCACAACAATGATCACACTCCTGACCAAATGGGTAGAGCACGTAACGGCCCAAATGACTCAGAGGGGAAAATAGGGAAATGCTTTGTTATCACCAGGTTCGAACGCTCGGCAGAATCGGCGCAAAAATCCCACTGAGGAGAAGTGTATCGTCCAAGAATACTGTGCTGGATTGATACATTGACCGGGCCGATCTTGGGTAACAGCGAGAACGTTAACGTGGCGCGGATTGCGCTGGTTGGTTGCGGTCGTCGGGGACAGAGATGTGGAAAGCGCGCCGGGGTTCCACGTCTCCACCTCGATCTGCTTCTTCAACCTACCCACCGGCGCTGGCATCAGTCACCGGTATCTTGTCGGCAGCAAGGGCTTGTCATTCCTAACGGTCGACGCTGCTATTGTGACTTCGATGCCGCGTTTTCTCCTGTTTCTACTTCGTGATACCAAACGCCTGGACTTGGATCTCATAGCGGCACCGATTTCCCGGTGCTTCTGCATTAAGGCCTTTTTCACTTGACGCGGTTGGCCGGGGGCCAAACCGGTCAGTCCCTGCTTGCGTCTGCGGCGGTCTATGGCTAGTTCCTTGACCAGGCGATTGTTTTCACCCACCACATCGACCAACGCACTGGTAGTGAATCCGAAGGTGAACAGCCCTGATATCGCGATGAGCGGGCTGAGTTCGCGCCACGACTGAGGCAGCAGTACCTCACCGTACCCGAGGGTGGTATAGCTGTTGGCGGAAAAGTAGAAAGCATCGCGAAACCTCGGAACGAGGTGGAGCTTATACAACACCGTGGCCCAGATAAACGTCTCCAGCACATGCAGCATGACGAACAGCAGCACCACCCAGCCAAAGAGGAGCGCCCCCTCCAGCAGATGCCGATGCCGGTCGCGCAGCCTCTGCGCGAGCACCGTGTAGTGCCGGTTGGCGCCATATAGACCGGCAGCGTGCAGCAGCGTGAGAAAAACCAGGGTCCCGATGCCGACACTGAAGACATCCAGGGGAAGAAAGTCTGGAGAAACCAGGCAGAGCACGTGTTTGGTTGCGAGGATGAGCATGGGAATACGGCCGGCATTCGATACCGGCCGGCGAGGTTAGCCCGATTCCACCTTGCGGCCGTAGGCTTGCGCAGAATTGAATCGCATAAGCGTCCTTGCGACCTACCGCGCGCCGATCAACTCCGGCTCCGCCTTGGATGGAGCAGCTGCCGAAGTTTCGCGCTTAAAGACGGTCTTCCCATCCTTAATGGTCTCCGCCACCTTGATGTCTTTTATGGTTGCAGCGGCAACCTTCATCGGATTGGCGCTCAGTATTACCAGGTCGGCGAGCTTGCCTACTTCAAGCGAGCCTTTGCGATCTTCTTCGAAATACTGGTGTGCGCCATCGATCGTCAGCGCCTTCAGACCATCGACCACCGAAATCCTTTCGTCTGCACCGATTACCCGTCCGCTCCGCGAGGTGCGGTTGACCGCGGTCCATAGGATGAACATAGGGTCCAACGGCGTTACCAGGAAGTCGCTGTGATTAGTCATTCGCAACCCCAGCGCTCGCGCTGTCTTCATCGGGCTCATGAAAAACGCGCGCTCCTCGCCGAGGTTTTCCACGTGAACATCGCCCCAGAAGAATGCGTGGTTGGTAAAGAACGACGGCTTGATTCCGTACTTTGCGTAAAGATCAAGCTGATCGCGGCGCACGAACTGCGAATGAACAACGGTGGTCCGCTGGCCCTGCGGCGCACCCGCTGCCTGGTGGGCATCCAGCACCATATCGATCGCGGCGTCGCCATTGCAGTGGACAAGGACCTGCGCCCCGCACTCGTATGCCAGCTTCACAACTGCGTTCAAGTGTTCCGGAGGAACGATGGGCGTACCGCGCCAGTTATTCTCGCCTCCGGGGCCGCCGGTCAGGTAAGGCTTAGTGAAGAAGGCCGTGCGGCCCTGTGGAGAGCCGTCGGCAATGATTTTTACTCCGGCAAGGCGATAGTGGTTCGCACCGGGCGTGCGATAGTCTGCGCCAGGTTTGGCGGTGGACAAGAACGTATGCGATTCCCAATATCCATTCAGGTCCAGGAAAAAGCGGCCTTCGTCGGCCGCCTGTTGATAGAGCGGCATCACCTTGGGCTCGATCGGCGCATCCTGCACGGTGGTGTATCCGTTGCTCGCGTACATCTGCTGCGCTGTGGTGAGATGTTCAAGCAACAGTTGCGGGGAAGGCTTGGGCAAGTGCAGGAGGATCGGAAACATTGAATTTTCCATCAGCAGACCCGCTGGTTCATTGCTCCCGGGCTTGCGTACGGTTACTCCACCCGGAGGAGTTGGCGTGCTGGCGTCGATGCCTACGGCCTTAAACCCTGCCGAGTTCAACACACAGCCGTGACCCGAGACATGCACCAACACCATCGGATTGTCGAAATACGGGTCGAAGTCGTCGCGAGTGGCGTCGCGGCCGTCAGATAGCGCGGAACCGTCGTAACCGTAACCGACCAGCCATTCACCAGGCTTCAGAGGCTTTTTCGCGACGTGCTCCTTCAGGACGCCGATGATTCCGGCAATACTGCTGGCCGTTCCAACGGGAGGGGCGGACACGTTGGCGTAATCGGCAATCATTGCCGCCTGAAAAAAGTGGCTGTGGCCGTCGATAAAGCCGGGCAGCAGAGTCCGGCCACCCAAGTCGACGATCTCGGTAAACGCACCTCCGGTCTTCAGAACATCGGCCTTCGAGCCGACAGCCAGAATTTTTCCATCCTTGATCGCAACCGCGTCGGCGGCCGGGTTCTTTTCATCCATGGTGATGATGTCGCCGCCGAGGTAGATTTTGTCTGCTGTAGTCGAATTGCCTGTCGTCATGAGTGCTCCTTTGTCCTGCCCTTGGAACGTGGGACGCCCCCTGTCACCGGAATCCCCGCGGATGTCATTCATGGCTTTGCGGTGGATTGCCCTTCAGGCGGTAGACCATGCCGGTCTTGGTTGTGCCCAGCGCGATCCAATCTTTCACATCAAACTGCAACGTGATGAAGAATTGTTCACAAAGTTCTCGTGCTTTCTTGTGTAGTGGCTTGCGGCGATCAAATTTGGCCTGATAGGAAAACTCTCCCACCAGCGGCTGATGCTCGCCGCGGGTACGCCACAGGGCTACGCCACACCTGGCTTCAATGCCCTTCCCAAAACTCAGCTGGCCGAGTTCCAGAAGAACCTCTTCGACGATGGCCTCGCTCACCACGCCGACCTTTTCTTCACCGGGTAAATGGAGAGCGGCCAGCGCGGGGAAAACACGGCTGAGCGTGGCGATGGAGGTTTTGTCGGCATCGTGCATCTGGCTCAAGCCGAACACACAATTGTGGGAATAGAGAAAGCGATACCCGCCGACCGCATCCTTTAGCGGCAGCGCCTCCACTTTGAACTTGATGCGGTACTTGCCTGCGATATTGGGGCGCACGTCCATCGCGGCAGCCTTCTGCGCGTCGGGATGACGGAACTTGAAGACGATTTCGGGATCCCCCGCGGGAAAGCCATCGACATAACAGATGCGGCGGCGCAAGATGAACGCGTTGTTATAGAGGCGGTAGTCGCTTGTGTCCCCGAAAACAACTTCACGAATGGCAGGTCTGCCCTTCGCCCGTGGGCTGGCGATAAATCCAACGCCGACTTTTCTTGCCGTTCGTTGCACCAGCTTGCCAAAATCCCGCAGGCTTTGCGCGGAAGTAAAGCGATCCGGCTTCAGGATGATCTTGGCTTCCAGATACTGCACCACATCGAGGGGACGACCGTCACTGTAAGAGGCTATGGCAATTGATTGCCCCGCCCGCTTTTCGCTTTTTTCTTTCTGACTCGCCACTGTGTGTCCTCCCGGGGTTTCTCAAGTGCTAAGCGTGTGATTTGCCCGAGGGAAGGCGCCAGTAAATGAGCCCTCCGATCAGCGCGATGGCGGCTGCCATGATCAGCATCATGATCCGGTAGCTCGATAAATATGCCGCGCGCGCCTCGTTAAGCACCTGATAGACAATCTGCGGGTTGAAGGCTCTCGCGCTCCCGACGTGAATATAAGACTCGACGATACCCACTGTCTGCGCCAGCTCGGCGGGCGCAGCGCCGGCCGATACCAGTCGGGCATGCAGGCTGGGACCCAGCAGGCCGTAGAGAATCGAGGAACTCAGGGCCAGTCCCAAGGCGAAGCCGAACTGCCCAAAGAAGGTTCGCGACGAACCTAGCGCACCGACGAGATCGGGAGGCGACTTGCTGACGAACAGCCGCGCCGCCGGGGTCTGCGCGAACATCAAACCAACCCCTGCCAGCATCAGTGGCGCAAGAAAGAAAAGATATGGCGTTGACGCCGAAGCAAAGCCCATGAAGACGATGGAAGCCGCTACCGCCAGGAGCCCAACGGGAATCAGAATGCGGTTGGCCACTCCGCGCGCCAGCAGCGAGCCAACCCACGAAGCACCAAGAATGCTCGCCACGCTGAAGGGCATCAGACAGAAACTCACCTTGAACGGCGAGTAGCGGTACAAGTACTGCCACAATAAGGACAGTTGCAAGACCACGATGGCGTTTCCGAGATTGAAGGCGATACCGGTCACGCCGGCCACGGCCATTTCCGGATCGGCGAATAGCCGGATAGGAAACGCAGGGCGTTGCAGCCGCAGCTCGTAAATGGCAAACGCCAGCAATACCAGAAGTCCAACTCCCAGTGGAATGAGAACTCGCGAGCTGCTCCATCCAGCCGAAGCTGAATTGCTTACGCCGTAGAGTGCGCTCACCAGGCCGACGGCAACCAGCACCAGGCCGATCGCGTCGAATGGACCTGCGTCGTCGGCCTTTGCCTCCGGCACTCGGAACATGCAATAGAAGAACGCCAGTATGGCAATCGCGCCCGGCAGCAGGTAAGCGCTGCGCCAGCCCACTCCTGCCAGATATCCCCCGAACAGTCCCAGCACAACGACCCCGAAGGTCTGCAGCGCGAGCCAGTGGGCTACGGCCCGCGACAACTGAGCCTCCTGTGGCGCCACCGCTCGTAACAAAGCGAACGCCAATCCGAAAGAGGCTGCGTAGCCGACGCCTGCTAAGACGCGCCCCAACGTGAACATCGCCGTGTTTCGGGCCAGGGCGGTCACCACGGAAGCAACGGCGGCGAGCAGCAAACCACCCAGCATGATTTTCTTTCGCCCCAAACGGTCGCCCAGGCTTCCCGTGGCAAGAATGCTGGCGGCGATGCAGAGAGTTCCTATGCTCGCCACCAGGGACCGCTGATCGCCCGTCATTCCTAATTGGTTGGCGGCGCCGACAAAGGCGATGTTGTGTACGGAAGGGTCAACCGACATTGCAAGCGAAGCGGCAGCCAGGGCGAACACTGCACTCTTCGCGCTCATCGCAGGCGTCTCGGCCAAGACATCGGCGACGACAGGCGGAGTAGCGGTCATGCTCATTGAGCACTCCGTTCTGCAGGTCAGATTCCCGGGCGCAACGGCGAGACGACGAACTGGCGCTTGCCGTTTCCGAAATCTGGCCAGTCGAAAATCATGCTCTCACCCCGCATGGGCGCAACCAAGGCTGCCTGTCACACCTCAGTGTGACAACAGGCCATTTGGCAGCATGCAACGACCACACTTAGGTGATAGCGGTCACTGAATGCATCGCTCTGTAAAAGTAGACTCCTCGCAATGCGCCTCGACCCCCACGTCCTCGAGCGCTCCCGATGACAATTCGGCGCAAGGAGACAAAACATGAGCACCAGCGTAGCTACTGCTGCTTGCAACGGCAATCTCCCCTTGGGAGACATACCAGGCTGGGACAACCACAATCACGCTGGATTTGCCGACGCGGGACTGGGGACGAGTGACGGCTCTCTTCGCGGTTTCTTTACCCAGTGGTCATGGGCCTACATCGAAGCCCGTATGCCGCAGGCTGAATTCCGCGACTACCGCGACGCCATCTCACTCGGGGGCGATAAGAACGTCGCCCAGGCGATCCATCAGAAATATCCGATTGAGAAGTGGATTGACGAATCCACCGAAATGCAGCAGTACACCACCATGGGAGTCGCCATCCGTGCGGGATGTGAGGCGCTCTATGGCGAGTATGAGAATAGCGAGCGCCTGGATCAGTTGATGAAGGAAGCGCGCCGGCAGTCGCCCAATTTTCTGTGGGACAAAGGTTGTGAAGTCGGAAATCTCAAGAAGATTTGCACCATCAGTTTCGGGATCAACCGCCAGAACTATAGCGAGAAGCGCTACAAATGGGAGCCTTATCTCGACCCGCTATTCTATCCGTTCCCCATTAAGGACTTCCCGCGTCGTGGCGCCATGGTTCAGGATTTCCTGCACGGTTTCCATCTGGTTCTGCCCGCCTACATGAAGCGCTACGGCATCGGCGACATTCCTTCCGATTTTGCCGACTACCGCGATGCGGTGGGCAAGGTCGTGGATGGAATGCTTAGCGACAGCGCCATTTCTTTCAAGGTCATTTCACTCTACGTTCGCGGACTCGACTTTGCTGACGTCGTAGAAAAAGACGCTGCCCGGGTCTTTGCGGACATGAGCAAGGGCAACCTGTCCGAGCGCAAGACATTCGAGGACTACATCGCCCGTTGGATCTTCTTCAAGCTTGCCAACAGTTCACGCACACCGGTGAACTTTCACGTGAGCACCACTCACACCGAACCCGGTACCACGCTCCGCATGATGGACCTGAGTGGGCTGGAAGAGACGCTGCTTCAGGATAAGACGCTCAGCAACCAACCTTTCATTATCACCCACGCAGGCGCCATCTACCCCGGAGTCCGACAGGTGACCGCACTGTTGTTTCATTACGGAAATGTCTATGCCGACTGTTCCGAGTGGTCTTACTACGAATACAACGGCGGTGTGAACGCTGTGGTCACCATGACCGAAGCTGCGCCTGGACACAAGCTGCTGTGGGGTACAGACGGAACCGTTCCGGAGATCTTTACCGGCTCGGCCATCACATCTCGCAAAATGCTTGCCGATGCTTTGCAGCGCCGGGTCGATACTGGTTCTTTGCCGAAAAAACTCATGATTCCGTTGGCGGAACGGATTCTGTACAAGAACGCAGAAAAACTCTATGGCATGAGCATCGATGCCTAGTCGTTTTTCCCGAGGAGACGGTTGCTATGTGCGTGAATCCCCTGATTGAACACTTCGGGTCGGCGTTGCCAGCCTCTCCGCTCCTCATTTACACGGCGAAGAAAATCGTCACCATGGAGCGCGGCAATCCGGAAGCGAGTGCCGTTGCCGTCGCGGGCAAGCAGATTCTGCTCGCCGGATCGCTGGAAGAAATCAAGCAGTTTCTCGGCGACAAACCCTACCTGGTGGATGACACGTTCGCCGCCAAGGTCATCCTGCCGGGATTCATCGATCAGCATCTTCACCCCTTGCTCGGCGCCTTAACGCTCGCGGTCGAGGTGATTGCGCCGGAAGACTGGGTGGTGCCCGGCAGGATATGGAAGAAAGCCACAAACCAGCAGCAGTTTCTGACCCGGCTCAAGGATGCAAACGCCGGCTTTGTCGATCCTAACGAATGGCTGTTCAGCTGGGGATATCACCAGTATTTCCACGGGCCGCTTGAGCGGAAGACGCTCGACTCGATAAGTGCGACTCGACCCATAGCGGTGTGGCACCGTTCCTGTCATGAGTTCTACCTGAACACCTCTGCCCTGAACACCCTTGGTATCAGCGAAGACTCGATCAAAGGCAAGTGGAGCGAGCAAACCGATTGGGCCAAGGGCCACTTCTACGAGGGGGGCCTGAACCTGATCATGGCACAGCTCATGCCGAAGCTGGCGACTCCGGAGCGCTTTAGCTTTGGCCTGAAGCAAATGGTGAAGATGCTGCACCACAACGGCGTCACCGCCTTCAATGAGCCGGGCGCTCTGGTGACGCCGCAGATCTTCAATCTCTATCAGGAAATTCTGGGCGCCGAGGACACGCCCTTCTACAGCTTCTTCATTGCGGATGGGCGCGGCATTGTTGACAAGTACGGTCTAGAAGGCGCGTTGGCGGAGACTGAGAAGACCATTGCGCTGGCGCCGCCCGGGAGCGGCAAGCTCCAGTTCTTTGAAAAACAAATCAAGCTCTTTGCCGACGGCGCCATCGTCTCGCAGCTTATGCAGATGAAGGATGGCTACACCGATGGGCACCATGGCGAATGGATGATCCCGCCGGATGAACTTGCGCGGCGAACGACCTTCTACTGGAATGCCGGCTATCAGATCCACACTCACGTCAATGGCGACGAGGGACTCGAAGTTGTCTTGAACATTCTGGAAAAGCTGATGCGCGATACTCCGCGCCCTGACGCTCGTAGCGTTATTGTGCACTTTGCGAACTCGACGGAGGAACAAATCGCGCGCATCGCCAGGTTGGGCGCCATTGTCAGCGCGAATCCCTATTACCCTGTTGGATTTGCCGACAAGTACAGCGAGGTTGGACTGGGACCGGAGCGTGCCAACTCCATGGTGCGCAGCGCCTCGGTCGTCAATCGCGGCATTCCCTATTCTTTCCATTCTGACCTGCCCATGGGGCCAGCCGCACCACTCTACCTGGCCTGGTGCGGCATAAACCGGATTACGAACGAGGGTCATGTCGCGGGACCTGAGCAGCGTATCTCGGTCGACGCTGGCCTGCGCGCCATCACCATTGAGGCTGCTTATTCGTGGCGGCGTGAGAATACGTTGGGCAGCATCGCTCCCGGCAAGATCGCCAACTTCACTATCCTTGAGCAGGATCCCTACGCCGTTGCCTCGGAAGACCTGAAGGACATTCCAATTTGGGGCACCGTGTTCGAGGGACGATTGTTCCCCGTCCACGAAAGTGCACACAACAATCTACAATGACGGTGATCTGGTGGCCCGCAATCTTGAGGGAGAGTGGAAATTGACGGCCTCGCACGGAATTAAGAAAGCGAGCCAGATCGTTCGGGAGGACTCCCTCCCGTCCTTTTTGCCTCTTCCATTGCAGCACTATATCAGTGGGGAAGTCTCCGCTTTGTGGTGTGAACCCAAGATCGTCTGCCAAGTGAATGTTGATTTGACCTACGTCGGGCTTGACGATTTGGAGCAGAAATATCACGCCACATATGACTATGACTTCCCAAATCGCCGCTTGATACAGAGGAAGTAGCACGGGCTAACCTTCCCCATCTTTTGGCCGCAACACGGAGTTAGCCCACTACCGCTGTTCGCGGATTAACGGGTGGTGCTGCCGTATTGTGAGATCATAATGCTGGTGCGGCCCCCTTTCCCGTGTCCACGCTTACGCTGTCTTCCCGGATTGGTTCACATTCTCACCAGCGTGGCGGTCGTGAACGTGTTTTGCAAACCGCCTATTGATGAACTGCTTCCATTGATCGAGCGTCTTGCTAACAAAGTCTGGATAGAGTTCCAGCGAATGCCCCGCCAGTTCGTGCGGATTGGCTTGACCTTTGAGGAATGGCAAGCCCATAATGCGTCTTGAGAGGCTAACAGTTTCGGCTTACCGGAATTGTCCTCGTAGCGAGCCGTTAGGTGTTTTAGCACCTGACGGCTCTCAACATTTGCGTCAGGCATCACGGGCGGCTGGCGGTGGAAAGGGCACCGCATGGCAACCAAAACAGCCAAAGGAACGAAAGCTAAGAAACCGGCCAAGGCCACTAAACCCACCAAGTCCTCCCACGTCCCCACTCCCGGCTAAAGCTCAAACAGCTCTGGGAATCAGGGGCATCGTATGAGGCAATGGCCAAAGCCACCGATGCCCACTACGACCCCCAAAAGCCCGACTCGACCAAACCCACTCAGGCCAAAACTTGGAAGGCCGGGAACGTGGGGGTGACGATTGAGGGGAAGCTGGTCAAGTTCGGGGCTCGAGGAAAGGCCCAGGAATCGGCAAAGAAGGGCAAGTTGAAGGGGGTGAAGAAGGCCGCCGGGAAGGTGAAGGTCAGCAAGAAGGCAACGAAGGCACCGGCACCGGTCGAGGGCAAGGCCGAGCCGTCGACCAGCACTGATTCGGCAGGCTAGGGAACGTCAGAGTAGCTGGAGTGAGGCAGGAACACCGAGGCCATGTGGCCGACGTGTTCCTGCCCGCCATGCCTGCCCAAACGGAATACCCGCCCGACCACTCACCGGGCGCGTCACACGAGTCGTTAGCCATTTTGGTTAATCTTTCTCCCCACCGCCTAGTCATCAGCAACGGCCAACCAGTACATCTGTGCGAACGGGAAAAACACCCTAAGATTCACGCTGGGTGGCGCACCATTTGGGGCGCAAGCGGGGTCTACCGTGATCCACACACCGTTGTCGTCGGACAAGTCGAGCGTGCCAGAGTATGTTGTTCCATCGCTGTTCTTAACGGAGACTCTCTTCTTGAGAAGCTGGAGGACATTACGGCGCATTGTAGGGTTTCTCCTTCCCTAGCCAGTGACGGACTTCAGCTATCTATCGTAGCGTATTGGGGGCAGGGCACAGGCAAGACAGCGACAATTTCAAACCAGTACGAAAATCAGGCCGTTACACTCCGTCGAAAGTCGCAGGTAACCGCAATAATATCGCTGCCTGACCAAAGGGAAGTGGCGGCAAATCGCGGGATATGGCGGGAAGGATTTATCAGCGACAGAGGTGGGCAGGTTCATCTTCTTCGGGAATCGGCCAGTTCCAGCGCCGTGCCTCTTGCACCGCGTCCGTGTACTTCGCTTCTGCGGCTTTGAATTCACGCACGGCCAAACTGAATGCGGTTTGACTGGGGATTGCGAGCGCATCTAAGTCGGTGAGCGCACAAAGGTCGCCGGCTAACTTATTCATCAAGCCGCCCATCTCTTCGCGGAAATCGCGCAGCCGCGACTTACATGCAAGGACTTCCGTTCGTGTGCTCTGATAGCGATCCCAAGCTGCCAGTCGCGCAAGGTTCTTTTCCTGTTCCGTCATACCGATTAGCAAAGCACAAAAATTAAGCAAGCGCACTAATACGCTATGAAACCACGCAGCCGCGATTCGGTAATGGTTTATTTTCCCAAAACGAACCACTATCAAGAATTTAGATGACAAGTCCGCTCCATCGGGGAGAAACTAAAGGTGCTGGCCTCAGAGGGGCGAGAAGAAGTTTTCCCCTCCGTGGAGCGACACCCGAAACATTTTCCGTGGGCGACCATACTGTATGCCTGCGTGATCGTCGTCCTCGTGATCTGCTATGTGCTACTAAACAGGTAAGCGCTTGCCAACTTTGGTTTTTTACTTGCACCGTATTAGTGTGCGTCTCGCGGTTTTGTGAAGCTGGTCCAATCCAAACCCAACCATAACCGGCGCGTATTGCGAGGTAAGATGACCTGGTCAAGCCCGCGCTTGGCAAGCAAAGTTAACACGGCTTCGACGTGTTTCCGAGCGTCCGCCCGGAAAACAATCTGGTTCAATCCCGCACAATATCCCAGAAAGAAGCAGTTATCCTTATCGATAGCTGTAGCGACTCCAACAACGCGTTCTAACCTATTCATAGCAAAGAGCCGCCCCTGTCCTTTCCGGGGGCATGTGGACGGTCACATGCTCTACTTATGCCGCGCCTCATCCTTGTTGTTGAGGCAATCGCGGCTGGGCACACACAGGGCTAGAAAAAGCAATACGGGTTTAGGCGCGTTATCAGCACAAAGAGTTTTCATTTCGGTCTTCGCGATGGCGACTAGCCCATCTCGTTGACGAACGCTGTGAAAACGGTAGGAACAAGCCAAGTGTTTGATGGGCAAAAGTTAAAAGGCACGATCAATGGGAGGCCGATATGAGCCGTACTTGCGTTTGTCAAGGGGAGAATGAGAACTGTTGCTGGTGCGGGGGATTCGGCGCGATACCAGATGAACGTGTGATTGCACCAGCCGCTTATACGTATGACTGGCCGTACCCCCGGCTGAACTTGGATCGCGGTTCTGGCAATCTTGTTGCGTGTCCACAGGGGCGTGGCGTACGGATAAATCCTAGCAAGACTAACCGTCGCCTCAGAAAGGCACATGGCTTAGCTGGTGCACGCAGCGGGTCGCCGACTTCGAGGCGTTCGCCAACCGTGAACCGACCTTAGATGACGAAATGCCCACTTTGCGGGTCCCCGTAACGTCTTGTTCTCTTCTAGCCATCGGAGGACATTGATGCAACTCCGCTTCGTCGCCGTCGCGGCTCCAACCGTCACGCCTGCGCTGATCGCCACGGCGCTCGCGTCCTATACGAAACAGGCGGCGGCCGCCGGCAATACGACGCTGCACGAGCCCGGCACCATCAAGCCGGATTGGGTGGATCCGCTCGCGAAACTATCCAACACGCTCGACGTGCGGATGAGCGCGAGCCTGAGCACGGATTCGCTCGAGGCTAGCAACGCCTTCGCGTCGCTTGGGCCCGGCGCCAAGGCGAGGAAGATCCCCAACAGCCGGTTTTCGCTCTACGGCATGAAATTCTGGGCGGACGGCTCGAACCAGGCCGAGACCGCGGCGCAGACGAAGCCCTACCTGCACACCACCGAAAGAGGCAAGGCAAACTACTCCGCATCTCGGATGGCTGACCTGTGCTTGGCGGCGAAGAAGGCCGGGTGGCCGATCTTGATCCACTGCCAGGGCGACGCAGCGATCGACGACGCACTAAACGTGATCGAACAGGCCTATGGCCCCAATCCGGCCACTGGGCTTAACCGGGTGGAGCACGCGACGATGGAGGTCAGGACCAACTCGACCGAATGAAGCGGCTCGGCGTGTAGCCCAGTTTCCTGCCGGACCTTCTATATCTGTGTGGCGCGGCCTATCGCGACCAGATCTTAGGGCCGGAGCGGACCGAATCCATGGAGCCCATGGCAGCCTGCGTGAAGGCGGGCATTCCATTCTCTCTGCACACCGACTCCCCGGTCTCCCCGGCCGGTCCTCTGCGCCTGGCGCAGATCGCCGTAGCCCTCCGCTGCGTCATCGACAAATCGGTGATCGGCGCCGACCAGGCGATCTCGATCTATGAGGCGTTGAAGGCGATCACGATACATGCAGCGCGGCAAATTGGTCTCGAGGATTCGATCGGCACGCTTGAGCCGGGCAAGGAGGCCGATCCGACGATCCTCGAGAGCGATCCCTACAAGGTGAGCCCGGACGCGATCTCCGACATCAAGGTCAGCGAGACCTGGGTGGCAGGCGAGCGGAAATTCGGCTGACGGGGCTGGCCGTCTACTTCGACACATCCTGCTCAGGATTCAACCTCCATTGGACGGGCGTACAGACCCTTAGGATTGGGCCCCGCTTCCACAGTTCTGACCCGCGCCGTCCCCGGATGCGCTTGTAACAAGCGCGCCAGGAATCCAAAATGAGGCACGAACTCGCCAAAGGTGGCCCAGCGCCGCCACAGACAGCGATTTGCTGAAAGTGTGCAATATTGCACAGTCAGCCAAAACTCGATCACCTTAGACTTTCTGAGAACCAGATCCAAAACCGAAGGGGAGCTGCACTCAAGGGCGAGTTCGTTCCTCCTCTTTTGGCTGTTCGGCCAGATTAGTCAGGTTCTGCCGCGAGGTCTCCCAATGTGGATCGCCGTGATAGCAATTACTCTCGCGCTCATCTTTTTCGCTGTGTATTTCATCGGCCACGTTCTGTTTGAGATTCTCAGGCCGATTGCCAGCCTTGAGACCTTTGCCCAACTCCCCGGCCGAGTGCATCACGTCGACGGGAGAAAAGGGCTGGCAACAAATCGTAGCCAACCCGCAGCAAGCTGAGTGGCCGGTTCTACGGGGCGACCCGGAATTACCTACGATATGGCGATTCATGAGATGGTCCGCCGCCGAGTCACATCGTTGCTCGGCAGCATACCCGGAGGATCATCGCATGCACATCACATCTATCAGTATCGATCTCGTCCGAAGAGAAGGAACTTCCAATTGAATCTGCTCTGCTGCCCGGAGAGCAGCCGGGCTGGAGTGCGGCTGTTCCTGAGTCTCAGACAGTCCGCCCGCATTTTGATCAGCCCCAAAGAATGGCACGCATCTGCGTGTCATTCGAAGAGCGACAGACTACACGCACCAAGAGTTTGTTCTGCGGTTTTCTTCAGACGCTGGTGATTCCTTTCGAGACATCATCCGCTAGCAATGGAATCTTAGCGCACCGGACGCGACATGGCGTCTTGGATTGAGGCAATTCCAAGCGGCGAACGAGGAGGTAATGAAAAACATGCTGCGAAGATTGGGCCAATACCCGAGTTGGAGTATCGAGGCCAAGCTTATTCGTCACTTAATGGGATCGGCGATCACGTCGGCAGTGGTAGAAGTGATTGTGTGCGCGCTGCTGATTCTAAATTCAGGCTCCGCACAGGCCTTCCACAAGAAGGATGGCCGGATTTAAGCGCCGGGGGCCCGTCAGTCAGTCTTATAGAGAGCTCGCAAGGTTCTGATCTGATAATCGACCCTGTTTTTTTCCAAATCGTGGACTAAGCCATCCTGACCCTGGTTGAATTCTCTCATCACATCATTTTTCAGGTTGTATTGCGGCCATGCCGCCTGGCCGCTGACGTTGGGGTTGCCTGTCTTTGCAAACGCTGCCCAACTGCTCGACAGCTGTTGCGACATCGCGCGATCCTGCTTGTCGTTTTCGTCGGCCATCGGGAACCAGTATGTTGACCATATGGCCCTCTCTTTCAGATCTTCAGAGGCTTTTTCGATCTGGGAACATTGATCCTGGCCAGACTCAGGTTGCGCAGGGATTGGCAGCACCAAGCCTATGGTGCCGAACACAAAGGGTAGCTCGAACGTATGCGGCGCCCCCGGATGTGAGGCGCGAATATGAGGCGTCAGATAATCGAAGTAGTAGGCGTAACTGGGGGCAGCTTTGCCTGCGCTGTCGGCCAACAACTTGACGCTGCCGCGATACCATGCATCAGCCATCACCTCGGCCGGCAGGACACATTTATCCTTGAAATCGGAATATAACCTTTCGATGACTTGGGGGTCCTGGCCCATTTTTTGTAGGTATTGCGCCAGTACGGGCTGGCTTGGAACGAAGAAACTGGCATCCCACGAATTGGTACCGATTATGAAGGGAACCTTATGTTGCTTTCCGTGCGCAAATAAGGGAATCGGGTCCCCAATCAGAACCTTGCCGTCGATGAAGGCGCCGCCGAACTCGCCTTCTTCGAACTGTTTTGGCGTCATGACTAATTTATCGGCAGGGAGCGCCCGCATTTCCTGGAGATCTCGCGCGTCAAGGGATTTCATATACTTGGCGTCCAACTCTTGTGCCGGCTCCAGACGGTGTCTTTCTTCGGTCTGACCTCGCAGCGGAGTCTGCTGAGCGCTTTCCGCGATCGCCTTGTGAAACAGTCCCTCTGCGGCTGGCGAAGTCATCAGCCACGTGACGCTGCGGCCACCAGCGGATTCGCCAAAAATGGTGACATTGTTCGGATCGCCGCCAAAGGTCCCGATGTTTTCCCTAACCCATTTAAGCGCGGCGATTTGATCCATGATCCCGTAGTTACCGACAGGTTCGTTATTTTTCGCCGCTTCCTCGGCTAATTCCTTCGGAGCGAAGAAGCCGAGCTTGCCCAAGCGGTAGTCCAAAGTGACGACAATTACGCCTTGTTGGACCAAAGCAATGGGGGTGTAATAAGGCTCGGTGGCAGATCCTTCTAGCAATGCGCCTCCGTGAATCCACACCATGACCGGCAGATTCTTGCCGGATTTAGGCGTATATACATTGAGTTTCAGGCAATCTTCGCTGCCCGGAATGAGTTCCGGATTTAATCCCTCGACCATCGGTTGCAGACACGCCTGTCCGAACTGGCTGGCATCACGAACACCTTGCCAGTTTTGCGCCGGTTGCGGCGGTCTCCACCTCAGTTCTCCTAGCGGCGGAGCGGCATAGGGAATATTCTTGAACGCAAGCACTCCATATTCTTCGACACCTTGGAGCTTGCCGTTCTTGATTTCTAATATCGGCCTTGCCTCGTTATAGACATCAGCACGCACAGAGATGGAGAAAACTGCAGCCAAACAGGCGAGAAAAACTCGTACCTTTATAGTAGATTTGCCTTTTATACCTGATGCGTTTTGCATGCTTGGTACCTCGAACGGCTGTGCAGTTCGCCTGCTATAGCACATTGTCAGTGTATTCTCGCTCGGGGGTGATAGCTCTCATTTCACCAGTAACCCGGGACTGGGTGTTCCCGATTCGGTAACTTATGCAATGGCCTTCCACTGAGAAGCGCGCGAGGAGCATTGGGCCATAGTTGATCTGGTCGGCAAAGGGTGACCTGACCGATCTTTTGTACCAAGTGGAATGTTAGTGTAGCGCCTTTTTAGACCCTAGTCCGTAGTCGTAGTAGGGGGTGTGGAGATGTGGGAAACGCACAGCGTTTTCCACATCTCCATGCCCCGTTTCCTTCCGCAAGATGGCTGGCGGCGCTGGTGGTCTGTAGCCCAGCGAGGAATGCGGCCGTACCGTGTTGTACAACCGAGGCACGCAACACCCATAAAACCGACCTTCGAGAGATCACTTACCTTTGGCATCCCTGGCATGGGCAACGAGTGCTGGTTCGTGGCGAGGCACGCCGAGGCGGCGGTA
>JBEKXQ010000100.1:0-16611 GCA_049511915.1 Candidatus Korobacteraceae bacterium
GATCGCGAGGTTTCCAAGCAGTGGCTGGAAGCCAAACGGTTGGCAGGTATTCCCGAAGCGGTCGTCCTGTACTGTGCTCGCCATCGTTTCTCAACCGACGCGATGGAGGGCACTGGGAACGTAATGGCGGTCATGGATGCGATGGGGCATCAATCAGTCAACACCACGCGCATCTACAACCACTCGAATGTGATGCTGATTCGGGAAGCAATCGAGCGCAGGAATCAACAGTTGTCCGAGACGGTGCAATAGGGTGGCCACAAAAATGGCCACAGTGACAAAGACAGGCTGTGTTCAGAGATGGCGTAAGTGATTGCAGCAGTAATGGTAGCGCTACCGGGAATCGAACCCGGGTTTGAAGATTGAGAATCTTCCGTCCTAACCCCTAGACGATAGCGCCACTTTGGAAGGACACTGCATTATAACAACAAATTCCCAGCATTGATCAGGGCTCCACGTGCGGTAGTGCGCTGCTTTGAATGGCACAGGCCCCTGCCGATTGCTCCCTGTGAAAACTCAAAGTAGCGCACTACCCACGTGCCCGTGATGGTGCAAATTGTTCCACGTGGAACATTTTCCTCGGCGCTCGAACGGCTGCTTTCCGCAGGGTTGACAACCTGGATTCCCCGTAGCACAATCTCATTTGTAGGCGAATAAAAAGCGAAAGCAGTTCTTGTCCGCTTCGCCCGCCCTGAGGTTCCTGATGTCGTCGGTTGCCGTCACTCCGCAAAAAATGTTTCTCGGAGGCTCGCGTTCTCTTATCGAGGCATCGCTCGGCGAGCGTCTCTCTTCCACCCTGCTGCTTCGTGAGCGCGCTGCTCCTTTGACTGTCCCGACCGGAATCGCCGCCCTTGATGCTCTTACCGGAGGCTTGCCGCGCGGAGCCCTCAGCGAGATTGCCGGGCCGGCTTCTTCCGGACGCACGGGCGTGATGCTGGCGACGCTCGCCGCAGCCACTCGCCGGCAGGAGGTGTGTGCGCTGGTCGACGCCAGCGACAGCTTCGATCCTGCTTCGGCGGCAGCGGCCGGCGTCGATCTGGATCGGCTGTTGTGGGTGCGCTGTCACGAACAACTCAAGCGCCAGGGCGCCGGCGTGAAGTCCCGATCTTCCACCCACGCCGGCTTTGCCTTTGGCGCGGCGCTGGAGCAGGTGCTGAAGGTGACCGATCTGCTTCTACAGAGCGGTGGCTTCGGTATGGTCGTGCTCGATCTGGGCGACATTCCCGTAGACAGTGCGCGACGCGTGCCGCTCACTTCGTGGTTTCGCTTCCGCCGCACGGTCGAGCCCACCGCGACCGTGCTGCTGATGATTGAACAGGAGCCGTGCGCCAAGACCTGTGCGTCGCTGGTCGTGCGATTGCAGCCGGAGGCGATCTTCGCGTCCAATTCGACCACCTTCCTGGAACCAGATCAGCTCAGACTAACGTCGTTATCCCACAATGTGAGATTCACAGATACGGGCCCGCAAATTCTGAAAAACAATGGTGTGGGCCATGCGGCGCTCTTACGTGGAATGCGTTTTCGTGCTGAGGTAGTGCGCTCCTGGGCGCAGCGTAAACCGCCGCAATCAGTTGGTGTCAGTTTTGAATTGCGCAGCGCGTTGTAAAAAACCACGTCATGGTCTTGTCGCCCAATAGACATGTTTGCCTGCATCTACGTTCCCGATTTTCCGGTGGAAGCCATGGTTCGCGGCGAGCCATGGCTGCGCGAACGGGCGGTCGCTGCCCTGGAAGGCAACCCTCCTCTGGTACGTGTAATTGCGCTGAATGACAAAGCTCGCCTGCTAGGAATGGAAATTGGCATGACCAAATTGCAGGCGGCTGTTTTCGCGGAGGCTTCGCCGTCGGAAAATGCAAAAGCGACAGTCCCACAGCGTGGTAGTAAGCGCGCGGATACTCCGTCGCATGTAAATCTGGCGATCTTGCGCCCACGCTCGCCGCAGCAGGAGATCTCGGCCCATGCCGCGCTGCTCGATGTGGCCCACGCTTTTACTCCGCGCGTGGAAGACACCGCGCCGGACACTTTACTGCTCGATCTAGAAGGCCTAGACCGCCTGTATGGTGCGCCTCCAAGAATGGCCAGCAATCTGGCGGCGCGTGTGGTGGCCGTCGGAATGCAAGCGAACATCGCGGTGGCTGCTAATCCGGATGCCACAATGCACGCGGCGCGGGGCTTTAGTGGGACGACGGTGATTCCCGACGGTAAAGAAGCGCAGCGCTTGGGTGTGCTTCCGTTGCAGGTGCTGTTGGATGCGTTTGAAATTTCTTCGCAGAACAAGATTGCTGGCAAAGTGCCCGAGCGCGGGCGAGAGAAGTTGCGTGAGCAGATGCTGGACACGCTGGAACGTTGGGGAGTCCGCGATTTTCGCACCCTGGCGCTGCTGCCGGAGCATGCTTTGGTTTCGCGGCTGGGTGAGACAGGGGTGCAGTTGCGGCGGCTGGCCCGTGGCGAGGCCATGCGCACGCTCGTACTATGCGCGCCGCCATCGCAATTTGAGGAGGCGATGGAACTGGAATCGCCGGTTGAGACCATCGAGTCGTTGTCGTTCGTTTTGAATCGGCTGTTGGAACAATTGTGCGCGCGGCTGGAGGCCAGGGCCCTGGCGGCGCAGGAACTACGTCTGCGTTTGCAATTGGAGCGGCGGATTGCCGACGAAGAGACCACAACGGTCCAGGAACTCGTTAGCTCGTTGACCGCCTCCCACAATGTGGCACACAAATCAATATTGGAACAGGTTTTGCGCCTGCCGGTTTCCATGCGCGACTCCAAAGTGTTTTTGAAGCTGCTGCAGTTGGAGTTGGCGGCCCATCCGCCGGGCGCTCCGGTCAACAAAATATGGATAACAGCCACGCCGGCGCCGCCACGGTCGGCCCAGTGCGGGCTGTTTCTGCCGGTCACTCCTGAAGCAGAGAGGCTGGAAATCACGCTGGCCCGGATCAACGCGGTGGTTGGCGAGCGCCGGGCAGGCATTGCGCGATTGCTCGATAGCCATCGGCCAGGCAGTTTCCGGGTCGACCGTTTTGCGATCACGGCAGACAATATAAAACAAACTGCTTATCTTACAACGTGGGATGCCAACGATCCTCCACCTTTGGCGATGCGGCTTCTCCGTCCGGCGTGGAGGCTTCGTGTCTGTTTGACGGATGGTCGTCCTGACCGCCTTGCCACGGACGCAAAACAAACAGATCGTGAACAGCTGCGAGGACGAGTGGTGTGGTCGGCTGGGCCGTGGCGATCCTCAGGCGATTGGTGGGCGGAAAACACGAAACCGGATAACGCTCATGCTGGGCAGGCCGGTCCATGGAGCCGCGAAGAATGGGATATAGCTCTTGCCCATACCGGCAATAACGGCACGAAGGAAGTGGGCGGCAATATCGCGCTTTACCGCATTTATCGCAATCGGGCGACCGGCCAGTGGTTTGCCGATGCCAGCTATGACTGAGATTCACCACGAGACACGGAAGCATAGAAGAACTCGGCCCGGAATTTGGCTGACAACTGGCCGCCGGCAACTGACAGCTGGCTACTGACAACTGGCTACTGACAACCGATGTACATCGAACTTCACGCCCGCTCCGCATTCAGCTTTCTCGAAGGGGCTTCGGTTCCCGAAGAACTGGCCGAGGTGTGCGCCCAGCAGCAGATGCCGGCGATGGCCTTGCTCGATCGCGATGGAGTTTATGGTGCGCCGCGCTTTTATCTCGCAGCGAAAAAGCTGAAAGTCCAAGCCCATATCGGCGCGGAGATCATCTCGCTGCTGGCCTGCCCGCAGCCAGGCAATCTGATCATCCCACGTCTTCCTCTGCTCTGCGCCTCGCGCGAAGGCTACCAGAACCTATGCCGGCTGATTACCCGCACCAAGCTGCGCGCTCCAAAATATCCAGTCAATGTACCACATAGTAAGACTGCCACAGGCAACGAGGAAGCGTCTATTCTGCAATCGCAATCGGCCGCTGCGGCTGCCGATCTCGCCGAATATGCCGCCGGGCTGATTTGCCTGACCGGAGGCGATGAAGCTCCGCTGGCTCATGCCCTCGAGCGCGGCGGTATGAAAGCGGGTCACAAGCTCCTTGAACAGCTCATCGCGATCTACGGTCAAAGAAATGTCTATGTCGAACTGCAGCGCCACTACAATCGCGCGCAGGAGGCGCGCAATCAGGCGGCGATTGAACTCGCGCGCAGCTTGCAGTTGCCGTTGCTGGCAACCCAGGGCGCGCAATATGCCAAACCGGAAGAGCGCCAGATCCTGGATGTCTTCACCTGCATTCGCAATCACCACACGCTCGACACCGCCGGCCGTCTGCTGGCTCGCAACAGCGAGCGCTATCTCAAATCACCTGCGGAGATGCTACGGTTGTTTGCCGACCTGCCTGAGGCCACAGCCAACACTTTGGAACTGTCCTCCCGTCTGGAATTCACGCTGAACGATCTTGGGTATAAATTTCCGCGCTATCCCGTATCCGAAGGCGAGACCATGGACACGTTTCTGCGGGAGCGCACCATGGAAGGCGCTCACGATCGCTATCTGCGTCCGGGCCAGGGCGAGTTGTGGCAGCGGGCGCAACGGCAGATCGAGCGCGAACTCGCGCTGATCGAAAAGCTCCATTTGGCGGGCTACTTCCTTATTGTTTGGGACATCGTGCGCTACTGCCGCGAACAGGGAATTCTGGTGCAGGGGCGTGGTTCGGCGGCCAACAGCGCGGTCTGCTATTCGCTGGGCATCACTGCAGTCGATCCGGTTGGCATGGACCTGCTGTTCGAGCGCTTTCTGTCTGAGGAGCGCGGCGAGTGGCCGGACATCGATCTCGATCTTCCCAGCGGCGATCAGCGCGAGCGTGCCATCCAGTATGTCTACCAGCATTATGGCAAGCTGGGCGCGGCCATGACGGCCAACGTTATTACGTATCGCGGGCGCTCGGCGGCGCGCGAAGTCGGCAAGGCGCTCAGCTTCGATGGCGAGACCCTCGATCGCCTCGCAGCCCTGGTGAGTTCGTGGGAGTACAAAGATCCGGGCGACACGCTGGAGCGCCAGTTTCGCGATGCCGGATTCGATCTGCGGCATCCGCGCATCCGCAAATTTTTCGAGCTTTGCGTGGCCGTGCAAGACTTGCCTCGTCATCTGGGACAGCACTCCGGCGGCATGGTCGTCTGCCAGGGACAACTGGATTCCATTGTTCCTCTGGAGCCGGCCACCATGCCGGGCCGCGTGGTGGTGCAATGGGACAAGGAAGATTGCGCCGACCTGGGCATCGTCAAAGTTGACCTGCTGGGCTTGGGGATGATGGCCGCTCTGGAAGAGTCCATTACGCTCATCCGTAATCATTATCGGGAAGAGGTCGATCTGGCGAAGCTTCCGGCCGACGATCCCACAGTGTATGACGCCTTGCAAAAGGCCGATACGGTCGGCATGTTTCAGATCGAGAGCCGCGCGCAGATGTCGTGCCTTCCGCGGCTGCATCCTACGCACTTCTACGACATTGTGGTACAAGTCGCCATCATCCGTCCCGGCCCGATCGTCGGGCAGATGGTCAATCCCTTTCTGATGCGGCGGCAAGGAAGACAAGCCGTTGTCTATCCGCATCCCTCGCTTGAGCCGATACTGGCGCGCACCTTGGGCGTGCCGCTTTTCCAGGAGCAATTGCTGCGCATGGCGATGATTACCGCCGGATTCAGCGGCGGCGAAGCCGAAGAATTGCGGCGGGCTTTCGGCTTTAAGCGCAGCGAGCGACGCATGGGTGATATCGAAGTGAAGCTGCGCGAAGGCATGCAGCGCAACGGCATCCGGCCCGAGGCGCAGGAGCAGATCATTCTTTCCATCACTTCCTTTGCGCTGTACGGCTTTCCCGAATCGCACGCCGCCAGCTTTGCGCTGATCGCCTACGCCAGCGCTTATCTCAAGTGTCATTACCTGGCGGCGTTCACGGCAGCCCTGCTCAACAATCAGCCGATGGGGTTCTATAGTCCTGCAACCATCGTGAAGGATGCACAGCGTCATGGGCTGCGGGTAAAGCCGGTGGACATCACCTGTTCTGACTGGCTGTGCACATTGGAGCCGGAAGGTAGTACCACAATGTGGGATCGCCCCAGGTTTGCCCTTCGTATGGGATTTCGTTATGCCAAGGGATTGCGCGAGGAGACGGCGCAGGCAATCCTGCGGGCGCGCAGCCAGCGGCCATTCGAGTCAATTGTCGATCTGGCATACCGCGTTCCAGAGTTGCGCCGCAATGAGCTGGTGTTGCTGGCTTCGATTGGGGCGCTGAATTCGATTGGAGGCAGCAAGGAGGATCAGATGTCGCAGCTGGATTCTTATGGCATAAATCATGCCGCGGGAGAAATCGAGGTACCGCAGGGGCTAAAGCCCGTAATTAGTGCGGCAGATTTCGGCACGGCTAAAAGTGAGCGCGTGAGAACCGTGCCGTCCCTACGGGACTCAGTTACTTTTTCCCACCCTACCCAGGACTCCGCTTCGCTCCGTCCTGGGCTAACTGCAGTTCCACCCCTTCGGGGCTCTTTTTTCGTGAGTCATACTCCACCGCCGAAGATCGAACTTAATTCTCACGCAGACTCTAAAAGCCGTACCCTTTCAAAACAGAGCTCTGGTAAACCAGCAACGAAGCAGCGGCTGCATCGCCGCGATGCGCTGTGGCAGGTGGAGCGCGCCGCGCGATTTGCCGGCCCGCTGCTGGAAAGTATTCCGGAAAATGATGAAGCATCGCCGCTCGCACAGATGACGCCGGAGGAGCGACTGGTGGCCGACTTCCATGGCACCGGACTTACGGTTGGTCCGCATCCCATGGCTTATCGTCGGGCCGATCTGCGGCGGGCCGGTGTGCTCTCAGCGCAGGAGTTGACGCAAGTTCCTCACGGCCGGTATGTGCGAACAGCTGGATGTATCATCGCGCGGCAGCGGCCGGGAACAGCGAAGGGATTTGTCTTTCTCAGCCTGGAAGATGAAACCGGCATCGGTAATGCGATCATCTCGCCCGATATTCTTGAGCGAAACCGCCTTGTAATTTTGTCGGAGAAGTTTTTACTGCTGGAGGGCGAATTGCAAAACCAGGAAGGAGTGGTCTCGGTGCGTGTGCAGCGGGTTGCGCCCATGCGCGAGGCCTACGCAGCCGACACGGTTGACGTCACCGACGCCGACGTGCGCTCGCATGATTTCCACTAACCTTATTCGATCTGCACTAACTGTCCGACGCCGAGCGGCGATTGCGGCGTGCGTATGGTTTGCGGTGCGCGCCAATGATCGATGTAAGACACCTGATGCACGCAGGACACAGTGCAGTGCGGAGCGCAACCTTTTTCGGTCAGAAACTCGCGGCGAATGTCGGCAACGGAATACTGCTCCAGCGGCGTTCCCGGATAACCGCGCTGTTGTGAGCAATAGTGCACCAGTCCGTCTTCGCAGATGTAGAGATAACGTGCGCCGGCGCGGCAACGCCAATCGTTCGGCTTGCCGTCAGCAATGTTGTTCTGAAACCAGTTGAAGCGCGAATAGTGCCGCTTCTCCAGGTTCTTCATCTTGCGAAACACTTCGCGTTCGACGTCGCCCAAAGGCCGCAATTGGCCATCGCCATCGTGGATGATGCCGATGGTTGTCGTGAATCCCAATTGCACGGCGCGTCGTCCCACCACCAGCGCGTCATGCGGATTGTGAATGCCTCCGCCGACCACCGAATTAATGTTGACGTGAAAGTCGGCGTGCTCCGCCAGCAGTTGCAGCTTCTTGTCCAGCACCTTC
Source organism: Candidatus Korobacteraceae bacterium (assembly GCA_049511915.1). Lineage (GTDB taxonomy): Bacteria > Acidobacteriota > Terriglobia > Terriglobales > Acidobacteriaceae > Bog-257. Next base: position 7,745 of record JBEKXQ010000100.1, read on the forward strand.
AGCGACTTCTTGGAAACTTCGTCGGGCAGGACGTTGTCGATGCTGATCTGCAGATGGTCGAGCCCGGCGCGGTTCAGTCGCTGAATGCGGTCCGCGGTGAGCAGGTAGCCATTGGTGATCAGGCCGGCGAGAATCGGATACTCGCGCATGTGGGCGATGATCTGGTCGAGTTCGGGATGCAGGAGCGGTTCGCCGCCACTGATGGTCACGATCGACGTGCCCAGTCGCGCCAGGTGATCGATGCGGCGCTTCATGGTGTCCAGCGGAACAGGCTTGGAGAAATCGTCGTATTCGTTGCAATACTCGCAGGAGAGATTGCAGCGGCGAATGGGGATGATGTGCGCCATGATTGGGTGGTCAGTCGAGGCCAGCCCTTTGGCGATCATCTTAATTTCGCGTGCCCGGCGTTTGTAGGCTAAGATCCGCCGATGTCTTTCTGGTGACGATCTCGTCATACTAATAGGTTGTTACTATTACAACACAGCCACTTTCCCGGATGTGAAGTACTCCGCTGCGTGTGGGGAATTTTGGCAGCTGAGTGGCATCTGGATACATTTAGGCAAGTGCGCAATCCCACGTCGTGCGACGTTCCGGTCGTGACTCGCCCGGCAACGATCGCGGCTAGTCTATAATAAAGGAATTCAGCTAACCCATCCGGAGTTTCCAAAGCATGCTTCGATTTCTGCAAAAGCCCGGTCCCATCAAGAAAATTATTTTGGGCGGCATCCTGGTCGTCATCTGCGTGATGATGGTCATCACGCTTGTTCCTGGCGGCCTCTTCGGCGATTACTTCAGCGGCGGCCTCACTACGCAAGGTGTATTGGCCAAAGTGGGCGATCAGGAGGTCGGCCTGCAGCAAGTGGAGCAGCAGGCTCGACTGATCGGCAAGCAACAGTTCAAAGGCAATGTTCCCGAACAGCTCATGCCATATCTGATGCAGCGTGCCGCGCAGGGCATCATCACGGAGAAGGCAATTGTCTACGAAGCCGACAAGATGGGTCTTGGAGTCACCGATGACGAACTCCGCGACTATCTCCACCAGGGGCAGTTTGGCCAGGTGATTTTCCCGAATGGCAACTTCATTGGACAGGAGGCTTACGAACGGTTCATTGAGAGCGAATTCAACCTGGGTGTGCAGCAGTTCGAGCAAGAGGTCAAGGGTGAGATTGCTCAGCGCAAACTGTTGGCCGCAGTTGGCGGGGCGATTACGGTAAGCGAGAAGGACGTCGCCAAGGAAGTCAAGCAGCAGGGCACCAAGGTGAAATTCGAGTACGCCGTGCTCACGCTTGACGATGTGAAGAAGGACATCAAGCCGACGGACGTGGAACTGAAGGCTTTTTACGATCAGAACAAGCAGATGTATGTGAACTCCATTCCCGGGAAGGTCAAGGCAAAGTACATTCTGATCGACACCAACCAACTGGCCGACAAGGTCCAGGTCACGCCTGAGGAAGTGCAGCAGTATTACAAGCAGCACGAGGATGACTATCGTCTCCCTGAGACGGTGACGGTTCGTCACATCCTCATTAAAGCGCCCACTCCGGACACGAACGGCAAGGTCGATCAGAAAGCCGTCGATGCGGCCAAAGCCAAAGCCGAAGACGTGGACAAGCAATTGAAGGCCGGCGCGAGCTTCGCCGATCTGGCCAAGAAGTACTCGGAGGATCCGGGAAGCGCAAAGGACGGCGGCCTGTTGCCCCCGCTGACGCGAGGCAGGACGGTTCCGGAATTCGAGCAGGCGGCCTTCAATACTCCGGTGGGACAGACCACCGGCATCATTCGCACCAGTTATGGCTTCCACATTATTCACGTCGAAGCCAAGCAGGAGCCGCGACTGAAGCCCCTTGCAGAGGTGAAGGTCGAGATTGAGCCGGTGCTGAAGAAACAGAAAGCTTCGGCCCAGGCGCAGAACGTCGCCAGCTCGGTGCAGACCTTGGCGCGTACTGCGGGAATGGAAAAGGCTGCCGCGGAAAAGAACCTGAGCGTCACCACCACCGATCTGGTTACACAAACCGACCAGTTGCCCGGTGTCGGCCCCGCTCCGGATTTCATGGGCGCGCTGTTTGCGGCCAAGAAAAACGATCCGCCCGCGACGGCTACGACTCCGGCGGGTTACGTCATCTACCAGGTTACGGAGATCCAGCCGGCCCAAACACCCACCTTCGAGCAGGTGAAGGATAAGGTGGAGGAGCAGTTCAAGTCGCAGCGCTCACAGGCATTGCTGGCGCAAAAAACTCAGGAACTTTCAGACCGCGCTCACGCCGATCACGATTTGGACAAGGCCGCTAAGGAAGTGGGCGCGACCGTGAAGACGAGTGACTTGGTGGACCGCAATGCGCAGTTGCCCGACGTCGGCGCGATGACTGGCCCGGCCGCGGTCGCGTTCACCATGAAGACTGGAGAAATCAGTGGCGCGATCCAAGGCGGCCCGAACGGCGTTGTCCTGAAGATCCTTGACGTGCAGGAACCCAGTCCCGACCAGATCAAGCAGGACTGGGACAAAGCCAAGGATTCACTGCTGGAACAAAAGCGCGCGGAGTTCGAAAACCTTTACGTGGAAAACCTGCGTAACACGCTGGAAAAAGAAGGCAAAATCAAAATCAACAAGAAGGAAATGGAACGTCTGTCGACCTTGTCCGAGGGTTCCTAACGAGGTCTTAGAGCCGGATTTCATGGCCAGCAGAAACGGTCTGCTGGCCACATTTGTTTTAACCGGCCGCATAACCACTTAACGAATCTCGATTCAGCCAGAAACTGCCTTATGCTTTCAGAGCGCTCATCCGGCATCCTGCTGCATCCCACTTCGCTTCCATCGAGCGGAGGGATTGGCGATTTTGGTCCAGCCGCATACGAGTTTGTCGACTGGCTGGCCGCGGCCAAGCAGACGCTATGGCAGGTCCTGCCACTGCAACCGGTTGGCAGCGGAAACTCGCCGTATTCCTGTGTCTCGGCATTTGCGGGCAACATTCTGCTGGTTAGCCTGGAGCGTCTGGCAGATCGAGGCCTGCTGTATCGCGAGCGTGTGGGCGCTCTGCCTGATGGAGATCTGCCCATCGATTTTGAAAGCGTTCGCGCACACAAGTTGCCGCTTCTGCGCGAAGCCGCGGTGAACTTTCTGCACTCAGCGCCGGATGCCGCGCGCGAGCGCTATGCCAATTTTTGCCGTGAGAGTGACTGGTGGCTGGACGATTATGCATTGTTCAGCGTGCTGCGCGAAAAGTTCGCCGAGCAGACCTGGAACACCTGGCCACGAGACATCGCCCGGCGGGACCCCGAAACCATTGCGCAATTGCGCTCCGAGCTGGAGGCGGAGCTAGACCAGGAGCGCTTTCTGCAGTTCGCATTTTTTGAGCAGTGGGGAGCTTTGCGCCACCACTGCGCCGCTCGCGGCATTCGTATCATCGGCGACGTGTCCATCTTCGTCAGTTATGACAGTGCCGATGTCTGGACGAATCCCGAATTATTTCGTTTGAAAAAAGATCTCACGCCGGAAGTCGTCGCCGGCGTGCCTCCCGACGCTTTCAGCGAAACTGGGCAGCGCTGGGGCAATCCGATTTATGACTGGGAGGCTCTGCGTGCGCGCGGCTACGATTGGTGGATCGGACGCATGCGTTGGGCCATCGAGACCTGCGACATTGTTCGCATCGACCACTTCCGCGGCTTCGAAGCCTATTGGGAAATTCCCGCGGACGAGCCGACCGCGGTCAACGGACGTTGGGTCGCGGGTCCAAACGAAAGCTTGTTTCATGCGCTGCAAACCGCCTTGGGGAAGCTGCCCTTCATAGCCGAAGACCTGGGATACATCACGCGAGCGGTGATTCATCTCCGCAAGACCCTGGAAATCCCCGGAATGAAGGTTTTGCAATTTGGATTCGGCAACAAAGGAGCCCACGTCTATTTGCCGCACCGCTATGAGCCCGACTGCGTTGTCTATACCGGGACTCACGACAACGATACCGTAGTTGGTTGGTGGAATACCGGCGCTACGAAGGAAGAAAAAAAGCTGGTATCAACCTACCTGGAAATCGGCAAAGACGGTGTGCACTGGGCCTTTATTCGTGCGGCGCTGACCTCGGTGGCCAATTCCTCCGTTATTCCGGTGCAGGATGTACTCGGACTCGGCAGCGAAGCTCGAATGAACGTTCCCAGCGAAGCCGATGGCAGTTGGACCTGGCGCTTGCGGGCGCGAGCGCTTACCCCTGAACTGGCAGCGAAAATGGCGGCACTGGTCGAGATTACCGATCGGGACACGTGTGTGAAGAAGCCTTCACTCGACACCGAGCAAGGCGAGCGGAAAGCCGGCGAAGATTTCGCGGCATAACAATGACGGCCCGGCTGAAAGCACTTCACCCGTCAGGACGTTGCGCAACCGTTTACCTATCGCTTCCTTCGGCAACCGTAACTCGGAGTCGCCCCAGACCGCTCCGATCGGCGGATCCTCTTTGCCTTTCATCAGCGAATAACTGAGCCGCGGTACAGCCGTGACCGCCATTTTCCCAGCATACTGCCGCGCGAATGCGACTACATGCTCCTCCTTGCCGTGCGACGCTTCTAAAGGCAGGTAGCTTCCCAGGCGGAACAGATCCTGATGATCGCGCCGAAAGTTCAAAGCGCGCATCGTGACCCACAACTTAATTCGCCCATCACGATAGTCACGTAGCAACTCCCGGCAGATGCTTGAAAGACACTCTATTGCCGCTCGTGTCCGCAGTTCTTCGGCCGCGCGCACGCGCCGATCGAAGTCGACCGGACGGCGATTGTCAGGATCCACCAGACTGAAGTTCCACATCTCTTGTCCCTGGTAGATATCAGGCACGCCGGGGCAAGTCAGCTTCAACAGCGTTTGACTGAGTGAGTTGATACAGCCAAAGTACGTCAGCGGCGGCAGAAATTTTTGCAGCGAATCCAGGAAGAGGTTGGTCTTTCCCCGCGAGGTGGGCGACAAAATTCTCTCCAGGAAAGAGTTCGTTCCCGCCACGTAATCAGGATTGGAATTGAGCCAGCTCAGGTTGACCTTTGCCTCGTGCATCGCTTTTTCCATGTATTGCTGGATGCGGTGAAGGAATTCGCTGCGTTGTTCTTCGCTATCCATCCGCAACGGCCACGCCCCAACCAGCGTTTGGTACAGCAGGTACTCTTCATTGTTGTCCGGAACAGTCCGGCCATCGGAAAGCTCGACTTTGCGTTTGCGATTGATCCGCCGCCACTTCATCACCTGCGCCGCCCAATTGTGCGGCATCTCCGAAAGCACGTCGAGACGCGCGCGCACATCTTCGCTGCGTTTGGTGTCATGGGTGGAAGTCCCGAGCATCGAGTTCGGCCAGTGTTCCGCTCGTTCCTGATTGGCGCGATGAAACTCTGCCACCGAAACTCCAAAAGCCGCAGGCGTTCCGCCCACTTCGTTGACGGACACGAAGCGGTTGTAGACGTAACAGGCGGTGTCTTCCAAACCCTTGGCCATCACCGGGCCGGTAAGCTGCTGGAACTTTAACGTGAAGTAGAGTTGCCGGCGATATCCGAAGACCGTCGCGTTCCCATCGTTGCCTTCGAGCAGCAGGATGCTTCGCAGAAAATCGAACGCGGCAGAAGCCAGTGTGCCGTTCTGCCGCTTGGCACAATCAACGGCCTGCTCGATATAAGCCCGATCGGTTTGACTGACATGGCCGTGTTCGTCAATGTAGGTGCGATACACCGGGAAGCAGGCGATGGTCTCGCGGATCGCCTCCCGCAAAACTCCGCGAGTATAGTCCCGCGCGCCGCGGTCCTGGTTGGAAATCTCGTCGAGCATGTGGGTCAGCACATTCACCTCGCTGGCCAGCGCCCGCCGCATCACCAACTTCTTGCATTCGTAGATCAGCCGATCGACTCGCACACTCCCTTCTGTGATCCGGTGATAAAGGTTGGTGAAGGAACGCTCGTGCCGGCGGTCGATCAAAATGCCATTGACCAGGTTCGCGAACTCGTAGCCGACAGTGCCAACCACCGGCCATTGATCCGGCAGATGTTCGCCAGGCTCGAGGATTTTCTCCACCAGCAGATAAAGAGGCGCCTGCTGTTCGCCGGCTTCTGGTTGTTGTCCAAACGCCGCATGTACATCCAGTTCGATCCCGTCTGCCGCCAACGGCGGAATAGGTTCAGAACCGAGACATCGGCTGGCGGCGTAAAGCCTTTGCACGCGCTTTAGATACTGCAACGGATCCAGCAGTCCATCGGGATGATCGATGCGCAATCCGGAGATGAGGCCTTCCGCGATAAAAGTGCGCATGAGCCCGTGCGTTTCCGCGAAGACTCGCGCATTTTCCATTCGCAGCCCGACCAGGTCGTTGATGTCGAAGAATCGGCGGTAATTAATCTCTTCGCCAGACACACGCCAGAATGCGAGCCGGTACGCCTGCTTCTCCAGCAGCGCATGCAGAGCATCAAAGCTGGGTCCGATTCCCGGAGCTCCGTTCAGCAATCGCAATGCCTCGGCGACCTGCGACCCTACCTCCGGCGAGTTGCCGATGAGGCGCCGCAATTGCTCAAGCAGCGGCGGCATTTCGCTCTGTCGCCGCCGGAGCTCGCCTGGATCGGTCACGCAGTTGGCGGGCAGCCGTCCGAAAGCGTTAATCAGCGTATCCAGTTCCGCCAAGCCGTCATTGCTCTTCGCCTTGTTCGGCTGCCAAACTTCGAAGCCGGGCGCGAAAATCAGTGGAATTGTCTGGGGATCGAGAGGAAGCACTTTGGCGAAGTACTTCACGACGAACCTGCCGTCCTCAAGAGCAACTTTGATGTTCCCGGCTTCAAGGTCCTGGCCATAGTGACCTCCCAGAATCGGGATCAGCACCTTGTTCCGCAGCTCCGGTTTCAGCGGCTCCCAGTCGATATCGAAGAAATCCGCGTAAGCCGAGGCGCGGCCATTCTGCAGCACATCCTGCCACCAGGGATTGTCTCCGTCGCCCACGCCCATGTGATTGGGAACGATGTCGAGCACCAGGCCCATGCCGCGAGCCTTGAGCTCCGCCGCCAGTTGCCGGAATTCCTCATCCGTGCCGATCTCGGGATTGAGCTGATTGTGGTCGATGATGTCGTAGCCGTGCGGGCTGCCAGCCCGCGCCTTCAAGATGGGAGACGAATAACAGTGGCTGATGCCAAGCCGGTGAAGATATGGAACCAGTTTGCGGGCATCTTCGAAGTGAAAGCTGTTGTTAAATTGCAGCCGGTATGTGGAGAGCGGAACCGCAGCGTGCTTTTCGGCGGCCAGCCGCTCGAGACAGTTGCAAAGCCCAGCAGATTGATCGATCAATGCGGTCGAACTGGTTTCCATGCAAGCTTCCGATTTCTGCGCGCGCCGTTGACGGAGACACACTTTCCAAAGCTTGGATGCAAAGTCTAAGGCCCCTGCTGTTTTTTCGATTCCAGGCCCTCAGCTTTACTTAATGCCGAGCGGCGGCGAAAATGAAAGATTGCCCGGTCTTTCGGGCGGAAGTTTGTACACGCTGGGCAAAGCAAAGGCACTCCTGCCACGTTTCTGCGCGAAAGGACTCTTATGGTTGCTACTGGTGAACTAATCCGCATGATGAACTATGTCGACGACATTGCGGCGACGCTGCGCCGCATCAACGCCAGCCTTTACCTGATTGATCCCGACGAGAAGCGGCGCCTCGCCGAGTACATGCGCAAGTCCGACCCGAATTTCATCGGCGTTGTCGAGCAGTTGGAAAAGGGAGCGTTAGCCTGATGGCCGAGGTGCGCACCATCGCGGTTATCGGCGCGGGAATTATGGGCCGCGGCATCGCCCATGCCGCAGCTCTGGGCGGCTATCGCACCATCCTGGAAGATCTTTTGCCGACGGCGCTGCGCAAGGCCGAGACTGAGATCCGGACCAATCTCGATAAGGCCGTCGAGTTGGGGAAGGTCACCAGGACCGATGCCGACCAGGCTTTCGGCCGTCTGGAATACGCCTCTTCGGTAGAGCAGGCGGCGCGTGAAGCTGACGTAGTGATCGAGGCCGTTCCCGAGGAGATGGAGTCGAAGATCGAGATCTTCACGCTGCTCGACAAAGTTTGCCGGCCAACAACGATTCTGGCTTCCAATACTTCCTCGCTCAGCGTGACGGAAATCGCGTCGGTGACCTACCGCGCGCCGAAATGTGTCGGCATGCACTTCTTCAACCCCGTGCACAAGATGAAGTTGCTGGAAGTTGTGCGCGCGTTGGAGACGGATGACGAAACCCTAAGTGCAGCGGTGGATATTGGCAAGCGCATGGGCAAAGAGGTTGTGGTCATCAAGGAGTCGCCGGGATTCATCACCAGCCGCATCAACGCCATGATCGGCAATGAAGCGTTCTACATGCTGCAGGAAGGAGTCGCTTCTGCGCAGGACATCGACAAAGCTTTGAAGCTGGGATTGAATCATCCCATGGGGCCGTTCGAGATGATCGACCTCGTGGGACTCGACACTCGCCTGCACATTCTCGAATATCTGCATAAGACGCTGGGCGAGAAGTTTCGTCCCGCGCCGCTGCTGGTGCAGTACGTGAAGGCCGGCCGCATCGGGCGCAAGTCCGGACGAGGCGTGTACGAATACCCGGGATACGAGCCCGGGCGACCCGAAGCCACGACTCAGCCGGGCAAAGCGGTCGCGGTGGACAAAAAGTAGCAGCTCGCATTGATTACCCCATAGGCAGGCTGTCTTAGTTATCTTGCATTGGGAAGCAGTCCCTTCTTCACGCTTCAATTGCAAGAGACCGTGGTGCACAATCTTGATTCCGGCTGTTATTCTCATTCGTTTGACGCTGAAAGCTGCGAGGAACAACTGTGTCGAATAGTTTGCAGGGACGAACGGCGGTGGTGTTTGGCGTGGCCAACAAGCGCAGCATTGCGTGG
>JBEKXQ010000101.1:0-16531 GCA_049511915.1 Candidatus Korobacteraceae bacterium
GTCAAGCAGCTAAGGACGAGGTGTCAGCAGTGTGGAGGGGGCTGGATGCCGGAAAATATTTCTGGCGTTCCGGCAAGGAGAAGTGTTTTTCACTTGACATCCCCTTTAATAGGACTTCTGGAACGGACATTGACTGCCGTGTTCAAATGTGTGCTGCTGGATCTTCACATTTCACTCGGACTGGAACTTCTACGCCATGCGAGTTGCCCTTCTCACTAGCTTCGCGGCCAGCAGGAAAGAGCCGCTTGTCGCCATGATGGATCGAGTGCATCAGGGTTTCCTCGATTCCGGGCTGCCTGAACCCTTTGTCCGTTTCAACTTTGCCGATGGTATGGCGGTGACCTTTTCGTGCGTCGACCGCGTACTGAAGCGTCACCCTGAACTAGCGCGATTCATGACCGACGCTCCGGCGATGCCAGGTCTCCCAAGTCAGAGGCGCATTACCAATGGGGCGATGTCATCGGGTGCGGACGATGCGGTCCCCTATACTACGTTGCAAGCCATTGCCGCGGGCGTGCCCCGATCATTCCCGTTTCACGGCGTCGCTATTCACTTTCACTCGCCGGAGTTCGGCGAGGAGTTGGGCACTCCGGCGCACCCGGCTAGCGTGATGGCAGGAATCACGATCACCGATAGCTGGTGGGTCAACGGACGCAACCGTTCGTTATCGGCGCGCACGATCGTGCAGGTGGAACCCGGCGACAAGAAGCTGCCGTCACCGTCAGAACCAATCGCGATCGTGCTGGCTGCGTGCGGCAAGGCGCGCAAAACCATCCAGGCGCCATTAGCGGAAAACCTCCCTGCAGGTCCGGTGCCTGCGGTCCGTCTGCCGACGGGAATCCCGGTCGCCAGCTCCAATCCAGAAGCAGCCCGCGCGGTTCATGAGGTCGTGGTCAAATACCGTGGGCGGCTGCCGGAGATCATCCAGCAAGCGGGTCTTCCGCACGACCTTCCAAGCCGGGCAGAGATGACGGACGCCGCGCTCGGCCTGAGGGCGGGGCCGAAAAAACCTGCGCTGGAGCGGGTCTTCAAGCCGATGGGATACAGCGTTCGCGGCGGCACTGCCAGCGAAACCGGCAGCTTCACGCTGCGCCGGCGAACGGCGGCAAATTCAACCCTGGAACTGAGCCTGGACGTCGGCACGTGGAGCCATAACGTAACCGCGATGTTTTTCGTGTGGGGATTGGGATTCAAAGGCACAATGATTCTCCCGCCCACCGCGAAGGCTGTGCAGGGCGGGCAGTACCCCATCGGCGATGCCGAGCAGTGGCAAAAAATCGTGGAGAACCTGGGCGCGCTGGTGGCGGAGTTGGAGCGAACTTTCGTTCCTGAGGTCGAAGCCGCCGCGGGCCCGTCACCCGAGTGGTACCACCCGGAAACTTAAGCGCCGCCAGCGAGGCCACAAAACGATCCGACGGCCGGGGACGATGCGGAACGTAAGAGGGTTGCTACTCGCAATCAACCGTTTCACAACCAGTTCCCACGTCCTGCTGTCCTGGCTTCGTAGCCGGGAAATCCTAGCGGGTCGAAATTAGGGCAACCGCCGCCAGCGCCCCCACGATGCCCACCCCTTGCATTCGCGAGATGCGCTCCTTCAGCAACACTCGCGCCAGAATCACCGTGCTCGCGGGGTACAGCGAGGACAGGACCGCTGCCACATCCAGCCGTCCGTGACGCGTGGCCGCGATGAACATCGCATTGGCTCCTGAATCGCACAAGCCCGACAAGAGAATGGGAAGCAGCGCCGAACGCAACGAGCGGGGATCGCGCGGCAGGAAAGCGACAATCAGCAGCATGAGTAGGGTTGAAGCGGCGCGCGCTGCCACCAGCGGCCAGAAGACTCCGTACTGCCCGGCTTGTTTACCGGAAACCAGAAACAGCCCGAACATCACGCCAGCGAGGATCGCCAGGCCAAGTCCGCGATGCGAATCGATCTCCCCTTCCGGCCGGGCCACCAGCCAGATACTCACCAGAGCCAACGCAAATCCCGCCAGTTGCAATCGGCCCGGCAAGCCCTCCGTGCGAAATCCGAACAGCACCGGCAACACTGCCGTGACCACCGAGGCCACCGGCGCCACCACTCCCATGCGACCGATGGCCAGGCCTTTGTACAGCGCCGCGATGCCGAACGCCCCGGTGATGCCGGCCACAACTCCCCAACCTAGCGAGGAGTAGGGGGGGATCGGTTCGCCGGTCATCCAGGCCAGCGCCAGCATGAGGACCAGGCCACAGGCATGCGCTCCCGCGACTACGCGAAAGACATTCGCCCGCCGGGTGGCAATCCCGCCGGCGAAATCGCCTCCACCCCAAATGGCGGCGGCACCCAGGCTGAGCGCCGCTCCCGTGAAAATCCCAGAGTTCATGCTTTCTTAGGCTACACGGCTCGGGCAAATAATAGGTGTGTCTGACAAGCCGGTTGCTGTCGCCAAAGTACATCGAATCCATGGAACAGTAGTCAGAACTACTTGTTCGACTGCGGGTTACCATATACCAGAGGTACATGTCCTTTAGTAACCATCGATACCTTCAGAATTTCACAAACTAATCCCGAAAATGGTATTTCTTGCTCGATCGCAGATTTATAATATCGGAAGCTGCTCAAAAGGTTAGGTTTAGCCAGCCGGTGGGGAAGAAAACGTGGCATCGAAGTTGCTCATAGAAGAGAGGCCAGTGGGAGCAGTCCCACCCGTTCGTCTTGCTCATGAGCCAGCGGCTTCGATGAACCGAGACCTCCAAAACCGATTTTTCGCCGTTTTCCTGGCGCTGCTTAGCGTAGCCGCGATCGTCTTCGCCTGCATTAATTTTCAGAAGGACCGCGAATATTCTTCCCCATACGATGGCGTCTGGTGGGTGGAAGAAGGCGGACATCTGCGTGCCCAGCGCGTGGATGTTGACGGTCCTGGCCAGAAGGCCGGCATTAAGCCCGGAGACGTGCTGATCGCGGTGCAGGATCACAGCGTAGGCAATGTCGGCAGCCTGGAGCGTCAGATTTATGGGGTGGGCATTTGGTCCAAGGCGACCTATTCCCTGGTCCGTCAGGGTGTTCCTCTGGAAGCGCCCCTCATTCTCGCTCCAGCGGATCGATCGCTCTATGCCGGACTGCGGCTGATCGCACTGGTTTATCTCTGCATCGGCATGTACGTATTGCTCCGCCGCTGGACAGCTCCCAAGAGCGCTCACTTCTATATCTTCTGCCTGGTTTCGTTCATTTTTTATTCGTTCCACTACACCGGCAAGCTGAATGATTTCGACTGGGCCATTTATTGGTCGAATGTCGTGGCCTGGCTGCTGCAGCCGGCGCTGTTTCTGCACTTCGCGTTGACCTTCCCTGAACGCAAAGCGGTGGTTAACCGCCGCCGCTGGCTGATCCCTGCGGTATATGCGCCGGGAGCGGTCCTGCTGGCGTTGCACATCTGCGTCTTCTCCTGGTTACAGCCGAGCGAACTGCTGCGCTGGAACCTGGATCGCCTGGAGTGGGTCTATCTGGCAGCGTACTTTATCGCTGCAACGGTAACGCTGTGGCACAGCTATCGCGATGCCCAGTCAGCAATCCTGCGCCAGCAGATGAAGTGGGTAACCCGCGGCACCATCTTGTCGGTTGCGCCGTTCACGATTTTCTACATCATCCCGTACCTGTTCGGCGTGATGCCCGGCCTTGGGATGAAAGTCTCCGTGCTGTCGCTGGTGTTCTTGCCGCTGACCTTCGGTTATGCCATCTTCCGCTACCGGCTGATGGATGTGGACCTGATCTTCAAGCGCGGCATGGCATACACCATCGCCGCCGGCGCCATCACCGCGGCGTACTTCGCGGCAGTCGGTGTGGCTTCGGTGATGTTCCACCAGAACTTCCCCAACGTTGGGCCAATCGGTCTGGTGGTAGCGATCGCGGTAACCGCATTGCTCTTCGATCCCTTCAAGAACTGGGTGCAGGAGAGCCTCGACAAGTTCTTCTACCACAAGCGCTACGACTACCGCCGAACGCTGATCGAGTTTGGACGCGATCTGAACTCCGAGACCGACCTCGACAAGATGTTGAGCTCGATTGTCGATCGCCTGTCGCATACGCTGCTGGTCGACCGTCTGGCCATCTTCCTCGCCGACGCTGACCAGCCGGACCAGTTCTACCTGGCCAAGTCTTACGGAATTGCCAACACCAGCGGCCTCAGCTTCGACTTCCTGCATGTGGAGCGTCCGGAGTGGCAGGCCGGTCACCTCTTCTTCGACAACACTAATCAGGCGGTGCGTGAAAGCCCATCGGCACGGGAGGCGATTCGCCGCCTGGAACTCAACTACTACATCCCCTGCACCGTTATGGGCCGCATGATTGCGGTGCTCGGATTGGGCAAGACGGTGGAAGGCGACTTCCTGTCCAGTGAGGATGTGCAACTGCTGGAGACGCTGGCTGGCTACATTGGAATTGCCGTACAGAACGCGCGCCTATACCAGTCGCTGGAAGAGAAAGCCGGCCAGTACGAGCGATTGAAGGAGTTTAGCGAGAACATTGTTGAGTCCATCAGCGTGGGCGTGATGGCAGTGGATCTGGAGGACCGCATCGAGTCGTGGAACTCACAGATGGAAGTGATGTTCGCGTTGCCTCGGCGCGAAGCGCTCAACCGCTCATTGAACGCGGTTTTGCCGCTGGCGTTTCTGGAAGAGTATTACCGGGTGCGTCCCACCCAAGGCATCCACAATCTGTATAAATTCCGGCTGCGTACTGCGGGTAACGAAACCCGCATCGCCAACATCGCCATCGCGCCGCTGGTGAGTAAGAGCTTCAGCGTGATTGGCCGCCTGATCATTGTCGACGACATCACGGAGCGCATCGAGCTGGAATCGCAGCTCTCGCAGGCGGAGAAGCTTTCCTCCATCGGCTTGCTGGCTGCCGGGGTTGCACACGAGGTGAACACCCCGCTGGCCGTCATCTCATCGTATGCGCAGATGCTGGCTAAACAGGTCCATGGCGACGACAAGCAGTCGGTCTTGCTCGACAAGATCACTCGGCAGACCTTCCGCGCCTCGGAGATCGTCAACAGCCTGCTGAATTTTTCGCGTACGTCGACTACGGAATTTACCGATGTCGACCTGAATCGCGTTATCAAGGACACGTTGACGCTGCTGGAGCACCAGTTCAAGACCGCCCGTGTAACCGTGCAGCAGGACCTGCATCCCGAGCTGCCGCCGATCCACGGCAATACCGGTAAGCTGCAGCAGGTGTTCCTCAACCTCTTCCTGAACGCCAAAGATGCCATGGCCGGCGGCGGCACGCTGACCATCAGCACCAGCAACGGTCATCACGTACAGGTGCGGGTCTCCGATACCGGCAGCGGCATCGCGCAGGAACATATCCACCGCATTTACGATCCGTTCTTCACCACCAAGAACAAGCCCACCACAGGCCACAGCGGCGGCACTGGACTTGGACTGTCGGTGACCTATGGAATCATCCAGGAACACGCCGGCAAGATTCGTGTCGACAGCATGCCCGGGCACGGTACCACCTTCACCATGGAATTTCCCCTGATCCGAAAGGCCGTCAGTGCCTGAAGCGGCCTTCAGTCGCGTTGACGCCGGCCGCGAGAACTTCACTTCGCCCGGATCGGTGCTGATCGTCGATGACGAAGCGGCCATTCGCGAGTCGCTGCAAACTCTGCTGGAGTTTGAAGGCTACTCGGTGGAAACAGCCAATGACGGCGAAGAAGGCCTGACGCGCATCGCAGAACGTCCCTACGATCTGATACTGCTGGATTTCGCCTTGCCTGAGCGCAATGGTATTGAAGTCTTGCGCGACATTCGCGAGCGCGATTCGGAGTTGCCGGTCATCATGATCACCGCCTACGGCACGGTGGAGAACGCCGTGAACGCGATGCAGGCCGGCGCCACCAACTTCATCCAAAAACCCTGGGACAATGAGAAACTGCTGGCCGACGTTCGCACTGCCGTGGGCCGCCGCCGCGCTGAAGAAGAGGTCATCCAACTCAAGCGCGCGCTAAAGCAGCGCTACAACTTCGAACACATCATCGGCAAAAGCGAGCCGATGCTGCGCATCTTCGATCTGGTGGCGCAGGTTGCCCCCAGCCGCTCGACCGTGCTGCTGCAAGGCGAAAGTGGAACCGGCAAAGAGTTGATCGCCAAAGCCATCCACATGAACTCGCCGCGCAAGGATCGCGCGTTTGTGCCCGTCAACACCGGCTCAACCCCTGCCGACCTGCTGGAGTCAACCCTCTTCGGACACGTCAAGGGCGCATTTACCAGCGCCATCGCCAGCAAGAAAGGCCTCTTCGAGGTCGCCGATCGCGGAACCCTCTTCCTCGACGAAATCGGCACCATGAGCATGGAGACGCAGGCCAAGATCCTGCGCGTGTTGCAGGACCGCAAGTTCATGCACCTGGGCGGTGTCAACGAAATTCAGGTCGATGTGCGCATCATCGCCGCCACCAACGTCGACCTCAGGCAGCATGTAAAGGAAGGCAAGTTCCGCGAAGACCTGTTCTACCGGCTGAATGTCATCACCATCGATCTGCCTCCGCTGCGTCAGCGCAAGAACGACATTCCTCTGCTGGCCGAACACTTCATCGTGAAGTTCGCACAGGAGAATGGCAGGCATCCGCTGCACCTGACGCCGGAAGCGCTGCGTCCGCTGATGGATTACGACTGGCAAGGCAATGTGCGCGAACTGGAAAACGTGATTGAACGCGCGGTGGTGCTGGCCACCGGCTCGGCCTTGACCCCCGACCTGCTTCCCGAAAACCTCACAGGCCGCGGCACCCGCTTCGCCCTCATGGACCACCGCCCCGACGCTTCCCTGTTCGAGATCATCGAAGAGAGTGAACGGCGCGTTATTGCCGATATGCTGGAAAAATGCGGCTGGAACCAGACCGAGGCCGCCGACCGCTTCCGCATCCCGCTGTCAACCCTCAATCAGAAGATCAAGCGGCTGAACATCGAGATCAAGAAAAAGGGCAGAGAGAACGGGAGCAGCAATTAACAATTAGCAGCTAGCTACGAGCCCTTAGCTACAACCAGTTAGTCGGTCGACCAAACCATTTTTCTCAAGCAAGAATGTCTGGGTTGTGTCAGGGCACGACTTTCAGTCGTCGCCGAATAGCGTAACTAACAAGATCAGGGCTTCCGCCCTTGTGAAACTCGTGAGACACGCAAAATCGCTTGTATCGTATCAGGACACGACTCTTCGCCGGGGATCCGGGACGGCCGCGGGATTCGGATATTTCACTCCGCGCAGCCAGAGCGCGAAGCCGAGACCCCAAATCGTTAGCAATACGACGTTGGGCACACTCGCTTCCTGCCCGAACACCCCGCCCGTAAGCCACACTGGCCCATGCAAGATGGCATTCAGGAAATGCGGATGCCCCGTGAAGCCGCTGGACGGTACACCGTAGAAAAACACTTCACCCCAATTCCACGCGGAATGTATTCCCAGTGGCATCCATAGGTCACCGGTCCTTCTCAGGATCAGGCAGGTGATCAGGCAATATTCGGTGGCTGCGACCGGTCCTAACCCGTGTCCGCCGGGATTGAAGTAGTGCATTCCGCCCATAAACAGTGAAGTCACGATCGCCGCCGGCCAGAAACCGATGCCGGTGGTCAGCGTGAACAACATGTAACCGCGGTAAAAAAAATCCTCCAGCAGCGCGGAGAGGAACAGCGGCACAGTCCAGATCGCCCCGTATTTCCAAATGTCCGTACCATGCAATGTTGGAGAGCCGAAAGAAAATACTCCGGCAAGATGTAACACCAGCAGCAGAATCGTCAGCGATGCAATGCTGATGGCCGCCCCCTGCCAGTATTGGCGGCAGAAGGCGCGGCGCCAGGGCAATCCGTAATCGGCGATGCTGCGGCCTTCAATCTTCGCCATAATCCAACTCGCCAGAAAGACGGCAACGGCGAAAACTCCCATTTCAATAGTGCCCCCCAACGGACTGTAAGGGTCAACGTTGAACCTGTGCATCAGGAAATCGACAATCCGGTCAGCTGCATAGAACAACGGCGAGAAGATCGCGACAAAGATCAGCAAGCGCCATCCGGCGCGGATGCCGTTGGGCCCAAGGAATATGCTGGAGCAGACGGTGCGGGCCGGATTGAGAATTGCAGAAAGACTGCTCAGAAGTCGATTTTCGTGCGAACTTTGCCCTTCAAAGCTTTTCATGCGGATCCAAACTAGCACTGCTTCCTAGCAGTAAGGTATGACATTTTGCGCCAATTACGACTCTGCCGAGGTTGCAATCTCGGTTATCGCATAGAAACTGGGACGACGAATCGCAACGCGGTGTGTGTGTCGGAGAAGCGGCAAACCTTGTTGTCCGTCAGGCTGGCGGACTTCCCCGCATTGATCACGTCGACTTCGCGAATGTGAGTTTGGCCTTTCGGATAGACCACCCAGATCCCTCCGCTCCTGCTGATCCATTTCGCAAGTGATTTCAGCTGCGAGAGATCGGCCCGCGCCTCCGCCGAGAAGAAAATCAAATCGGCATCCTTGATGCGCGCGCCCCGTGAATACTCGGGCACGCGCTCGGCGAGCCCTGTCAGAAATTCCGCGCCATCGACGCCGAGCACCGCAACCCGCTGCCCCGGCTTCACTCCGAGCTTGTCGATCAGCAGACGGTGCGAGTAGTCGCGCTCCGGCGGGGCGCGGCTTTTTGCCTTCAGGTGTCGAACGTGTCATCGGTTCCCCATAAAACGCTGTGGATTGGCCCTCAGCACTCTTGTAAACTCTACCTTCTAGCCAGACATCTTCAAACCATGTTGACTATAGCTCAAGACTTCCTAGTCATTATTGTTACAGTCGCCGTCGCGCTGCTGTTCAGAGTAGGACTGAACTGGCTCTGGCCATGGGAAAGCCGCCGCAACCACAATGACCTGATCGGCTGGCAGTTGAGCGTTCTGGGCACGACCTACGCGGTCATCCTGGGCTTCATGCTGTACACGGTATGGACCGAACTCGGCGCGGCCGACCTGAACGTCGATCTGGAGGCTAACGCCCTGGTGAACGTTTATCTTCTGGCTAACGGCCTGCCCGCTGAGCAAGGCTTGAAGCTTCAGCAGTTGGCCCGCGCCTACGCCGATGCGGCCATCAACGGTGACTGGCCTCAAATGGCTAACGATAAAATCCCTGAGGGAACGGTCGACATCGACGCCAATATGTGGAAGACGTTGATGTCCGTAAAGGTGGCGTCACCGAATGAGATCACGGCTGAAGATCATGCGCTGTATGAACTGAGCTCTCTCACCGAGCATCGCCGCACTCGCATCCTGCAAAGCACGTCCCGGCTTCCTACGGTGCTCTGGTGCGTCCTGATTATCGGAGGCGCCGTGACCATAGTATCGAGCTGCATGTTTGGCTCGGCGAATAACAGCCTGCACATATTCCAGATCTTTGCCTTTTCCCTGCTAATCTCGCTTGTGCTGGTGGCCATCGTCAACATCAATCGTCCCTTCCAGGGAACGGTCCACGTCAGCGACTATGCCTTCCAGCGGGCACAGCAGAACATGCGGGTGGGGAAGTGAGGGGGCCTGAGCAGTTCTTCTGATCGCTTCAGCCCCTAGAACCCGCCGCCGAAAACCCCCGGATCTAAGTATTCAACCTCGTATTCATCATTCTGCAATCGAATTTGAGCATAATGGATAACATCGACTTATACGCCGAAACAAACTACATCTCCCAGACGTACTCAGGAAAAACGGAATCTTTGCGGGGGATCGATATGTTGAAAATTGATATTCAGAGTGCGCCGCCGATGGTGAAGCTTCTTTGCTCGGGCCGGCTCGTGCTTGGCGTGGAGGCCGAAACTCTGCGGTGTATGGCGACGTCGCGACCCGAGCGGCGCGTAGTGGTCGATCTGCAGGAGGTTCACGCCATGGATGCGGCCGGGCTGGGCCTTCTGGTTGAACTTCATTGCCGGGCGCAACGGCGAGCCGGTATGTTGACGGTGGCGAATCCGTCGCCGTGCGTTCGCCGGCTTATGGCGCTCACCCACCTGGAATCGGTTTTGCAAGTCGCCGGCTCGGCGGGTATCGGGATGGCCGATGATGACGAGAGTGAGCGCTGCGCCATGACGGCGTAACTGGAGAAAGCTATTGCCAGGAAGCGGTCCATCTTTGGAGCACGAGACGCTCTCCAGTGAATTCGTTTTCACCGGCGACCCGGCGGCCATGGTGGCGGTACGCGACCGGATCATGGACTTTCTGCACGAGCACTGCGCCGATGAGCAACAGGAAATCGACATCATGATTGCCTTGCAGGAGGGCCTGGCCAACGCCGTGCTCCACGGCTCTAGAAACGATCCCAGCAAAATCATTCGCTGCACGGTTGACGTCACTTCCGAAGCGATTACCGTCGTCATTTCGGACCCCGGCCACGGCTTTGATATCGGAGTTGCCGCCGACTCCGCCGATGATGGCACCAATCTTACCCAGCACGGCCGCGGCATCTACCTCATGCGCAGCCTGATGGATGAAGTCAGCTATCGGCACGGCGGCTCGGAGCTGCGACTGAAAAAGCTGCGCCGGCAACGGTAAGACTTTCGGGGGGATGTGAGTTGCAGGGCGCGTGAGGCAGATTGGCGTTCTCCGCTTATTTGCCTTTCTTCTCCCCCAGCTCGCGGGCGACGCTGTCCAGCACTCCGTTGATGAACTGCACCGACTCCGGCGTGGAGAATCGGCGCGCGATCTCCAGCGCCTCGTTGATGACCACTGGCTTGGGAGTTTTGGGAAAGCCTAGAAATTCAGCCACGCCCGCGCGCAACAGGTTGCGGTCGACCGCGGCCATGCGGTCCATGCGCCAATGTTCCGCGTTGCGCTCGATGATGGGATCGATCTCTTCGCGCCGCTCGCAGGCGATGCGAAACAGCGCGTCAGAAAACTGGCGAACCTTTTCGTCCAGATCGGTGCGTTCGCTCCAGAAGGTTTGCCGCACTTGTTCCGGGTCCTGGTGGCCCATGTCCAGTTGAAACAACATCTGCAGCGTCAGTTCGCGCGACTTGCGACGAGTCCCCGACCTGGTCGTCATCGCTTGCCATCCGTCGCGGAGGGCTGGGATCCTTCGGAGGATTGCTCCGCCTTGTCATCCCGAGCGGAGCGAAGCGGAGCCGAGAGCTTGCCCTGAGCTTGCCGAAGGGGATCTGCGGTTTTCCTTTTTCGACTGCGGCGCGACCGTTTTTTGACTGCCTCGCGCAGCGATGCCATCTCCACCGCTGCCAATCCAGCTTCAAAACCCTTGTTGCCCGCCTTCAATCCGGCGCGGTCGATGGCCTGTTGCAATGTATCGCACGTCAGGACGGCAAAGGCATGCGGCACCCCTGTCTCTTGCGCCGACTGACCGACACCACGCGTCACTTCGTTAGCGATGACTTCGTAGTGCAAAGTGTCACCCCGCAGCAGGCATCCGATGCAGACGATCGCGTCATGCCGCTTGGTCTCGGCAAGCTGACGCGCGGCGGAAGGGATCTCGAAGGCACCGGGGACATGAACGATCGTCATATCGGTTGCGCCTGTCCCACATTGTCGGAGGGCTTGCACTGTGCCCTCTAGCAACCGCTCCGTGATGAAAGAGTTGAAGCGGCTCACTACCAGAGCAAAGCGCTTGCCGCGCGCGTCAAGCTTACCCTCCAGACCACCGGTTTCGCCGGGCTTCTCCGCATACGTCAGGAACCCAATGCGCAAGCCGCCGACTTCGACCTCGAAGATCCGCGCGCCGTAGGGCGTAGCGTGAATCTCCCGCCTAATCTTCACCGTGGGTGCCCCATCCTTGTCGCCCGATTCTGGCGACGGGGTGGGGACAAGTTTTTTCACGATCTCATATGCCGCATCCGCGTCAGAGACTTCCACCATCGCATCGATGCTGGGCGCGTCGGGGCCAGCAATGAACTCGATGCCGCCGCTGGGCGCGAGCATCTCGACGCCATGGCTTCCGCCCTCGTGCCACTCATTGCCCGGCGCAAAACCGAGCGCGCGGAAAAGCTCCAGCGCGGGCTGTAGGTCTTCCAGCGATTTTCCCAGAGCGCGGGGAAAGACGATAGAGCGGATCATAGGGATCATTGTAATGGCAGGGCGTTCACCACAGAGACACCGAGATCGAGGCTGTCGTCCCTTAGGCTCTAGCTCTTAGCGAGAGGCAACGACTCGACCTTTTGGGCATGCTAAAAGCTAAGAGCTAACAGCTAAAGGCCACCCGCAAAAATGTGAATTTCTCTTGTGCCTGGGTGTCTCTGTGGTGAATTCGCTATTTTCCCTTAAACTGCGCCGGCCGTTTCTCCAGGAACGCTTTCGTGCCTTCGTTCTTGTCTTCGGTGGAGCAGCAGACGCCGAACAACGTCGCTTCCAGGAACAGTCCATCGGCGAGCGGCATATCGTATCCGTGATTCACGGCTTCCATTGCATACTGAATGGCCAGCGGAGAATTGGCGATGATCTTTGCAGCGATCGCCTCGGCGCGCGGGATCAACTCCGCCGCGGCGACGACTTCATTCACCAATCCGATGCGATGCGCCTCCTGCGCGCTGATCATCTCACCGGTTAGGATTTGCTGCATCGCAAGGCCTTTGCCGACGAGCCGCGGCAGCCGCTGCGTGCCGCCGTAGCCGGGGATGAGGCCGAGCTTCACCTCGGGCTGGCCGAGTTTGGCGTTGTCACTGGCCAGGCGCATAGTGCAAGCCATCGCCAGCTCGCACCCGCCGCCGAGCGCGAATCCGTTGATGCAGGCGATGACCGGCTTGCCCAGGTTTTCGATGGCGTCGATGATGGCCTGCCCCTGGTGCGTGTATTCCTTGGCCGAAACCGGCGTGTGCTGCGAGAGCTCGCCAATGTCGGCGCCGGCGACGAATGCTTTTTCGCCTCCACCGGTGACGATCACCACGCGCACCTCAGAGTCATCCTTGACGGACGCGAACGCCTGCTTCAGTTCCTGCATGGTGGCCATGTTCAGCGCGTTAAGCACCTTTGGCCGGTCGATGGTGACGTAGGCGATGTGGTTTTTCTTTTCGAACTTAATGTTCTGGAAATCGGTCATGAGTATGCCTTTCAGCAATTAGCAGTTAGCCAAGACTGCTCTAAACCGCAACATATGCCAGCTCGGAGCGTTGCCCGTCTTACACAAACCTTCCCGGCACGGGTTTGTTCGGGTCGGCGTAATCGTAAAAACCCTTGCCTGACTTGCGACCGTACCATCCGGCCAGCACCAGCCGCTTCAGCAGCGGCGGCGAAGCGAACCGGCGCTCCTTGAACTCGTCATACATCACATGGGTGATGTAGTACGTGGTGTCGAGCCCGACGAAATCCAGCAGCGTAAACGGGCCCATCGGGTAGCCGCAGCCGAGCTTCATGGCTTCGTCGATATCGGTGATTGAGCCGACGCCTTCTTCGTACGCGCGAATCGCGTCCAGCAGATACGGCACCAGCAGCCGGTTGACGATGAAGCCTGTCTTGTCGCTGGTGCGCACTGGCACTTTGCCCAGCTTGGTGCCGAAGTCAACCGCAGCGTCGTAGACCTCGGGCGCGGTAGCGATGGTCTTCACCACCTCCACCAGCTTCATCATGGGCACGGGGTTGAAGAAGTGCAGGCCGATGAAGCGCTCGGGACGCTTGGTCGCGGTCATCAGCTCGGTGACCGAGATAGATGAGGTATTAGTGGCAAAGATCGCGTCCTTCTTAACGATCGAGTCCAGTTGCCCGTAGGTCTTGCGCTTCATCTCGACATTCTCAATGATGGCCTCGATGACGATGTCGCAGTCAGCGAGGTCCTGCATGTTGAGCGTGCCCTCCAGGTGCGACTGCGCCTCCGTCTTCTGCTCGGCCGTTAGACCGCCCTTGGCCGGGCCGCGCTCCACCATCCGCGAGAGCGACTTCTCGATGCCGGCGAATCCCTTGTCGAGAAACTTCTGTTCCTGTTCGAGCACCACCACATCGAAACCCGCGGTGGCCGCGACTTGCGCGATGCCCGAGCCCATCAGACCACAACCGAGTACTCCAACCTTTTTGATATTCATATGTGCGTTCCTTTAATAAATAACCCTGTGATGAATGGTTTGTATCAGGGCACAGCTTCAGCCGTGCCGTAATCGTTTCTCTATCCTTGTCATCCCGAGCGAGGACTTCAGTCCGATCCGAGGGATCTGCGGTTCGTTATGTGTCGCCGCTAATGCGGCTCGAGTTCAATCCTTCTTTGACCGCGGGCTGATGCCCGCGGCTAAAACAAATGCCGCTGCTGCGCGGCTGATTCAGCAGACTACGACTTCGCTGCCGGCGCGCCGACCTCGCTGATCCTTGTATTCTGCATCGCGACGATGCGCCAGTTGTCCTCTACATGTTCAGCGATGATCATCGGTCGCGCGTCAAGCTCGCGCGGCTGTCCGTTGTCGAAGAACTGCAGATGCTGCCGCAGAAAGATCAGAGCGACATCCGGACGCAGAAAGCGAATCTTCTCTACGCTCAATCGCACGGTACTGCCCTTGTAGATCGTACCCAGGATCATGCGATTTCCAGCCTCGATCGCATCCCGCCCAGCGTAGTATCCACCGAGGAGATGGATTGAGTCGGCATCTTCGGAGAAGAATGCGGCAAAAGCAGCGCTGTCGACGGCGTTCCACGCCTCTTCCAGGTGATAGACCATTCCATGCAGCGCGCGCTCTTCGTTCGTCATTCTCCGCTTCCCTCATCCGGCGTGGCTTTACGCCGCAGCACGTAAGACCATCCGCCAATCACCACCGCCGGCGCCATGAACAGCAACGCGGCTATCTGCGGCCACACCGCGCCATCGCGAATCATGATAAGAATGGCCGTCAGCGCAACCAGCGCCCCGACGATCCAGGCCGCCACAAAGTGCGCCCGGCCACCGATGAAGCTGGCTAAATATCCGGTCAGCAGCGCAAACATCAATCCGAACACAATGGCCCCCAGCTGGAAGCTGATGCTGGCGGGCGCGTGTCGATCAGTGTTGGTGACGCGAAACACTGCGAGCCACAATAGTTCGAACAGCAGGTATCCGAGAACCACACCGCTGAAGATGCGCATCAAGGCTCCCTGACACATTCACATCAGGTGAGAGATAACCTTCGAGGCTAAAGCCCGGAATTCAAGTCGAACCTGACGGATGGCCTGAAGGCCGCTCCCCTTCACTGCTGCAGGTTCTCCACAACCACCGCGATGCCCTGGCCGCCGCCGATGCAGGCCGTCGACAGCCCATACTTCGCTTTGCGGCGGCGCAGTTCATATAGCAGCGTTACCAGCAGCCGCGAGCCAGTCGCGCCCAGCGGATGTCCCAGCGCGATGGCTCCGCCATTTACATTAACTTTGCTGGGATCGAGCCCGAGCTCTTTTTCGACGGCGAGACACTGCGCCGCGAACGCCTCGTTGAGTTCGATCACGTCGATATCGTCGAGCGTGAGTCCAGCTTTCTTCAGCGCGATGCGCGTAGCCGGGACTGGTCCCGAGCCCATGATCTTGGGATCTACACCTGCAATTCCCCACGCCACAATTCGGCCGAGGGGTTTGAGGTTGCGCTTTTCGGCATCGTCAAGAGACATCACCACCATGGCTGCGCCGCCATCGACGATTCCGCTGGCGTTACCCGCGGTCACCGTCCCATTCTTGCCGAAGGCAGGCTTCAGCTTGCGCAGGCTATCCATCGTGGTCTCGGGACGGCGATGATCGTCTTCCGTGAACATCTCACCAGTCGGTTCGCCGCGCCGATTGCGCAGCGCGACCGGCGTCAGCTCTTCCTGCAAGCGGCCGGCTTTGTAGGCGTCGTCGGCGCCCTTCTGCGAGCGCAGCGCGAACTCATCCTGCATTTCGCGAGTGATGCCCTGCTGCTCGGCGTACAACTCGGCAGTGTTCGCCATATAAAGATTGCAGTAGGTGTCGAGCAGCGCGACCATCAGCGAATCTTCCAGCTTGCCCTCGCCGAAGCCTACGCCCCAGCGCATGCCGCGAATGACGTGCGGCGCTTGCGACATCGATTCCATGCCGCCAGCGAGGACGGTCTTGGCCTCGCCGAGTTGGATCATCTGCGCCGCGGTAACGACGGACTGCATGCCCGATCCGCACAGGCGATTGACGGTGAGCGCAGGCACTTCGATGGGCACGCCTGCCTTGAGCATGACATGTCGCGCGCCGTAAATGGCGTCGCCTGAGGTTTGCTGCGCGTTGCCCATCACGCAGTGATCGATTTCACCCGGCTCAACGCCGGAGCGCTTCATGGCCTCGACCGATGCGACCGCAGCCAGTTCCTGAGCCGTGAAATCCCGTAGCTTCCCGCAGTAGCGCCCCATCGGCGTGCGAGCGCCGTTAACAATAGCGATATCGATTAAGTTCGGCATATGTGTATGGAAAGAAAATCAAGGACTGTGCAAACTAATCAGTTTAACAGCCGTGCAAGAAGCGCGGCAAACGCGATGGGGGTTCTAGCCTGAATAATTCGTGACAATGAAGACGCGGAAGCTCTCTTCTGCTACAAACATGGTGTCAAGTCAGTGTTTAAAGCAAAAAGAAAGGCTTCCGCGTGTCCGACGATAGCACAACACAG
>JBEKXQ010000102.1:0-16518 GCA_049511915.1 Candidatus Korobacteraceae bacterium
TCCAGTGCCCGCAACACCCGCTCGCGCAAGTCCTGCGAATAGGATTGCATTCATGCCTCTCCTTTACCGGCAGAAGCATTATGTCACAAGACTGTATATACTTAAATTAGAAATGCTCTAGCGGTGCTGAAATCGATAAACGGTTAATCCATGTCTGGGCAGCAATGATACCGATTCTCGAAGTTCGAGAGCTCTACGACTGCAGGTACAAGGACCTGCTAAGAGAGCCTGTTGTCGCCGAGCAAGCGGCGGAATAAGGCGGAGCGTTCATCCTTCGTAAACTACCTTCCCACCGACGATTGTCATCACCGCCCGTCCCGTGAAGTTCCATCCGTCGAACGGGGTGTTCCTGGACTTCGAGAGCGACTGAGACGCGTCGAACACCCATTTCTTTTTGGGATCGAAGATGGTGATGTCGGCGTGCGCGCCTTTGGCGAGGGTGCCGCGTCCGGTCAGGCTGAAGATTTTCGCGGGATTGGACGCGAGTAGTTCAACGATGCGCCACAACGTCAACTTGAAGTGGCGATGCAATACGGTCAGGGCGATGGGCAGCGCAGTTTCCAGACCAGTGATGCCGAAGGCCGCGCGTTCGAACTCGACCTGTTTTTCGTGGAAGGCATGGGGCGCATGATCGGTGGCGATCGCGTCGATGGTGCCGTCTAGGATGCCCTCGATCATGGCGTCACGGTCGGCTGCCGAGCGCAGCGGCGGATTCATCTTGTAGTGAGTGTCGAATTCGCCGACGTTTTCGTCGATCAGCGTGAAGTGGTGGGGCGTAACTTCGGCGGTTACGCGCAGTTTCGCCTTCTTGGCGCGACGCACGGCCTCCAGCGCCTCCCGCGTAGAGATGTGGGCGACATGCATATGGCCCTTGGTCTCGCGCGCCAAGGCGATGTCGCGTTCCACGATGCTGTACTCCGCGGAGTTTGGCATGCCGTGTACGCCCAGCCGGAACGAGGTTGGACCGTAGTTCATGGAACAGCCAACGGTCACGCGAGTATCTTCCGCGTGCTGCACGACGGTCATGTTGAGGCGAGCGGCCGTACGCAGCGCATTACGCATTAGTTTGTCGTCGAGAATCGGTCTGCCATCGTCGCTAAACGCAACGGCGCCCGCTTTTTTCAGCGCGGCGAAATTAGTTAGCTTCTCTCCACCACTCTCGACCGTCGCCGCAGCAATCGGGAACACGTTTACTAATGCGCCGCGCTCGGGTGCCCGCTTCCAGCGCGTAATCTCGGCCGAATCGTTCACCCGCCCGGTGTTGGGCATCGCGCAGACGGAGGTAAATCCACCCGCGGCGGCCGCGGCTGTTCCGGTTGCGATCGTCTCCTTGTGCGTGTGTCCCGGCTCGCGCAGGTGCACATGCATGTCGATCAGTCCGGGCGTAACGATGGCGCCGCGCACGTTCAGGGTTTGCGCCGCCTGACCACGTAGCTTGCCCGGAGGGGCAACGGCTGCGACGCGGCCATCGCGCAGCAGCACATCCATCTCGTGATCGATGCCGCTGGCCGGATCAATCACTCGGCCGCGTTGTATCAGCAAAGATTCCATTATCAGTTTTTCGCCCCCAGAACCATGGCCAAAATTGCCATGCGCGTCTTCACGCCGTTGCGCACCTGTTCGTGAATGCACGACTGCGGTCCATCGGCGACTTCGCTGGCCAACTCCATACCGCGGATGACCGGACCGGGATGCATCAGAATCGCGTCCGGCTTGGCCAGCATCATGCGCTGCGACGTCACCTGGTAGTGTGCGAC
Organism: Candidatus Korobacteraceae bacterium; assembly: GCA_049511915.1. Classification (GTDB taxonomy): domain Bacteria; phylum Acidobacteriota; class Terriglobia; order Terriglobales; family Acidobacteriaceae; genus Bog-257. The sequence goes on from JBEKXQ010000102.1 coordinate 1,758, forward strand.
ATAATCCTCAACGCTGTGATGCCGTCCGGCGAGCCGCTCTTTTTGAACGCGCAGGGCCATCACCACATCGGCGCCCTGCAAGGCCGCGTTCAGATCGTGGCTGACCGACACTCCCGGCGCCAGGGTCGCCGCGACCTCCGGTACAAAGTCGTGCGGGCCGCAGAAGATGACCTCGGCGCCAAAGCGCGAGAGTAGTTCCGCGTTGGAGCGCGCCACGCGGCTGTGATACACGTCGCCCACGATGACCACGCGCAATCCTCTCAGTTGCTTCTTGTGGTTCAGAATGGTGAGCGCGTCCAGCAGGGCCTGCGATGGATGCTGATGCATACCGTCGCCGGCATTCACGATAGGCACCGACATATAGCGCGCCAGCAGGTGGGCGGAGCCGCTGTTAGGATGCCGCATCACGATCACGTCGGCCCCGATGCACTCTACCGTCCAGCCAGTGTCGATCAGCGACTCACCCTTCTCGATACTGGAGGAAGTAGCGGTCACCAGGGTGGTCACCGCGCCCAATGCCTTGGCGGCAAACTCGAATGAGGTACGAGTGCGGGTGGAAGCTTCGTAGAACAGCAGGACTACGCGCTTGCCGTGCAGCAGGCGCGTAGGACGATTCGGGTCCATGCGCCGGGCCAGCGCCAGAATGTCTTCAATCTGCTCGGTCGTAAGCTGGTCGATGCTCAGCAGTGAACCCAGTGATGGCGTCATTGTCCTTGCGGCACCTGCTCCATCAGCAGCACCTTGTCGGCGTCGTCGCTCTCCTGAAGTTTGACTTCGATGAACTCGTTGGGCGTGGTCTGGATCTTGCGGCCAACAAAACTGGCCTCGATGGGCAACTCGCGATGGCCGCGATCGATAAGTACGCAGAACTGAATGCGCCGTGGGCGGCCGTGATCGAACAGGGCATCGAGAGCGGCGCGCGCGGTGCGGCCGGTGTAGAGCACGTCGTCCACCAGCACGATGTCTTTGTCCCGGATGTCGAACTCCATCGTGCTCTTTTTTACTTCCGGACGATGACCCACGGTGGAGAGGTCGTCGCGATAGAGCGTGATGTCGAGCGTGCCCACAGGAACTGGCGTCTTCTCGATACGCCCCAGGATCTTCGCCAGTCGGTGCGCCAGCGGCACGCCACGCCGCATGATCCCAACCAGCCCGAGGTTGGCGGTGCCGTTGTTCTTCTCGACAATCTCGTGCGCCAGGCGGACGAGCGTTCGCTCAATTTCTGAGCCGGAAAGGATTTGCGATTTTTCGCGGAGTTTCGAGGAGTCAGTCGAGGCCTTCGTCATGCCGCTCGAATCATACGCAATGCGGGAGGCGTGGGGCAACTGGGGCGGCAACGTCTGTGTCGCAAGTAAGGCAATGTAGCGGATTGATCGCCGGCAGCTCGTAGCAGGATTGCTAATGCTGCGAACCGATAACTTCCGGTTAGCCCGTCAACCGCTCACGAACTGCGCGCGGGTGAGCGGCTGGTCGTCTTTCGACTGCTTGCAACAGTGCGGGGGAGTGTCTCACCACAGCCCCTCGTACACTTCCGAATCACGCCAGGAATCTGCTACCATGAGCGGGTTCGCTGAGGTGGCCAATGGCCCAATATGTCATCGAGCGGGAGATCCCGGGCGCGGGGAATTTGTCGGATGCGGAGTTGCAGGAAGTCGCCCGAAAATCGGTGGATGTGCTGAGAGGGATGGGCCCCGAGATCAAGTGGCTGCACAGCTACGTCACCGGCGATAAAGTCTATTGCGTCTACCTTGCGCCGGATGAGGAAACGATTCGCGAACATGCCCGCCGCGTAGGTTTACCAGCCAATCGCATTTCGGCGGTGCGGCGGTTGATGGATACCAGCACCGCAGAGTGAATCAGGCGTCGCCTCCAGGATGAAGAGTGGGCCCTGCGCCCAGGCCCAGCGCTTCCTGAATGGCCTGCTCTACGGGTAAGGCCCAGCCTTCCATCCACGCTGTCATGCCTGCAGCGTTGCCCAGGGTGCGGCGTGCGAATTCCAATACCTTCTCCAGTTTAAGTTGCTCGGCGGGCGTCAGCGGCGTGCCCAGGCGCTCGCGCAGTGCAGCCGCGGCCCCGGCAAAGCGCAGCGCTTGCACCGCGTCGGATTGCGCCGCGGCGTTTGCGGCAAGACACTCCAGCACCCTGGCGATGCCGCGCTTGTGACCCAGATTCTGAAACATCTGGATGCTTTCACCGTACAGCCGGCGGGCCTCGTCATTGTCACCCCGGTCCCAACTAAGACCGGCTAAATCGGACAGGGCGCTGGCGATTCCCCAGCCGTCCCGCGAAAGACTGAACGCCGCCAGACTCTGCTCGTAGAAGGAACGGGCAGCCGGCAGATCGTTGCTTTCGCGGGCAACGTCTCCCTGGTAGTTCAGGGTCCAGGCGATACCGGCCACGTCGCCCACTTTGCGGAAGATCGCCAGGCATTCCTCGTAGAGCGATGCCGCGCGCGCAGCTTCGCCTTGCAGCTTGGTCACGTTCGCCAGATTGCTGAGAGCGCGAGCAACGTCGGCTGGATCTCCCTCGTCCCGCCAAATCGCCACACATCTTTCAAACAGCAGGCAAGCAGTGGGGATTTCGCCGCGATCGCGGGCATTTACGGCCAACGCGTTCAGCGCAACCGCGACCCCGCGGTTATCGTTCAGCTCCAGACAAGTCTCAAGACTCTCATCGAACAATTGCTGCGCAGAAGTGTAATCGCCCTGCTCGCCGGCCAGGACCGCGGCAGAAAACAGCAGGCGCGAGCGCAATTTCGGACGCGCGGCAGCTCCTTGCAACGCCAGCAGGCGGGCAATGCGGCTGCGGCCCTCGGTAAGATATTCGCGCGTCTCCCAAAAATGAAACAGCGCCGAACCCAGGCGAAGTCCCCAGTCGGCGTCGCCGGTTTTGATGAGGTATTCCAGCGCGGCGCGGAGGTTATCATGCTCAACCTCCAGGCGATCGAGCCATTCGGGATGAGCGGCCGCTTCCGCCGCGCCCTCTTCGGCGAGCACCAGGTAATACGCGGCGTGGGGGCGGCGAGTGGCGGCTACGTCGTTGCTCGCGGCCAAGCGTTCCAGGGCGTATTCCCGGATGGTGGTGAGCATGACGAAACGGGTTTCGCCCGCTGCCGCTTCCACCTGCTGCACCAGGCTCTTGTCCACCATCGAAGCCATGCCGTCGAGTACGTCAAGACCCAAATCGCCAGCCGTATCGCAGACAGCCTCTACCGCTTCCAGCGTGCAACCGCCGATGAACACCGAAAGCCTGCGGAAGAGAGTTTGCTCGGCCGGGTTGAGCAGGCCGTAACTCCAGTCAACGGTGCCGCGAAGAGTGCGCTGACGCGCCGGAAGGTCGCGGGCGCCGCCGGTCAGCAGGTTCAGGCAGCTTTCCAGACGCGCCAGCATGGCGGAGGGTGAGAGCAGCTTGATGCGCGCCGCCGCCAGTTCGATGGCCAGCGGCAGACCGTCGAGCCGGGCGCAGACGGCCGCGACAGCGGAGGCGTTTTCATTGGTCAATGCGAAGTCGTGCTTCACGGCGCGCGCGCGTTCCACAAAAAGCGCAATCGCGGGAAGGCGCGAGAGCGCATCCAGGGGCAGCAGGGATCTGGGATCGGGAAGCGCCAGCGGTGGCAGGGGAAATTCGTGTTCGCCGTAAACGTGCAGTGGCGACTGGCTGGTGACTACGATCTTGAGCCTGGGTCCAGCTGAGAGCAGCTCCGATATGGCTGGGGCGGCGGAGACCAGATGCTCAAAATTGTCGAGCAGCAGAAGCATCGGCTGGTCTAGCCCGCCAAAGTATTCCTTCAGGCCCTCCTGCGCCGACTGATTGCCAGTCTCGCGCACGCCCACTGTCTGGGCGATGGTGGAAGCGATCAATCCGGGCTCGCCTACCACCGACAGCGAAGCGAAGCAGACGCCGGAGGGATATTGGTCCCCGATTTCGCCTGCCACCTGCAAAGCCAGCCGCGTCTTGCCGATGCCGCCAGGACCGGTGAGGGTCACCAGCCGCACATCGTCGCGATCCAGGAGCTGGCGAAGTGCGGCCGCCTCGTGCTCGCGTCCGATGAAAGCGGTACGCGGCACCGGAAGGTTGCTGGGGCGCGGCTCCGCATGGCTGACGTGCGCATCCGCCAGCCGGTCCCGCACTGCCGCCAGGTCGCGGGCCAAATCGCGCGTGGATGCGTAACGTTGCTTCGGGTCCTTGGCCAGGCAACGCTCCACAATCCAAACGAACGGCGCGGGCGCCTGAAGCATTCTGGAAACAATGCGACCCGGCTCGTCGCGCAGGATGGCAGCCGCGGTTTCCGCAGCGGTCTTCCTCTGAAACGCAGGAACTCCAGTGACCATCTCGTAGAGCACCGAGCCGAAGGAAAACTGGTCGGAACGAAAATCGACTTTCGCGCCGTTCGCCTGCTCCGGTGACATGTAGCCAAGCGTGCCCATCACGGCTCCGTCCTTGCTGATGGAGGTGGAAGCATCTGCATCCGTCGGGCGGTCGACCGCAAGCAATTTCGCCAGGCCGAAATCCAGGACCTTGGCGGCGCCTTCCACGGAAACCATGAGGTTGTCGGGCTTCAAATCGCGATGAACGACACCGATCTCGTGCGCCCGCGCCAGAGCGTCGGCCACCTGGGCCGCGACGGCGATTGCCTTGCGGAATGGAATGGGACCGGAGGCGAGCAACGCCCGCACCGTCTCGCCACGAACCAGCTCCATGGCGATGAAGTGCGTGTTGTCCACGCAACCGAGCTCGTAAATGGTGACAATGTTCGGGTGATTGAGCGCGGACGCGGAACGGGCTTCCGTCTCAAAGCGGGTCAGGGCCTCCGCTTGCGAATGGCGATCGTTCAGTGAAACCGTCTTGATGGCGACTTCACGCCCCAGGCGCGTGTCGCGGGCGCGATAAACCTCGCCCATGCCGCCGGCGCCGAGTTGCTCAAGGATTTCGTACGTGCCGAAGCGCGTACCCGGCGACAAGGTGGACGGAACTGAATCTGGCGTGTGCGGCGGGCCCATGAACCTCATTGGCGCTGCGGGAACAGCCAAGCTGACTGCTCGACGCTACGTGATCGCGTGGAATTGGTCCTTAAATCGATGCCGCGACGCCGGCACCACCCCTGGATGCGCTTATAATACTCAAAATCGTGGGGGAATTCATGGATATTCGAACATTGCAGCGCCCGCTGAAGGAACAGTATCGCCAAAATCCGTCGAGTTCGCGAATCACCCTGAAGGCACGCGGCAGCCAGACCGACGCTCCCATCACCTGCTCGGTGGATCTGGGCCGCGAGATCTACAAGGCACAAGCCCACCAGGGCGTCGGCGGGTCCGGTACCGGCGCCTGCTCCGGAGATTTACTGCTGGGTGCCATAGCCGCATGCGCGCAAATAACCTGTCAGATGGTGGCCGCTGCCATGGGCATACCTACCGAGGGCATCGACGTCACGGTCGAAGGTGACCTGGACCTGCAAGGCACACTTGGAATTTCCAAAGAGGCGGCTGTGGGATTTGAAAACATCAGAGTCATTTTCGACGTTCGCGCACCGCAGGCAACCAAGGAGCAGTTAAGCGCATTGCAGAAGAAAACCGAACAGTATTGTGTGGTCATGCAAACCTTGGAGCATCCGCCGAAAATCGATCACAGGTGGGGCGAACAGTAACAAGGAGGCGCTCAGTTACCAATATCTTCGGGAAGCTTCAGGGTCGCTAATCCTGAGTCCGCACCGAGCCCACGACGCGCCTTCTGAGCAAGAGGTTTGGTGATAAGAACATTCTCGACGGATGGTCCACAATACGGAAACCGGCTCGTTCGTGCTAATCTTCGGATAGTTCTTGAAATTTTCGCCATTCCACAAGCAATCCCGGCCAACGCGCAGCGATAGTAATGCCTAGCGGAACTCGCGGCGTCGACGAAACATCGAAGCGCCCAGTGCGCCGCCGGCCGCGGTGAACAAGACGAACACCACTCCCATGATGAGCAGGAAGAACACGATCATGGTGGCCGCACCCTGCGGAGTGGTCATCCACTCGACCATGCGCTGCATCATTTCCTGCACCTTGGGATCGGGGTTGCTGGCCATTTGTTTCTGCATCTGCTGTTCCATTGCCTGGCGAAAGTCGCCGCGGGAACGAAAGGTGAGGAACGAGACGGTCGACACTACCGAATTGACCATAAAGCCAAATAGGCCGGTGAGCGCGCCGAGCTTCATTCCCATGCCCGGCGTGATCAGGGTCTCCGGCGCGCGCTTCTGATAGAGCGAGACGGATAGCGCGCCGGCTCCGAGCATCCAGAGGCAGCAACCAACCGAGACGATAGGAATGGCCGTGAGAACTGCGGCGCCCACCCCGCACAGCAACGCGCCTTTCCACGCCAGGTCCCAGCGAATGGCGGTGGGGAGAGGTGGGTTGGGCGAACCCGGCGACCACATCAAAGATGGCTGCGCCGTGGGCTGAGGAGGCGGAAGCGCTTGCGCTGAGGTATCCGGCGTCGGCCCCGGTGTCCACTGGGGCTCTGCTTCAGGGGGAATGACGCGAATCTGCGGTGCGCCGCAGTGCGGACAGAAGGCAGTCCCTTCCGGGATCTCAGCTTGGCAACGATAACAGGGATGTTCCACTTGCCGAAAGTTACAGGAAGGGACGAGCAATTAGCAACTGGCAGTCAGTAGCCAATCTGCACGCGGCACAGGTTTGTCAAGGACGGACGGCGAATTCTAGCGAGCGATTCCCGAATCGGGAAAAATGTTCCACGTGGAACATTTCGAAAAAAGGCAAAAGCCCGGCGTTCGATGATTGACGATTACGCCTAGAGAGTGTCCTGCTTGCCTCGTGTCTGTATGAAGACCGTGCCGAAGCGGGTGCCCGAGCCATTGGGTTCAATGGACACCAGATGCTGGTTGTCGCTGCTGCCCACCTTGATCTCCCAGCCGTCACCTTTGGTATCGGAGCAGCTGAGCTTCTTGTCATCGTCGTTGTGCGAGATGTGCACATCCGAACCACCGCTGTGCCCGTTACACACCAGGATGGTCCCGAACGACTTCATCTTGTCTTCGTAGAATGCTCTCACTTTGTCTGGCGAATCGTTGGTCTCGTACTCGGCGGCAATGACCTTCAATCCGAAGCCCGCTGCTCCGATGCTGATGTTCGCTGAATGATTGTCGCCATTGTCTGCGGGGCGAAGGTGCGCGCCTGGATACACCGGAATACCGTTGTCGGCTGCCTTGCCGCTGCTGTCCACTTTGAGATCGGCGAAAGGAGTCTTGATGTCCACCTTCTCGTTCTTCTTGTCCTTATCATCGACACTGATGCTGCATGCGCCCAGCAGCAGCGTCAGGCTTGCGATCACGGTCGCCAATAATGCTTTCATGGCCCCGTTCTTCATTGTGGTCCTCCGCTGGAACTCAATACTTCGCGTTCGGAATCCGGCTCGAAGCTGCCTCTCCACAATCCGTCCGCATCGGAACAAACGCCCTCAGTGAAAATTAACACAACGGTCTGGTTGCGGTTCTTCGCTGTCGATTGATACGAATTTCGCGGGACATTGGTTCCCGGAAAGCGGCTCGTAAGAGCAACGACGAGTGGGCTGTTCTATTGCACGACGGCTACCCGACGACATCAGGGCCGCTCGATCGGCGGGCCCACGGACAAATGCGAGGCAACCAGTTCGGCAGCCTGTTGCGCTGTTTCCGGATCGTCTCCGAACCCTTCCAGCCACGCAACCTCCGGCTCGCGACGGAACCACGTCATCTGCCGCTTGGCATAATTGCGATGGCCCTGTTGCGCTGCGGCGATCGCCTGCTCCAGCGTGAACTCGCCTCGCAGCAGCTGCGTTGCCTGGCGATACCCGAGAGAGTCGAGTGCCGTTACATCTTTCCGCTGCCCATACCTGCCGAGCAGGGCTTCCGTTTCTTTCACCAGACCATTGTCGAACATTTTTCGCGCACGGATGTTGATGCGGTCGTACAGTTTGTCGCGCGGTAGATTCAGCCCAATTCGCAGAATGCGAAAGCCGCGCAGAGGATCGCGCCCGTGTTGTTGCCACAGTTCGCTCATCGGCGTCCGCGAAGCCAGGCAAACCTCGAGAGCCCGAATCAGCTTGGGTGCATCGTTCGCGTGGATCTTCGCAGCCGCCGCTGGATCGAGCCGGCCGAGTATTCGGTGCAGATAAGAGGATCCAAACTTCGTTGCCCGCTGTCGCAATCGTTCCCGTAGTTCTTCCGAGCGTTGCGGCCCTGGAAACAAGCCTTCCAGCAGGGCGCGAAGATACAAACCCGTCCCCCCGACAACGATTGGCAGCCTGCCGCGTCCGACGATCGCATCGATCGCGGCTCTAGCTTGTCGAGCATACTCGCCCGCAGTAAACGGCTCATCGGGTTCCGCGACGTCGAGCAGGTGATGGGGAACGAGCTTTCGTTCGTCACGCGAGGGCTTGGCAGTACCGATCTCGAAGCAGCGATAAACGGCCACCGAATCGCAACTGACGATCTCGCCTGCGAAGCGCTGCGCCAGGTCGAGCGCCAGCGCCGACTTTCCCGATGCCGTCGGCCCCAGTATGACCGCTAGCAATGGCTCAGATTGCGAAGCCGGGGTCATCGCGTCGGTGGGACTGTCATCGCGCGCCCCAGGGAATGCTCTTGCCGAATCGGATGAATGCCAGCACCAGAATGAAGAGAGCGATGGCCAGCAAGCCAATCAACTTCCGCCGGTCGCGCGCACGCTGACGCTGCTGCAACTGAAGCTCGCGCTCCTGGGAACGAAGCGGATTCGCGTCCTGCTGCGGTTCATCCACAGAACAATTCTACGCGTGCTGCTGGGGTAGTTTCACTCTTGATACATGGGGGGGAGCGCCGGTCAGGGACTGATCCTGCTCTATTCGATTTCGCCTTTGGCCGGGTTGTAATAGAAGTGGAATCGCAAGGCCAGATAAGGTCCGTGGAATTCGGTGGGCAGAGGTGCGAAAGGTACGGAAGCCGTAATTCCGCCCCAGGCGGCGCGGTCGAGCGCGACATCGCCGGAAGGCCCACGTAGCGTCATGCCTGCAATCTTACCGTCCGGCAGGATGACGAATTCAATCGAGACTTTGCCCCTTTTCAACAGCGGAGGCCGTGCTTCCTCCGGGATAATGTTGTACCAGTTTCTGCGCACCGCATCGAGAACGCGCGACAGGTACGGCCCGAAATCGACGCCTTGGGTATCGGACAGGACTTCCAGATTGCCCTGCGCGCGAGCGGCGGTTCCGCCGGGGCCGGCGCCGTAGTCGCCGCCGCCTCCATAGCTGCCACTCCCACGACGCGATGCGACCGCGCGTGCCGCCTGCTCAATCGACGAACCCGGTGACATCACGCCGGCCAGATTGCCGGGAAACTTCGGCGCGCCCTGCTGCTGCTGCGGCAGCCTGGGGTTGTCCTGCGGAATGGCTGGCTGGAGCTGCGCCATCGGCTGGCCCTGCGCCGGGTTCGGGGGTTGCTGGCTCGGTTGCGCCTGCTGCTGAGGCGGTGTATTTTGGGCCTGCTCCGCTGGAGCCGAGGGGATCTTCGGCGGACCGGCGCGCTTCAATTCCTCTAGCGTCTTCTTGTCCAGCGTGGGATGTCTGCTCTCCGCGATTCGGTTCTTGTCCGACAGTACGTCAGTCTTCGGCGCCCTCTTCGGCTCCTTCTGCAGGTCCGGAGGAAGGTCTAGATACGTCATCTGCTGATTGCGCATCAGGTCTTCAGGTGAAATCAGCACTACCCCTCTTGTGCCAGGAAAGAGTTTGGGAGACAGTACGAGAAACATCACCACCATCAAGTGAACGACTACCGAAATCCAGAACGCCTCGCGCACGCGCGAGCGCTCCAAGTCGTCTTCCAATTGGATCAGCAGGTGCGGCATGAGTTCGGCGTCGAGCGTCGTGCCGCCTTCCCAGAGCGCAAGGTCTCCGTCTTCTCCCGGGGGAAGTGGTGTTGGTCTATCTGGTGGTGTCAGGATTGATGCCATCCGTGGATCAAATATGCCGAGAGTTCAAATACATTAGACGCCCCTCGACTGTTGAAGGCAAAAGCTTCTTGAGGATGGCGCAACCGTAGTAAACCGGGAGCTTCTAGCTAGTTTCTGCTTCTATTTTCGCATAAGGCACGTCCTAAAGCCATTCCACCGCTGCGTTCCTGGAGTTCCAGAAACTCTCCGGTAAACTGAATTTATGAAAGCCGTCATCGTCGGCACCGCAGGTCATATCGATCATGGCAAAAGCGCCTTGGTGCGCGCTCTAACCGGAATCGATCCCGACCGCCTCGCCGAGGAGAAGCGGCGCGGCATCACCATTGATCTCGGATTTGCCAACCTGGAATTGTCCGGCTCCGCCGGTGAGCCCATTCGCATCGGCTTCGTTGATGTTCCCGGACACGAGCGCTTTGTGCGCAACATGCTGGCCGGAATCGGCGGCATCGATCTGGTTTTGCTGGTTATCGCCGCCGACGAGTCCATCAAGCCACAGACCCGCGAGCACTTCGACATCTGCCGCCTGCTGGCCGTACAGCGTGGGATCACGGTGCTGACGAAGTCCGACCTGGTCGATCCCGAGACCCTTGAAGTCGTCAGGATGGAAGTGGCGGACTACCTCAAAGGCTCGTTCCTCGATCCTGCAACTTCTCCCATCATCCCGGTGAGTTCGAAGACCGGCGCGGGACTTGGCCAACTCGAGAACGAGTTGGCGCGCCTTGCCGCCGAGACTGCTGCGAAGGATTCATCTGCGGTTTTCCGCTTGCCCATCGATCGCGTCTTCAGCATGAAGGGCTTTGGCACGGTCGTGACTGGCACCCTGATCTCGGGGACGGTCCACAAAGATCAGGAACTCCAGTTGCATCCCGGTGGCAAGAGGTTGCGAGTGCGGGGCGTGCAGGTCCACGGAGCCGCAGCCGATCATGCCGTCGCCGGCCAGCGCACGGCGCTGAACCTGGCCGGCGTCGAAACAACAGAACTGGCGCGCGGGATGATGTTGACGCCTCCGGAGATGTTTCAGCCGACACGGCGGGTCAGCGTCAGACTCGATCTTCTCCGCTCAACCAAGCCGCTGCGCGATCGGGCCCGCGTGCATTTCCATGTCTTCACGGCTGAGACCATCGCGGAGGTCAACTTGCTTGGTGCAAAGCAGTTGCAGCCGGGTGAGTCCGGATTGGCGGTCCTCAAGCTCGACGATCCTCTCTTACTTTTGCCCGGTGACCGCTTTATCATCCGGCAATTTTCTCCGGTCATCACCATCGGCGGGGGAAGAGTGCTCGATGCCGCCGAACCGCCTCGGCGCACAAAAGCGGAGGAGCGGTTGGCATTCCTGCGAACGCTCGCAAATGAAAGCCCTGAAGTAGCTTTTTTAGCGCGGCTTTCCCGCCAGCGCGAGGCGGGTCTTGCCGTTTCCCAGGCTGTTGCCGAGACAGGATGGCTGCGATCGCGAGTGGAGCAACTCGCTGCCGATCTTGCTAAATCCGGCAAGCTGGCTCGCTTCGATGAACTCCTGCTCTCTCCGCTGGTGTTGGAATCGCTGCGTGAAAGAATCTCGGCTAAGGTCGAACATTTTCACAAGGCGAATCCTTTGGTGCAGGGAATCGGCAGGGAAGAGCTGCGCGAAACACTCAGCTTGCACGAGGAAGTTTTTCGCGGCGTTCTGGATTCGCTGGTGCATGAAAAGAAGTTGCAGGTCAGCGGTGAGATTGTACACACTGCGGGCAAGGGCGTTGTCCTGCGCGACGAGGAGGCCGAATCCAAGGCGCAGATCGAGCAAGCCTTCGCCAAGGCGGGTCTGAAGGTGCCGTTGCTGAAGGAAGTGCTGGCTTCATTGCCGGTGGACAAGGTGCGGGCGCACAAAATCATGACCCTGCTGCTGCGCGATCGTGTGCTGGTAAAGCTCTCGGACGAATTGGTATTTCATCGCGACACACTCGACGCGCTCCGCCGGCAGATCGTTGCGCAGAAAGCGAAAACGCCAAAGCTCAACGTCGGCAGCTTCAAGGACCTGTTCGGCATTACCAGGAAGTATGCAATTCCACTCCTCGAGTATTTGGATCGCGAGCGAGTGACCCGGCGGGTCGGCGACGAGCGGGTGATTCTGTAGCTGCGGTGAAATGAGGGCGGAAGGGAGCAGCGTTGATGCGAAGTCTCAACGCTGCTCATGAAACGAGGGCGACAACCTCAGACCTCGGGTGTCAATCCGCCTCCGATTCTGTCCGCCTTGGGTCGCGTGTTCAGGATGCAAGCTGTTGCGGCACGCTGGTTGAGCGCTTCGGACCGCGCTTGCGAATCAGTAGCACGCGAATGCGCTCCAGCAATTCCATGGGAGCGAATTCGCCTTTCGGTAGCCAGGCATCCGCCAGGTGTTCCTCGGCACAGCAACTGACGCATCCAGAAAACAGAAGCGCCGGAGTGTCGGGCGAGATGGCTTTCAATTGGTCAATCAGTTTTGCGCCATTGAGCTTGGGCATCATCAGGTCGGAGAGTACCAGATCGATGCCGCCGCCCTTCATGGTTTCGATGGCGCATTCAGGATCAGAGCAAGTCAGCACGCGATAGCCGCGTGTCTGGAGTAGGACTTTGCGAACGGAGAGAGAGCGTTCGTCGTCATCGACGCAGAGGATCGTACGTTTCGGTTTCATTTACCCCCACCGAGCCTTCACGGGAGCGCTGGGCAGTCGTGTCCGGGCAAACCTGGGAAGCCGGACGTCTGCAACAGTCACCGAGTGATTGTTAATTACGCCAGAGCAATAGCGTGTCCGGATAGTACGACTGGCGCAGAGGTTGCACAAGTATTGACGAGGTCAATTACGAGAAAAATTTTTCGAGCGCATGAGCCCACCAAAACGCACCGCTCGTGGTGATGTTCTTTTCCGCGACTCGCGTGGAAGCCTTGCTGGATGAGGCTTTGCAGCGTGCACAGAATATCCTCAGAAAAGTCACATCGTAACTTCTCCGTCAATCACATGCACCACGTTACCTCCGACACGTACATTCGTGATGGCATTCTCCGTCTTCGTCGCCCGGACGTAAAGAAAACTTGGACGCCGCGTTTCCATTCCTTGCTCAATCAGCCCTTGTGCCTCGGGCGCCAGCACGCCATGCTTCACCGCCCAGGCTGCGCAGCATCCCGCTGCGGAGCCAGTCGCCGGGTCTTCGCCGTTGTAGAAGATCATGCGTGCGTGCAATGTGGCTTTGGGATTGACGGTCTCCCGGCAGACAAAATAAAAGAACGCCGGATTGCCGATGGTTTGCAGATATGGCGCCATCTGGTTCCAGCCGATGCTGAGCTTTTGTAGTGTGGCCAGCGAACGGAACGGGACCACCGTGAACGGCATGCCTGTCGAGACGGTTTGGATCGGCAGGCGCTCGTCCAAATCAGAGACCGGGACGCCGAGCACGCCGGCGACAACGCCGTGCGGGTGCATGGCGCCAAACTGCGGCTCGGCCTGGCGCATCTCGCCGAAGAGCAGACTGTCGCGCTGCTCAAAGCGCACCGGAATCTTGCCGATCTTCAGATCGAGCACGATTTCATCGACGCTCGACTGCTGTCGCAAGTACCACGCCGTGCCCAAGGTCGGATGCCCCGCGAACGGCAGTTCTTCATTGACCGTGAAGATGCGCACCTTGTGACCCTGGTCGCGTTCCGTAGCTGCATCACGCGGCAGAATGAAAGTGGTCTCGCAGAGATTGGTCTCGCGCGCCAGCTTCTGCATCTCGTCGTCGCTCAGGCCACGAGCGTCGGTGAAAACAGCCAACTGGTTGCCCTCCAGCGGGCGCGAGGTGAAAACGTCAAGTTGCACGAAGGGAAATTTGCGCTGGGTCATAACGGCGGCTCCGAGAGCTAATTTAGCAGGATTCCGCATCCCAAGAGTGGAGCCACGTCGGCAACATGTGACTAGCCTCAGTCAGGTGGGGCCGGCGCTGCTACAATCGCGATTGCTCAATGTATCGAGTCACAAACGCACGCGCGGCCGTTCCTTCTCCTCGGGCTGACGTGTCTGTATTGCGGAAGCGAAGGGGGTCCGGTGACTCTCCCGGTCTTCAAAACCGGCGATTGGCATCTTCGATGTCAATGGTGCGTTCGACTCGCACACGCTTCCGCCAGTTCTTTTCAGTGACTTGCAAGTTGCCTCACATTACGGCCGAATGAGCCTGCTCCGCCGCAGTTGCATGTTGGTTGCATAGATCCTCGAAAGCCTTCATTGCAGCCGTTGCGTCCGCCGGAACCGACTTCACGTAAGCGTTCATAGTGGTCGAGAGGTTTGCGTGCCGGAGAATGGCCTGGATCGTTTTGTCCGGTACGCCGAGCCGATACAGGTTCGTAGCCAGCCCGCGACGAAAAGCGTGCCAACCGTGCCACGCCAGTCCCGCCTGCCTCAGTGCGGGCCGAATAACAAACCGCGCCAGTTGCGCCAGATCCAGTGACGTTCCGGTTTGCGACTTAAAGATCAAGCCAGTCTCTGGATTCCCCGATGCCGCCCTGTGGCGGGCGAGGTACTTCGCCAGGGGCGCTATGACGGGCACTGGAGCCTTGCTCTTCGTGCTCTTAGGTTCATCTGCATGGCTGCCAAATACGGATTGCGTAATCCGCATCTGATCGCCCTCGTAGTTCTCCCACAGCATTCCCCGTATTTCTCCCCGTCTTGCTCCCGTGAATGCCGCGGTCGCGATCGCGGTTGCCGCAGGCTCGGGAACGACCACAAGCATCTGGAGGATGTGCTCCAGCGAGTATGCGTGTGTTTCGTTGCCAGGCCTCGCCTTGGGCAGTACAACATCCCTCATAGGGTTCTCTGTGTTGA
>JBEKXQ010000103.1:0-31797 GCA_049511915.1 Candidatus Korobacteraceae bacterium
GATCAGATCCGGCTGCGCCTGGAACATCGGGCGGTCGAGCGAGCGGAGCTGCAGCGAATGTGTTCCGAGATGCGTATTCCGAGTGACTTTGATGTCGCCCAGATCAGCTGGCGCGCCGATTACGATCCGTTCTTTTATCGCCAGCTTTCACGCCGGTCCCGCCTGATCTATCTGTTTCAGGATGAATACATTTTCGACGTTGAGAGAGCCATCGTCGTCGAAACCCCTCAGCTGGGGCACGCGACTTACGTGTTCTCCAAACCCCGGAACATGGACAGCTTTCTCGCTCTGTATACAAAGATCACGAAGGACGACATTCGCCGGAACCGGGACAACGCCGCCGAACGGCTGGGCTTTCTCGGCCGCGTGATTCACGGCACCAATCCACGAGCGTGGCTCAAGGAAGTCCGACAGCGCATCGGCGAAAGGATCGATTTCGCTGCGGAAATAGCCGAGCAAATCGCGGACTAATGGGCGCCCACTATTGTGTCATTCGAATTGGCGTCGGTCCCGTGCGTACTTGCTGCTTCGTCCAGTCAAAGTGTGATCGGTGAAATATTGCTAGCGGAGAATTGCGGCTCCATCGCGCGGTCGGTGGTTCGACCGATAGGCCACCAGGGACGTTGTAGCGGGATAGTTTGGCCAAGGTCTTCTTCCCGCGTCTTGAATACTCACCACCAAATCAGTTCACAACACCCGGCGCCCGGTCTGCTCACATGATGAGGCCGTTTGACGAAGAGTCGATTTGAAGCTAACAAGAGCACATAAATGGCGCGGTCATGTCCGGCCGTGGAGTCTCGAGCGGAACCCGGTCCGGCCACCCGTTAACCGTTCTTGCAGCATCTCTGGGCAGTCACGACTGCATGTTAACGACGTCCATCGTCCGGCAAAGTCGGCTGGACCGGTACGAAAGGCAACAACCATGGCGAGCACAAGTTTCAGCAGACGCGACCAGATGTCAACCCGCATTCGTGCCAACGGCAACGATGCTACGAGTGCAGCCCTGCATCAGATTACCGCAGCAGGCGAATCAGCGATCCACTCCATCCCCGATCAAGACGCGGTGCCGCCATTCGTGACACAAATTGGTGCAACATCCGGCGGAGTTGAAATGATAAACTCCGCAGAGTTGGCGAGGAGGCTGGGCGTGCCCGAAAGTTGGGTACGCTCCCGCAGCAACCCCAATCGTACTGCCGACCCGATCCCTCATTACAAATTCGGACGGTATGTGCAGTTTCCTTGGGGCAGCGACGTGCTGCGGGTTTGGCTCAATCGTCAATTGGTGAGCACGGACAGGGCAGGTCATTCAAGGAGGAATGAATGATCCAATCTGTTCGATACCAAATAGGTCATTTGTACGAAGATCACGGAGCGTGGTTTGTGCGGTTTCGGCTTGGCACACGGCAAGCGAACGGTTCGGTGAAGATGCAGCGGACAGCCGAGCGCCTGGGAAGCGTTGAAGACTTCGCTACCAAGGCAGATGTTGAAGCTGTCCGAATGGCGTTCATGCAGAAGGTGAATGGAGCTCAAACAAGCCCCCACCCAAGCATGACGTTGTCTGAGTTCTCCGAACAGTTCTACCTGCCGTGGGTCGAGAGGGAGCTTCGCGCGAGCACGTACAAGGGTTACCGGGATATCTGGAACCTTTACCTGTCCGAACGCGTCGGCCAGATCCGCCTGCGCAGATTCAGAACCGTGGACGCGAGCAAAATGCTTCGCGCTATTGCGGACGACTGCGATCTGACGAAGACCACGCTGCAGCACATCAAGTCCGTGCTCAGCGGTATCTTCACGCATGCGAAAAACGAAGGCGCGTACGACGGTGAGAACCCGGTCGAAGGCGCAAGAATTCCCCGGAACGCTCGCGAACCGGGAGAGACTTACGCTTACAACCTGGTCCAGATTCTGCGCATTCTCGAGGTGCTGCCGTTGCTGCCCAAAGCAGCTGTAGCCACGGCTTCATTTGCGGGACTGCGCGAGGGGGAACTGCGCGGCGTGGAGTGGCCGGATTTTGCCGGCGACACGCTTACCGTCAAGCGCTCGATTTGGAAGGCTGTAGTCAACGAGCCCAAGACTCGCGCCAGCCGCCAGTCCGTTCCGGTGATTCCAACCTTGGCCAAGATCCTGGACGAGCATCGCGCGTCCATGCACAACCCGGGAACCGGAGTGATTTTTCACTCGGGCAACGGGGAGCACATGGATATGGACAAACTTGCCCAGCGCGTCATTCGTCCGGCAGTCGAGGCCTGCGGCTTGCCGTGGTATGGCTGGCACGGTTTCCGACGTGGCATTGCGTCCAACCTGTACGAGTTGGGCGCCAACGACAAAATCGTTCAGCGCGTGTTGCGTCACGCCAAGCCGCATGTGACCAGGGAAAGATACATCAAGGCGTTTGATCCAGCGGTCATGGAAGCAATGCAGCGAATGCAGGTGGTAGTGAATTCGCTGCAGGCTTGGCCAGCAGTTGGCCAGCAGACGAATTGACGGGCATGTAGTAAGCTATTGATATCACGCCGCGGAGAGGTGGCCGAGTGGCTGAAGGCGGCGGTTTGCTAAACCGTTATACGGTCAAAAGCTGTATCGGGGGTTCGAATCCCCCCCTCTCCGCCAGTCGTTTTAAGCTCAATTAGCATAAGCGCTTACTGCTCAGGTCTGCTACGGGTTTTACATCGTGCGCGACATCGCGCTGCTCTCTAGGTGCATATTAGGTGCATTTTCGAGACAGCGCATGGCCGCAACCACATCTGCGTCTACTGTTTTGATGTAGCACTTCTGCGTCACACCTACGTTTGAATGGCGCAGGATTCGCTGAATGATTTCATCTTGCACGCCCAGCCGATGCAGGTTCGTCGCCAAGCCTCGGCGAAAGGCGTGCCATCCGTGCCATTGCAATCCTTGACCTTTGAGGGCGGGGCGGATCACATCGGCGGCTAGCGCGTCCAGGTTTAGGGGCTTACCCTCGGGGCTTGGAAACATCAAGCCTCTGACAGGATTTCCCCGCAATACTCGGTGCAAGTTCAGCCGCTCCGACAGCTGTGCGATTACCGGCACGGGAGCCTTGCTCTTCTTTGTTTTGGGTTCCTGCACGTGGCCTCTCCAGTACGACTGCGAGATTCGAATTTGTTCGCCGTCGTAGTCCTCCCAGAGAAAGCCGCGCAGCTCGCCCTTTCGAGCGCCTGTGAAAGCGGCAGCAGCGACGATCGTGGCTGCTGGTTCTGGCAGAATGTTGAGCATCTGCCAAATCTCCTCAAGTAAATAGGCATACGTGTCGCCTCCCGATCTCGCCTTAGGAATCAACACATCGCGCATCGGGTTTTCAGAGTGGATCACACCGAGGCGTTTTGCGTGCCGAAACACGCCCGATAAGAAGGCCTTGACGTGGCACAAGGTTGTGCTCGTCAAATCATTCGTCTCGGTGATCGAGCCGAGAATTCGCTCGCCGTCGACCGTGGTGAAATCGCGCAGGCTGATGTCTCCGTGCAGCTTCAAATAGCCCTTCCACATGTTGCGATAACCGTGGAAGGTACTGATCCGCTTGTGAGTTTGAATGAACGGAAGGTAAGTGCCTTCGACGAAGTGCGTCAGCGTCATCGTGCTTTGGGGAGTTGCCCTTCCGTCGTTCAACGGGGCAAGAAACTCGTCCGCCAGCACTCGCGCTGCCTTCTTCGTTCGATAGTCACCTACTGCTTCCACGACCTTGTGCGCCTTTTGGATTCGGTGAGTCGTGCCCTCTGGTAAGACTTTGTAGTCGTAATACCGGAGCAGCCACAGATTTCCTTTCTTGTACAAGTAGCCCTTTTGGTGACGGGTTCTCTTCATTGAATCTCCTTCCTGAGAATCCGCCCCGCTTTCCTGTTGCTGCCGTCGATGATACGCCGTTCTGCCCATCCTTCCAGTTCGTGGCTACCCCAACGAAACCGAACGTACTTGCCGAAACGGACATGGGGCAAAGGGTCGGCGGCACGTGACCGCACCTGCTCACGAATCCAGGACTCTGGCAGGGCCCACCGGGATGCCAGTTCCTTGCTGTCGATGAATTCGTATTGCACTACCGGCGACCCTTGGGCGGCCGCCCCGGTTGTCGTTTCCATGTGCTCACTGTTCCGAAATCATCGGTTTACCGAACGTCTAGATCTGCTCGCTTCGTCCGCCGCATTGCTGAGCTTTTCGGCAATTGTCTTTTCCAGAAAACACTCTCCCGGTAACACTGCCCCGAAATTGGCTCTCATACTCGCCGACAGGCCTGGAATGGAAAAGGCCACAATGGGCATATAGCCCTTGTGGCCTTCATGGCGGATCTAAATTGTACGACCCGATAAATCACGATGATTTCTCCGTTGAAATCCGCAGAGGACACTACTGGGCACTACTCTGGGTACTGCTGCGGAACTACTTCAACAGAGTCGTGATCCTTCGGGTCTAAGCCGCGCTTGAATCCGTACCCTTTTACTGCCGTTACTGCGATTCCTTGCTCGCCTGCATTCCGCTACGGGAAACAAGCGTAGCTCGACCTTACCATGAGACACTTCCCCCAAGACAGTCTTTTCAGACCAACGAACCAAACTAGTAAATCGGCTTCAGTGTACGGGCCCTGGTGTCTCGAACGCCCTAACGAGCCTAACGCGTAGAAGACTGGACACATGGGTTTTTGGGTGACACCGAAGCTTGCCGGCTGCGATTGTACACGGAGAACCGGCTTCATGAGCGCCGGAGCTTTTGGAATTGTTGGAATTGGATTTCAGTATGGTTCGAATTAAACTGCAGCGAATTTGAATTATCTTGCAGTGAATCGGCAGGTCAGACCTGGGAGCTGAGGTTTCGAGCCCCCTATGATTCCGTTGATGTAGAGGTGGCCTTGAAGCACCGACCTTGGGTTATGAGAAAGCAAGACAAATTCTAATTGCTGTCGAATCAAGTCGCCCAAACGCAAGAAACGAGCTGCCCAAACGGTCTGTCAGCCTAAAACAGTCGCTGCAAGCCAGTACAGAGAGCGAAACTTTGGCAGCTTGACCGCAGTTGTTGCGCTTCCGGCTAGGCTCTTAAACGGCAACTTAGTGGTAGGTCCGGTTAGACTCGATCAGATCCAGAACTGCTGAATCGCACCGTCTGCGGGAGCGACCTCCGCCATCGGCTGCACATAGCTTGCGTTACGGACAGAGCAGCACGACTCGCGACAGCAAACTACCGATACCACCCAGCACACATCAGCAAGGAACAACTTCTGTCACGTTTGCGCGGGCTTTTGACACCTCGATGTGCTCGGCGGGGAGACGCAGCGATCCTTTGTATCCCTGTCTTCGGGTTACATAGCATGGAATCACATCGTCTGCTGAGACCTCAGGAACCGCGCTTCTTGCTGTGTAGCGGACGCTCTCTGTAATCAACAATGTGTCGTGAGGTCCGATTGTGGTCTTCGTACTAAAAGTATGCCATGTCTCGTCACAGGAGGGGGTCTCTGACCACCTTGAACGTGTGCACCAAGTCATAGTCAAGAAGGCCGGTCGGCAGCGTTTACGACCCTGACGCGGTAGCCCAAGGCATTCCTCAAGCGAACACAGCAGAGGAATTTGGTCACAGGTTCTGGGACACATATGGGGCGAAATGTTCGGCGGCGCACTCGCAGGCACGAGAGCGAACATGCGGGACTCAATCATTGGAGAGGATGCGGTCCGCGCACTGGACCCGACGCAGGCCAAAAGGGGCTGGAGTCTCATCACAACTATCAAGAGGCAACCCCTGATCCTCCCGAATAGTAACCGGTGTCTAAATGGTGTGAAGGAGTGCGGGATGCCTGAAGCGGAACGGTTACATGGCGAGGGGAAATTCGTGAAAGTGCTCCTGATCGCCAATCTTTGCTTGTGGGTGTACTTCTGGCTGGCCTTTGCTCATGCTTCCCAGCCATACGACCCAAGACCCTGGGGGCACTTTCCTATCGATCTTTACAGTTTTTAGGGGCACGCCATCGGCCTTACTAAATCGAGCTTCGCGTATCCCTTTGTAAAGATGATCTTCTGGGTCGAGTTCCCATCTTTCCTCATCGTGACCCTGATGCAGCACGCTTTCCTCTCGAAGGTGAGTGCCGACCAATTCTTTGCGGGAATCTCAGTAGGAGGCTACAAACTGCTGGCGATCATGCTGCTTTCTTTCCTCCAGTGGTACTTCGTTGGGTGGATGGGACAGAAGCTCTGGCAGAGGTGGTTCAAGGCATCGCGCCCGTAGTCTGAATCAACCCTGTGGTTAATCAAAACTAACTGTGGGCTGATTGGATAACCGTGTCGGCTCACCTGTGGTCCGCAAAAACCTATGCAAATCGAAATGTGCCTGACTCCTGGTGCAGGTCCCGGTTTTCCCCTGCGATTGTTCCAAAGAACTCTGTTCGGCGTTCCTGCTTTGTGCGAAGCTGATCTCCCATGTTGTCACTCCGAAGCGTTTGGCAGCGTAACTTCCGCCCCGTCCTTAATGTCCTCTGGGAGCTGCTGCGGGATGGATTGCAGTTCCTTAACGTCGTGGCCCGTTCCCGAACAGCTGTAGCAGCGGAAGTCCTGTTCTTGCGAAAGCAGCTGGCTTACTATCGGGATCACCAGATCCGGCCTCGCCGCCTGACTGACGCGGCACGATTGTCGCTGGTGCTCTGGTCCCGGCTTTTCGACTGGAAAGAAGCGCTTGCCATCGTAACGCCAGCGACTTTCGTCCGCTGGCATCGCAAGGCTTTCAAGCAGTATTGGCGCTGGAAGTCGGGCGGCGGGCGGCCGGCACTGCCCAAGGACATACGCCAGCTCATCGTCCGGATGGTAAGGGAGAACATAACTTGGGGAGAAGAGCGCGTCGCCGACGAACTTCTACTAAAGCTCGGCATCCTTGTTTCTCCACGCACGGTTCGCAACTACTGGCCGAAGCAACCGGATGGGACGCGATGCAGGCGGACCTCCTCGCAGCACTGGAGAACCTTCGTAAGAAATCATGCGCAGGGCATCGTCGCTTGTGACTTCCTGGTAGCAGTGACCATCAGATTCCAGGTGCTCTATGTTTTTGTCGCAATGGAACTTGGTAGCCGCCGTATCGTGCACTACAACGTCACCACGCATCCCACAGCAGATCGACCGTGCTCAGCATAGAAGCCGCCTTCATGGATGCCGGTTGAGATTTGGCTCGCCGTTTGGGCACACCTTGAATGGTGTAACAGGTAGTCGGCCAGGAGCAGCAGCGAGGGTGACAAAGCAAGCTGGTACTCACGCCCGTTGGAATACGGCACGATGAGTCGTGGCGAAGGTGGAGTTCCATGCCGGAGAGTTGTTCCCACGAGTGGGGTTCATCGTGACGAACCTGGAGACTCCGAGCCGGGCGGTAGTGCGGTTTTACAACAAGCGGGGGACGGCGGAGCAGTGGATCAAGGAGGGGAAGCAAGCGGTGAAGATCCTAATCGGCGGGTTGAAGGATATCCAATCTCATGCATCGCGTAACATCGAGAGTTGTGGCCTCGCCCCACTGAGGAGATCCTAGATTCCCCACTGGCGTCCCTCCAGTACCATCCGCATTCATAACATATGGGATGACTGAAGAAGAAGGGGAGCCGGACCAATATGCGGCAACAATGTACCGTCCGTCTTGGCTGTAGCGCGGCGACCACAAATAACTATTGGGAATGCAGTTAAGGGGAGTGGGCGTGCCTCCCAGTACATTCACCGAGTAAATTGCTGGGTAGCCGTTGCAGCTCGGAGTATACGCATAAAATACAATAGTCGACCCGTCGGGCGACCAGCCAGGAGCACCAGTATAGAGATTTACTGGGGCACCATAGAGCTTATACTCTTGCGACCCGTTTGCCGAGGCAATGATGTAGCTACAAAAGTCATTATTTGGGTCACAGCCGCTTTGGGTCTGTTGAAAGGCCAGGTGGTAGCCGTCCGGCGACCAAAATGGGACGAAGTTCTGCAATGGAAAGTCGAAAGTAAGCTGGGTGGGTTGGCCGGGAAGGCTTGCATTTATGGAATAGATCTCACTCGCCAAACTCGAAGTGCTCTGTCCATTCAGAGCAAGCAGGTTATTTCCGCTCCTCGACCAACCGGAGGCCATATAATTGATCAATACAGAACCGAAGGTTATCGGGGTCGGCGTCCCGTTTCCACTGGCGCTGATAGTGAAAACGTTGAAACTGTTAGTACCCGCTGTGTAGGCCAATGTCTTCTGGTCGGGCGACCAAGCAGGACCACCGTAATAGGGATCATTCGAGGATGGGGTTACCGCGCGCGGCTTCGACCCGTCCATAGCCATCGTGTAAACTTGGTAGTAGCCGTTGCCGGGGTCAACAGGAAAGGCGATTGTACCGTCGCCACCGGGGCCATAAATGAATGAGTACCGATAGGTATTACTGCCACCCGCGCCAGTAGCGTTACCGTTATCGTTGTAGTAGTGATCGAGAATGCATTGCCAGCCCGGTGCGAGGACATTCTGGCCCCCGTTACTTTGTCCTCTCGCCCACCACCATGAGCCCCATTGGCCCATACCTCGGCCATGGCTTCCGGGTGAGTACGAACCGGTGGCGATGGGGTCTGCCAAGCATGGCCAATCGATGTTATCCCCAGTAAAGCCGTCCCCGCATCCGTGATTGTTTCCTTCTTGAGCATATTCCGAGAAATATGCGTGAGCGCCGTCGTCCGACAGCGCGATACCCGCCGTCGCGATCGCAGCCGCCTGCGTATTAGAATTGGGATTCCCGGTAGGTGCAAATATCTGGTTACAAGCGTCGCTTCGGATGTTGTATAGGTTGGGGGGTACTCGACGCTGTTGGACCCAGTATGCTCCGATCGTACGGTAAGCGACCGCTCCAGCCTCTAACGAGTCGGCTGGCCAGCTCGCCGTCCATTCATTTTGGAGACCCTGCTGGACATAACTTTCCAAACTGTAGGGTGGAAAGGCCTGGGAGCAGGCGACGGAACAACCCCCGGTGCACGTCTTGCCTACGATTATCGTTGAGGGGAGAGAAATGTTTCCTGGGGTCACTGGCGCCTTCCGTGTTGACGGCCCGGACGGGCCTGGGCTGTCAGGCTTGGCCTTTAGGTGACTCGGCGTTTTGTCAACGTCCTCGCAGGCATGCTCGCCGATGCAGGTACCGGCTGTGCCGTTCAACCATCCTGGCGCATCGTCAGATTTTATTGTTCCGGAACCTCGTACCATGTCGAGGCTGACGCTCGAAACGCTTCCGTCCATGAGCGGTATATTCGTATGTACTTGGGTCTTGTATCCCGGCTTTTCGGCGACGACATCCGCCGTGGCCGGAAGATTCTCAGTGCCCGCGATAACGGGAGGGGTGGCGGCAGGCGGGGTCGGAACCAGGATTGCAAAAAACCCCCTGGCGTTGGTCGTGGCATCGACCGTCTCGGTCGACTTGCCTTGCAGGTGCACGTGAACGTCCGCCACCGGCTGGCCTTCTTCGTCGACTGCGTAGGAGTCAACCAATGTGTACCCCGGCCGGATCAGCTTATCTGCCTCCTCGATTTCTTCGGGCGGCCTGATCGGGTCAAGCATTGCCCCGGTCGGGTAGTGTGGATCTCGACCGTTGGCCAAGGCGTTCTCGCCGGGAAGCAGCGTGAACTCATAGATCATCGGCTTGTATCCTGCCGCTGTGACCTCCTCCTGATACTCTCCCGGAGGAAGATTGATTGTCGCCTTTCCAGACCTGTCGGTTTCGGTTGCGAGCGTCTCCGGTCCTTTGAATTTCACCTTTGCTTGCACCCCAAAGTGGGTCACCGTGTCCATGACTCTGATATACACCGGAACGTTCTGTGCACTACACAAGGTGGCGGCAACTAACGCGTAGACTACCGCAAGGATAGCCAGCACGTGGCGTTTCATTTCCATCCTCCATCAGACTGGGCGATGAGAATCGTCGCCCTATCCTGTCTTTCTGTGGACTTGGGAGCGGTATGGGAGCGAGTGTCAGCCAGTTTGAACCGGAATTTCCTTTTTGACCTCAACAACAGCACGATAGTACACCCCTCTTGCTAGTTCGCGACACTGTGAAACGATTTTTCTATCGGAGCACTCCCGACGGTCTTCCATCCGCACCAGTACAGCCCAAAGTTGCCCCATTTGTGGCCCGCTTTTGCAACGTGTAGCGGTGATGCAATCCACCAAGTCGCGGCCACGAGATCACCTGGTGGCGATCGGCAGGCATGGAGGCTGGCATTCGACCGCTGGGCGTGTCCTTCCCGAGTCCGAGATGAGTCCGGTCCTCGTGGTAGTAACGGACGTACTCATTCAGCAACCGTCTCAGATGTTTCCGATTCAGCACGATCACATGATCGAGCAAGTCCCGCCGCACACTCCCAACCCAGCGCTCGGCGATTCCGTTCTGCCAAGGGCTACGGAATGCGGTCCGAATCGGTTGGCTGCCCATCGCCTTCACGGTCGAGACAACATCGGCACTGAACTTCGCGTCCCGATCGAAGATCAGGAATCGCTGCGGCTGTTCGCCGCACTCCCAAGCTTCGTGCAGCTGCAACTCGATCCACAGTGCGTTGGGATTACGAGTCACGTTGTGGTGAAGGATTCGACGCCGGTCGTGGCCGATCACGAAGAAGCAGTACAGAACGCCGAAGGTCAGTGTCGGCACAGTGAAGAAGTCCATCGCTGCGATCACCTCGCGATGATTACGAAGAAAAGTCAGCCAGCGCTTGGACAAATCCGGAGGCCTTGGTGCTCGCCGCACCCATCGCGAAACCGTTGGTTCGGATAGATCAAAGCCCAGCTTGAGCAACTCGCCATGAATGCGGGGTGCGCCCCAGGTTGGGTTCTCGGCAACCATTTGAAAGATCAAGCCGCGAATTTCTTTGCTCACAGGCTTTCGACCGCCCTTCGGCTTGGCTCTCGAAAGCCATTTCCAATACAGCCGAAAGCCAGCACGATGCCAGGTGACAACGGTTCTGGATGTTACCAGGATGAGGGGTTCTTTCCATCGAGCCCAGAGTCTTCGCAATACGACCCAGAACAATTTGTGTGGCGCGGTGAGGCGTCGGCGAGGGCGCTGAACGTGAAGAGCCAGCAACTGCTGACGCAGAGCAAGATTTTCGGCCCGCGATGTAATTATTGCTACCATACAGGGACTTCATGGATGAGGGAATAGCTCTGCGTAATTTTTCGTGCAAGCTGAGTTGACAATGCAGGCACGGAGTAGGGTGAAGGGAGCCGATCCAGGGGCTTGGGGGCTACGGCTAGGGATCAGTTTCTTCAAGCTGTGTCATCCCGAGCGAAGCGCAGCGGAGTCGAGGGACCCCTATTGGGCGAAAACTCTTGCGTGATGAGGCTCCCAGGATGTGAAAGTCAGCGTCAGAACTAGCTTTCGCGCCGGGTAGTGGAGTAAGAAGCCCGAAAATCCGGAGCGCCTAAGGCGCGGAATCATGATAGCCCAGCACGGAGCGAAACCGGGGCCCCCGATTCGCGCCGCCTTTGCGCGAATTGGGGTGGGAAGCGGAGTGCTGGGTTAAGTGGGAAAAGTACCTGAGTCCCTCTGGGACGGGTTCTCACGCAGACTCGTCAGTCCTGGGTCGGCTGCACACCAAGACCCCTGAGTCCCTTCAGGGACGGCACACCGAATTGTGCCCCCACCCTTTATCCTTATCAAGGACGCATCGAAATCTCATGCTCACCGACCAGGCCATTCTGCGGCACATTGAACGGCAGCCGCACCACTCCGCCGGATACAAGCAGCTTGTCCGCGAGATGAATCTGCGCGGCGATGATCGCCGCCAACTCGCCGAGCGCCTGGAGGCGCTGGTGAAGAGCGCTCGCCTGATCGCGACCGGGCGCGACCGCTACACTCTCGCCGAACACGCTGCCACTCGCCAGAACCTGATCGCCGGGCGCCTCACCATGCATCGCGACGGGTACGGCTTCGTGATCCCTAATGCCGGACAGCGGAGATCCCACTGGCGGTCCGATATTCGACGAGAACGGCAACCTCTACGGCGCCACCGTCAGTGGCGGAGCGTACGGCGGGGGTGTCGTCTGGGAGATCACGCGCTAGCATAATTGGTGTTAAATCCCCATAGCGCAAGTGATCCGGGCCGAAGGAAGCGTTGGCCTCGCTACAACTCTGACGACATCCTTATTATTATTGTTATTATTGATGGCGGGCGTGTGCTGACTCTCCGTTGGCAACGCCTTGCAACTCGCGAATCACCCAGAACAGCCGCCGGGCCGATACATAGCTGTGCTGGCCACCATTGCGCAGGTCCGTGATCCGGGATTTCGAGATTAGCTTTTGGATTTTCCGCTGCGACAGTCCCAACCCTAGCTCAGAGTGCACGATTTCGGCTGCTTCCTCTTCGGAGATGCCGGGCAAGGCCTGGCCGGCATGAAAGCGGGAACGCCATTGCTCCAGCTCCAAGGCCTGACGTGTGAAGATTGCCTCCAATTCGTGGGTGCCGGCGAACAGCAACCCGCAGTGCGGCGGTTGATCCAACAGTTCCCGTAGGGTCTCCAGGCACTCAATCGACAGATGCTGGGCTTCGTCAAAGACCAACAGCACCTTGCGCTGGCTGAGATCGAAACGCAGATTGCGCAGAATCCGGTCGACCGTGCCTACCCCGATTGCCCCGCAGCTCTCCGCCACCCGCTTCATCAAATCCTGTGAGCGGATTCCCTGACGAACATAGATGTAGTAAGCTCTTCGGCCTTCTCCGTTCTTAGCAATCTCCGAGCGGTTCAACTCCGCGATCAGGTGCTGCAGTACGTAGGTCTTCTGGGTACCCGGGGCGCCGTAGAGGTAATAGGCCCGGCGATGGTCCAGCGCCTCGTAGAAGTACCGTCGCAACAAACGGGCATTCTCCGTTTCGTAGAGCTTTCCTGCGCTGATGACGGGAGTCGCAATGGGATGGGTGGCAATGAAGTCGCGAATCGCTGCCCGGATTGAGCGGTCGTTGGAGGAGATCTTGCTGTAACGGCCATTCAGAAAGAAGTAAAGCGTCTCCCGGGCGTAGTTTATGCGGCGGGCGAAGTCCGGGGGCGCCATGCCGGTCCGAGCCAGGTAATCCTGCAACTCGAGGCGGACTTCGTTGGCTTCCGGCAGGCTGGCCGCTAGCAGTTGCTTGCGTACCGCGTAGGAAATAGCCATGGCTACGCTATTCCCCTTCCGTCAGTTCCCGAACAATGTCGTCGATGAAGTCGGGACGGGCGGCGGTTTCGAGATCTTGCGGCCGTATCTGCTGTATCAAAGCTGGCGGAGGCGAATACTTCTCTCTGGGCATTTCGGCTCGATCCTCGAGGTGAGCGATCTCGGTACGGTCCCCAGCCCGACTCCGGATTCTGGATAAGCCAGTAACGTAATCAGAGATCGCCTTACGAGCCGTGCGCCTGATCCGCATCGAAGCTCGTATATCCTCGTGGCTCACCGGCCCGCGGGTGATCAGCTTCTGGGCCCGCAGCCGTCCCAGAAACCTGCCGTCCAAGTCCAAAGCTATGGCTTCGCCCAGATTGGCTGGGTCGCAAGCCACCACGACATTCCGCTCGATCTCCAGAAACAGCTTGGCCAGACTCTCGCCATCGGCTGGTTCGTAGCGCTCGCCGTACAGTTGCACACAGCCGCCTTCCGACACCTTGCGACGCTGCCGGTCCCAGAACAAGGCATAGAGAACTTCCGGACTCTCAATCAGTCTGCGCTGAGGAGAAGGGAGCAGTTCGTTAAAGACCTCATCCGGAGTCCGACCGCTCATGCCTCGTCCACTGTGGGGATGCTGCGAGTTGTATTCGGTGATCCATTGCCGTGCCGTGGCCACGAACTCGCTGGCCAGGGGTAAGGGAGAGCTTTTCCGTTTGCCCTTGAGAAACCCCTGGTGTTCCTTCAGGGCATCCGTGCACTGTTCAGGCCGATCCTGGGGACCCGATCCGCAGTAGGAGGGCCAGAGGCAATCAAACCGCTTGCGCACCGTCCCAAACCAGCTCTCGATCAGCTTCGATTGCGGATGCCGGGGCAGGCAGTAGTGCGGCTGGATTCCCAGCCTGACCAGTACGCCACTACATTCCGGAGAGAAGTCGATGCGGCCGATTTTCTCGTAGTCTTTGCCGTTATCGATCACCAGAGCTTGGGGAATGCCGAAATTCTCAATCCCGACCCGCAAAGCCGAGCTGATGGTGTGTGAGCTGGGACTAGCCGACCAGGCTGTGCCGACGATCTTGCGGGAGCGCATGTCGATCACGGCGGTCAGCCAGGGCCGGACAGCAGCATTGGCCGAGATTCCGGAAAACAGGTCGTTGCGCACCCAGACGTCATGCTGACCGTGGTCGGAGACCCAGATCTGGTTAGGCACCAGAGAATCGAAGTCGGTCAGCAGGTAGGGCTCACAACGTTCCTGGAACTGCCGCTTTCCTTCCCGGCTCAGGATCAGCAAGGGCTTTGGCAGCTGTTGCAGATAGGAGCGGACGGCACTGTAGCTCGGCGGTCTGGTGCACTCTGGCTCCAGGCTCCGCAGATCGCGCAGCAAGGCCTGGTACACCAGCCGAATCGACAACCGCTCACCCAGGTACTTGTTCTCCAGAAATGCGCGGACAGCGGGATGGGCTGCGAGGAAGCGTGATTTCCCCTTGTCCGAGCGAACTCGGTCCACCAGCCCCGCATAGCCGAGCTTGCGGTACTGTGCGTACCAGTTCCAAAGAGTTCGGGCGCTGACGTGGTGCTGATCGGCGAGGTAGCCGGCCAGCGAGTTCATGCTTCGCACGGCGACTCCGCCGGTTGTACGAAACGTTGGACGGGACCGTTTGCTGCGGCTGCTGAATTCCACGAGCGGCGCAATGGCCTCCAGGCGCTTCAAGGCCTGGGCGTTTTGCTCTGCAGAAAAGTTAAGGCGCTCGGGCTCGGTGACCTCTGGCAGAGAAGCAAACAGGCTGGATTGATTTCGATCCGAGCGAAGCGCCAGAGCCGTGCAGGCTGGTCCCGACAGCAGCGGCTGCTTGAGGAATTTCAGCTGCGCTTCAACCGGTAAGGACGACAATGCGTATTCGCGCAAGCTGCTGTCCCGTTTTTCTCCGTTGCTGGCATTTCGCGAACCTAACGCTCCGAGCTGCACCTTCCAACGGATAGTTCGGTCGGACCATCCGGTTACGCTTCTGACAGCGTCTTTGTTGATCCACAACTCTGCGCTCACGTCTCTCACCTCATCCATCCGCTATCCTTCACAGAAAATGACCAAGCCCTATGTGCGTTGCAGCTGCCGCCGTCGTGCCCGCAGTAGAGTTGGCAACCTCAAAGGAAAAGAAGCGAGACATGTACGCGGCGAAGAGCGGATACGCAGCAGCACGAGGGTACCTGCAATGACGTTAAGCACATCGCTGCCGGATCGGCGCATTGGCCGTTTCCGTGCAATCTTCCCAAGTCGGTATACGGAATTGCGCTCCGCGTTTCGAATCGCTTGCTGCTCGGCCGCGGTGGACTTTAGGCGACAGTTGCCGCGAAACTCACGTATCTTATTTGGCATTGCTGTGACCTCCGGGTTGCTCTACTCTCATGGACGAGACGAAACATCGGGACTGGTGGGCTCTAATCGCTGCGAGGTTATGTTACCATTTAAATGACTACCACTGTAAAGAATATTTCTGCCCGTCTCGATCTGAAGGCCATTGGCCGACGGATTAGGGAGATTCGCGGATTTGATCTGACTCAGGGGGACTTCGGGCGGATGCTCGGCATAGGGCAGACGCAGCTATCGAAGTATGAGCTTGGGCAGAGTGTACCTACGGTTCAAATCCTTCTTCGGCTCAAGGCCTACTCTCGGAAATCAGTTGACTGGATCCTAACCGGTGAGGAACATGAGGCGGATTAAGCTTGCAGGCGACCACTTAGCGCCTGGGGCTGTTCTTGGAAGGCTAAACCGCGCGCACGCATGATCCGAAAATTTAGGGCGCTCTGCGCGTAGAGCTGCCTAATATGATGAAAGATGAGCACTTCTAGTCCCAGCCAAATTCACAGAGGGTTGCACCGGAAATCGAATCAAATGCCACAGCGTGCCATTGACCAGACACGGCTTGACGAGGACTGGGAAGGAAACAACGTCGCAGTCACTTGCCCTCGCCCGGAATGCCGCAAGGTATTTATCGTGAGCGGACGTATTCATGGCGGGAGACGAACCTGCCCGAACTGCGGGAAGTCCACAGTTACGGTCAAGGGTGGAAGAAAAAGTGGTGGAATCGCCTTGATTAGCTGGGAATAACCGCCGCGGGACCATCAACGCACGCTTCGACCACTACCAGAATTCCGTCTTCTCGACCAAAAAACGCCTCATTCCCGCGGAATTCCGACGAACAGCGCCTTCCTCTAATTTAGGGCAAGGACGAGAAGATGTACGTCGCTAACGCAAGACCTTCTTTTAGGACGGGTAGATTCACACGTTGATCTCTGCCGTTCTTCTGCCGCTTGTAGACTGTCCGGTACTGAGCTGTCCTGGTATGGAAAGCATCATTATTCAATAAGATAGCGGCGAACGGGATCATTGAGCCACCCACTGCCAACCATGCCTGAAAGCCAGGTACTGAAAATCAATTCCGCACAAATCGGTTCGAATTTCCTCGGATTTCAGTGGATTTTATCTCGCAGAAATCCCGCCGCGCGCCGCCACTCGCCGCCACTCGCCGCGACTCGCCGCCACTGCAGTTTAATTCCAACAATTCCAGCTTTTGGAATTGTTGGAATTCAGTTGCAGCAATGTTTGAATTGCGTTGCAGCGTTTCGGAATTAGGCTGCAGTGACATGCGGCTAACGACCGATCAGTCGTCGACTCGAAGCGAAGTTAATGAAGCGTTCCCTTCGCTCAGCTGATGTTCCAAATGTGCCTCCCTAGTGAGACGGAGGAATCTCTGTGATTTCCCTTGGCGTTCTTGGTGTGGACACGCTGAGGCGGGCTTTAACTCGATAAAGTACATTATCGGGTTTAAATAGAGCCGGTTAGACCTTCTCGGTAGAACAGGCAACGAGTCGTTGTCAGACCAAGTGCTGATCGATAATCACACCACGTCGACCGAAACAGTTGTTGCCGTACCCGTCCTTGTGCGGTTTGAGAGTGGTGTTCCGACGCATTCGTTTGAATGTGCGTAAGCAATAGGAACATTGCACTGTGTAGCGCCAGCTGTGCCGCAATGTTGGCCGGTTCTGGCCTCCGCCACTTCGACCAGAGCCGAAAGGTTGGCTGAAATAATTGGGACCAGTAAATTCACCCGCCTTCGCTAGGTTAATTGGGTGACGAGGTTCAAAAAACTCGTCGAGCACTTGCAGATCGTGGATCTTATAGTTGAAGAACGATTTGAGACCGGGGCCTGAAGTACGGCCGCCCGTACGGTCGTAGACGTATAAATACTCTTCGCGATGGCCATCTGTCCGCTGCTTATATGCCAGCGAGTATGGCTCAACATCCCGGCGGACACCGTCATATGTCAGGCGCATGAGGCGACATTCCGCCCCGGCTTGCATGATTGGCGTACTGTAAGTGGGAAGGGAAATATGCGAATGCAGCCCGGCCTGTGACCGGATATGCTGCAAATAACTCATTAATAATGGATTGGAAACGCTGGATAGAGCCGTCGAAATCCAGGAGGCCTTGAACCGGTGCAATGACGTATTTGCTCCAAGCAGTCTTAAGTGCTAAGAGCGGCAGATCGAGAAGGAGTTGACAAGCAACTCCAGGGCTTCTTTCGTAAATCGTCTTGCGGAAAAAAGCTGTCAGCACCTCCTGTCGGTTTACCGCGATGTCTCGGTTGATGAATGTGGAATGAACGAGGTCATATACATCTGGAACATGCCGTCGCTGGAGCAGGCATTTCAGCTTGTTCGCAACCATCTCTTCGAGCTTCAGGCATCGTATTTCGCCCTGAGTGCTGCTGGGAAGATCCCAACCAACTCGCCAGGCAGACTGTGGATGTTTCCACCGGACAGTACTGGCACCACAAGAGGCCAACCGCCCAGAAGTGCCCGCCTCTGATCCTTCCAAGCTAACGCCTGCCCTTTCCGAGTCCATGGTGGCCATCGGTCGCAAGCGAGCTGTGTACTTTTTAGTGACCTGTTGACAGCCCTTCTAAACCCCGACCATAATCCCAAGTCATCGGCCCAAGTCACCCCGCTCCCAATCCGTGCACGAAAGGAGCGCACCATGCGCCGCTTCAGGACAAATATTTCTGTCCTATTCTCCATTTTGCTTCTGATCTCGATGGGTTTTGCTCAACAAAATCTAGCTACAGCCGTCCCCAACCTCATCCGCTACAGTGGAACTTTGAAGGACGCGCAAGGCGGTGCCTTCACATCCACCGCCGCGGGCGTGACCTTCGCCATCTACAAGCAGCAAGATGGCGGTGCTCCGGTCTGGATGGAGACGCAGACTGTCACGCCCGATGCGAGTGGCAACTACAGCGTGCTGTTAGGCGGTACGACAGCCACCGGACTTCCGGCTGATCTGTTCTCGCAGGAAGAGCAGCGCTGGCTGGGCGTGCAGGTA
The DNA here is from genome assembly GCA_049511915.1 of Candidatus Korobacteraceae bacterium. Classification (GTDB taxonomy): domain Bacteria; phylum Acidobacteriota; class Terriglobia; order Terriglobales; family Acidobacteriaceae; genus Bog-257. The sequence goes on from JBEKXQ010000103.1 coordinate 18,471, forward strand.
GAGGGACAGGCGGAGCAGCCGCGTGTGCTGTTGGTCAGCGTGCCGTATGCCTTCAAGGCGCATGAGGCGGAAACGCTGGGTGGCAAGAGTGTTTCCGACTTTGTGCTGGCCAACACGACAATTTCCTCAGCGAATGGCAGCAATGCCAGCCAGGCGTCGTCATCCCCTGCGAATAATCCCCACACAACTACGCCTGGAATCAACAAAGGAGCAGCCAGTGCCGGGCCGACGAACTTCAGCGGTGCGACGATTGACCAGATTGTTGGCGTGACTCAAAGTGGTTCGGGAGCGGGAGTAAATGCCTCTGCGCCGACAAAGGGGATTGTCGGAACTGCCACGGCCACCAGCGGCACTGTTATCGGTGTCGAGGGCGGCTCAGCCGGTTCAGGTGGATACGGCGTTTACGGCAATGTGTCGTCGTCCACTGGGGCGACCGTGGGCGTGAAAGGCAACTCGACCAGCACTGCGGGCACGGGGGTGCGCGGTACCAACACGGCCACCAGCGGCGCTACGACCGGGGTCAGCGGCTATGTGGCCAGTGCCGCAGGAATTGCCGGAGCCTTTAACAACGCGGCAGGTGGCAAGATTCTGAGTGGGCAGAACAATGGCGTGGAGCAGTTCAGTGTGGACGGCAGCGGCAACATCAACTCGGCCTCGGGTGCTTATCGGATCGGCGGCAGTAGCGTCGTGAACATTGCCAGTCCCTCTGACGACAACTTATTTCTCGGGGTGGGAGCGGGCACCCACAATGTTGCGGGACAAGGGCAGTACAACGCCTTCTCCGGGACGGTTGCCGGCTACCTCAACACCACCGGTTCCTACAACACGTTTGCCGGCTTCGGGGCCGGCTACCAGAACACGACCGGCGCCCAGAACGCCTTCTTCGGCAACGAGGCTGGCGCCAGCAACGCCACCGCATGCTGCAACCTATTCTCGGGCTACCAGGCGGGCTACAACAACACCCTTGGCACCGGGAACACCTTTAACGGCTATCAGGCCGGCTACAGCAACACAGGCGACAATCTGGGTCTGGGTGACGGATCGTCAAATAGCTTCTACGGCTATCAGGCTGGCTACCGCAACACCACGGGGCAGTACAACACCTTCCTCGGCCTCGGCGCAGGCTACAGCAACACCGGCAGCAACAACATCTTCCTCGGCGCTGGGGCTGGCGACAACAACACCACCGGCTTTGCCGACGTGTACGTTGCCAACTTTGGCCCGTCTTCGGGTACCGAATCCAACACCATTCGCATCGGCACACCGGGCACCGACAACGGCACGCAGCACGCTGCGTACATAGCGGGTATCTATGACGTGAACTCCCCATCAAGTATTCCCGTGTACATCAACTCCAACGGCCAACTCGGAACGGTAGTTTCCTCCCGTCGCTTCAAAGAGCAGGTAACTGACATGGGCGACAGCACCAGCGCCCTGATGAAGCTGCGGCCCGTGACGTTCCTCTATAAGCCGGAGTACGCCAACGGCGACCGAACCTTGCAATACGGTCTGATTGCGGAAGAAGTCGCGCAGGTCTACCCCGAACTAGTGGCCTACGACAACGACGGCCAGCCCTACACGGTTCGCTATCAGTACATCACCACCATGCTGCTGAATGAGGTGCAGAAACAGTACCGCCGGGCGGAGCATCAATCCGAGATCGTCGCCACCCAACAGGCGCAGATCAAAGCGCAGCAGCAGGAGATCGAAAGCCTCAAACAGCAACTGCAAATGCAGAATGCTGCCGTGCAGGAGCGGTTGTCACGACTGGAGAAGGTGGTGGGCACTCAGACCGTTGCGCAGAAATAGGCGTGGACTGCCTGCGATGAGATTGCTGGCTGGCCAGGATGGGCGGTCCGGGCTTGTGGGCTTTCATTAGATGTTCCGCGAAGGCCACGGTCATCGACGGGCGAACATCCGCAGGGAATGGATGGCCACAGGCAGAGCAGCGTAGCAGGTTGCCATCGGCAATCAAACGCGGCGCTGTTTTGTTCCCACCGCGATCAGCGATCTTCTTTTCTCTGACCCTTTATCGTGCGCGGTCTGAGCGAATGGATTAGTGTGAACTCTGTGTTCCATTGCCCAAGTGTACGCCGATGCAGGGCGGGTGCTGGTACAGTTCGCCAAGCCTGGAGGTCACCCGACGAGGAAATTGTGCTCCCTGCTGCCACAGGCTGAATCTGCTGCCAAGCGGATTGACAGGGGGCTTATCCTAAAAGCGCTCGGAGACTAATGAAGCACAAGCATTCACACTTGCTGCCAATGCGCCGCGCCCTCCTTATCACTGCCTTGGTTATCCTTGCAATCCGCATGTCCGGTCAGCCAAATAAGAGAGGCAACGCCAGCCCGCCCAATCCCCAACCCCAGCCTCCATCGACAGTTACTAATTCTGAAAATTACGATAAACCCCACACACAAGCCGCAGAATCCGATGCTAACCCGCCACATTGGTACACACCCCTCAAGCGGCCCGATTGGTGGCTGGTTATCATAGCTTTCTCGACGGGCTGCGCCATCGTGTACCAAGCCAACGAAATGACTAACGCCACTAAGGAGATGCGACGAAATACCGACTTGCAGAAGGCTGCTTACCGCCAGTGGTTGAAAATCGAGAATTGGAGCGCAACCACGCCCGGAATTCTGGGAGAGACCGGGATAGGAATTGTGTTCGTTGGCTTCGAGATTAGGAATCCCACCGACTTTCCATTGACTGTTAAGCAGATTGTACTCAAGGAAAACGGGGCTGGAGCCTCTCCAGAACGCCTGGAATACGGTGCCAACAGATTTATTCCTCCGGATGACAGATACCAGTTCCAGTTTCAGGTTCCGATGCAAAGCGAGGCTGTCGAAAACTACGCCGAGGGTGTCGCGAAAATCTTCATCACCGTAATCGGCTCTATTACCTTTACCGATGTCCTCGGAGATTCCCAATCGCAGGATATTGGACAGTACTGCATCCTTAGCCAAAAGGGTAATGAGTTCGTGGCACACCCCCAAGTTCGCCCACCAAACCCTTTGGACGATCAGCAGCGCGAGTCCTAAAATCCAAATTAGGACACCACCTATCTAGCGGCGAAGCTGGCACGTTCCACGACGGGAGTACGACTGTGCGGTTAAAATGCAGGGCGACTTTGCCAGTTCCCGGAGGTGATCGTTTGTGAGGGCCGCACGCTCAGAGGCATTGGATTTGTTTCGCAAATGGTCTAGCGAGGGATTAGCAGTGCGATGCCAGGGTAGCGTTGCCACGTTTGCTTTCTCCTTGTCTGGATACATTCAGTCCGTTAGCGACGATGAATTGCGGATATTCTCGGAAGATGTTCGCTCGGAGGTGGTACTGAAGCTCAAGCCGGAAATGGTATTCGGATATGCAGATAGCCGTACTGTCTCCGGCGTGGCGAAGAAATACGAGTCGTGCATCATCGTATTCTTTGGCCCAGTTCCAGACGAAGGGGAGCCAGACTCAATTGCTTTTGCGGCTGTCGGGGGGTGAACTTCAACTGCACCAGTGGCCCTCGATCACAAAAAGAAACTCGTTCCGTCTTTGGAATCATCGGCAGGAACTGAAGCCTGTTCGACTTGTGGAAAGTTTTCACTGTGCACTCTAATAGCCTATTAACGATCCGAATCGCGGAGAGGTAATTCTGGGGCATTCCGCGCCGTAATGGAGAGAGGTCGTAAGGGATTGGGGCAGAAAAGCTTGTATAGACACTCGATTGACACGCAGCCAGAGAACCTAGGTCGCACGTGACTCTCTGGTAGCCAGCCAATTCACCGGTGGTTCGCTCGTGACTTCCTGGCTAGATGGGAAACAGGCTCACCGGCAAACCCACGGAAACACGTAAGTTGTTGGCAGAGAATGACATGTATCAGCTGTTCGAATTCACCTTTCTTCGCCAGCAAGTCATTATTATCAGAGAAGCAACTGGACAAGCGTCGATTTACCGTTCTCGCGGACGCCAATACGAAACTCGATCGTCCTGAGCACCGCAAGACACAGGAACAGAATGCCAAGCTCCAGCGAATAGTACGTGAGTGACGGCGGGTATTTACTGACGTGCAGCCATTGCTGCCAGGAATTGTCCGCTCGGTGCAGGAACATGTCGCCGTATCCGCCGATTCCCCTTACCACTGCGAAGACGAGCAGGCTGACCAGCCCGCAGAGCCAGAGCACATTCCTTCCTGAAACCTTACTCTGGCCGGCGGCGTAACGAATCAGGTGTCGGCCGAACACCCATCCGAGAATCGAGACCGCCAGCCAGGGTACCAGCGGATACTTGATTATCATGGTGTCGCCGCCATAGTTTGCGAACGCGAAGGCAGCCCACACCGAAGAGTTTCCGGGCGGCGTCCAGAACCAGCCGGTCACGACCTCTCCTAACACCATCCAGCCGATGGCCACGGACAGCAACGCCCAAGTGTGCAGGCGCCGCAGTGGAACCATGCAGATCATCGAAAGGCCGATGGCCAACAATACCTGAAACGTCCAGCGCCCTGAACCAAGAGAGATCAGCGTCGGGTCGAGAAGCGCAATGATTGAGCCGCGCACCAGCATATCTTTGTCGATCTGCCAGGCGTTGACACGTTTTATAACCTTCCGTTCGACACTCAGAGCGAGCGCCGTACCCATCAGAAACACGAAAGCGGGGGCACACAGGTGCGTGAGCCAACGTGTGAAGAACTCCACTGCCGGCAGTGCCATCGTGCCCGCGTTGGCATACATCGCAGAGTCTTTATCCAGATGGTTGGCGTCGAATGCCATGGAGGCGTGGTCCAAGACCATGAATACCATGACGACCCCACGCATCCAGTCGATCGAGGCAACACGTCGCGATATCCCCGGCTGAGCTACTGACTTGTCCGTTAACGATTGAACCGTCCGCGTAGCATTCATACTGTGCTTTCCTGTGTAGTCAGCCACCGATATCCGGCACTAAGACCTGTCCTTCCAAGCGGCGAGCAGGAAGTGGCAACCAGCCTCACCGATTCCCAAAAGTCCACCCAAGCCCCGAGCTAGTGCCATAGTCACTCCCGGCGAAGCCGGGGGGAGGCCGGTTATCCCAATTAGCATAGAAAGATAGATTCCAGGTGAAGTCGCCGAGAAACTTAACGTAATAGCCCACGTTAGTCGCGAACTTGAGCCTGCCGGGTTCTGAGAGCACCGGCAAAACAAGGGCAGCCACATCAAGATGGGTCTTGTCGAAACGGTACAACTTGAGCTTGGCGGCAATCAACGCTGCTGCGACGTTCTGTTCCGGAAGGCTCGACGATGACTGCTCATATTTCGTTCCCTGCCAGGCAAGGCCGCCTAACAACGAAATCTGCAACTGGTTTGTGTTCTTCAGGTAGAGCCCAATGCCGCCTCCTAATGTGGACTGCAGCTTGATCCCTTGCTCTGAGCTCTGCAGGAAATCACCCTGGCCTGAATAGAACCAGTTGTCCCATCGCAACAACCGTATCCCTGCCGACCAGCGCTCCCGTGGATACTCGATATCTGAGCTTAGGTTGTACTGAGTTGTCTGATTGCCCTTGGAGTAGATGATTCCCGAGTTGATAGATCCATTGAAGCGCTGCAAGAATTTCTCCGAGCTCTGCTCTGCTTGAACAACTTGCATCGGATCGAGCACGACAGTTTGTCCCTCGGTTTCGATGACTTTGAGTTTAACTGGGCGCGCTCTTTCTGTTTCCACCGTCGATAACGTCCCGGCGTAGGTGCTGCCGTCTTGGGTCTTCACAATGAACAGATGCTTGCTCTGCAAGTGCTCGACTTTAGACCATTCCAGCGACTGGGTACCGAGGAGGTAATCCACGCTCACGTAGAGGACTCCAGAATCCAGGCCCTTGATCTCACAGGTCAGACGATCCCCGTTTTTCATGAACACCACATCGGTCTTGTCCCCAGCAGCCAAAGGGGCGCTCAGCAGTAGCATACAGAAGAACACTGCAGCGCTCTGTTTCATAGCAAGGTTGAGTCGCAACGCTTGGCGCAAGCTCACTAAGTTCTCGCTGCTCGAACCGCGTCTTTCTGAAGACAAACGCGGCATGGCATTACCCAGTAGCGCCCACCAGAAGACGTATGAACCACGATCCCCAGGCGCTTGGCACGTGGCTACGCTAGCAATGAGCAATATCCCGACCAGTCGGCACCGGCAGACCAACTTTCTCTTCTACGTTCCAGCAATACCCTTATTCTGCAGGACACGAACAACTACGCGACGGTTCTCCGCCTGTCCTTCAGCCGTCTTGTCGCTGCCGACTTGATGACTCTCGCCCATCGCGCCCGGCGCCAGCATTCTGGTGAGGGGAACATGGCCCTGCTGAATCAGGATATTGGTCACATTGTCGGCGCGGTCGTCGCTGAGCTTCTGATTCAACGAAGCACTGCCGACCGAGGAAGCGTAACCTTTTACCTGGATCACATAGCCGTTGATGGTTTCGGCTTTCTTCACCAGTTCCAGCAGTTGGGGAATGTACTTGGGATCAACTTTGACCTTGCCGTTGGCGAAGTAAACCGTCACCTCGTCGAGGATGTTGTAATCATCCAACTGGCCGAAGCGCTTGTTTGCGGCCTCAATGGCGGCTTTGTTAGCGTCAATCTTCTCTTGTGCCGCCTTCATTTGCTGTTGCTGTTCCTGCATTTCTTGCTGTTGCCGCGCCAGCGCTGCCTTCTGCTGCTCAAGTTCCTGTTGGGTCTGCTGTATCTGCTCCTTCGCTGGTTGAACGCCGGCCTGGATCATCTGGGCGTCCTCGAGATCGTTGCCTTTGAACGTAATTGAGTTGGCCACCAGTTGGTTTTGGGGGTTGTAGGACCCCTCTACCTTGACCTGGAGACCCGGTATGAGCGCGGCCATCGACATTTGCTTGCGTCGCGCCTTGAAGGCGCCTTGTACCTGGGCCACTTGTGTAGAGTCGGTGAGAACTACCACGACACTCGACGAATCCGCAGTTCGTATCGTCATGGTGTCGCCGCTGCGTCCGGTTACCAGCCCTTCGGCTTTGGCGGACTGAGCCGCAGCGCTGCCACAAAGGAACGAAATCGTTACCAGTGAAATTGTTACGGCGAATGCAAATGCTCGAATTCTTGTTTTGTTCATGGTGCCCTCTCTTTTCTGCGAGTGCTCAGTGATTTCGAGGTCGCGCTTCGTGCCAGCGGCGTGACTCAAAGCAATCCTAGGTTTGGCCTTCTGTCGTCACAACTAGGGAAATCCCTAGTCCGGGCGACGTTAGTTGTACGGAGAAAGCTTGTTTGTGGCAGAGCTAAAGTTCTATGATTGAGTAGCTTATCGCGCTCATGCCGTGTTGCGCGTTAACCGCCCAGAGGGCGTAACAGTCTGGCGAAGAAGAATCAGGGCGTAACGACAATATGACAGTCAGTATCACTCGCCGGAGTTCTGCCTTAGTGGCTCGTTGCAGATCGTCCGGTTTCTTGGTGCTTTGTGCCTTCGTCATACTGGTCACGTCTTTCGCACAGGCGCAAATACCTGCTCGCAAGGTTGTTCTAATCATCAACGAAGTAGGGTTGGCTCACCGCGCTTCCGCCTTGGTAACAGAAAAGGTGATGTCACGCTTGGCTGCGGATTCGCGGTATCAGACGGAATTCTACGTAGAGAGTCTCGACTCTCCGCTGTTGGCCCGCGAGACTTCTCCGCAGGACATCGAAGCCGCGCTTTTTCAAGAGTACGGAAACCGGAGGATAGACGTAATCATCGCTATGGGGCCTGCACCAATCAGGCTTCTGTCCCGGGTCTCGGACACGTTTCTCCCGGGCGTGCCTATTGTGTTTTGCGGCAGCACGCATGAGCAGGCTGGCAATTCCAAGCTGACCTCACGCTTCACGGGGTCCTGGATGACCTTGGATGTGGCGAACACGCTCGAGGCGGCCATGCGGCTCTCTGCGGAAATCCGCCATGTCGTGGTCGTGAGTGGGAGTTCGCAGTTCGACAAGGCGGTCTTGAGGGCAGCAAACGCGAGCTTGGGTGCGCATCCTGTACCCCTGGACTTCACATACCTGACAGATCTTGACATGAGCAGCCTGCTCGAGAGGCTGCACCACTTGCCGAAGCGCACGGTCGTTCTCTACCTCTCCTTTTTTACTGACGCAAACGGCAGTCAATTCGTTAACGCTACGACCGCTCTTCCGCTCGTGTCAGAAGCCGCAAACGCTCCGGTGTTCGGCATTTCCGATACTTACCTCAGACACGGGATCGTAGGGGGATATGTGGTTAGCTTTGCCGAGCAGGCAAATATTGCTGCGCGGCTTACCGAAAAGATTCTCGAGGGGGGAAAGCCTGCAGATATCCCAATCGTAACTGGACCCAGCATCTACATGTTTGATGCGAAACAGCTGAAGCGCTGGAATCTCAGCGAAGACCGATTACCTGCTGGCAGTGTCGTACTTAATCGCGAGCCCACAGTATGGGAAAAAGCCAAGTGGATCTTGCTCACAGCCCTTTTCATCATCTTGGGGTTAGCAGCGGTTGCTGCATTCCTCCTGTCCGAGCAGAAGCAGCTCAATGCCGCCAGAAAAGAACAGATCAGGCTTAGCGGCATGCTGATTAACGCGCAGGAAGAAGAACGTAGCCGACTCGCCGCCGAGATTCATGATGACTTCAGCCAGAGGCTGGCGGTGCTGTCGCTCGGGCTGGAGATGGCAGCTGAAGGCATTCCTGAGTCCATGCAGGCAACCAACCGGCAGATGGACGAGCTCATGGAATCCGCCAGCGAGCTTGGTGCCGATCTTCACACTCTGTCGCACCGGTTGCATTCCTCAACCCTTGAGAGGCTCGGCTTAGTTGCAGGAGTGGGATCATTCTGCAAGGAATTTACCGTTGTGCATGGAACGCCGGTCGAATTCTCTCACCAGGACGTGCCTCGGTCGGTTTCTTCCGCGGTTGCACTGTGTCTGTTTCGCATCGTCCAGGAAGGCATTCGGAATGTGCAGAAACACAGCGGAGCAACTCATGCGCAGGTAAAACTCGAAAAGGTGGCTGGCATCCTTCACTTGTCCATCTTCGATGATGGCAAGGGATTCAACATGAAAGACCTTTCTGATCAGCAAGGGCTTGGTGTGTGGAGCATGCAGGAACGGGTCCGTCTGGTGGGTGGACGATTCGAGATTTTCTCGGAAAAGCTAAAGGGAACGCGGATCGAGGTATCGGTGCCGCTGACGGAGAAATCTGATCCGAGTGGCAGCGAAGCGGCTGTCAAGCCGATTCGTGCCTCTGCGGTCGCTTCAAGACAGAGCGCCGGTTGACCCAACGAGTGTTTAGTGTTCATCAGTGACAGGCGGTTGGAAAGTGCGGAGGCTGACGATTGGATGCCCGGCCACAAATCCTGATTGCCGACGACCACATCATCTTTGCTGATGGCCTTTGTCTTCTGTTGGAAAAGCATTACAACGTTGTCGGTACCGTCGCCGACGGTCGCGCGCTCGTCACAGCAGCTCTGAGACTCAAGCCAGACGTGATCGTCGTAGATGTCGGCATGCCTCTTTTGAACGGTCTTGATGCTGCAGAGCGAGTGCGCCAGGCATTGCCGAAAGTAAAGCTGGTATTCCTCACGATGCAGGACAATCCTAATCTGGCTGCCGCCGCACTTGAGATGGGATCAGCAGCGTTCGTCCTCAAGCAATCGGCTGGTTCGGAGCTTTTGATCGCGATTGAACAGGTACTGCACGGCAAATCCTATGTGACTCCCAAGCTCAGACCGGAAGACTGGGCTGTGCAAAAGACTCGGGCGCGTCAGTTCTCCAAACATTTGACTCCGAGACAGCGTGACATTGTGCAGATGTGCGCTGAGGGGCGCGCGATCAAGGAGATCGCTGGACATTTGAACCTTAGCGAGAAGACGGTCGAGTTCCACAAGCATCACATTATGGAAACATTCAACCTGAAAAGTAATGCCGACCTGGTACTTTTCGCCCTCAAAGAGCGTCTCATCTCTCTCGATCCCAATCCTCTGCAGCAAAACCCATCGTCCTGAAGATCCCTCCGTGCGTTTCCTCTCTCCGTGACTAGGGTTTTCCCTAGTTGTGCAGGTGCGAAGGTTGAACCTAACATGGCCACGGTGTAAAGGTCTCGCGGCGACGATTCGCCGTCATGGGATAGGCCTATGTCAGAAATCACGAACCCTGACGGCTCTGGGAATCGGCGACGTGTCCTGCTGGCTGACGATTACCCTTTGCTGTTGGAACGGGTGACAACCTTGCTACAGAAAACATTCGACGTAGTGGGCCTGGCTCATAACGGTTTCGAAATGGTCGACGAGGCGATGCGGCTACGTCCTGACATCATTGTGGCTGACATAACGATGCCGGGCTTGGACGGGATTCAAGCGGCCCACCAACTTCGGGAAATGGGATCGGGGGCCAGCATAGTGTTCCTTACGATCAATGAAAGCCCTGAATTTGTGGAGGCCTGTTTGGCGGAGGGAGCACTTGGATTTGTGGCGAAATCTCACATGAAGACGGATTTGGTTCCTGCCATCAACGCCGCTCTGGCGGGCCGCCGGTTCGTCTCCTCCACTCGTTATACCTAGGGTTTTCCCTAGTTGTCGCGCGCTCTGCGCTGCCGTACAAAGGCAAGTATCTGACTGAAGCACGCGGAGATCAGCGAAGTCACGCTGGCTCGTCAGGGTTGAACGAACGAAGACGGTGTGTACGACCAACGCGTCTGTATGCGCTCGGGATTTGAGTCAAGCGGCAGAGCTATCAACTGGAGCAGTTATGGGAAAACTTGCGGGGACGGCGCCTATGAATTCTACGTACAGTTTCGGAAACATAATGATCCGCGCGATTCGAGAACTAACGGCGGTCGCCTGCATCTGGGCACTGCTGCTTGGCAACGCGGCGGCGCAAACGCAGCAAGCTACGGCACCAACCGAGCCGGCTGTCGTCCAGCTTCCTCCCGACCAACTCGACTCACTCGTTGCACCGATCGCCCTCTACCCCGATCCATTGCTCAGCCAAACCCTGGTGGCTTCGACCTATCCGCTCGAGGTCGTTCAGTTGCAGCAGTGGTTAGCCCAGCACAAAGACTTGAAAGACAAGGCGCTTGCCGATGCAGTTCTGAAGCAGGACTGGGACCCCAGCATACAGTCGCTAGCTGCACTCCCCGATGTAGTTAAGCTACTGGCGGAAAATATCAAGTGGACCACCGACCTTGGGAACGCGTTTCTTGCGCAACAGAACCAAGTGATGGATGCGGTGCAGCGCATGCGCAAGAAGGCGCAGGACGCTGGCAACCTGAAATCTTCGGAACAGCAGAAGGTTGAAACCAAGGTTGTCGAGAGCAAACAGGTGATCGTAGTTGAGCAGGCGAATCCGGAAGTTGTCTACGTGCCCAGTTACAACCCTACCGTGGTTTACGGAGCGCCCGCATATGCCTATCCCCCAATAGCGTATCCCCCGCCAGGCTATTACGCGGCGGGAATGGCGATTTCGTTCGGTGTGGGAATAGCCATGGGAGCGGCCTGGGGCGGCGGTTGGGGCTACGGTTGCGGATGGGGTGGCAATAACAACGTCTACGTCAACCACAACAACAACTTCGTCAACAACAGCAATCGACAGAACATCAATAATGCCAACCGTAATGTCAATCGAGGCGGCGCGGGCAACAGCAATTGGCAACACAACCCGCAACACCGCGGCGGAGCGCCTTACTCCGACCGGTCTCTTGCCAACAAGTACGGTGGCACTACTCGCGGCGACTCTATGGCTAACCGACAGGCCAATGCGCGGCAGAACCAGGCCCGACAGCAGCCCGCGGGGGGCCGCGATATGTCCAATCGTGGCGGAGGTGCGGGTGGCCGAGACATGTCGAATCGCGGCAGTGGCCCAAGCGCAGGCACCAGGGACATGAATCGTGGAGGCGGCGGGGACCGAGTCGGAAACCGACAAGTACCGAACGGTCCGAGTTCCACGAACCGCAGCGCGTTCGGCGGAGCGGGAAGCGGCATGAGTGGAAGCCAGGCGCGGGCGAGCGGTTCGCGTGGTTCTTCCAGCATGGGAGGATCTCGTGGTGGTGGTGGCGGCGGCCGCCGTGGCGGTGGCGGCGGTGGGCGAAGGAGATAAGACATGCGAGGCATGACAAGAGGGGAAACCATGAAAACGAGACGTTCCAGCTTCATCTCACCGACTACTCTGTTCGCTCTTCTCATGGTCGCTTCGTTGTGTATCGCGCCGATGACGGCTGTTGCACGAGCACAGGCACAGGCCGCAGCGCAACCGGCAGCCCAGGGACCAAAAGCATTCGACACACCGCAGCAAGCTGCGCAAGAGCTGATCAAAGCCGCAGCAGCCTACGACGTGCCGGAGTTGATGGCGATCTTCGGCCCGGACGGCGAAGACTTCATCTCCTCTGCCGATCCTGTTCGCGACAAGAACAACGCTGGGGCATTCGCAGAAGAGGCCCAGGCGAAGAACTCGGTATCGGTAAGTACGTCCAATCCGAACCGGGCAACCATCATTGTTGGCGATGAAGGGTGGCCGTTTCCGGTTCCCCTGGTGAAGAAAACCGGCAAATGGTATTTCAACGCCAAGGAAGGGCGACAGGAGATTCTCTATCGGCGCATCGGCGCCAACGAGTTGGACGCCATTACCGTGTGTCGCGGCTATGTCGAAGCGCAGAGAGAATATGCGTTGGAAATTCACGACGACTCCGGCGTGAATCAGTATGCGCAGAAGATCTTCAGCAGCCCAGGAAAGCAGGACGGCTTGTACTGGCAGAATCCGGACGGCTCATCCGGCGGACCAATCGGCGACGCTGTGGCTAAGGCGCTGGCAGAAGGCTACTCCACTGGGAAGGCTGGTTTTCACGGCTACTACTTTAAGATCCTGAAGGGTCAGGGCCCGGCCGCGCCGTTGGGCAAGATTGACTATGTTATCGAAGGAATCATGATTGGCGGGTTTGGGCTGGTCGCCGTCCCCGCCGAGTACCGCGTCACGGGAGTAAAGACATTTATTGTGAGCAACTCAGGAATTGTTTACCAGAAAGACTTGGGACCCGATTCCCTCGACATAGTGAAGAACATGGAACTCTACAACCCGGACAAGACCTGGCGGCCAACAGACGACCAATGGCCGCAGGACGTTGCAACGGCAAGGCCCTAAGTCTTTATTCTCGGTTCCAGGTTCTGCCATTTATACGCCTAGCGAGTTGCCTGCGGAATCAACTCCAATCAAGTTCGTCTGTGATTAGACAGCTGATCTGGTCGGAGTAGGGATCACGATCGCTCATGACCCCCTCCACGGATCCGGACGAGCGGCTTTCCCGCATCCGGCTCTTGCCTTAGGTGATGACGCCCATGCGCCGCAGAGGATAGGGATGACAGA
>JBEKXQ010000104.1:0-16586 GCA_049511915.1 Candidatus Korobacteraceae bacterium
GGAACGATTTGTGTCGCCGGAGGAGCGTGCCCGCCTAGTGGCGAGCTGGTGTCGATTACCATCGATGAAGTACTCCAAAAGGCAGCGATCGGCCAGAATGGAGCCTTTAGCGTCTCATTTCCCACCGCTACAATTCCGGCGTCAACCACGCCCTACCCGGTCACTTACAGTTATGGCGGCGACCCCAATTTCCATTCGGCCGCCGGCACAGGCCAGCCTCTGACCGTGAACCAGGCGACGCCGGTATTCACAAACCTGACGACGATGCCCTCGTCGATCACCTACGGCACGGCCTCGGTCACTGTGTCGGGAACGATTTGTGTCGCCGGAGGAGCGTGCCCGCCTAGTGGCGAGCTGGTGTCGATTACCATCGATAAAGTACTCCAAAAGGCAGCGATCGGCCAGAATGGAGCCTTTAGCGTCTCATTTCCTACCGCTACAATTCCGGCGTCAACCACGCCCTACCCGGTCACTTACAGTTACGGCGGCGACCCCAATTTCCATTCGGCCGCCGGCACAGGCCAGCCCCTGACCGTGAACCAGGCGACGCCGGTATTCACAAACCTGACGACGACGCCCTCGTCGATCACCTACGGCACGGCCTCGGTCACCGTGTCGGGAACGATTTGTGTCGCCGGAGGAGCGTGCCCGCCTAGTGGCGAGCTGGTGTCGATTACCATCGATGAAGCACTCCAAAAGGCAGCGATCGGCCAGAATGGAGCCTTTAGCGTCTCATTTCCCACCGCTACAATTCCGGCGTCAACCACGCCCTACCCGGTCACTTACAGTTATGGCGGCGACCGCAATTTCCATTCGGCCTCCGGTACAGGCCAGCCTCTGACCGTGAACCAGGCCAACACCACGGTCGCCCTGACCTCGATACCCAATCCGTCCAGCTATGGGCAACCGGTGACCATCACGGCGACGGTTACGGGCGCCTTTGGCGGCAGCCCCAGCGGGACCGTCAACTTCACCGACAACGGCGTAGCGATAAAGGGCTGCTCCGGAATCACGCTGAACGCCGGGGTGGCCACCTGCCAGACCTCGACCCTGACGGTGGGCACTCACGCTAACATCGTGGCAACTTACAGTGGCAACAACAACTACAACGGCAGTAATTCGACCTTGCAACCGGCGCAGGTGGTGAACAAGGCGGCGACAACGGTTGTTCTGACTTCGGCTCCGAACCCATCCAGCTATGGGCAGGCGGTCACCATTACCGCGACGGTTACGGGCGCTTTTGGCGGCAGCCCCACCGGGACCGTAACCTTCACCGACAATGACCTGCCTATAGCGGGCTGCTCCGGCGTCGTGCTGGTGGCGCAAACCAACGGCAGCATGGCAACTTGCCAGACATCGACTTTGAGCGTAGGCACGCACGCTGGCATCACGGCTCCTTACAGCGGCGACACCAACTACAACGGCAGCAATTCAACCTTGCAGCCGGCGCAGTTGGTGAATAAGGCTGCAACCACGATTGTTCTGACTTCGGCGCCCAATCCCTCTATTTACGGGCAGCCGGTTACCATCACGGCCACGGCGACAGGCGCTTTTGGAGGCAGTCCCACCGGCACCATCAACTTCACTGACAACGGTGTGGCGATACCGGGCTGCTCTGCCGTCGTGCTGGTGGCGCAAACCAACGGAAGCGTGGGAGCTTGCCAGACATCGACCTTGAGCGTGGGGACGCACAATCAGATCAAGACGCAATACGGCGGCGACCAGAATTATCTTGGCGGTAATTCGACGTTGAATCCTGGACAAGTGGTTGAAGGCGCTCCCACCACTACGACGCTTACTGCTCACCCGAATCCAGCCAACTTCGGCCAGCCAGTGACCTTTACTGCGACGGTGACAACGCGCGGTGGGGCTTTCGCTTCTGGGAGCGTCACCTTCCAAAGCAACGGTGTGAACATTCCCGATTGTCCCAACCCGGCAACCCTGGTGAACGGCGTGGCCAGTTGCACCACTCAGTCCCTCAGCGGCGGGTCGGATACCATCCTCGCCTCTTTCAACGACCCGCAAGGATTTTATGGCCCAAGTTCCGCAACGCTGACCGAACAGGTGGGTGACTTCACGGTGCTGCCAATTTCTCCCTCCGGGGCAATCGTCGTCCAGAGCTTTAGCAACATTGATGAGCCGTTCTTCGCTCAGGCCATCAATGTGACGGTCCAGCCGCTGATGGGATACAACAACACTGTGTCGCTGTCGTGCAGCGTCAGTCCGGTGCTTGCGGGCGGAAGTTGCGTGGTCAATGCACCGGCATCGGGCTCGTTGGCGGGAGGCAATCTCAGCACCACGCTCACGATCAGCGCCGGCAGCACGACTCCGATCGGCTCCTATACCGTAACGGTTACGGGGCAGGACAACACCGGACTGGTACACTCCGCAACCCTGACATTGACGGTGATCAACTACACTGCGACGATTACTATGCCCAGCGGCGGCGGTGGCAGGACCAAGGTTATCTTCCCAGGTCCGGCCGGGACACCGATAACGAATTTGTCGTGCCCGCAGGTGTCAGGTACTGGTATTGCGGGAACGGAGGACCTGAGTCTGATCGGCGGCGTCTGCACCTTCACGCCAACGTCGGTGGATCTCCCCGCTCCCGTCCTGATCACCATTTCCGGTTGCACCGTCGCGCGACTTCGGACACACATGCCCATTTTCGCGTCGTTCTTGTTTGGGATACCCGGCATCGTGCTGCTGGGCTCTTTACATGGCGGCTGGCGTCGACGCAAGCGCATGCTGCGCATGGTAGCTTTCTTGCTGGTCGCATTGTCATTGCTGCTTGGAGTCGGATGTGGAGGATATGGGCAGCTAAGTCCGACCGGTAATTACTCCGTGTTGGTGCAAGGGACGGGTCCTGACGGGACGGTGTACTCAGCGGTTGTTCCCGTCACCGTTACTCCGTTAAACCAATAGGCACGAGACCGTCACCGTCATAAAGGAAACTACCAATATTCAGGAGTCGTAAGTGAGACAGAACTGCTGCATGTATGTACTGTGGTTCGTGCTCGTGGCCGTTGCGGCCACGATGGCCCAATCGTACCCGCAGATCGAGGTTGCGGGCGGATATTCGTACATGAACTTCCATGCCAGCGTGCCACAACTGACCAGCCAAAGCTTTAATGGCGGCGGCGCAGCAGTGGTCTACAACCTTACGAACTGGTTGGGGATAAAGGCGGACTTCACGGGATACGCCTTCGGCTCAGGGTGGACACACAAGTTACAGGAATTGGGTTACATTGGCTCCGCCAGCGCGAATATGTTTACCTACCAGTTTGGCCCGCAGATCAAGAAGCATTCGGGAAAGTTACAACCGTTTGCCCAAACTCTCTACGGGATTGCACACTCCAATGGCTACGCCGCGGTGCTTCAGGCGAAGGGCAACGGTAGTTATGTACTGACGAGTGGTGGCAGCGACAATGCTTTCGCGATGGAGATAGGCGGCGGCCTTGATATTCCGCTCTCGAGGACTATACAAATTCGCCCTGTCGAGCTTGACTATCAGCTAACTCGCTTCGGATTCCAGAATTTCAGCGCCAATCAGAACAACTTCAAGTATTTCGCCGGTGTGAATTTCACCTTTGGCGAAAAATAGGACAAATTCACACTAATAATTGCTCTCACTTGTGGAATGCTCATGCATTTGGTCGGATCGGTCGTCAGCCATTTGCGTCCGCCCGTGCACGAATCAGGTTGTCCGTATCTCCCATCACGATGATCACCGTACCCGCGGAAACCTTAGTCGTACTCGGTGGATTGATCACGAGTTGGGAGTCCGCTTCACCGATACCTTTGACCGCCAGCGGGAGAAGGTTATAGCGATCGCCCAGCTTCAGCTCGGCGATCATGCTGCCCAGCCAACTGGACTTCTCACTTACCGAGATCTCGTCGATTCGCAGTGTACGTGACTTTTCCTGCAGCATCAGGTCCAGAAAGCCGACCACGCTTGGCCGCAGGAGCTCGCTCGCCATGCGCAAACCGCCAATATGGTTGGGCGAGACTGTCGAATTGGCGCCCGCTTTCAGCATGCGACTCGAGAACGAGAGATCGGTGCAACGGCACACAATTCGAATTGACGGGTTTTTCTGCCGCACCACGACAGTAATTACCAGGTTGTCCTTGTCGCTCGGCAGGGTGGCGATCAGGCCGGCGGCAACGTCCAACCCCGCCTGCTCGAGCAGCTTTTCGTCGGTAGCATCGCCGACCAGGTAGAGCAGATCTGCATAGGCATCACTCTCACCTTCCACCAATCGCGTGACGGCTTCGTTCGAGCTTTCGACCACGACAAAAGGAGTGTGCGTTTTGCGCAGTTCGTCCGTGACATGCCGTCCGGTTTCGCCCAGTCCACACACGATGAAATGCTGCTTCAAGTCCACAATCCGTTTTTTCATTCTGCTTCTCCGGAACAAGTGACGCAATTCGCCTTCGACCAAGTATGCGGTCAGCTCGGAGAACAAGTAAACCGCGCTAGCCACGCCGATCAGTACGATGAAAATGTTGAATACGCGAAGGATGGGATTATGCGCGGTATCGACGATTTCGCCATAACCCACCCCTGAGAGCGTAACCACTGCCATGTAGATGGCGTCGAGCAGACTAACCGACGGACCGCCTATCAGCAGGTAGCCAATGACAGCAACGGTGGCGACACCGAACAGCAGACTGAAGGCGATGATAAGGCGTTTGCGCGTCGTCACAAGTTAACTCTCGAAATCGTTGTACCGAATCCGTAGTGGAAGTATTGCTGTTAGCAGTAGAGACAGCCCCCGGGCGCTCTCTATCTTAGGGGCTGTAAGCTTTCCTGTGGCGCCGAGACCGGACTTCTTCAGAAGATGATTTCTGTTCCCTCGCTAGCCGCATCCGTGTTGTCAAAGTGACGCCGTGCTTCTTTCACGATCTCCTGCATCGTAGCATCGTCATGCTCAGGATCGTGATGGAATAGGATCAACCGCTTGACATTGCACTCAGCTGCGACGCGCGTTGCTTCCAGCCACGTGCTGTGCCCCCATCCCTTCTTGGATGGATACTCTTCTGGCGTGTACTGCGCATCATAGATCAGCAAGTCCGCGTCCTGCGCATATTCGCGCAAGGTCTTGTCGAGTTCAGGATGGCCGTGCTCCAGATCGCTGGCGTGCGTAATAACAACTCCTCCGGCCTCAATTCGATAGCCGACCGCGCCCTGAGGATGGTGCAGGGGAAAGGCCCGCACGCACAATTTCCCGTTGCGAAGCGGATTGTGGCTAACGTCGACGAAATCTCGCTTCGCCGCCAGAAAGTCAAAATTTACTGGAAAATACGGAGTCGACATCTCGCCCTCGAGAATTCGCTTTAGCTTCTCCGGCGGATGGAAGGAATGGAATATGACCCGATTATTGGCTGAGTAAAGCGGGGCAAAAAAAGGCAGGCCTTGGATGTGGTCCCAATGAAAATGCGTCAGCAGCAGATTAATTTCCAACTTCGAGCCGGCAAATTCGTTCTGTAGGTCGATCCCTAGCTTGCGGGCGCCGGTTCCGGCGTCGATGACAAAAATGTTTTCACCGAATCGCACTTCCAGGCAGGGTGTGTTGCCTCCGTGCCCCATGTGGTCCGCCGCGGGAACGGGAATCGAGCCACGCACGCCCCAGAATCTCAGCCGCACCCGCGAATCGTCCGCCATCCCCATCCTTGTAATCGCGATCGTACCACGATGCCAAACCTGGTGTCGTGCGCCTTTGCGCATCAGAGAAAACTGACAGCCGGTCAAGAATCAGCGACGCCACTCGTCAATCAAATTCGCTACCAGCCCCGTCCAACCGGTCTGGTGACTTGCGCCCAAACCTTGGCCGGTCTCGCCGTGGTAGTACTCGTTGAATAGCAGACAGTCATGCCAGTGCGGATCTTCCTGGAATTTTCGATGTGGCCCGAAGCATGGCCGCCGGCCATTTTCATCCTGCTTGAAGATGGCAATCATCCGGTCGGCGATCTCTCCAGCGAGAGCACGCGGGGTGGGTAGTTGACCAACGCGACCTGCGGAGTTCGCCGCAACTTGCGCTCCCATCGCCCGGTCAAATTTCACCAGCGATCGTATCAGCAGGTAAGAGGTGGGAAACCATACCGGGCCGCGCCAGTTTGAGTTGCCTCCCTTGATCTTCTCGTCGGACTCGCCGGGTTCATAGCCGACGCAACGCCCGCCAAAGCAGAATGGATTCTGCTCGTGGTATTTCGACAGGCTACGAAGACCATGTGGGGACAGGAACTCTTCGGGATCGCTGATACGCTCCAGCAATCGGCCAAATTGCGAAGAGTCGGCGATGGAGAGCACGTAACGCTGGCCGTCCAACAAGTAGCACGCATGTCCCACAACGTCTTGCCGATTCTTGATGAACCATTCCACGTTGGCGAGAAACTCGGGATGGGGGTCAAGATCCTCGCGCTCCAGCACCTCGACCGCAAACAGCGGAATCAACCCAACCATGGACCGCAGACGGAACTTCTTGAATGTGCCATCAGGCAGTCGCAACACATCGTAGAAGAAACCGTCCTGCTCATCCCATAGCTGGTAATTTCGGCCGCCCATCTTCTTCATGGCCGCGCCGATGTAGATGAAGTGCTCGAAAAACTTGGTGGCAAGAACTTCATAAGCTGAATCGAAGGTGGCCAGTTCCAGCGTGGCTCGCATCAGGTAAAGGCAGAAGAATCCCATCCAGCCGGTCGCGTCCGACTGCTCCAGAGCAGCCCCTCCCGGCATTTTCTCGCTGCGGTCGATTACGGTGATGTTGTCCAGGCCAAGAAACCCGCCTTCAAAAACATTATTGCCTTCGCGATCAACACGATTGACCCACCACGCAAAGTTCATCAGTAACTTGTGAACGCACTTTTCCAGGAAGGCGATATCGCCCTTCCCCGTTCGTATCTTCTCGTTCTGATAAACGCGCCACACCGACCATGCGTGGACCGGTGGATTCAGATCGGAAAACTCCCATTCGTAAGCCGGAATCTGTCCGTTCGGGTGTTGAAACTGCTCAAAGAGCAGCAACCAGAGATTTTCCTTGGCGAATGCGGGATCTATAAGCGACAGAGTCGTGCACTGGAACGCCAAGTCCCATGCAGCGAACCAGGGAAACTCCCACTTGTCCGGAACGGAAAGGATGCGCATTGAATTCAAGTGCCGCCAATGGATGTTGCGAATCTTCTTATGCGACTCCGGAGGAGGAACGGTGTCGCCTTCCAGCCATCGATTCACATCGAACAGGTAAATCTGTTTTCCCCACAACATTCCGGCAAACGCCTGCCGCTGAATCATCCTCTCTTCGGGCGTTGCCTTCGGCGGATGAATGGCATCGTAGAACTCGTCCGCTTCCTGTTTTCGCAGGGCGATGGTTTTGTCCACATCCTTTAATGGGTTTTGTATCTCATCCGGCGTCAACCGCAGGCGCAACACCGTCGAACCAGACGCCGGCACTGTAAGCGAGTAGTGAATACAGGCTTTGGTCCCGACGTGCTGCGGGTTGACACATGGCTCACCGTTGACGATGTAACGATGAAAGGCGTCTTTCACGTAAGGGGTCGAGTTCTTGGCGTCGGGGCCAAACAGCCGCGAACGGTTGGACTCGTTGTTCGTGAAGAGCAACTCGCCACCGCCATCGCCGTACAGGTATCGCCTGCCGAGGTGGTAATGAAACTGCAAATTCTCCAGCGACGAGGCCATCGAATCGTCAGCTATCAAGCTGACGAATTTTGCACTGCCAGGACCGGCTTGAATAATGGGTTCGCTGCCAGGTGGATCGGTCCACGCCCATGTGTTGCGGAACCATAGGTGCGGTAAAAGGTGGAGCGTAGCGGGCTCTGGTCCGCGATTAAATGCCTCGACCCGAATGCAGATGTCGTCCGGGGATGCCTTCGCATACTCGATCACAACATCGAAGTACCGGTTGTCATCGAAGATGCCCGTGTCTAGAAGCTTGTATTCCCGTTCACATTGCCGTCTGCGATTCTCCTCAACCAGTTCCCGGTACGGGTACTCTTGTTGCGGATACTTGTAGAGCACCCGCATGTAACTGTGCGTCGGAAGATTGTCCAGGTAAAACCAGTACTCTTTGACATCCTCGCCGCGATTGCCTTCATTGCACGTGAGTCCGAACATCCGCTCCTTCAGGATGGGATCGCGGCCATTCCAAAAAGCCATTGCGAACGCAAGCAACTGGTAGCGGTCGCTGATTCCGGCGATGCCATCCTCGCCCCAACGATACGCGCGGCTGCGCGCCTGGTCGTGCGTGAAGTAGTTCCAGGCGTCCCCGTCGGCGCTGTAATCCTCCCGGACCGAGCCCCAAGCTCGTTCGCTGAGGTAAGGGCCCCACCTCCGCCAGGGCGGCACGCCGCCAGTAAGGGCTTCGGCTAGTCGCCGATGCTCCGCGGTTTGAGGCACAGGTGGCTTTGCGCCCTCGGGACGCTTGCTCCGACTCCCGCTCTTGGTTGCGGTTGCTTTCATTAAGCTGCTCCAAACTGGCCAACGTCACATCAGTGCGGAATATATTCGCGTGCCTTGTACGTTTATCTCTGGCTTGGAACTTGGCCCGCAAGTCAGTGCCCCAGAGTGCCGCTTACCTTCTGCATCTGCGCAGCAAATCGTGGAGCTGAGTAAGAGGATGGGTCTTGCTGCAGCATCGTGATTAGAGCATCGATGGCGGTGCGCACCTCTGGGTTCATCGCCGGCTTGGTGTTCTGGGAGTAAGCCGCGTAGAGGTCGTCGAGGGTCATGGCCGCCTGCTCTGCCGATCCCCAGCCTTCGGAAGCGATCACCTTGTTATCGGCCGCTATCCGCCGCATAACGCGAAGCGTTAATGCGGGATCGTACGATTGGGCCTCGAGCTGTATGGCGAGTTCACCGGAAAGGACTGCCGCCCGTTTGGCCGTGGCGGAAATTTCTTGCCGATTGCCATTCAGCTGATTCATCAGCTCAGCCAGATGCGTGAGTTCATCATTCAGCCGCTTGGCAGTGTCGGGATGAAGTTCCTCGACTAGATCGCGGAAGACAACAACACGCGATTGATTCCATGGAGGGTTGCCGGCGCGACGTCCGCTATAGCCGCGCTCCTGCCGCCAGCTGTCCGCTGCCATGGTAAGGCTGTGGTGGCAGGCGTAACAGTCGAGCTCGGAGTACTCCGGCCAATTCGGCCCCTCTGCTCGGCGAGCCAGCCGATAAAGCGACTCGCGCAATTGCACGGCCTGTCCCACTCCCCACGTCTGCACTCGGTGCCATACATTATCCTGCTCCGGAGTTTTCCAGTGCTGGGGCATGTAAAAGCTGAAGTAGCTAAGCTCGAACGTCAAATCAGGATGACCGGCAGCGATCATCTCATGGTCAACAAACTTGTCGGCCGTACCCAGATGGCAGCTCAAGCACTTCTCGCTGCGCTTGATCAGGTTCCGATTGTCGTACATACCGAGCTGCACAGACTTCTCGTGAGGCCAGTCGCGAATCGTATGCGGGCCCAGCCATCCCGCGGCGGGACCATGGCAGGATTCGCAGCTTACGCCGTCATCAAGCTCGAAAGTCTGCGCTCGCTGCTCAGGAGGGACGTACAGCGCGTGACAGGCCAGACACTTCGGCGCCTGCGACGGCGCTCCAATATTCAGTATCTTCCCCATGCGAACGGAAACGGGATTGGAGAGAACCGAAAACGCTTTGGCATGCCTGTCCTGGGCAATCCAGATGCTGTACTCGTTCTGGAGAATACGAGTGACCTGCCGGGGCTGCACGCTACCGTGGCAACTGCTGGCCGCACAGCCCCCGGGTCCGTTGTATTTACCCACGCTGGACGCAGGTACGTCAGCCGCATTGGCACAGTAGCCCGCGGTCGTCAACAGCACCAGAAACGGCAGAGATGCTACCCAGCCAGCCTTCCCACCGATCGCCATAGCCCTCCCAACGTTCCAGTTCCACAGCTCGGTTACAGAAATTTTAAGGGTGCAGGGTTTATACGACGAATTCTGAAAGAAATCAATCGGAAGCTGTGCGGAAGGACTTTCGTGGCGTTTGGGGGAACACTGATCAGGTCCCGGCGAATCTCCTCGGCAGCCTAAAGCCGGGGTGCGTTTGCGGCATGCAGAGACGGCCCAAAGACCACGCCGCTTCCGAAAACCTGAGGCACCCATGGTTCCCCGTTTAGAGGATAGTCGCCAGCATCGAGTGGAAGGTATAGACAGAAAAACCATTTTGCTATACGATTTGCGCTCTCATCTTTACATGCTTGAAGTGCGGCATTAATCCTCGGGAACGGAGCGCTGCTACCGTGTTCGAAGAGTTGAGAGCCATACAGCGTGAATTCGGCTATTTGCCAGCCGAACAGCTGAAAATCCTGTCCGGCAGCATTAACACGCCCCTCAGCCAGATCCATGCGGTTGCGAGCTTCTATCCGCATTTTCACCTCACGCCGCCACCTAAGGTTGATGTCCGCGTCTGTGCCGACATGAGTTGTCATCTCTGCGGCGCAGACCAACTGAAGGCGGATCTGGAGACTGCCTTTCGTGGCGCCAACCCCCAAGACGTCTGTATTCGCGAGGTGTCTTGCCTCGGCCGATGCGATGACGCACCCGCGATCACGGTGAACGACAACATCTACGCGCCGATGAGCAGTCAGACTGCGGTCTCTATGGTGCGGGACGTGCTGGTGGGAAGACCTCTTCCCGAGCACCAGGTCAAGAAAGAGCGGAAGCGAGCAATTTCCGATCCCTACAGCGGGTCCGGTGGATACGCTGTTGTGCGCCGCTTTGTCGCGAACCGCGATTGGCAGGAGATCATCGCCGCGCTTAAGGCAAGCAGCTTGCGTGGCATGGGCGGCGCCGGGTTTCCCACGGGCCTGAAGTGGGAGATTGTACGGAACGCACCTGGCACGACGAAGTACATTGTGTGCAATGCCGATGAGAGCGAGCCCGGAACGATCAAGGACCGCTTCATCATGGAGAACCTGCCCTATCTCGTGGTGGAAGGCATGATCGTAGCTGGTCTCGTAACTGGGGCACGCAAGGGAACTGTTTATATACGCCACGAGTATGAGCACTCCCGCGACGTTCTGCAGCAGGAGATAGAACGCTGTTATCGGAACGGCTTGCTGGGCACGCGAATCCTGGATAGCGATTTAGCCTTTGACCTTGAGATCTTCGTAAGTCCAGGCGGCTACATCTGCGGCGAGGAGAGCGCGCTGCTGGAAGCGATCGAGGGCAAGCGTTCAGAGCCGCGAAACAAGCCGCCTTTTCCCGGCACCAACGGTCTATGGAACCAGCCTACCGTCATCAATAACGTGGAGACATTCTGCCTGGCCACAGTGATCCTGGCGCGGGGAGTGGAATGGTACAAGTCGCAAGGCACGAACGGTGCCGTAGGAATGAAATTTGTCGGTCTCAGTGGAGACGTCATGCGCCCGGGAATCTACGAGGTCCCAATGGGCACGACATACGACGATCTGATCTTCAAATATGCCGGCGGAATTCCCGATGGGAAGCAACTTCTTGCTTTCGCGCCTTCCGGCCCTTCATCAGGATATTTGCCCGCGGCGATGACAAACCTTCCGCTGGATTGGAATGCGGTAGCGGCGGCTGGCTCCATGGTGGGTTCAGGCGCCATCGTGGTATGCGCCGAAGACCGTTGCATGTTGGACATGGCGCTCAATGCGACTCGCTTCTATCGCAACGAGTCTTGTGGCAAGTGCGTGCCCTGCCGCATGGGTTCGCAGAAGATGGTGGAGATGCTGAAGGCGTGGACGGAAGGCCAAAGTTCTGAGGATGACCTGCAGGTGCTTGATGAGCTATCGACGGCCATGCGTCTCGCCTCGATTTGCGGACTGGGCCAGGTCGTTCCCGTACCCATTGCCTCCATCCTGAAGCATTTTCCCAACGTGGTGGACGACCATCTCGTACGCCGTCGCTGCCCGGGCGGGGTTTGCTTCAACTCAGCGAGGCCGGCATGAGCGCTGAAGGAACCGCTACGAAGCCGGCGGAGCAACCACAGATACAGCTGACTATCGACGGCACGGTCGTCTCCGTCCCCATCGGAACCACCATCTTTGACGCCGCACGCATGAACGGCATTGCCATTCCTACCTTGTGCCACCAGCAAAACGAAAGCCCGGTCGGAGTGTGCCGCGTTTGCGTAGTGGATGTGGGACAGAGAGTGTATGCGGCATCCTGTATTCGTCAGGCCGAGGCCGGAATGCAGGTAAAGACCGCCACAGAACCCGTGGAGGCCGTGCGGCGGACTTTGCTGGAGCTGCTGATGGCCGACCATCCTGCTCCGTGCGCCCGGCAGCAGCACTCGGGCGACTGCGAGTTGGAGACCCTGGCTTCACATGCCGGCATCGAGCATCCACGTTTTCCCAAGCGCAGCACTCCGCGTGGGCACGATGACTCCTCAGTTGCCATTGCTGTGGACCACGAGGCGTGCATCCTTTGCGACCGCTGTATTCGCGGTTGTGACGCTATCCGCCACAACTGGGTTTTAGCGCGGCGCGGCAAGGGATACCAAGCTGGTATTGCCTTCGATAATAACTTGCCCATGGGAGATTCTTCCTGCGTCTCCTGTGGTGAATGCATGGTCTCGTGCCCCACGGGCGCATTGACCAACCGCAAAATCCTGGGCACTCAGTTACCCGGCGATGCTGTCGATCCCGAATTCCTGCAGACACTTCCGTTTTTCAAGAACGTTTCCGGGACGTTTCTCGGCCTGAACCGCAATGCGATCGTCGAGCGTCATTTTCGCGCTGGTGAAATCATCTGCCGCGAGGGCGAGTTCGGTTCGACCGCGTTCTACATCCTGGAAGGAACAGCCGAGGTCTATCTTTCGAGTCCTATCGCACACGTTACGACCGAAGGTGGATCGCGTGGTTTCCTAAGCAAATTGACGAGTTTGCTGACACCCCGCAAACAACATCAGCGGATCGAGGAAGGTTCACGTTCCTTTATTCCCATCGACGCTTCGGTCGATCTTCCCTATGAAAAGCCGGTCGCCCAACTCGGCCCGGGAGAGCTGTTCGGGGAAATGACTTGTATGAGTTACTACCCGCGCTCCGCGACGGTGCGGGCGACGACCGACTGCACCATGCTCGAGATGCTGCGTAACGTTCTCGACATCTTGCAGCGCAATAAGAGCTTCCGTGAACAACTGGATCGCACTTACAAGCGGCGAGCCTTGGAATCGCACCTGCGAAGTGTCCCCGTGCTGGCGTCATTGACGCCCGACTTCATCAATGGTTTGCGGGAGCGCGTCGAACTGATCCGCTACATGCCCGGGCAGGTAATTTGCAGTCAGGGTGACGCCGCCGATGGTTTCTACCTTGTGCGGCTGGGCTTCGTGAAGGTCTCGGAAAGCCGTCCTGGTGGCGAGATTGTTCTGGCGTACCTGGCGCGAGGTTCGTACTTCGGCGAAATGGCTTTCCTCGGCAACACAACTCGCACCGCGACCTGCACCGCGCTGGATCATGTCGAGGTGGTGCGCATTCCCGGCGATGACTTCCGCCTCATGCTGGATCGTTTTCCAGAGGTCCGGCAAAAGCTGGAGGAAACCGCCGCCGAGCACGTCGCCGCAAACCGCCAGAAGCTGATGCAGATCGAGAGTGTTCCGGTCGACCAGTTCCTGAATCAGGGATTAATGGAGGCCCAGAGTCTGTTGATTCTGGACCTCGACCGTTGCACCCGCTGCGACCAGTGCGTACGCGCTTGTGCCGATGCCCACGACGGCGTGAGCCGCCTGATTCGCGAAGGGCTGCGTTTCGACAAGTATCTGGTGGCAACCTCCTGCCGGCAGTGCCGCGATCCTCTATGCATGGTCGGCTGCCCGGTGGGATCGATACGCCGGCGCAATTCGCTCGAAGTCATCATCGAGGATTGGTGCATTGGCTGCGGTCAGTGTGCCAACAACTGCCCGTACGGCAACATCAACATGCATCCTTTCAGTATCGAGGCGGATGATCCTGATCATCCGGGAAGGATGATCGCCAGTACCAGGGTGAAGGCTACGTCGTGTGACTTGTGCACCGACCATGCGGAACCTAGTTGCGTCTACGCTTGTCCGCACGACGCCGCACATCGCGTAAATCCACCAGAATTTTTCGCCGGTTTATTGAAGCAACAAACGACCGCGAAAAGGGGGCAGTAGTCTTGCGCATCGATCAGACGCACCGCAAGTGGTTCATCGGCAGCCTGGGACTGCTGGTCGCGGCAGCGTTGGCATATGTGCCGTACAGCCGCAACTCCACGCATGTCAGCGGAGGCAGTGTCTTAGGTCTGACCTATGGAAGTATCGGCTCGGCATTCATGCTGTTTGCCGGCTTATTGGGAGCGCGCAAGAAAGTTCCAATCTGGCGACTGGGGCGGGCACAGACCTGGATGCGCGGACATCTCTGGCTGGGCACGATCAGCTTCCCATTGATTCTGTTCCACTCCGGCTTTCATTTTGGATTCGGGTTGACCAGAGGACTGATGTGGATCTTTGTGGTGGTCTTCCTCAGCGGAATTCTTGGAGCCGCCCTGCAGCACTTTATGCCGCGCTTCACCACCGAGCGCCTTCCAATGGAAACCATCTACGAACAAATTGGCCGGGTTCGCTCCCAACTCGTAGAGGAGGCAGACAGACTGGTGGAAGAAGCATCGGCCACGCTCACCGGCAGCCTGTCGCAAGCAACCATGGAACAGCGCGCAGCCGCTGCCGGCGCGGGGACGATGGGTGGTCTCACAGTAGCATCAGGGCTGGACATGGACGAGGACGCCAACGTGGAGCTGCACCAATTCTTCCAGCGCGAATTGCGGCCGTTTCTGGAGAAGGCGGGCTCGCGAAAGCTGGCAATCGCTGATCGCGCGACCTCGCAAGCCTTGTTCCGGCAACTGAGGGCGCTGCTTGCCCCTGGTCTGCACCCGATTGTCGATGATCTGGAAAACATATGCGAGGAGAAGCGCGAACTGGACCAGCAGACGCGTTACCACCGGATTCTGCACGGCTGGCTCCTGGTACACATCCCGCTTTCGTATGCGTTATTGCTGTTGGGAGCGGTCCACGCTGTAGTGGCATTGCGGTACTGAGGCGAAACGATGGCGCGACGAGTACGCACAACCAAGACACTCGCCAAGCGCATGGACTTGATGTATTTCAGCCGCCCGCATCCTTTGCGGCAATGGCGGTTCTATTTGTCTTTGCTGGTGCCCGTGATCGCGGTCATCTGGTTCACCTCGCAGCGAGCATCGGGACAGAAAGTCTACAGCAGCGGACCGCTTTCAGCCTCCCATGCCGTGTTTGGCAAGAAGTGCGAGCTCTGTCACGTCACCGAAGGCGGAGTATTCCGGAAGCAGGTCAGCGATAACGCCTGCCTGAGCTGTCACGATGCGCCGGCGCACCATCCGAAGTTGGTGACGTTTACTCCTACCTGCGGATCATGTCATGTGGAACACAAAGGGTCCCTGCGCCTGGCCCACACCATGGACTCTGCATGCGCCCAGTGTCACACCGATCTCCACATCAAGAGCGGCGAGCGTAAGTACGTCCAGGCTATCCATGATTTCGACCATGGGCATCCGGAATTTGCCGCCCTGCGAGCGGGCGCGATCGATCCCGGGACGGTCAAGCTCAATCACTACGCGCATCTGCAGCCCAAGCTGGCCAGTCCCAATGGGCCGGTGCAACTCACCTGTCAGGATTGTCACCGTCCCGGCGGCGCCGAAGGCACGTGGCCCTACGCAATGGGCGAGGTGAAAACCGTCGCCATGGCTCCCGATCCAACCCGGCGAGAAGCCAGTTCACGCGCCTACATGGCGCCTATCCGGTACTCGGTGCAGTGTGCCGGCTGCCATACCAAGGATTTGCAGTTCGATCGCCGCTTCAACGAGGCAGCTCCGCATGACAAACCGGAGGCGGTGCAGGCATTTCTGATCAGGAAATACACCGACTACATTGCTCAGCATCCCAATGCCTTATCGCAACCGCTGCCGGTAAGCCGCATCATCTCGACTACGTTGGCGCCGATGCCGCCGGCCCCGCGCACGCGTGAAGAATGGATCAACTGGCAAGTCGCTTACGCTGACCGCCTGTTGTTCGACAAGGGCTGCAAGCTGTGTCACACGATGATTAAGGGAGACGGTCCGCTGCCAGGCGTCGCCAAGTCATCCATTCCTGTTCGCTGGCTGCAGCATGCGGATTTCGATCATGACGCGCACCGCATGCTGACCTGTACCAGTTGCCATACTCGCGCGCCGCAGAGCCGGAACACGACGCCGCTGATGGCCGCTGCTCGGAATGCCATCAGTATCACGAGTGGCGGAAGGAGCAGTTTCCCACGAACGAGCGAACCATTCAGCAATTGCGGGGATCAGCAGCGGGGATGTAGGGCGGATCGCTATCCGCCTTCACTCAACTTGCCGTAATTCGCGCTCGCAGTTTGACGCTACTTGCGTGGGAGATCCTGCGCTGCTGATGCCTGTTGGGGCCCGGTGGAGGACATTGGCGGGCCCGGAGGATTGTCGCTTACCGTATAGAGTTTGTCGTCGCGCAGGAAGAGCTTCTGCATCTCTTGCAAGTTGAAGGGACGCGCTCCACGCCGTCCGAAGACCGCCAACTG
>JBEKXQ010000105.1:0-16051 GCA_049511915.1 Candidatus Korobacteraceae bacterium
GATCTCAATCTCGCTTAGTTCCAGTCGCGCTTCAAGTTGACAGCGCACGCAACCCATTGCGACGGCCCTCTGGAGTGCCGGTTGCACCGTCCGCCTTGCTTCGTCGAAACGATGCTGGCTGCCTCGGAGCCGAGCGGTTGCCAGGGCAACATCGAAGCGGACCGTCGGATCATAGCTGTGGGCCGAAAGCACGGCGGTTTCTCCTAGAATCTTCGTGGCTAAGGGAGTGTTGCCCTGTTGAATCATCTCGCGCGCGAGCATGATTTCCGCTTCGATTTCATAATCGGTCATGCTTCGCCGGCGAAGCTCATCGATAGCGGACCGCAGGGTGCTCACGTCTGCCGATCCTCCTTCCTGTGCCAATGCGACCTCCGCAAGCTCAATCTGGTCCCATGCGGCGTCAGCCGTGGCGCCAACTTCGCGGTCAACAGAAAGCGCTTCGGAAAAGGCTTGCCCGGCACTTACACAATCTCCTCCTCTCAGGAGCGCTCTTCCTAAAGACCGTTCAGCCTCCGCATATTCCGTCTTGCCACTCGTCTCTTTGATGCGTGCAATTGCTTCTCGGTACCTGGACAGCGCAGTTGCCATATCTCCCTGAGTTTCAGCAATTGAGCCGAGGGTTTGCAGGGTAGCTCCAAGAACAGACTTGCTCCCCTCGCCACGAACACGCTCCAAGAGCGGCTCCAGTATGTCTTTTGCTTGGCGGAACTTTCCCTGGCGTTGGAGTAACTCGGCAAGGTTGTAGGTCGCAACGTCCCGCTGATTCACCCGGTTCAGTTTGGCAAGAATGGCGGCGGCTTCGCGGACGAGATTCTCCGCTTTTGGCAGGTCGCCTTCCATCTCCCACATCTCGCCCAGGTCTGAGAGTGCGGCTGCCTGATGAGCTTGGTCTCCATGTTCGCGGAACACGCTAAGCGCTTGCTCGATGTTGTGCCTGGCGCCGCTAAGATCGCCTCGTGTCGCCAAGACAGCACCAATGTTCATTAAGGTGAGGGCTGATCTCTCGACATCACCTGATTGAGCGAAGATTCGCCGCGCTACGGTATAGGCGTCTATGGCGCCGCTAAGATTTCCAAGAACGTTCGAAGCATAACCGCCCGTCAGCTTCGCGCGTGCCAGAAGCAGGCGCGCCCCAGTCATTGCCGCCTTCCCGGCGGCGCTATCGGCTAAGGTTTGTTCTCGTTTATAGTCTGCGAGCTCGCCGGCAATCCTAGCATCTGCAAGATCGATTCGTGGATCATCACGCTCTGGAAAGGGTAGCTTTCGCAAAACAGCGAGTGTTGCTGTTGCTTCAGCGCTTTTGCCCATCGCGTCTTGCGCCCCGGCGAGGTTCAAACCGTAGTCAAGATTGTCAGGGTACGATCGACGCAAGCGGGAATAGACCTCAACCGCATCTGTCCAGTCTCCATTGATCTCATCATAATGCGCCTCAATCTGCAGCCGCACGTGTTGCGGCAGATTCTGCGCCAGCTCCATTCCTTTTCGCGCCGCCGCAGTGGCCTTAGTGTCGTAGCCGAGATCGGACCACGCCGTCGCTAAAGCCGAATAGGCCGGCGAATATTCAGCCTCCAGACGGATAGCTCTTTCAAAGAGATCGGCAGCCGCTACGTCATCGAAAAGCCGCAATTTGGTGAGTCCCTCAGAGTAAAGCCGAGCTGCCTCTGGATCAGAAGGCAGCGCAAGCTTAACCTCTTCCGCCTCAGCTAAGGTCAACGTTTCAGCCCCAAGCTTTGCCCGCAATTGTTCGCCAGCACGGGACGCCAAATTGAACAGATCCGACTGGGAACCAACGATGGCGAAGCTCGCAACCGTATCCCCCGTTAGTGCGTCCTCTACTCGAGCATCGAGGCGAACCTGTCCCCTACCTGCTGGTCCAATGGCGAGATAGGACCCAGCAACGACATAATCGCAGCCAATATCCTTGCGAATCTTCGTTAACGTATTGCCGCCATAGCTATCTCTATTCGTTAGAGATAGTTCATGCTTCGCTCGGGACACATCCTCCTCCGAAACCACTCGGAGGTGGTCGCCCGCGGCCAATTCAGTGGCGAGCATCTCGGAAAATGCGGTCGATAACCATGTGTCCCGCGCATTTCCAGAAACATTCGTGAAACCCATGACGGCAACCGTGCGACGTATGTAGTTGGAGGGCATTACCAGAGAGGGTTGAGCTTGGGCATTTGGCACATGCTTATCTCGACTGCTATAGCGATACCCAACTAATCCACCCAGCATGACTATTATGATGAAGAAAAGGACTGCCGCCGGCGCCCAATGTCGCGAATTGCGATCCGGCGTCGATACAATGGTCTGTAACTTATCCGGCGTTCTGTCAACCGAAAACTCACCGGGACCCAATGTCGCAGCGCCATCGGATCCTTCTCTTGAGGCCGGCCTCAGCGCCTCGACCCTAGCTATGAAGCGATAACCTTCCTTGGGCAGAGTTTCGATATAGCGCGGTTCTCGAGAGGTATCTTGCAGCAGGCTCCGTAATCTTTGCACCGCACTATTCAGGCCTCCTTCAAAATTGACAAAAACGTCATCCGGCCAGAGCTCCCGTCTCAAGTCTTCGCGCGAGACAACCTGTCCCGGGCGTTCAAGGAGCATCGCCAGAATTTGAAACGACTGGTGCGGTACCTTAAGCCTCAGCGTTCCCTTACGAAGCTGGCGTTTGTCCAAATCGACTTCATAGGGCCCGAAGCGTACATGCAACGGAGTGGACCTGGAATCGCCGAATGCTGGAGCATTTCCCATCAGGCGACGGTATTCTGAATCATCTGGCTCAATTGGCGACATATCCACTGCCGAATTAAGGAAATGTCCTTCCTCGACTGCACTTGTCAACAAATTGTCAACAATTTGAAAAGTGTACCTCAACCCGTAGGCAAGCCGTTCTCACGGGCGTGATACATCAAGTACGGCACCGAATAAACTCAAGTAAGCCATTATTCACCATTCACTTAGAAAGTGAGATTGATCGTGAGAAAAAGTGATTTTGGAAAGTCGGTCCGGTTGGCGTAAGTTCTTGACAACTTCTTGCGCACGGCCAGCAGCTGCGGGCTATTGCTGATCCAGCTGCCCAGGCCCGCGCGCAAGTCAATTAGGAGGAATACATCATGTACAGCACGACATTGAACCGCGTTTCCCTGCTGATTCTCTCAATCTTACTCATGGCTTCCCAGCAGGCCGCTGCCCAGGCGGGCCAACTGGATTCGACATTCGGGACGGGCGGAATCTTTACCACCAACTTTACCGAGGACAATTTTGCGCCGATCGACAACGCAGTGGCGATTCAGAGTGACGGCAAAATCGTACTCGGTGGAGCGACCCCCAACGGGCCCTCCCTGTTGCGACTCAACACCAATGGAACTCTCGACTCCAGCTTCGGTTCGGGCGGCATCGTGACCAGCACCTTTGGGGGGGATGTCGCAGATGTCTTTGCCGTGGCCATACAGCCGGACGGGAAAATCCTGGCCGCGGCGCAGGGATTCTCCGGACCGATTGGCCGATTCAACAGCGACGGCAGTATCGACACCACCTTTGGCAATGGCGGTTTTGCCACCTCCATGTCGCTCTTCACCACAATAGGCTCACCCAATGCTTTCGCGTTACAAGCGGACGGCAAGATTCTGATCACCGGCTCCGGTCTTATCGGGCGCTACACCAGCACCGGTCAGCTTGATCCCAGCTTCGGTACCAACGGCATCGCCCCTTTGAACGCTGCGACTGCAACCGCAATGGTTGTGCTACCCAGTGGCCAGATCCTGGTAACCACAGGCTCAGGCGCGCCGTCCCTAATCAGCGTAGGGGCAGGCGTGTCGTTTAATTTGCCCATTCCACAGGCGGGTGCAATTGTGCGCTACAACGCTAACGGGAGCCTGGATACGACGTTTGGCATCTCGGGACAAGCAGCCTGTGCGGCGTCGGCGGCCGGCCTCGCCGTTCAAAGCAATGGCAAAATCGTTGTCGCCGGCACCATCACCAGCGCACTCCTTACTGCACCCGGGAACGGTGGCACGGTCGTGATAAATAACCAGACGGGCTTCGGATTGGTCCGCTATAACGCGAATGGAAGCATCGACACCAGCTTCAATCCGGGAATTGGTATCGGTACTGGCGGCGGCGTCATCACCGGATTCGGAAACACCTTTCCGAATGGTGGTGCCTTCGCGCTTGCTATTCAATCCAACGGCGCGATTGTGGTGGCAGGAGTGGCGGGAGTACCGGGCGTCCCCAATGCCTTGGGGACGAACTTCAGTTCGTCATCATTGGTACTGGCCCGCTACACCACCACCGGGCACCTCGACAACAGCTTCGGCACGAACGGGATTGTGAGCACCTCGGTAACTCCGGGCCCGATCTCATTCATCAGCGCACTTGTTCTACAGAGCGACGGGAAGATCGTCGCTGCTGGGAACACCGGATTCTATGATGGACTGGAGTTCTTCGATAACTTCGCCGTCGCTCGCTATCTGGCGCAGTAAGTTCAATCTGTGCTCGTAGGGCTTGAACCTCCGGTAAGAACCGGAGGGTTTTCCATTTCTGATGAGAGCACCGCTTCCAAAGATTTCCGACTTGGCCAACCACAAGCTGCACAAGGTTCCAAACCGCGTGCGAAAAAAGAGAGCGCACTGCATGTACTCGGACGATTGTAGCGCCGGATGTACGCGATACTTATCGATAACACGTTCATCACAAACGACCGCTTGTGTATAGGCCGATTACAGGCGGATGACGAGCAATCCGCAACTTGGACTGTTCGGAGTCAAGTTGACGAGAAACGCCCGACCCGGTGAAGTGCTGCGAGGCGGACCCGATGTCAGCTTCGGGGAAGTATGGAACATCCTCGCCTCCCCAGTGGTAAGGCGGCGCTGGTTAAAGCAAGCGAGCGGTTGCCGCAGCTTCTTTCTCTCGCCGTCGATTTTAGGGAATGATAGCGTCCTTTATCGTTCACTACCTGGCCGCAATGGATTGTTGATTTCCGCTGAGTTGGAGTGGCCGCCAACCGTTGCGTTGGTGCGCTTCGTTGAAACCCTATAGCGATTGTGCGCTCTCGCCGCGGCATGGTTTCCAGCCCTCGCTCAGGTGGTCGTTTCGATATCGGAGCAAAGATACTGGAGCCACAGGTTTTCAACAATCGTTTGTGCTGGACTCGATTGCATAAGTTTCAGGACCAAGTCGCGGAGGACATTTCGGACGGCCTGAAAAGAGTTCAGATAAGACCGGAGCTCTGCTTCTGAGATGGCGTGCGCCCTGACGAGTTGTTTCACGGCCAAGTCATCCTCCCCCATGCTCGCCAGCACAGCGGCATCATGCAACACCGCCAGTTGGTCATCGGGCTTTTCCTGGATGAGTAAGTTGAAGCAGGTGTGCGCCTGCACAAAATTCTGCTGAATCATCAGGGCCACTCCCTTATTGAAGAGTGCCGTATCATCCAGCGGATACGCTTCAAGAACATGATCGGCAAGCGCTATGACCGTAGGAGGTGAGTACTCGAGTCTGCCTTCCACGGACCGGTGCAGGTACTTGATGAGGGCATAGCGAGCATCGAACTCATCTCTCCCAAATCCGCAAGCGCCATAGGAACATGTGTTCAGATTCGTCAACTGGTAGACGAGAAGATTCTGGCCAACCTGAAGAATGTCATCAAAGGCATACGGAACTCCCTGAATCGTGCCTCTGCAACCGAGAACCTCTTTTGGATGGTAAATCTTACGGCAGAACAACCCCTGTTGCGGATCGTCTGACCAATCGAGGTTGCCTTTTGCGTCATTGTCGTTAGCCCAGATTCCCGGAATACCAAGCGGGTTGCGGGCACCTGGTTCGATAACGCTTTGTTGGTAGTGGCCGGGAAGAAACTTGAGCGGAGCACCGATGAATGTGCGGTCTGTTCCAGGGACGTTAAATTTAATGTAACGACCGACGATCAAGGGATCTAGGCCGGTGACCAGCGCAGGA
Organism: Candidatus Korobacteraceae bacterium; assembly: GCA_049511915.1. Classification (GTDB taxonomy): domain Bacteria; phylum Acidobacteriota; class Terriglobia; order Terriglobales; family Acidobacteriaceae; genus Bog-257. Next base: position 5,959 of record JBEKXQ010000105.1, read on the forward strand.
TGAGCCTTCGTGGGATCAGGACGCCGATCATTAGAAGGCCTAACAATTGGCTGCGTTTGATCCGGGATTTTCAACACGGTAAGCGGCGGCTCCCGCTTTTTCCAAACCTCGGTAACCCACTTGGGAAACCACGACTTTTCTTCTTTGGACATTGATGCATTCTAAGACTGTTCAGCTACACCGAAGGCACAGGATAAGCAAAGCGGTCGGTCCGCTTCCATCAATAGCAGCGCACCCTTCCCCAACTCCTTGTTGCACTCCCCGCATGCGGAGTCACGCAGAATGGAGAAGACCACCAGTTCCTGGGATTTTGCAGAGGCCGCAATCCTGTATTCACCTGTCTTCATGACCACTGACCCGTCCGGTCTCTTACGCTGCCGGCATGACCCATATCTTCAACGATCTGCCGCTATTTGCCACAATGGCTCTGGAAAGACGCTTGGGGATTTAGGTCTACGAATGACGCTTCGGCGCCTGTGTGCTTGTTGATGGGGCGCTTGGAGATCACCTAAAGAAGACCAGGTCACCAAGAAAACAGAATCAAACTGCCATGCCGTAAACATGGCTCTCACTCCGCCCGTTCCGGCGCTTCCGCGGATTACCGTAGACCTCTTCTCGAATGATCCTTTCCGTAGCTTCATTCAAGTATTCATCGAGCGCGTCCTTGATCTGCAAAAACTCCGGCCAGAGAGTGTTGTTGATAAACGATCTTGGAGCCCGCACGACGACCGTCGTGTGGCGCTGGCGCCGGTAGCGATAGGGTGCAAGACCGTAGCGGCGACACAGCGCGGTGAACAGGCGCGGGCTCCATTGATCGGAGAGCGTGAATTGCATTTCTACCGGCCGTTCCGTTTGTGCCGCGACCGCAAGAGCTTTCCGCACCCTATCGATTGCGGCCGCCGCCGCGTGGCGTTCTCCGATGGTCGTGGCGCCTTCGAACAGCGCGGAAATTTTGCGTAACTTCTCTCGGAGTTCCTTTTCAGTGGTCATCGAAACCGTGAACTCGTCAAAGCGGGAGCCAAGATCTGCGCGCTTCGGAACAAGAAAGTGTACTGCTCCGCATCCCTTCGCGCGAGCGAATCTAATGCCATCGACAGCATCTACTTCCGATCTGCAGAATCACGGTGGTTTGCTGAGGAATACCGATCAGGCCCGAAGGTCTTGCCCCCTCGGCCAATCCTTGAGATCGATGTCGTTGTTTTCCTGGTGGAATGAAAAATCGCCGCCACAGGCATCGATGGCGGCTTGGTTTTGTCACGACCTACGAGAACAGCCCGAGCGCCGACGATAGCCATTGGTGAGTTGGTACTTTCGTCGGAGGAGGCATTCAAATGGGCCGGCATTATCAACGGGGTTACCTCAGGTGTGCAAAACGAAAGTCCGGATCGTATTGCTGGGAGTTTCTCTGGCGAGAGGATGGCGTGGCGGGAAAGCGTGTACGCAGAACCGCTGTCATTGGGAGTATCGAGCAGTATCCGACGAAAGAAGAGGCGCTAGACGCGGTAAATGGTCTGAGAATGCGGGTTAACGTGGATCGCGATCGGCAGCCTTTGCATCCTCTTCTGATCGCCGACTTGATCAATCATTATGTGGAGGCGGAACTCTCGCCAAATGCCGACTGGCATTCTCACGCAACGCGAGTTGTCTACAGGTATTACCTGAAGAAGTGGATTCAGCCGCACTGGGGAGAGATGGGCCTTTGTGCGGTACGAACTATGGCAGTTGAGCATTGGCTGAGAGGGTTACAACGGGCCGACGGCACTCCGTTGGCCAACTCAACGAAAGCGAAGATCCGCAATCTATTCAGTGTGCTGTTCAATCATGCGATCCGCTATGAGTGGCTCGAACAAGGCAGAAACCCGATCACACTGGTTCGTCAAAGCGCCAAGCGTAAGAGTATCCCGGAGGTGCTGGATCCCAATGAGATCCAGGGCCTTCTGCTGCAGTTGGATTCATGCTTCCGCGTGATGGTTATGCTCGATGTGACGACGGGGCTAAGACGCAGCGAATTGTTCGCTCTCAAGTGGCTCGATGTAGATTTTTCGCACCTGACGGTCAATGTCCAGCGGTCTATTTACTTAGGGAGGATTGGAAACTGCAAGACCGAGGCATCCCGCAAACCTGTTCCATTAGATGAGCGCGTGGCGGCTGATCTCTGGCTCTGGAAAGAGAGCAGCAAATACCGGAATCCTGACGACTGGATATTTGCCAGCCCTCGTGTCCACGGGACACAACCGTTCTGGCCAGACATCGTCTTGCAAAAGATCATCCGCCCAGCAGCCATGCGCGCTGGAATCCGGAAAAGGATCGGATGGCATACTTTTCGCCACACCTACTCAACCCTGCTGATCGCGAATGGAGAGAACGTAAAGGTCGTCCAGGAACTCATGCGCCATGCCAGCAGCCGGTTTACCCTCGAGGTCTATACGCAGGCGCGGATCGAAGCGAAGCGGCAGGGCGCAACAGCGGCTCGTGCAGATGATTCTCTCCGAAGAGCACGATGCGTTGGCGCCCGCGATCCAGGGCCGTAACGAGTCGCCACTGCGTGATTGCGACTGCCCATATGGCGATCCGGGTGGATGGGATTCCCCCATAGCACCATGATTTGAGGCACACCGGAGGAGCAATTGGAGCGTTCTGGAGCAACGCAGAACAGCAAGATGTCCTGTAAGTGATTGATTCTATGGTGGGCGCTACAGGATTCGAACCTGTGACTTCCACCGTGTGAAGATGGCACTCTACCGCTGAGTTAAGCGCCCACAGAATTGGGTAAGTTGTCGTTTTCTTTTGTATCACTTACGGCGACTTGAGGCAAACTTGGGCAAAGAATCTCTCCCATCTGGGCCGCAAATCGTTCGTCATCAGCACTTACTACGTGTGTGTACGTTCCAAGGGTTAAAGCCGCTGAGCTGTGCCCCAACCGGGCCTCCCTTGCTTTCAATGGAACTGCAAGCCTGTCCATTTGAGTTGCTGAGAAGTGCCTGAAGGCGTGGATTCCAGCCCGAGGAATTCCCAGCTTGTCGAGGATGGGCCTCAGGTGGAGTCGAACTACATAACGTGAGTCCCACGGCTTGCCGTTCTTGGTTGAGAATAGCAATACCCGGGGGCCACCGGCTTCGATGCATTCCTCGAGCCGTTTGGCCAGAGCGGGGGAAATTGCAAACACCCGGGCGGCATTGTCGCTTTTTGGTGTCTGCAGGTTGCCGTTCCACGCACTTTGCCGAACCCGCACGATATTACAGTCAACATCCTCTATCCGTAAACCGCACAGTTCCCCGATACGCATGCCTGTTTCAGCTGCCAACCAGAAAAAGGTTTTGTGGGGTTCCTCGGCAGCCTCAATGATTTGTTTCACTTGTTCAATCGTGAAGACACGGCGATCCGGTAGGTTCAATTTTGGCAGCTTCAATCCTTCGAACGGGTTGTGGCTGACATATCCCCATGCCTTAGCCGTTCCCCACATGCAATGCAGCGTGGTGATGATATTTCTAATTGTTTTGGGACTGCCCTCCAGTTCCGAAACCAGCTTTTGCAGCTTCAGCGTATCGACGTTGTTCAACGGCATCCGGTTAAGCCTCGGTTTCAGATGTCGTTGCACACGTGAATTTTCGCTGCATTGGCTGGAAGGTTTGTGATTCGGCATTACCATAGTCTTCCACTGTTCAGCGAATTCCCCGAAGGTGATCAAGTGCTTAGGCCGATATGTCCGGGAATTAACTTCGGCCAATCGGCCTTCTAGCGCACGCAAGGCGAGTTTCTTCGTTGGAAGTTCCTTCAACGTTCCAAGAACTTCCGAGCGATGACGACGGTGAAGGGTGCCATCAGAGCGAACCTCATCATCTAGCCATCGTCCAACCCAGACTCGTTGTCTTTTGCCCCGCAAGATTAGTGTTCCTTTTTGGTATCTACGTCGAGCCAACGTTTCTCCTGTCTGTCGACTCGGCTGCCCTTGCATCCGGACTATACCGTCAAGTTGCCGACTACAACAAGAACAGATGGCATCGGGTAGAACAACACGGCCCAGCACCAGCTGGTCAGCAGCCCGTTGAGCTGTCCGTAACTGCTCCCGGTCTTTCACTACTGCCTCCCGGAACGGCAGCCTTGTTGACCACCGTTTCAAGGGGCACAGCGGCGTTTTGAGGTGATGGTATTTAATCGTGGGTTACGCAAGCGGATGATGGCTCGAAGCCCCGGCAACTCACTAGATATGACCAGATGAGTGCGTATGACCGAGCTGGCACTTAACCTTCCGGTCATATCGAAAGCTATCCACGCCCCCCACTGATTGTGTGCCAGTTACTATACGGGTGCTTCGTCTCCAAGCTTGTTGGGAACGTGGATCATTTCCGCTAACATTGGTGGCGTTACTTGAACCCAATCGGATTCCGTGTCGGCATCGCTAAGAGGTCGGATTTCCAACATGACCTACAAGTCCGAGTTCCAACTGGCCGTTCCAATTGCCGAAATTGAGATCGGCGAACTGACACAATCCCCTCAGAACGTATCCGCCATTGCTGCCAGCCTTGGCGAGTGCGGCTTGCTACACCCCATTACTGTCTCCCGATTAGAAGAGGGAAAGTCAGACGCTTCCGGAACATCGTCGAAGTACCGGTTGTGGGCGGGGCGTGACCGTTTACTGGCAGCCATGGCCAAAGGCTGGAAAGATATTCCGGCCCTGGTTATAGAGGCCGATGAGGCTCAGCTACGTATCATTGCTGTGCAGGAGAACCTTGTCCGGAGAAAGCTAACCTGCCTGGACGAGAGCCTTCTGTTGAGCGACTGGCAGACAGCCTATGAGAACAGGCATCCACAGGCGAAGCGGGGAGGGGACAGAAGGCACAAGGACGAAGACCAAACCGCCATTTTGGCGTTTTGCCGGTACGCCTCGGAAAGGACACCGTACTCACCCCGTACAATTCAGCGGATAGTTGGGATTGCCCGGAACCTGGACGGGGAGGCAGTAAAGGCTCTGAGAGGGACGGATCTGGCAGACCATCAGAAGGCACTGGAAATGCTGTGCCGGGAGGAACCCGACGTACAACGGCAGGCGGTGGGTAAGTGCAAAGGCAATCCAAGGTACCTCCGAATGGTTCTTGAGGAAATCTATCGTAATAGGCGAGCTAGAAGCCTTTGCGATTGGCTCCACGATGATGTGAAGCTTCTAATCGGCGACTTCGCCAAAGTAGGTAATCAAGTGGCTGACGAGAGCGTGGACTTGGTGCTGGTGGATCCCCCATGGACGGAAGATGCTATAGCCCTAGCTGAGCCACTGGGGGAGTTTGTTAACCGAGTTCTTAAACCTAACGGCTCGCTGTTGATGATGATGGGGCTCTTCCGCAGGGCAGGGTGGTTTTTGGTCCTGACGGAGCGCTCTATGGAACGACCATAACGGGAGGGGGAAGCAGCTGTGGGGGTTACAACGGTTGCGGAACGGTTTTTCGCTTAACACCGCCGCCAACAGCTCCCAGAACAGCGCTGGCCCCCTGGAATGAAACAGTGATTTAAGCCTTTAGTGGAAGCGATGGGAACAATCCTTCCGGTGACCTCACCTTTGACCAGTCAGGAGATATCTATGGCACTGCCTCCTTTGGGGGCAGCAATGGCGCTGGCGTCATCTATGAGCTGACGCACTCGGGGGGCGGCTGGACAGAAACTGTTCTTTATTCCGCCCAACCTGGGGAGGATGGTAACAACCCCCTCGGTGGGGTTGTCTTTGACAGATCAGGCAACCTTTACGGTGTGTTCTGGGAGGGCGGTCTATGCGACGTCGGTGCGGTTTACCAGTTATCGCCATTGGGATCGAGTTGGACAGAGCAGACCCTCTACGGGTTCCCTTGTAGTGGAGACGATGGGCTATATCCGACCGGAGGTCTGATCATCGACCAATCCGGCAATCTTTACGGAACGACTCTGGAGAGCGGCAGTAGCGGAGGCGGTACGGTTTTCGAACTCACGCCGGCGAATGGTGGTTGGACCTTCAACACACAGTACAGCTTCCTCGGTAATGTAGGACCTGAGGCCAAGTTGATTATGGATGCTGCCGGTAACCTTTACGGCACAACCTACTATGACGGCGCTTATGGAGCGGGATCGGTTTTCAAGCTGACACCCTCAAATGGGGGTTGGACGTACACCTCGCTGCACGACTTTAGCGCCGGTAGCGACGGAGCACTTCCAGTCAGCAACGTTGTATTCGACGCTAACGGCGATCTTTACGGAACGGCATCTTATGGTGGAGGCTATGGCCATGGTGTTGTCTGGGAGATCACGCCGTAAAGTACTCACTCTCTTCCCATGAACGACAAAGCACAGGACGTTCAATGCCCAACCTGCGGCGCTCTTCCTGGAAAGCCCTGCTGCCGGGTAACTGGAGCCTTGTTGTGGGAGTCGCACTTGGCACGAAAGACTCTCGCCAGCGTGGAAATTGCAAAGGAGAAGAAGAAGGTAGATACCCTTTAGCGTCGAGTATCATCGAAATGCAGTAAAGCAGCATTGACTTTGGGTCTTGTTGGATGTCAAATGCCAGCCAAGGTTCACCTGACGGGAGGGCTTACCATGAAGCTCCGCCTTGCTTCGCTCTCACTGCTCGCACTGTGCCTGATGTTAACGGCTATTCCGGGCATAGCGCAGACTCTTTACAGCAATGGTCCGATCAACGGCTCAACCAATGCGTGGGACATCGTTAATGGCTTCATAGTCAGTGACAGCTTTACCCTTTCCGGCAGCTCAGACGCCACGGGATTCATGCTGGGTGTCTGGAATGAGTGCGAAGGTTGCGGCCAAATGACAAGCTTGGAATGGTCCATGACCTCTGGCCCAGACGGTGGCACTGTTTATGCCTCCGGTACAGCCACCACGAGCGGTGGTAGCGGCGGTTTACTCGCATCCCAATTTCTCTACACCAATCAGTTTGGCTACGGTATCGACGAGGTCACTGTGTTGGGTTTGAATGTAAACTTTGGCACTGGTGGAACCTACTGGCTCAACTTGCAGAACGCTCAGGGTGGCGACGGCTATTTTTTTTGGGATCAGAATAGCGGCGTCGGCTGCGGCGGAGACAATGGCATGGGAGGTGGCTGCCCGTCGCTTGCTCAGGACAGCGGCGTAGGGACAATTCCTTCGGAATCATTCACCATCCTCGGCACCAGCAGTAGCACCACCAGCACCAGCACGACCACCACGGGAACGGTACCTGAGCCTAGTAGCCTGGTGTTATTTGCTTCCGGCTTCTTTGGTTTGACTGCCGTGCTGCGCCGCAAGCTGTTCTGATTTCAGCGTAGTCGGGCTGCGCTGATCCGGCTCCAGTGCAACCCAGCCACCCTTTTCTTGCCTGCTCGCCATGAGGCATACCCCGCTGTCTCCCTCACCTGAACCATCCCCACCCCACTTCGATTTGATCTTGACCAAACGTGTCCCGATCCCCACTTTTTTCGAGCTTTCTTGCGCTACTTCTTCTTTGCTTTTGACAACCTGACTTGGCTGTTTTCGTTGCCATTTGTGTCCTTTCTTGGCTGGCGGCAGTAGCGTTCGCCAACGTCGAGGACAGCAGAGGAGGTGGGGAGGTGGTATTGGCGGGAAGGGAGAGCTACCCAGCAACGTGCCAGGCACCCTATCGAGAGAATGCTTCCGGGAGGCTCATTCAGAAAGCGTCACATGCTCGCCATTTGACTACCCATCCACACTCCAACCTTGGTCACCCGAATCACGCCAGTCTTGGTGGAGACAGTGTAGCGAAACAGGGATGTTCTTCCGCTGGTGTGGAGCATCGCCCGCAATCGGGCAGCTTCACTTACAGGCACACTGGGCAAATCCACACCCACACCAAGGGGCAACTTAGCGAGAGCCGCAAGCGTTGCGCTCCACTTGCACTTCAGTTCATTGGCTACGAGTTGTTCAACTGATCCCTGCTTCATGCTTCGTTGTCATCCTGAGCATACCTGAATCGGTACCATCAGCCAGCCCGTAACATCCATAGCGCCCAAAGGAGTCCTGGTGAATTGTCCACGACTGGTGGGGAAAGGGCAGGTTTCCCTAGAACACTCCGCCGTGATGCAGATCAATGACGACGATTGTCGCCAGCCCGTACCGTGAACACTGACAACCAGTCAGGAATTGGAATCTTCTTCCGTAGACCCAGATCTCCTGATGAGTCTCAGCCCGTGGGCCACCACGGGCTGTGCTTTTGCTGTTTACCCTCTGCAATTGCTAATCGCCCTTTAAGTGTCACAACCACGTGTGATGGATGTCACATCACTCTTTGATCGAATCAATGATCATGCGGAAAATAGATTGTTCCTGTGGGGTTCAATCTGGCCGACCACATCTCACGACGGACTTTGGGGGGGAATATGAATGCTCCAGCTCACGCTTTCGCCCATCGCTATCCCGATAACGGTAACGTCGAATCCATCTGCCTTAAGTGCTTGCTAACAGTGTGCCGCTGCCGGGGTGCAGAGCAGATGATCCAAGAAGAAGCCAAACACGTCTGCCAACCGGATCTTACCCGCATCGTTCCATTTCCAGGTAGGATTTCAAACTGAGCACTACCGAGAACATATACCTTTGACTTGTACCGTTGCATGCCTTACCAACCCCAGCCAACTGCCGCCAATGGGTGCAACTCGTCAGTCCTGATGGCCCCAAGGTGTTTCCCATACGGTTTATCGGCCCGCCGTAGGCATTGGGAAACCGCCTTTACCGAAGAACAAATCCTCGAATGCCATTCTGCGAACGTGCCACTGTTCTAGCTCTTCCCCGTCCACTTTCAACACGCATCGGCCCTCATGGTTGAGCATTATGGTCGCCGTAAGGATGATCTCATTACCGGTAGAAACCACAATTTCTTCCCCCTCCAAAGAAAAATCTACCGATACAGGAAGGGCGCTCCGGCTTTTGCGAGTGACGGAAAACCGGCCGTAATCGGTCGAGATGCTAAACGTGTGGTGGTCTTCTGGCTTGCGCTGCTCGTTGGCTGCGTCAACATCATTCGTTGCTCCAAGCTCAAGCTGTTTGAATATTTGGGCCAACGAACAATCAGCCCTGGCCTTGATCCAGTTGAAATTGGTTACCCTCTTAGCTTCGCCGTTCATCGTCAAAGACTCCGCCGGGGCCGGACGCTCAAATGCCCCCCGACCAGTTGTGACAAGCACGTGCGGGCGCATCTCGTAGGCTTTATGCGCCCGTCTATGTTTCACGAGCCTTGAGGCCTTCGCCGTATCCAACTCGGCCCGTTCTTGCAGTCGCTAGCTCTTCTTCGAGGTCACCGCATAAAACGCCACGGCATCCTGTTCAACGTTCTTGCTGCCGCACTTCGGGCAACTTATGTCTTCTTTGTCGTATTCACTGAAGGTGAGAACTAACTCGAATGAGTTCTGGCAGTCCTTGCAGATGTAATCGTACACGGGCATAGGTACCTCCCGCAGAGATTGCTGCAAGCCAAATCTATTCCACTTTGAGGGGTGAGAAAAGGCCTTCCGCAAAATTTGATTCGTGGCGCTCTCGCCCGTTTGCTGCCAGCGTTGCTGAGTCGCCGACCCGGTTTGGCGCTACAATTTCAGAGGAGGCCCACTCCCATGCAAGCCAAGGGCGTGCTCAGTCTCGTGGCTACCATTGTCCTCTGCCTACCCAGCCTCGTTGGCGGCTTGGCTTTGCTGGTGAACCTCTTGCTTCAACGTCATCTAACAGACTGGGGACAACATTCCGCCTCATTCGTGGCGCTTGGGGTTTTTATTGGCGGCCCGCTAGTCGCAATTGCGACCATGATGGGGTTGCTGTTGGCCTTAAGCCCGACCGTTTCGCCACGACTCAAGGCAACGCACCTTGTTATCGATAGCCTTGGCGTTGTGGCTACGATCTCGTTGTTATTCCGTTTTTCAAGCTGATCGGTTCAGACCCCGTACCGCTGGGGTAGGGGGACTGACACCACGAGACTTGTACCGTCACTTGTACCGTGGGATGGCTTACCAACCCCAGCTAACTGGTGCTAATTGGGTGCAACTGGAGCCCTGATGCCCCCAAGGTGTTTCCCATACCTGAACCGGGGACCCTAAACTGGGCTTAACATCCACAGGGTGGAAACGGGGCTGGAAAAAGT
>JBEKXQ010000106.1:0-15961 GCA_049511915.1 Candidatus Korobacteraceae bacterium
CCTCCCTCGGGCACCGGCTGCAACTGCGGCCACGGAGCGCTGCTGCTGCGGTCGCCCGGCCAAATATCGGTCTGGGGAAACTTCTGCTTCACCGCCTGAAACATCGGGCTCTGTTCCATCGCCGCCCGATCCAGCTTTTGCAGATTGTCGACGTCGAGAGTCTTAGGATCGCCGTTCACCAGCGGCAGGCCATAGTTGTCATTCGCGCGCAACGGATAGAACACTTGCGCCGCATCCACTGGGCCGTACTTCTTAAAGGCAGTCATGATTCCCACCAGCCCGCCATTCTGCCGATACAGCATGCGGGTGAAGCTCACGGCGTCGGCAGGTGCTCCCGCCGCGATCTGATTTAAGAAGCATTCGGCAAAGCTCGCTGGCCCCGCGCCCTTTTCGCAGACCAAATGGGCTTTACTGAGGAGGTCCTGCGACGGCTGCCATACCGCCGAAGCGCCAATCTCGCCGTTGGAAGGCGCCTGCATCGACCTCGCGGACCAGTCGATCCAACTCGGAGGAACAGCCTCCCCCAACGTCCAACCTGTCAAGATCGTCATGAGGAACAGCACTGATCGTCTCACCTTATTTCCTTCTCTCCTTTGCGAATGTGCTGCGTGACGGTCCGGCAGCACACCAGTATCGCCATTCTGCCCGCGGAAGGTCAGCTAAAGTGTCGCTATATGACTATGCTCCTCGCCGCTGAAAAGCACCTTTCTTTTGCGTGACAAAACTGTCATTCGAATCTTGGCTGTCGGGCGTCGAGCCGCCGGGCGAGATTGGACAGAATGTCTTGTGGACCTTAACTGTGACTCCGCCTACCTAGGAGTGCCCCGTTCCAAGTGAAGTCGTGGAGCGATGTGTGCGTCCAACTGCCGGCCCCGGGTGTCAGACTCAACCTACGGGCAACAGTTTGACCTCGACCCTGCGGACAGCGCCGACCCGTTGTCCGTTGTCGGATATCGAGTGGAATTGTGCCGCTGCGAGTATGTCTGCTTTAGACTACCGGAACTATCCTGGCGGCCCGATGAACAACTTATCATGCACAGGAAATGAGCTCTTCATGTCTAGCGCCTAGTCTGATGTCAGTGATGTATTTTCCTCTGACCAGGTGAGAAAAGGGAATGCTATGTGGATGCTCCAGCAATTCCACTTTGTTAGCTTCTCCCGCTTTCGGAACTGGAGTCATTTTCAAAGGCAGGACATCTAGTGAAGTATTTATGTAGGGGAAGACACGTGAGCCAACCGCAATACAAACAGCCCGAAGCTAGCAACCGAACAAATCGTACGGAGCAACATGGAAACGAACGCGCCTGCAATGGCTCCGAAGCTCGGCTCTCCCCGCATAATCGGCTTGCATCCCACGCTGAATGGAAAACCGCGAGCGTGCTCGACACCACGAACAACAAACTGCAGGAGCTGATGCAGTTGCTGTATCTGTTGAGCCGCGATCCGGCCGTTCCCAGCGACGCTCGCTATCACCTTACTGTGGCGCAGTCTGAAATCGCTTTGCTCGCACGGCTAATACAGAATACCGCAGAGGCTGAAGCTGACAAGAGAAAACCATTAGCTGCCGGAGATGCGCTCCAGGCAGCCAATGTTTAGCGCCGGTTATTCAACCGCAACAGCAACGTCTCTCCGATTGAAGACCGCTGCGGCCATCGCCCAAAAGAATAGTGATTGTGGAATTGACAATGATCGTTGAGCTCTGTTTTCGCATTCGTAGATGTCTGCAGCCCAGGCACATTAGTTAGCAAGCTAGCGTTTTGTTAGGCTCCAGCGCCCGTCCTGAATCGCACGAAAGGCGACCAAGGGCGGAAGGCGACATGGTCAAACGAATAATAAGGTCCGTTGCTGGCGACTGAGAGATGTGAATCTGATGAGGGTCCTTTGTGTCGAGAACCGGCTTGATTACATGGCAACGCTGAAGCACGGTCTGGAGAGAACCGGATGTGAGGTGCTTACCGCAAGCACTGCCAAAGAAGCTCTGGGCCTGCTTGTGACAGAGCTTATTGAGGGAGTGCTCTTGGAATACGATCTGCCCGGTGCCACCGGTGCGGCTGTGCGAGCTGATATGAAGCTGCTGCGCCCGGATGTTCCCATCCTGCTGTTCAACGGCATCAACAGTCAGACGCCGTTTCTACTTCGCTTCTTCGCGTCCTATCTCCGAAATCCCCAGCCGGAAGACGGAAACGGAGAGTGACTAGGCGAACAGCAACCCGCAGTGCGGCGGTTGATCCAGTAGTTCCCGGAGGGGTCTCCAGGGACTCAATCGACAAATCCTAGGCCTCGTCAAAGACCAACAGCACCTTGCGCTGGCTGAGATCGAACCGCATATTGCGCAGAATCCGATCGACGGTGCCCAGCCCGATTGCCCCGCAGCTCTCCAAGCTAGGACCAGCGAGGTTTATCCAGACCCTATCAAAAGCGACGGCAGCAACTAGGTGAGGCTCTCCAGGTTGTCGCAATGCAGATCCAAGATTGTTCCTGGAGCTACTTCCCCGTGTTCTTCGCCGGATGAGCGGATATCCTCTTCTCGATAGAGGTGACGTGGCCGTCTTCCATTTCGGCCAGCTCGCAATAGAGCTGACGCAACGGTCCTGGCTCGGCTTTTTCCACCAGACTTGCGTAGTACTTCTGGGCACCGCGTTCCGCGTTGAGCGCTACCTGCAGAGCACGATCGCGAGCGCTAACCTCATTTCTCTCTGGAGCAGGAAAGAAATCTACCTGCTCCAGCCGTGGGACTTCAATCAGCTCCACCAGATCTTCTTCCGTCAAGGCGCAACTGGAAGTCCCGAACCGTTCCATGTACAGGCTCTGCAACTTAGAGCTGTGCTCTTTTTCTTCAGCCGCCATCTCCCTGAAGACACTGGCAATCTCCAGTGACTCACTATCGCGGAACTCGACAAACATCTCCACGAACTGATAGTAGAGCTCGGCGTTGCGTTCTTCGATGAAGATGGCGACGTGCAGGGCTTCCTGGGGATTCAGGGAAGCAAACCTTCGTTTCATGATGCGCTCCGGGAGACCCTCTCGTCTAAAAGAAATTGTATCGGCAAACGGGTGCAGGACGGCGCGCCATAGCACACAAGCTTTGTTGGTTAGTTCCAAAATGGAATCTCACACGTCGAGATCACGCCGTAACTGAAATCCTGTGATCCCGTAAGTTGGCACCGATAGGGCAGGCGATTATTCTTTCGTCGAAGTCATGCAAACGTAATGCTGCTTCAGCCAAGGTCGCGGTATGCTTAAGTGGCTTTTACGAATCGAATCTCATAGTCGCCCGTAGAAGCCGGGGGGCCGCTAGATTCCTCAGCAGGGTTGAAGCGTCCCTCAGAGATGGCATGGGAGGAAACCATCTCACCTAGTTCCTGCGGAAGCTAAGTCCCTAGGCGGGGAATACTTCCACGGGGTTTGGAACCAAAGAGCTTCATCTCCTCGGGGGGCCTCACGGGCTCCCCAATTTTTTTCGGCGTTGTCGCGATTGGGTAGTGGGGTCATAGCGTGAACACGCCGAGAAGATAGATGGTAGATGGAGGGGAGAAGTGCTAAAAGCCCGCAGGCCGGGGAGTGCCTCTAACGCTCTGGCGTCAACTCCCCCAAGGAGGTCGGACCTGCGGGCCTTCCCTTCCCATGCACAGCTCTGCCAGTATCAACGGGATCGCAACCCGCTGTCAGTGATGGCGATCACGGCCCGGAGTACGCACTGCAAGTAGAAACATAGGCCCACAGGTGTGGCATTTGATGGGTCTGTTGCGTGCCAGTTTCCCTCCTGGCTTTATCTGCGCTATTCGCTCTCTCTGGAGACACCGCAGCAGTCTGATCCAGATGGCGGCAGAGCATGTGCTGCACATGCAGAAAGCGCTTGATCAGATGAATCTCCAGATTCACCGTGTCCTGAGCGACATCACCGGAATTAGCGGCCTCCGAATACTGGACGCAATCCTCGCTGGCGAAGGAGATCCCGTAACCTTAGCTCGGCTCTGTCATGGTGGCGTAAAGAGCAAACAATCTGACAATATTCGATTGCTTGTGGCCGGCGTTCACCTAGCGGAGCTGTCATGAATCTGGAAGCAGTGAGCGTCAAGGGCGCAATTCTTACCGGCGCGTTATTGGAGAGCCTGATAGGCGCCATAAGAAATATGAATTGGACTCAGTTTGATGGCCGCGCGACGCTGGAGCTCGTCCAGCATCAACTGCCGAAGATGGGTCACAAAAGCCTCCTTGTGACCCACAACTTACACAAGTGACAATGCTCGGGCGAGCCCACGCGGTAGCATCCGCCGCGCCGGAGGCTTAGTTCAAACGCTCTTCTGGGAAGGAGCCCGAGTGGAAGCAAAAGTCAAGTTGGCTTTCGCGCTGTGTTCGGTTTGTGATCGCTAGGCATTCGCCTGGGCGGGTTCTTGAAAGGGGACTACCAATGGAGGCTCCGGAGAGAAACCGCTTTAACAGGAGTGGAGCGGTCTAGGAGGCAATTTTCTCTGGTCCAGTTGGTAGAGGAAATATCGCGAAAAGCCGGCCTTTTCCGCATATTTCAAGAGCAACAGAGCAGAGTTTCTCTGCAGTGGAGACTGCGTGGCGGAGGGAACAGGATTCGAACTTCAGATACCCTTTTGGGTTATCCGCTAAGATCCCTTGTGTCAGCAACTTGCAGGGATCTCTGGCTGGAAACGAGCGCACTGGAGAAACGAATTACGCTCGGCCTCGCGAATCGTGTAGTCCGCTTTCGGTGGCCGCCCGAAGGCGAACGCTTGGCGATCATCGGCCACGAGGGAGGCAAGGTCAAGTCGGTTCGCCTCTGAAAGTAGTTCGCAGACTGACTCCTTCCTCACCGGACAGTCCGAAAGTGCATAATAATCTCCGGCAGCAGCTCTGCCGGCGGCGCAGGTTTCTACGTCTTTGGGCAATGTTCGCCTGCGCTTTTCGAGCCGATTTCGGGGAATCGAGCTCCACACCGCAGCGAATAGATCGTCCTTCGACCAAATGGATTATCTCCGTTTTGTCCGTCACTCGGTGAGGATTCGTCTGCTGAGAGTTCTCGGAGGCCGTCCCCTATTTCTCCGCTCATGCGAAGCCGATTTTGCGGCCCGGCATACTACGGCACAGTGCTAGACTGCACACACTTGTTCAGGTTTCCGCAACTATGATCACGATCTCCAAAGAGGACTATCTGAAGGCCATCGCCGAGGCGGAGGCTGAAGGTCAGACAGTAATTCCCGCCACGCTGGCACATTGGCTTTCCGTAACCAGACCGGCCGTAACATTTGCCCTGAAGCGCCTAACCAGGGACGGCCTGGTGTCGATCAAGAGCGACGGACACATTTCTCTTACCGCACAGGGGAGAGAGGTCGCCGAACGGACAATCGTTCGCCATCACCTGATCGAACGCATGCTGTCGGAGATTTTCGCCATGCCATGGTACGAGATCCATGACGAGGCCGAACGATTGGAACACGCCGTGTCGCCGGCGTTCGAGAAAAAGCTGATCGAGAAACTGGGGCACAAGGAAACCTGTCCCCACGGAAATGGGCTGGTTTTGCGCAGTCCTGCGGAGAGGCGCAAGCGAGGGTTGCGCCTGCTCAGCGAGTCGGAACCCGGTTCGAAATATGTGGTGACGAGCGTGTACGAGCGCGATCGCAGGCTTCTGGAGTTCTTCGAGAAGGAGGGCATCCGGCCCGGAGTTCGGCTAGCGGTGGAAGCCAGGAATTACGATGGCACGGTTTCCTTGTCGGTGGATAAACGGCAGATTCGCTTGGGCACATCGGCGGCCGAGAAGGTCTGGGTGTCTAAACCGTAATATTCTTATCAATATTTACCGCAATTAACATTTGATAGTGTATGCTCCTTACCATCGTTGGTGAGTACCGCCGTAGCTCGCCTTGGAAGATGGGGGATACACCTTGAAGAGGACTCTCGGGCGGCTTCTGCGTCGCCACCTTGGATTCGGTCTGTTGGCAGCCGCCACCGTTTTACTGCTTCCAGCGGAATTGCTGGCACAGGGAGAAACCACCAGTGCCATTCTCGGAGAGGTTACGGACTCGACGAATGCCGCCGTTCCAGGGGCCACAGTGACCGTTATCAACCGGGAGACGGGGCTGAAACGCAGTGCGAGGACAGACGATGCAGGTCGTTTCAATTTCCCGCAACTCAAGCCGGGTACCTACACCATCAGAGTGGAAGCGCAGGGATTCGCGCCGCAGCAAGCCGACAACGTCTCCTCGGGGCTGGGACAGAAGCAGACCGTCAACCTCATCCTCAGAGTGGCGCAATCGAAGGAAACCGTGGACGTCAGTGCGGAAGCGCCGATTATCAACACCAGCAACCCAAACACATCCACCACTTTGGCCGCGCCGGCGTTGGAAAACCTGCCGAACCCGGGCGGAGATATGACCTATCCGTTGCAGTTTGCGCCGGGGGCACTGATCAATACGGCGGGCAGCGGCAATGACTTTGTCGGCAGCAGCAATGGATACGGTAATGTGGAATTCAATGGTTTGCCCGCGCTCTCTAATGGGTACATCGTCGATGGACTGGAGACGAACGATCCGCTGACGAATCTCAACAGCGGCCTCTCGACCAATCTCGTGCTCGGCCTGAATTCGATCTCTGAAGTAACCGTGAATACGCTCTCGTATTCAGTCGACCAGGGCCGCTATGGCGCATCCCAGACTAACTACATTACCAAGTCCGGGACCAACCGGTTTCACGGCAATTTATACGAACTGTGGAACGGCGCAGCCCTCAATGCGGCCGATTACTTCACCAATGCCACCCCGGGAAATCACAAACCGGGTTCCACCGTGAACCACTTTGGAGGCAGTCTGGGCGGACCGATCATCCACGACAAGTTGTTCTTCTTTTTCGATAGTGAGTGGGTACGGATCGCATTGCCTATCTATACGACTGTGACCGTTCCCACACCCGCGCTCCAGCAATATGTCCTGCAGCAACTGCCTCTCGGTGGAACCGACGCCGTTACCGGATCGCACTATGCACCTGCTCCGCAACAGGTGCCGTTCTACCAGAAGATGTTCTCACTCTACGGAGACACCAGTGGAACACCCCTCACCGTGCTCGGCTGTCCCTTCAATTCGAACGGGTCTCCAGCTTCGGGCAGCCTTCCCAACGGCAACGGCTGCGCCAATCGGAGAGGCGTATCGCACTCCAGTGACGATCACGAGCAGGTGCAGACAGCCCGTATCGACTACAACATCGGTCCCAACGACACCACCTGGTTTCGTTTTCAGGCTGACACTGGCTTGCAAGCCGCTTACACGGACCCCATCAACCCTCTATTCAATGCCTTTTCCCCGCAGCCGCTCTATTCGTTTGCGGCCGGATACACCCATGTGTTCTCGCAGAACCTGGTGAACTACTTCAATCCGGCATTCTCCTGGTACGAGAGCCTGTTCGGACCAAGCGACTTTCAGCAGACGTTGGCTGCATTCCCGATCGTGCTCGAAGGCAGCGGTGCGAACGCACCGTTCACCACCATTGGAGGACTCGACAACACCTGGGTACAAGGAAGGCGTGCTACCCGTTTTTTCATCAACGACAATCTCGCGTGGAGCCATGGCGCTCATGAGCTGAGGTTTGGCACCAACACCA
This sequence comes from Candidatus Korobacteraceae bacterium, assembly GCA_049511915.1. Classification (GTDB taxonomy): domain Bacteria; phylum Acidobacteriota; class Terriglobia; order Terriglobales; family Acidobacteriaceae; genus Bog-257. The sequence goes on from JBEKXQ010000106.1 coordinate 7,600, forward strand.
GAATCTTTCGCCTGAATGATTTCGACTTCGGCGAGGGTACGGTCCCAACGGTGACTTACACGACGCTGCCGCAATTCATCTATGGAGTGGCGTCGACGGCCAGCAAGACATTCCCAACATCGCCTAACGAGCCTTTCAACTTTCTCAATCTCGACTTCTATGCCCAGGACACGTGGAGGGTCACGCAAACGCTGACTTGGACGTTTGGTCTGCGCGATACCTACAATTCCAACCCGCTCAATCCGCATGACCAGATTGCGCGTCTAGACGGTTCGTTCTATTCCATCTCACACGATGTTAACCAGCCGCTGAGCGACGTTATCCAAACTGGTCTCGGGAATGTCTTCGCATCCACGCCATTAGCGATTCTGCAACCCAGAACCGCCATCGCGTGGCAGCTCGAACCTAATACCGTTCTTCGGACCGGCTTCGGCCTGTTCAGCGATATCTTGCCGGGAAGCGTTGCTGACCTAGTCGGAGTGAATCCGCCTTACGTCCAAACATTTCAAGGCGGTCTGCTTGGAACTGTGGGTGGCACGGCAATCGCGCCAGGAGTGCCTAACAGTGCAGTCGATGCAACGGTTGCGGCGAATCAGACATTCAGTGCTGGTTTCCCGCAAGGCGTGCTTTCCTGCGCATCTCCGCTGGCCAACCCGGCGAGCTGTCTTCCACCTGTCGCCATTACGGCTGTCCCTGACGGCAAGCTCCACGCGCCGTATTTCATGCAGTGGAGTTTGGGCATCGAGCATCAATTTGGAAATACAGGCAGCGTTCAGGCGCAATACGTAGGCACTCGCGCCGTGGATCAACCCTATCTCACCCAGGTCAATGGATACCAGACGGTGTGCCAGGGATGCTTTGCCCCGTTCCCCTACATGCAGCCAGTCGATCCGCGATTCGGTGCGGTAACCCAACTTTGGACGGGGGCCAACGGCAATTACAACGGACTTCAACTCACGGCCAAGAAGCGGATGGGACACGGCTTTCAAGGGCAGGTCAATTACACCTGGAGCCATTGCCTGGACGAGGTTTCCAACGGAGGGTTTCTGCAGTTCTCTTCAGCCGGAATTCTCTCGCCTCTGCCGGGAGAGCTCAGCCGCAATTACGCTTCCTGCGACTACGACGTCCGCCACAACCTGACTGGGCAATACGTGTATGAACTGCCGATCAAAGTTAAAAACGAGTCCCTTGGCTATGCGCTGAATGGTTGGCAAGTTTCAGGCACCGTATTCTGGCACAGTGGACTCCCGTTCTCGGTACTGAGCACGCCCTACTCGGCGAATGGAAACGGCATCGTGCAGGGCAGCGGCCCAGAATATGTAAGCCTTGTGCCCGGGGCAGATCCCTACTGTCGCAATTGCAACATTCCAGGCGTGACTCAACCTGGAACGATTCAATGGCTCAATCCAAATGCATTTGTGTCCGCGGTTGATCCGGCGACTGGAGCTTGCTACGGCGGGAACACCCCTCAGAACTGTCAATTCGGAAATCTCGGCCGCAACGCGTTACGCGGCCCTGACTTCTTCTGGAGCGACCTCTACCTCACCAAATGGTTTCCGCTTAGCGAACGGGTGAAACTTCGATTCGACGCTCAGTTCTTCAACGTCTTCAACCATCCCAACTTCGCGCTACCGAGTATGGTGCTGGCCGGTATTCCGGGAAAACCTTCTACACAAACGGGCTTCGGGGCGCTGACCTACACCACTTCTCCTCCCACCGGATTGCTGGGGGTTGGATTGGGTGGCGACAGCAGTCCCCGAATGATCGCGTTTCAGGCACGCCTCGAGTTCTGACTTATGCGGGAACTGGATTGCACCGAGAAGGGTCTACAGGGGAAAGCGAGCTCAAGAAGTCAAGTCGGATTCGCGCTACGTTCGGTTTGTCTTCGCTAAGCATTCGCTCGAGCGGATTCTTGAAAGGGGACTACCAATAGAGGCTCCGGAGAAAAACCGCCGTGACGAGAGCGGCGCGCCGCGAAAGCCACTCTCTCTAGTCCGGTTGGTTCCTGCAAATACCGCGAAAAGCCGGCCTTTCCCGCATATTTCAAGAGCAATGCAGCAGAATTTCTCTGCAGTTGAGACTGCATGGCGGAGGGAGAGGGATTCGAACCCCCGGTACCCTTTCGAGTACAGCGGTTTTCAAGACCGCCTGTTTCAACCGCTCACACATCCCTCCGGGACCGGGCGATCAGCCGTTGGTTTGCTTCATTATATGACAGTGGATGTGGGTGCTATTGCTAAACCCAGAGATGAACTGCGCCAGTCGGTTCTCCCTCCTCAGAGACTTTGGAATGCCAAATTCCATCTGTGGCCTACCCTTACCAGGAATACGGATTTCAACACCACGATGACAGTGTTACGGTTGCTACATTTGTATTACGATAGGCTGGAAACGAGAGGTGAGACATGGGGCTGACCCGCACTGGAGTCGCACTAGACTCGGATCTGTTGAAACGATTTGACCGCTTTCTCCAACAGGAAGGTTACGATAACCGGTCCGAAGCTATCCGCGACTTGATTCGCGATCGCTTGAATGAGGCCACGCTGGAATCGGGCCACGGCTTCGTGGTCGGGACCGTAACTCTCATCTACGACCATCACTTCCGGTTGTTGTCGGACAAGTTGACCGCGCTGCAGCATCAGTATCACGAGCTCATTATCTCGACCGTCCATTCGCATCTTGATCACGATATGTGCCTGGAGGTCGTCGTTGTGAAGGGCAAACTCAAACGCGTGCAGGAACTCGCGAGCCGTCTGATTGGCCTCAAGGGCGTGCAGCACGGCAAGTTAGTGATGAGTTCGCCCCAGGCCTACACGCTGGGACCGATCCAGTATTCCGAGAGCAATTTACCTAGACATCATCATTCGCACTAGACGACTCTCTGCGGGCCTGGGGCTCGATTCATAGAATGGGTAGCACGAAGTGTAAAAATGTACCACGTGCGTCACTGCTCTTCCGCCTTTTTCAGGTCGCGCATAGGCCTCAGGGTTAGCCTGCAGGTCTCCCCAGCGCTGAGAATTGCAATCTGCGCATTCCTGTTGTGTACATCTGCGTTGGGAGAGAGCGGAATCATTCGGGGACGCGTCCTCGATCCGCAAGGCGCATCCGTCGCCAAAGTAACTATCAAATTGCGGAACGCCGCGGGGACAAAAGTGGGGGAAACCGTCACCGATCAGGAGGGCAATTTCGTGCTGGCCGGGGTCGCTCCGGGCGTCTATCAGGTGACGGCTGAGGAGTCGTCTTATGTCACCGTGGTGGCGAGCGTCTCCATGACTTCCGGCCAGCAGCAGCAAATCACCGTACAATTCCAGCAACTGGTTTCGACACAGCAACAAGTTACGGTTGTCGCTTCCGTTCCGTCGCTGGAGACTCCCGACCCTGCGCAGACCGTCGTCATTCATGACCAAGTGCTCGACGCCAATCCCGGTCGACCTGGAGCCCCGATCTCTATTCCCGGGCTGCCAATTGAAACCGCCTCAGGCGGAATCAAGGCACCGCAGTACTTTGCGCCGGGCGTGGCCGGAGATCACGGCGAGCCCATCGCGCAGTACTTTCAGATTGGCGACTTTCTCTTTCCCAACAACCTTCCCGCCAATGCGCATGGCAACGGATATTCCGATCCCAACGTTCTCATCCCTCCAATCATCGAAGCGGTCACGATAGACGGCGGCGCTTTCAACGTTCGCGAGGGCAACAATGCCGTCGATTTGGCCGCTGATTACGTTCCTCGGCGGCATCTCCTCAGCTTCTTTCAACTAACCGGCGACTACCGTGACGCGGATATGATGGCTGGTTGGAGTTCGTCGAAGCCTCACACCAACGAATGGATTGCAATGGAAGCCTCGTTTGGCAATGGATTTCTAGAGCGCCTGGAACATCGCCAGCAGTACAAGCTAAATGGCCTGCGTCAGTTCAACTTCGGGCGCCATCAATTAAGTCTATTCGGTATCGGATATTACGGCTCCTCTTACGTTCCAGGGCTGATCCCGATCACTGTCCCTGTGCCCGGCGACACTATCGACAGCCGTCAGCTCGACTACACTTATAACGCCCTGCTGGTCGCCAGCGACAACTGGAAGCTGGATGAGCAGCGGCAATTTTCCTTCTCAGGATTCTTCCGCAACTACGCTCTTACGCTACGCTCGAACTTCGGCGATGGCCTGATCCAGCAGAGCGAGAAGCGGAACGTCTTTGGCGGCGAAGCGACCTATATTCAGAGCGTGCGTCCCTGGCTCGCCCTGCTTGCCGGCGTTGACCTGCGTCGCGACGCCCCGCACGACCTGGATCTCTATCACATCAGCGATGCGGGCCAGTACCAGCTCACGGCAAGCAACAACCTGACCTTATCGTTTGTCGAGCCATTTATCTCGGTTGATGGTCCTATCAAGAAACACTTCCACTACAATCTGGGCGTCCGCCAGGAAGAAGTGTGGATGGACAATCAGGACTTCATTAATCCCCAGAATTCCTTCGACAAGCTCGCGACTCTGACGCTGCCCAAGGGGACATTCACCATTCTTCCCGGGGACATCCGGTACTTACCGACCATCGCCTTCAGTTACGGCTTCGGCTTTCATACCGAAGATCCGCGCATCGGCAATGGCACGGGAATACCGACCCTACTTGCACCGTCGCGGGCCGAGCAACTTGTGTTTTCCAAGGTGATCAAACAGACGCAGTTCTACCTGACTCTGCGACGAACGTCGAATTCGCAGGAGCTGGCGAAGATCGATCCTGACACTGGCTTGCAGGAGATCGTTGGACCGTCGGTGAACAAGGCGATTTCCGTTTCGATGCAGCGAAATTTTTCCGTTGGCAGTATTTATGTTTCCTACGCCCAGGCCGACGCGAGAGATTCACAGACGGGCGAGCCCATTCCAGAAGCGCCGCGGTTTATCTGGGACACGGTCGGATCCCTGACCAGGCTGCCGCTACGTCTGCAACTTCGGGGAGAATACGAATACGTGCGGGCCAAGCCGCTGGGCGATGGATTTGTAGGTACGCCGGTTACGGAATTTCGAGGCGCCGTGCTGCGCCCGTTTCTGGAGAATCGCATGTCCATCGCGGCCAATTTCCTGCTCGCCAGAGGATACACCGGACAGACGACCGAGGTGCTCGCTTACCCGTCCAATGTCGCCCCGGTTGAGCAAGTCGTCGGGGTTCCGCTGAAGTCGTATATCAGCGCAAGTTGGACTTATTACTTCAAGACCAAGTAATCTCGTCGCCAAAACAATGGCTCATCACCACGCCCGCGACCATCGCGGTCCGCTCTTGCGATTGGCGTTTCGCAGCGAGCCGCTAACGCCGGCATCGAGTTCCAGCTTGCGTCCGAAGAGCCAAAGCAGATCGGAGAGCCGATTGAGATACGGCAGCACGTTGGCATCGACTACCTCGCCCGCGTCGATCAATCTCACTACACAGCGCTCCGCCCTGCGGCAAACTGTCCGAGCGACATCGTAAGCCGCGGCCGCCGCGTGCTCGCCGGGAATCGACCAGTCGGAGAGCATTCCCTCGATGGCTTCGAGCTCGTGTACCTGGCCGGTGAGAGCATCAATCATCGCGGCATTCAGCGGAGGCTTTCCCTTGCGGTTCTCTGGAGGTGTCGCCAGCGCGGAACCGACCTGGAACAGCTCCTGCTGAATTGCCCTGGTGCGGTCGCGAAGATTCGCGTCTTCGCAGATGGAGCGCGCGAATCCCATGGTGGAGTTCAATTCATCGACCGTGCCATAGGCTTCCACACGAATCGAGGACTTGGAAACCCGCTGTCCGCCAGTCAGACTGGTCTGTCCGCCGTCGCCCTTCTTGGTGGCAATGCTGGTCATAACGTCAGTCCCTTCTAAGACGCATGATGTGCGAAAACGTGCTGGATCGGAAATCGATTTCCTGACTAGTGTATGGCACGGTTGAACCAACTCTTTCAGCGAATCTGCGACAACCCGTCGGAGGCTGGCGACACACAGTAGCGGCCCAGGGCCGACTGATCGACAGAGAATGCACGTTGCAGCAGTTCGGGACGCAAGACCTCCGCGGCTGAGCCGGCGATCCATCCGGGCGCCGGCGTGAGCATGATGATGGATGCGAAGTTTTCTGCCACCAGATTCAAGTCATGCACAGCGGCGATAATCGCGATGCCCCGCTGATTGAGCCGGCGCAGCAGGGCAATGAGTTCGATCTGGCGGCCGACGTCGAGGTGTTGGGTCGGCTCGTCGAGCAGCATGAGCTTGGGCTGCTGCGCCAGGCCGATTGCGATCTTCACTCTCTGGCGCTCGCCGCCCGACAGCTCGGAGTACGGACGGTGACGCAGCCCCACGATGTCAACTGCCTCCATCGCGCTCTCTACCGCCCGGTGATCGGCTGGCGTGGCGCTGCCGAACAGCGTCTGATGGGGCACGCGGCCCTGAGCGACGATCTCCTCCACGCGAAAGTTGAAGGGGATCTCCAGCTCCTGTGGAACCAGAGCGACCATACGCGGCAGCTCCCGGCGCGACCACGCAGCCAGCGGCTTGCCTTGCAGCAGAATCTCACCCGAAGCGGGCGGCAGCAGGCCCGAGACCAGCTTCAGCATCGTGGTCTTGCCGACGCCGTTCGGGCCGACCAGCGCGACCATTTCCTGCGTCTCGATGCCGAGAGACATGCGGTCCAGCAAGAGATGCGGGCCGTAGGAGAAGGAGACGTTGCGGAATTCCAGAATGGGGGAATTCATTGGCGGGACTCCCGCGACCGATGATTCAGGAGATAAAGAAATGCCGGCCCGCCCAGGAACGCGGTGAACACGCCCACCGGAATTTCGGTGGGAGCGAAGGCGGTGCGGGCAAAGGTGTCAGCCAGAATGAGGAACGTGGCGCCGCCCAAGGCAGCTGGAAGCAGGAGTCGAACGTGGTTGGGGCCAATCAGGATGCGAAGAAAGTGCGGCACCAGCAGTCCCACAAAGCCAATGAGGCCGCCCAGCGATACCGCGGCCGCAGTAAGCAGTGATCCGAGGATCACCGTAGCCACGCGAACTCGGGCAACGCTGACCCCGAGCTGCGCGGCGTATTCCTCGCCCAGCGCGAGAGTGTTCAACCGCCCTGCAAGCGGCAAGCCGAGCACAATGGCAATGCCGACGAGAGGCGTGATCAATGCAAGCTGGCTCCATGTCGGAATGCTGAGCTGTCCGTGCAGCCATGCGGCCAGCACTCGCAGACCGGAGTTGGAAGCTTCCTCGCGCATCTCGAAGACGACAGTCCCGGCATTCAACATGGTGCCGATGACGAAGCCGGCAAGCAGCAAAGTTTCCATGGCGAAGCGGCCACCCGTGCGCGCCAGGTACCATACAAGGATCATGGTCAGCACCGAGCCACAGAATGCCAGTACCGCAGTGGCGCCAAAGCCCGCGAAGGAAAGCGAAGGGACGAGGAAAATGCCGACCGCTCCGCCCAGCGCGGCACCGCCTGAGGTGCCCAGAACAAATGGATCGGCTAGCGGGTTGCGAAACAAACCTTGAAACAGCACGCCGGTGGCTGACAACGCCGCTCCCACCAGCGCCGCCGCAAGGACCCGGGGAAGACGCAGCTGGAAAATGATCTCGCCAGCATCTCCAGCCCGCGACGGATGAAGGAAGGCGCGGAGCACCTCGGACAACGGTAGGCGAACCGCTCCCAAACCGGTAGCGGCAACAATCGCGAGCGCCAACGCAACCAGCAACACTAGATTGAGCGTGCGAGTGGAAATTCTGTTGTCCAGTTTGGATTGACCTCCAGCCGCGGCGAGCACAGTTCCGGGTGCGACCACCGGCTGCAACGAGCGCCCAACCGTCGTGTTCGGCTTTACCGGTGCTCTCAGTTCAGCTTCCACGACTCGCCCCCAAAGGTTAGCTTGATGCCAGCCCGGACGGTGAATGGAAGCGCCGGATATCCATACACCTCCTGGTAGTGCTGGTTCAAGATATTAGACAACGAAGTATAGAGGCTGAGGGACTTTTTGACTTGATAGCTACCGTACAGCTGGACGTTCTGATACCCGGAATCGAGATTGCGATTGGGTAGCAGCAGTGTGTTTCCGAAATCAGTATCACTCAGGAACGTGCTGTCGTCGCGGCGCGAGACGAATGTCCCCATGGCGGAGACAAACCAGCGGCTGGAGCTCCAATCGATTCCCGCAAAGCCAGTGTTGGGGGCGATCCGGAAGGGACGGGCGCCGACCAGCGGCGAGTAGGCTCCAATCGGAATGCCGGGGAACAGCGGATTGATGGCCGGCTGCAGCGCGCTGCTGGCGAACGATTGCTGTACCACGGCGTCGGTGTAGGTCCAGCCGCCGCGTACTGTGAGGCCGCGTTTCACCTGATATTGGAAGGCCACTTCCGCGCCTTGCGCGCGATAGTCCA
>JBEKXQ010000107.1:0-22591 GCA_049511915.1 Candidatus Korobacteraceae bacterium
CCGATCCATTTCAGGATCGAATGGGCTCGGAGCCAAGGAAATCGTCACCGCTCCTTGGCATCGGGCCCATTTTATTGCTCGATTTTGGTAACGTCACCGCCGGGGTGGCGATCGACGCACCTTTAACTGGCCGTTCCCTCGTTCGATGAATTCGAAGATTCTGTTTGCCATAGGGCTGTTTTTCTGCCTCACACCGTGGGCAACGCCGCCACTCGCCCTGCTGGCCGGCCTCGCGTTCGGCGCAATTGCCACCCATCCCTACAAAGACGAATCCAGAAAACTCTCCAAGGTACTGTTGCAGTCCGCGGTCGTGGGACTGGGCTTCGGCATGAACCTGCAGGAGGTGCTGCATGCCGGCGCCAGCGGATTCATGTACACGGCCCTTGGCATCGGCTTCGCCCTGATCGTTGGGACGTTGCTGGGCAAGTGGATCGCGGTGCAGCCGCGGCCGGCGTTTCTGATCTCGACCGGGACGGCGATCTGCGGCGGCAGCGCTATCGCGGCCATCGGTCCCATTACAGGTGCGACCGAAGACGAGATGTCAGTCTCGCTGGGAACGATCTTCGTGCTGAACTCGATCGCGCTGCTTACCTTTCCCGCGATTGGGGTTTGGTTGAAGCTGTCGCAAACCCAGTTTGGACTGTGGGCGGCGCTGGCCATTCATGACACCAGCTCGGTCGTGGGAGCTGCGGCAAAATATGGCGCTGTAGCCCTGGCCGTGGGGACGACCGTCAAGCTGGCACGAGCGTTGTGGATTGTACCTCTGTCCGTCGCCACTGCCGCCGTCAAGGGCAGCAAGACGCGCATCCAGTGGCCGTGGTTCATCCTGTTCTTCTGCCTGGCGGCAGTGGCTAATACGTACGTGTTTCCGGGCGCGAATGCGTATCATTTCCTGAGCGATGCAGGCAAACTCATGCTGGTGATTACGCTGTACCTGATTGGCGCCAGCTTGTCTCCTGCTACGTTGCGCCGAGTTGGTCCGCGGCCATTGCTGCAAGGTGTTCTGCTTTGGATTGTGGTGGCTGTGACCAGTCTGCTGGCCATTCGCGCCAATTGGATACGAATCTAGGTGGGCGATCGGAGAATCTGACATTTGAAACTGTTGCGAGCGGAACGAAAATTTCTGTCGTTGGCGCTGCTCATGTCGCTGGCTCTGGCAGCAGGCGCACAAAATAGCAGCACCAGTTCGAGTGCCGTCTGCGCGGGCTGCATCCGTAGCAATCTTGAGTATCTCGCCGGACCCGCGCTGAATGGCCGCGGCAGCGGAACCATCGACGAGTATCACGCCGCGCAATATATCGCGGCCAAGCTCAAGGCCTATGGACTTGCTCCCGCAGCGGACAATGCGAGCTACATCCAGAGCGCGACGATCAAGACCCGGACCGTAACCACGGCACCTGTTCTCACTTTCGACGCGGGAAAGCCTGCTTCCTGGAAGCACGGAAACGAGTTTGCTGCCTTTCAATTTTCGCAGCCCGACATTGCAGCGCCTCTGCAGAAGCTGAACCTGAACGATGCGCAAATCTCGCCAAAGTCTGTAAAGGCGGGAGCGGCGGTCCTGCTGAAGCTGAAGCCTGGCACAGGCGTGCAAGACATGCAGACTGTCGTTGGTCCCTATCTGGAGAGCACAGCCGCGCTGATCATTGTGCCGGAACCGGCTGACGGAGAAGCAAGGTTTCAGCGCCTTGCAGGCCGTCTGCCGCGAGACGATAAGAGAACCAGCGATGCGGCGGCCGGTCCTGATGGCATTATCCTGAAGGCCGAACAGGCGCAGCAGCTTTGGGACGTAGCTGAGGGCACGTTGATCAAGCTGCATGCCGATGTCACGCCGTGGCAGGTCTCGCATACCTGGAACGTGCTGGCGAAGATTGCAGGCAAGAAAGCGGACCAGATCATCCTGCTCAGCGCGCACCTCGACCATCTTGGCGTTAAGGACGGCAAGACCTATCCCGGGGCGGACGACGATGCTTCGGGAACGGTCGCGGTGATGGAACTGGCGCGCGCACTGGCCAAACAGCCGAAGCCGCAGCGGACGATTGTATTTGCGCTGTGGGGCAGCGAAGAGGCGGGATTGGTCGGGGCGCGTTACTTCCTGAAGAATCCAACCTTTGAGTTAAAGAATCTCGTAGCCAATCTCGAGTTCGAAATGATTGCCCGGCCCGATGCCAAGGTGCAGGCGAATCAGCTCTGGCTGACGGGATGGGAGCGCACCGATCTTGGGCCGGCGCTGGCGGCGCACGGAGCGCAATTGGTGGGCGATCCCCATCCGGACCAGAACTTCTTCATGCGCTCCGATAACTATGCGCTGGCGAAGGATGGCATCATCGCACAGACTGTTTCCAGCTACGGGTTGCACAAGGATTATCATCAGCCGACAGATACGCTGGACAAGGTGGACTGGCAACATCTCGACAGCGCCGTGGGATCGATGATTGCGCCGGTGAGTTGGCTGGCGAACAGCGGGTTCACGCCGAAGTGGAACGAGGACGGAAAACCGTAAAAGCGATTGTCGGTTGTCAGTTTTCAGCTGATTGGAAGGCCAGTGGGGCGGCGTCAGGGCGAGCGCATTCTCGGGTCGCCAACTATAGGGGTCCTTCGACTCATGCGCCAAAATCGGGCGCACTCGCTCAGGATGACACACTGTAAGAACTGACAACCGCTTTCACGCCTTTGCTTCTTCCAGCTCCTGTGACAGACCTTCCCACTCGGACATCAGGCCTTCCAGTTCTGCGCGGCGGGATGCCAGCAGTTCGGTCCAGCGCGCGGTCTCTTCCGCGCTAACGAAGGACTGCAACTCGCGCTCGCATTCGGCAATGCCGTCCTCCAGCCTCGCGATTCCCTGCTCCACCTGCTGATGGCGCTCCTGCATCTGTTTCAGCTTGATGGGATTGATGCGCTTCTTTGATTGCGACTTCTGGTCGTTGTACCCAGGGACGTCTGACAATGTGGGAGCCCAGGCGGTTTGCTCGGCCTCGGTCTCGCCCGCGTCCTCGCGTTGCTTGCGCCATAAATAGTCTTCGTAATTTCCGGGGAAGACTTCGACCCGTCCGTTGCCAATCTCGAATATGCGCGTCGCCAGCTTGTCAATAAAGTAGCGGTCGTGCGAGACGAAAACTACCGTGCCGTTGTATTTTTCGAGCGACTCCAGCAGCACGTCCTTGGCCCGCATGTCGAGGTGATTGGTGGGCTCGTCGAGTAGAAGGAAATTCGAGGGATGCAGCAGCATTCTTGCCAGCGCATAACGATTGCGCTCGCCCCCGGAGAGTACGCCGATAGGTTTGAAGACATCGTCCTCGGAAAACAGAAAACATCCCAGGACGCCACGCAGTTCGGTAATCGATTTCTGCGGGGCCACGTCAGAAAGGTCGTCGAGCAGGCGCCGCGAGGAATCGAGTTCCTTGTACTGGTCCTGCGCGAAGTAGTCGGGCTCGACGTTGTGGCCGAGCTTCAAACTGCCTTCTGTCAGCGGCTCGATGCCGGTCAGCAGCCTGATCAGCGTCGACTTCCCTGCCCCGTTCACGCCGACTAAGGCGATGCGGTCGCCGCGCTGGATGGTGAAATTGACGTCGCGAAAAACCTCCTTCGGCCCGTAGCTCTTGGCCACGTCGGTAGATTCCACAACGGTCCGTCCACTGGGCTTGGGCTGCGGAAAGGTGAAGTGGATGGTCTTTTCGTCCGGCGGAATCTCGATGCGCTCGATCTTTTCCAGTTCCTTGATGCGGCTTTGCACCTGCTTGGCTTTCGTCGCCTGATAGCGGAAGCGGTTGATGAAGGCTTCAAGTTGCTCGATGCGGTCGCGCTGGTTCTTGTAGGCAGCGACCAGCGAGTCGCGGCGCTCCTGCTTCTGCGCCAGATATTTTTCGTAGTTGCCGCTGTAGAACTGGACTTGCTTGTTCCAGATTTCGGCGATGCGGTCGACAGTCACGTCGAGGAAGTAGCGGTCGTGTGAGATGAGCACGTAGGCAAACGGATATTGGAGCAGGTATTGCTCCAGCCAGTTGCGGGTCTCCAGATCGAGGTGATTCGTAGGCTCGTCAAGCAGCAGCAGATTGGGCTTCGAAAGCAGCAGCTTGCCCAAGGCGATGCGCATCTGCCAGCCGCCAGAAAACTCTTCCGTGTAGCGTGTCCAATCTTCTTTGCGGAAGCCAAGGCCGTCAAGCACCGTGCCGACCTGCGAGTCGAGCGCGTAGCCGTCCTTCACGCGGAATTCGGTCAAGATGCGCTGGTAGCGATCGGCTACTTGAGCGTATTCGTTCGAGGTGTGATCCAGTTCGGCGATCTTGTGGGTGAGGTCTTCCATCTCCTGCTCCAGGGCGCGGAGGTTGGAGAACACTGACATGCATTCGTCGAAGACAGTGCGTCCGGAGAGTTGCAGGCCGTCCTGCGGGAGGTAGCCGAAGGTAGTGTTTTTGGCGGAGACGATGCTGCCGTAGTCGAGCGATTCCAGGCCGCCGAGGACTTTCAGCAGCGTGGATTTGCCGGTGCCGTTAGCGCCCACCAGACCGACGTGGGCGTCGGAGGTGATGAGCCAATCCAGATTGTCGAACAGAAGTTTGGGGCCAAAGCGTTTGCCGGCGGAGGAGAGCTGAATCATGATGCAGCGTTGAGAGTCATGGGTGATTTGTAATCAGGGCACGTCTTCGGCCTCTGAAGAGTTCTCTGTTGCAGGGGCTGAAGCTAACGGCTAATTGCCAATTGCTGCTTTTTCAATTGCTCTTTTTCTGGCTGCGCAGGATGCGGTCGTCGATGGGCTTGCGGCCGGCGAAACCTTCCTGGGTGCCATGCCAGTGAGTAATTTTCTTTTCGCCCAGCTTCCAGCAGAGCAGGATGACATCGTCGCCGACGACGCAGGGAAAATCGAGCAGGCCGATATCGAGGTCTTTCACCTGAACGCCGGTGGCGTCGATCTCGGCTACGGCATCTTTGGCGCGTTGCAGCGCCTTCTCGCGCTCGGCCTTGCGCCGCGCTACCGAAACAATGTCCACCTGCGTGCCGCCATTCACGAAGATGCGGTTAGCCAGCGCCTGCTGCTCGGCGTCCACTTCTTCAATCAGCGACTTCGCCTGAATGGCAGAGCGCAGCAACGACTCAAGCACGGGTAGCAGGGTCTCAGCTTCGGCAACGGTGAAGGTTCGCGACATATCTATGTTTTCCAGCTCGGCCAGGGTTTGCGCCGTGTGGCGCGCCATGACGCGACGGCGGTGCGCACGCAGGTCACACCAATAGCGTGGAACCCGCCGTAAGAATTTTTCCCGAGGACGCTTGCGAATAATCACTGGATCTCTAACATCCTATCAAGTGCCACGCGCGCCCACCTCTTAACATTGTCTTTCACTGTTATCTGATTGACGACATTTCCGTCCACCAGGTTCTCAAGCGCCCAGCACAGATGCTGCGGCGAAATGCGAAACATAGTGGTACACAGGCAGCCCGAGTTATCCAGCGTGATGACGTGCTTGTCAGGATTTTCCTTCGCCAGGCGATTGACCAGATGGATTTCCGTGCCGATGGCGAACGACGACCCCGCAGGCGCTTGCTGCACTAATTTGATGATGCGATCGGTCGAACCGATTCCGTCGGCTTTCTGGCAGACTTCCCAGCGACATTCAGGATGAACGATGACCTGCATGTCCGGATAGTTGGCGCGAATCTTGTCCACATGTTCCGGCAGAAAACGCTGGTGCACGGAACAGTGCCCCTTCCACAAGATGACTTTGGCTTTGCGGAGGCGTTCGGCCGTCAGACCGCCTTGCAGCTGGTACGGGTCCCACACCACCATATCTTCCAGCGGGATGCCGCGGGCGAATCCGGTGTTGCGGCCCAAGTGCTGATCGGGAAGGAAGAAGATTTTCTCATTGCGGCTGAAGGCCCAGTCAAACGCTCCCTTTGCATTCGATGAAGTGCAGACCATCCCGCCGCGCTCGCCGCAAAAAGCCTTGATCGCGGCGGTCGAGTTCATGTATGTGATGGGCGTAATTCCGTTGCCCTCGTCGTCGGTGAGGCCGAGGTTCACGAACTGCTCCCAGGCGTCTTCCACCTGCGAAATCTCAGCCATGTCGGCCATGGAGCAGCCGGCATTGAGATCGGGAAGCAGAACGGCTTGACCCGGGCGTGCCATGATGTCGGCGCTTTCCGCCATGAAATGGACGCCGCAGAAAACGATGTAGCCCGCCTTGGTCTGCGAGGCCATCTGCGAAAGACGGTAGGAATCGCCACGATAGTCGGCGAAACGTATGACTTCGTCACGTTGATAGTGGTGACCCAGGACGACACACTCGCTGCCCAGAGCTTCCCTGGCCGTAGCAATACGGTCGTCCATGGAATTGTCTGGGAGTACGAGGTAATTTTCGAGCGAGCAGGATACCGCTTCTCTAACCGGTGCTGTAGCCATCTCTCTGTCTCTGCCTTCAGTCCCGGCGGCGTGAGTACACGGCCCGGAACGGGGATGTTGAAAGCTGACTCGCGGCTCCAGTAGATCCACTGCCCGCTGTGGCGGGCCCGACCTACGGGGATGTTGAAGCTGCCAGTTGACGCTTCTTTACAACTCACCTTATTCGATGACCTGGGCAGCGGGTTCGTTACAAAATTGAAAACCGCGTCTTTCTTCGACGCGGTCCAAGATAATGACAAAACGGCGCGACAAGCATCGAACGAGATTATTGTTACGCGTCGCGAAAAATTAGGCAAGAGAATAGGGGTTGTCAGCCGGGTGCGCAGCCGGAGCCAGACACCGTTCTGAAAAGCACAAAAGGGACCTTTCGGCCCCTCTTGGGTTGTTGAATCCATGCCATGCGAAACGGAAACAACGAGCCTCTTGCTGTCCGGATACCGTCCCAATACGGATTCCGCTACGGTGCGAAGTAGCCCGAGATGTCCAGAATCAGTTGTGTCAGTGCGTAGGCGTAGGCGTCGATAGAACCGTTGTTCGTCGGCACAATCGCCATGTTGGAGGTGATGAAGCCATCCTCGGCATTGCTGTTGCTCGCCATCAGGCCACAGGGTGAGGTAAAGCATGGGCCCCGGCGGAACAACCGTCGCGTTGAAGATATAGGCCGCGGCGCTGACGGGCGGAGCACAGGCGCTGCCCACCACATTCACAGTCTTCTCGCCAACGAATGAGCCGCCGCTCTGGCGCGTGTCGAGCACCCGGCAAGGCGGCACCGAGTACATGGACAACCCGCCCGTCGCTGGCGCGGCAAAGTAGCCGTCAACATCGAGTAGCAGGTCGGTGTCGTTGCTGTGGGCATAGAAGGCGGTTGAACCGTCGCTCCCGGCAGGTACGATGGCCGCATTGGCTACGACCGTCCCGGTGTTGTCGTTAAGGGTGGAGACGACAGGTTGTGCCTCACCCTTTGGCCACACGGTCAGATAATCGAGCCCACCAGCGGCCGGAAGGACCGTGACGTTGAACGAATAGGCTGTGGCGTTGCTCGGAATGCCGCAAGCTCCAGCAATCAGATAATCACGCTCCACTCCCGCCTGGAGCGTGCCTTGATCCTTGCCGTCACGAGTGTCCACGATGCGACAGGGCGTCAGCGGATAGAACTGGTAGGTTCCGGTTGCAGGCGGCTCGAAGTAGCCGTCGATGTCGAGGATTACGTCGGCCGTATTACTGACGTATACGTTTACTGACCCCTGATAGCCGGCAGGCACGATGGCTGCATTGGCCTTAATCCGTCCATCCGGCGAGTTCATGGTCGAAACAAATGGCTGGTCTTCACCCGTCGGCCAGATTGTCAGATAGCCTAAGGGAACAATCGGAACTACCGTGACATTCAGCGAATAGGCAGCCGCCGAGGCAAGACTTGCGCAAGGTGGAGAAGCCTTTTGCGCTAACTGCGGAAGGTTGAATATCCGGGAAGTCTCGCCTGCGATCGGGCCGCCGTTACTGCGCGTGTCGACCAATCGGCAAGGGGTGACCGGAAAGAACCGCAACGGAGCGGGGCTGCCTGTTCCCGCGATGACGGAAACCGTACCGTCGGAGTAATTGTCGACGTAGACCCGGTTGGTCAGCGTGTTCATTGCGGCTGCATTGGGTTGATTCCCGACGTCAACGGTGGTTGTATTGTTGCTAGCTCCATCGATGTCGGTTACCGTCGCATCGCTGTAATTCGGAACGTAGATCTGGTTGGTTACGGCGTCAATGGCTGGGGTCGAGTTGATGCTGGTTTCGTTGTAGTTCCCAATCGGTACCGTCTGAATGTTATTGGTGCCTCCAGCAATTACCGAGACCGTGCCAGGGCTGCCGCAGCCGGTATCATTGCCGCAATTATTCACGACATAAATGTTGTTGGTTACGGCGTTGACCGAGACGCCATAAGGGAAAGCTCCCACGCCGAGCGTGCTGGTGTTGTTCGTGGACCCGTTAATTACGGTCACCGTCCCAAGGCTTTCGCACGAGAGATCGTTGCCACAATTATTCGGGACATAGATCATGTTAGTCACCGAGTTGATAGCTGCGACATATGGGTAGACGCCAACGTTCACGTTGGTAGTGGCATCGGTGGTCCCGTTGATCACGGTAACGGTCCCGGCGCTCGAGCAACTGCCATCGTTGCCGCAAGAATTCACCACGTAGATAAAGTTGGTTACGGTGTTAACTTCTACGTCGCTGGGAAAGTACTCCACCTGGACGGACCCAACATTGTTACTGCCCCCAGCGATGACCGATACCGTCCCGGGACTGGCGCAGGTGAGATCATTGCCGCAGTTATTTGCCACGTAGATCTGATTGGTTATCTGATTCACTCCCACGGCCACGGGGAACGCTCCCACATTCAGGGTTGTGGTGTTATTGGTAGCCCCGTCAATCACCGTCACCGTCCCCGGACTGGAGCAAGTGATGTCGTTGCCGCATTCATTCGCCACGTAGATCTGGTTGGTTTGCACGTTTACCGCGACCGCAACCGGGAGAACCCCCACGTTTACCGTCGTGGGATTGTTGGTCGCTCCATTGATCACCGTCACCGAGCCCGTGGTGCTGCATCCACCGTTGTTAGCGCAGTTGGAATTCACCACGTAGATGTTGTTGGTGGCCGGATTGACCGCCGTCGCCGACGGCTGTACCCCTGCGTCTACCGTCGCAATCACAACCTGGGCGACGGCGGAGGGCAGCAGCAATGCAAAACTTGCCAGCAGGAGAACAACCTGAGAAAGGCGTTTGCGCGTCATGGGTTTCCTTCGTGAGAATTTTTTTTGGGGCGCTCCGGCTGTCCAAGGAAGCATTGCGAGGCGACAGACCCATGCCCACTAGAAGCTGGAGTGGCGTTGTCGCAGGCGCGCTAAAATCTTTGAACGCTCTGGATGGAGGCGGATGTTAGCACCGCGCCCGCCATAATGGAAGGAGATTCTTGGTCCGTAACCGCTCGAACGCGGCCGGGGGATCAGCTAAGTTACCGAGGGGCGCCTGACGTTCCCCGTCTTGATTTAGGGAACGCTGGTGTCAGTGGCAGATGTCAGAACCCAGCTTTCGCGAATACGCAGAGGCAAGGGCGTGCACCGGACGATCGGAATAAAGAGGTCGCAAGGTATAGCCGTCCCGATGCTCATTCCCCTACGGCGCGAAGTAGCTGGAAATGTCGAGGATCAGCTGCGTCAGAGCATAGGCATAAGCGTCGATGGAGCCGTTGTTCGTCGGCACAATGGCCATGTTAGACGTGATGAAGCCATCCTCGGCATTCAGGGTCGAGACCGTGGGCTGTTGCTCGCCATCAGGCCACAGGGTAAGGAAAAGCATGGGACCCGGCGGAACAACCGTCGCGTTGAAGATATAGGCCGCCGCGTTGGCTGGCGGAGCACAAGTGCTACCGACCACATTCACTATTTTCTCCCCAACGAATGAGCCGCCGCTCTGGCGCGTGTCAAGCACTCGGCAAGGCGCGACGGGATACAGCGACAACCCACCGGTTCCGGGCGCAGCAAAGTAGCCATCGACATCTACCAAAAGGTTGGTGCTGTTGCTGTGAGCATAGAAGGCGGTTGCGTTTTCGCTGCCCGCAGGGACGATAGCCGCGTTGGCAACGACCGTTCCCGTGTTGTCGTTAAGGGTGGAAACGACCGGTTGGGTCTCACCTTTTGGCCACACGGTCAGATAATCGAGCCCACCAGCGGCCGGAAGGACGGTGACGTTGAACGAATAGGCCGTCGCGCTGCTCGGGACGGCGCAGTTGGGCGGAATCGTGTAATCACGTTCCACTCCCGCCTGAAGCATCCCTCCGTCGCCGTTACGAGTGTCGACGATGCGGCACGGCGTCAACGGATAGAACTGATACGTTCCGGAGCCAGGCGTAGTGAAATAACCGTCGATGTCGAGGATGACGTTTGTGGTGTCGGTGACATAGACGCTGACTGCGCCCCCATTGCCTCCCGCCGGTACCACCGCTGCATTGGCTTTGATGCGGCCGTCGGTCGAGTTCATGGTGGAAACGACAGGCTGGCTTTCTCCTGTAGGCCAGATGGTTAGATAGCCCAAGGTGGTATACGGCACCACTGTGACATTCAGCGAATACGCGGCGGCGCTGGAGGGGATGTTGCACGTCGTATTTTGCGGGATGGGGAAGCTGCGGGAAGTGTTGCCCTGAATGGGCGGCCCGCCAAACTCGCCCGTTGCCTGACGTGTGTCTACCACGCGGCACGGCGCAACTGGAATGAATTGGAGGGGAGTGGGAGCGATTGCCACGCTGAATACTGTCCCGCAGACACCGTAGGGGCTGCAAAGAGGAGGAGCGTTGTTGCCAGACGCTACGCCGTACAGATTTCCGTTGGATGCCTGAAGCAGCCCGGCCTGAGGGAAGTTACCGTCAGTGAAATCAAAACTGTGCAGTGTGGTCAGCACCCCCGCTGGTGTGAGCTGGAACACCGTGCCAGCCCCATTGGCACCGCCTGACCACGTTGTCCCATAGAAGTCGCCGTCGGTCGCTTGCATCAGCGCTGCCTCGGGACTGGATCCGTCCGTGCCCGCAAAGTTGTACACCACGGTCACAGCGCCATCAAGGGTAATTCTAAAGATGGTGCCGTTACCACCGTTACTTCCTCCCCAGGATGCATCTCCGTAGAGGTTTCCGTCGGTCGCTTGCACCAGACCCGCTTTGAGATATCCGCCGTCGTCAATGCCATCGAAGCTGTGTAGAGTTGTCAGTGCGCCGTTAAGCGTGATTCTGAACACCGTACCAAAATTATTACTGCCGCCATAGGTTGTGGTTCCGTAGAGGTTTCCGTCGGTGGCTTGCACAAGCCCGGCCTCAGGGCCAGAGCCGTCGGCGCCGTCAAAGTTGTGTAGGGTGGTCAGCGTTCCCGAGGGGGTGATTCTGAAAACCGTGCCGTCGCCGTACGTTCCGCCGCCGTCTGTCCCATAGAAATTCCCGTCGGAGGCTTGGATCAACCCACCCGAAGAACCGCTCCCAGCGTAAAGCGTAGTCAGCGTGCCAGTGGGGGTGATTCTAAAAAATGTACCGCCGTTGTACCCCCCGCCGTTCGTGGTCGTCCCATAGAAATTTCCGTCGGTACCCAGCACCAGAGCACCCCAGGGTGCATATCCGTCTGTGCAGTTCTTCTGGGAGCAGAAGTTATACATGGTGGTCAAAATGCCGTTTGGGGTAATTTTGTAAATGGTTCCACACCCATAGCCTGGAGTTCCGCAAGGCCCGTTGCTCGAGCCACCTTCGAAAGTCGTCCCATAGAAATTGCCATCGCTACCTTGGACCAGAGTCGCGTAGGGATTTGCTCCATTTGGCCCAGTCATAGTTACTAGGGTGGTGAACGTCTGTGCCGGCGAGGCAATCGCCATTGCAGCGCAAAACACAACGACGACGCACGCCACTTTCGCCAAGCTCAATGTGCTCGACGGCGAACGGTAACCGGTGGGCATAGCTTCCTCCCGTAGCATTTTCCAGATGATCGGGTGCAGTAGCGCTGTGAGAGACACCTTTGTTTCCGTGTATTGGTCAGCCAGCATCGCTGGAGCAGGCGGTGCTTAATTCGTTATCGGCCGGACTGGGCGAGCTTGGAAACAAGCCGAATGTTAGCACCAGCTGTGCTCGGCTCAGCACTTTTCTGCACAACTGGCGAACTGCTCTTCCGGAAATGGGAGGACGTATACAACCTTCGTAATCTCTACCCCGGATCATCTTCAGGGCGAGCAATGATCTCCAGTAACAATCGTTGAACGACGGCGGCGCAGACGCGTCGTATGCTTATGGCGCGAAGTAGCCGGAGATGTCGAGGATCAGTTGCGTCAGAGCAGCGGCGAAAGCGTCGATGGAGCCGTTGTTCGTCGGCACAATTGCCATATTGGACGTGATGAAGCCATCGTAGGCGTTCAGCGTCGAGACTACGGGCTGTTTCTCGCCATCAGGCCACAAAGTCAAGTAAGGCATGGATCCCGGTGGGACGACGGTCGCGTTGAAGACGTAGGCCGCCGCGTTGCTGGGGGGCGCACAGGCGCTACCAACGACATTCACGGTCTTCTCGCCAACGAATGAGCCGCCGCTCTGACGGGTGTCCAACACGCGGCAAGGCGCAACCGGATACAGTGAGAACCCACCTGTTCCGGGCGGGGCGAAGTAACCGTCAACATCAACCAAAAGGTTCGTGGCGTTGCTATGGGCGTAGAAAGCGGTTGCATTTTCGCTGCCCGCAGGGACGATGGCCGCATTCGCCACGACCGTCCCAGTGTTGTCGTTAAGGGTGGAGACAACAGGTTGCGACTCACCCTTCGGCCACACGGTCAGATAATCGAGGCCCCCAGCGGCTGGAAGGACAGTGACATTGAACGAATAGGCTGTCGCGGTGCTGGGAACGCCGCAAGTTCCCGCAATAGGATAATCACGCTCCACTCCTGCCTGGAGCATCCCTCCATCGCCGTTACGGGTGTCCACTATGCGGCACGGCGTCAGCGGATAGAACTGATAAGTGCCGGAGGCGGGCAGCGCAAAGTAGCCGTCGATGTCGAGGATGACGTCGGTGGTGTCGGTTACATACACGCTGACTGCGGCGCTGGCTCCCGCCGGCACGATGGCGGCGTTGGCTTTTACCCGGCCATCAGTGGAATTCATGGTTGAGACACCAGGCTGGCTCCTGCCCGAGGGCCAAATGGTCAGGTAGCCCAAAGGCTCGTGTGGCACGACAGTAACGTTCAGGGAATAGGCTGCGGCGCTGGGAATGTTGCAATTGGGATTTTGCGGCAGGGGGAAGCTGCGCGAAGTGCCGCCTTGAATCGCCGGTCCACCGAACTCTCCATCGGTCTGGCGCGTATCCACGACCCGACATGGCGCGACCGGAACGAATTGCACCGCGGTTGGAGCCGGCCCCGTCAGACTGAAGACCGTGCCATAGCCGCCATTTACGCCGCCTTGGGGCGTTGTCCCGTAAAGATTCCCGTTGGTGGCTTGCACTAGCCCCCCGAAAGGAGATTCACCATCATCGCATTTCGTTAAAGAGCAAAAACTGTACAGCGTGGTCAGCGCACCGCTCGGAGTGATTTTGTAGATCGCGCCGCCACCATTAGCGCCGCCTCCCTGGGTTGTCCCGTAAAAGTTCCCGTCCGTGGCCTGCACCAGAGCGCCCTCAGGGGAGGCCCCGTGAATATTGTCGAAGCTGTATAGCGTGGTCAGCGAACCGGTCGGGGTTATTTTGAAGACGGTGCCCACATTGTTGACTCCGCCAAGAACGGTAACTCCGTACAGGTTTCCGTCGGTGCCTTGTACCAGCCCTGTGTTAGAGGAGTTGCCGTCAGCGCAGTTGGCTTGCGAGCAAAAGCTGTAAAGCACGGTCAGCGTCCCGCTGGCGGTGATCTTGAAAACTGTGCCATCATTGTTGGCCCCGCCAAGCGTGGTTGTACCGTAGAAGTTCCCATCGGTGGCTTGTACCAAGCCTGCCAGAGGTTGTCCGCCGTCGGCGCAGTTCGCTAGCGAGCAAAAGCTGTAAAGCAGGGTCTGCGTGCCGCTGGAGGTGATTTTGAAGACGGTGCCACAGCCCTCGATACAGCTCTGGTTGGCGCCGCCTGCCTGGGTGGTGCCGTACAGGCTCCCGTCCATGGCTTGCACCAGCGCTGCAGATGGCACGGCACCATCAGCCGGAGATCCCTGAAAGGTGTGCAGTGTGGTCAGGGTACCGCTTGGAGTGATGCTAAAAACCGTGCCATAGGGGTTGACCCCGCTTCCCTCGGTCGTCCCGTAGAAGTTCCCGTCGGTGGCTTGCACCAGACCTCCCCAAGGTTCGTGGCCGTCCGTGCAGTTTGGTTGAGAACAAAAGGTGTGCAGTGTGATCAGCGTGCCGCTTGGAGTGACCTTGAAGACCGTGCCGGCGTTGTAGGTGCCGCCCTCGAATGTTGTTCCGTAAAAGTTTCCATCTGTGGCCTGCACCAGACCGGCGATAGGCGTGTCGCCGTCAACGCAGTCCGGCTGCGCACAAAAGCTGTACAGCGTTGTCAGCGTTTGTGCAGGCGAGGTAATTGCCGTCGCGGCACAAAACAAAATGACCAGGCAGACCATATTCGAGAAGCTGGTTTTCCTGATTAGCAGGCGGGTTAAGGCGTGCATAGCTTCCTCCCTACAGGTCTTTCCTGGATGGGCTGCGAGAGCCCGTTGAGAGCTGCTTGATTTCCTGGGGCTGATAGACCAGGGTTGCCGAAGCCAGTCAACGTTCGCTTCGTGTCAGCGGTCGATTCAATATTCTGGGCTGAGCCGGAATATTAGCACCGCCTGCGCTTCATTCAAACGCTTTTGTTCATATCGCAGAACTCGGTTCTGGAATAGCAGGATAGTAGCCAGTACTCAGTGCGGGCGGACCGCTCTCCGCACTAATGATTCCATTACGGCGCGAAGTAGCCGGAGATATCGAGGAGCAATTGCGTCAGAGCAGCGGCATAGGCGTCAATAGAGCCATCTGCGGTCGGCACGATCGCCATGTTCGACGTGATGAAGCCGTCGTAGGCGTTCAGCGTCGAGACTACGGGCTGCTGCTCGCCATCAGGCCACAACGTGAGGTAAGGCATGGCGGCCGGTGGCACCACCGTCGCGTTGAAGATGTATGCCGCCGCGTTGCTGGGAGGTGCGCAGGCGCTGCCCTCAACATTTACCGTGAGTTCCCCACTGAACTGACCGCCGCTCTGGCGGGTGTCCAGCACCCGGCACGGCGCTGCCGGATACATCGACAAGCCGCCACTTCCCGGCGCAGCGAAGTAGCCGTCGATGTCGATTAGCAGATCGGTGGTGTTGTAGGCGTAGACGTCGATGTCGCCATTAGTCCCAGCGGGAACAATCGCAGCATTTGCTACGACAGTCGCCGTCGGATTGTTAAGAGTCGAGACCACCGGCTGCATCTCGCCCACCGGCCACACCGACAGATATCCCAGCGGTTGGCCGGACGGATTAGGCACGACCGTAAAGTTCAGCGAATACGCCAGCGGTTGAAGGCCGGACGGAATGCAAGGACTCGAGAGCAGCGGAAAATCACGCGGCGTTTGCGCCAGCAGGGCTGGGCCTCCGAGTTCGCCGTTGGCCTGGCGAGTGTCAACCAGCCGGCACAGTCTCAGGGGATAGAACTGATAAGTGCCGGAGGCGGGCGGCGCAAAGTAGCCGTCGATGTCGAGGATGACGTTGGTAGTGTCGCTTACATAAACGCTGACCGCGCCGTTATTGCCGGCAGGCACGACTGCCGCGTTCGCCTTGGTGCGGCCGTCCGGCGAGTTTAGCAACGACGTGACCGGCTGGGCTTCTCCGGTAGGCCAGATCGTCAAATACTCCAGCGGTCCGGGCGGTACTACCGTGACATTGAGCGAGTACGCTGCCGCCGTCGTGGGAATGCCGCAGCTACCGAGTTGTGGAACGATGAAGTCCTGCGAGGTACCTCCCTGAATCGGGCCGCCCGTTTGGCGCGTGTCCACCAGACGACAGGGAGTGATCGCCATTAACTGAAACCCGTGACCAGGCTGAATGAAAACCGCCGTCGCTGACAGATTCTGTGTCATGGTTACGTTGCAGGAACCGACGCCGCTGCAGGCGCCAGTCCAGCCGCTGAGGCTCCAGCCTTGGGCAGGCGAGGCATTCAGGGTCACCTGAGTAAGCGAAAGATAGGTGTGGCTGCACGTGCCGGGGCAGTTGATGTAGCCGTCTGTACTGGTAACGGTTCCATTGCCTGCAGCGGACGCGGTTAGCGTGTAATAGTTCTGGGTAAACGCAGCAGTCACCGACTGGTTCTGTGTCATGGCCACCTGGCATGAGCCGCTACCGGAGCACGCGCCGCCCCAGGCATTCAAGCTCCAGCCCAGCCCAGGATTGGCATTCAGCGTGACCTTCGTATTGGAGAGATAGTTGTAGCTGCACACACCCGGGCAGTTGATATTGCCGTCGGTGCTGGTGACGCTTCCGTTGCCATTCGTTGTCACCGTCAGCGTGTAAACGGGCAAGAATGTAGCCGAGACGTTCTGGTCCTGCGTCATGAGGACGTTGCAGGAGCCAGTGCCGCTGCACCCTCCGCCCCAGCCAGCGAAGCCCCAATTCAGTGCCGGGGATTCATTCAGCGTGACCTGCGCAAACGGCAGATAGTTTGCCGCACAAGTGCCGGGACAGTTGATATAGCCGTCAGTGCTGGTGACAACACCGTTGCCTGTGGGGTAAACCGTCAGGGTGACAGGGCCGAAGGTCAAAGTTACTTCGTCCGAGAATTGCGCGCCGTAATCGCATTGCGGCGTCAGGCCCGAGGCCCAGTCGTTCTCTTGCCAATATGGATTGTCAATCAGCTGGAACCAACTATCGTACAGAGTTGGAGAGAATGAAAGGTATGCGTTGGGCGGATAATCGCTGCATTGCACAATGCTGTAGGCTTCCAAAACCCCGCCGAACGCCCAATCAAATATCTGCCCTTCACTGGGCGTGTTGGGCAGCGTGGTGCTCCCGCCAGTAGTCTGGTCCTCCGTCGTAATATTCCATTTGGGACAAGACTGCGTGCCCGCACTGCACGTCGTCTCAACCGTGCCAAAGATAACGTCGCCAGTGTTCACCTGGACTGGCGAACTTTCGTCCGCAGTGCCCTTGGGGCAACAGTTCCAGCTGGCAATTCCCCAAGCTTTTGTGAAATCGGCGTTCCAGCCAAGGACGGGTTGAAGGATGGCGGTGTCCTTGGTGTAGTCCTCTAATCCTGGGAAGAAATAGACCGTCTGGTCGTGGTAAGACAGGGGAGCGGACGGGACGTTCCAGTTCGCAAGAACTTTGCCGAACGCCCCGCTGACGGTGACGGCACCGGAAACAATCCAGCTATGGCCGATCGTTGGAGGCTTGACCCCTGACCCTGCCACGAACATCTCTCCGCGGGCCGTATACTGGGGATATTCGCAAGCTGGAACTGTGTAGATCGTTCCATCGGCCCTTTGAACCGCCCCTCCGCCCTCCAGCAGTTCCTCGTCCTTTGCCAAATGGACAACGCAGGATGGATGGAAGTAGCCGAACGGAGTGACGATATATTCCTCAGGCACCTGCGCTGGACGGTTCGGTCCAGCCGCTGTTTGGGCTCGCATCATCACGGCTGCCGTGAGCGACATAGCCACAATCATGCCCGTGAACACCACGCGCGGACAGATTCTTGGGGCTCTGAGAGACACCTTTATTTCCTGCTTAGTTAGCAAGCATCGCTGGAGCAGGCAATGCTTATCCCGTTATCGCTGGAGTCAGCGCACTCGGCTGAAGCGGAATATTAACACCGCTTGCACGGCTTTCAAACGCTTTTGTTCAGATCGCAAGATCCGGTTCCATAATGGGCAAAAGACTAAACAGCACTCTGCGCGATCTTGATTCCATTACGGCGCGAAGTAGCCGGAGATGTCCAGGATCAGTTGCGTCAACGCAGCGGCGTAGGCGTCGATGGAGCCGTCGTTGGTTGGCACGATTGCCATGTTGGAGGTGATGAAGCCGTCGTACGCATTCAACGTAGAGACCGTGGGCTGGTTTTCGCCGTGAGGCCACAAGGTCAGATACGGCATGGCGCCGCTCGGCACTACGGTCGCATTGAAGACGAAGCCCTTGGCACTGCTCGGAGGAGCGCACTGACTGGTCAGCACGTCAATGCCGTTCGGAGGATTCCAGTCGCCCATGAAGGGCTGGCCATTGCCAACGTGACGCGTGTCGAGCACGCGGCACGGCGTCAGCGGATACAGTGACAGCCCGCCTGTTCCCGGCGCTGCGAAGTACCCGTCGACATCAAGCAAAAGGTTGGTTGCGTTGCTGTAGGCGTAGAAGGCGGTTGCGTTCTCACTGCCCGCAGGTACGATGGCCGCATTCGCTACCACAGTGCCGGTGTTGTCGTTGAGGGTGGAAACGGTGGGCCTCGATTCACCCTTAGGCCACACGGTCAGGTAATCCAGGCCGCCGGCGGCCGGCAGGACCGTGACGTTGAACGAGTAAGCCGCCGCGTCGCTGGGAATGCCGCATTGTCCCGCAATTGTGTAATCGCGTTCAACTCCTGCCTGCAGCGCGCCTCCATCGCCGTTCCGGGTGTCGATGATGCGGCAGGGCGTCAGCGGATAGAACTGCAGGCTGCCTGAGGTCGGCGCGGCGAAGTAGCCGTCGATGTCGAGGATGACGTTGGTGGTATCGGTTACATACACGCTGACCGATCCCGAAGGCGTCCCCGCAGGAACGATCGCGGCGTTGGCCTTGATCCGCCCGTCGGGCGAATTCAGGGTCGACACGGTCGGCTGACCTTCGCCCGTCGGCCAGATGGTCAAGTATCCGAGCGTATGCTGCGGCACTACCGTCACATTGAGCGAGTAGGCGATGGCAATCGATGGAATGTTGCAGGGGTTGCCGCTGAGCGAGAGCGGGAAACTGCGGGATGAATTGCCGGTGATGGCCGGGCCGCCGAAGGTCCCGTTACCATTGCGCGTATCCACTACGCGGCAGGGCGTGAGCGGCACAAACTGCACTGGTGATGGAACGGGATTCACAATCTGCGAAAACGTGCCGCTGCTGCCGTGGTAATTGCTGTCGCCTGAATAGGTGGCCACGATCGAATCCGTACCTACCGCCAGTGACGAAGTCATACAGACGGCCGTCAGCGACGAGGACAGCGGCACGGCCGTGCAGCCGGAAATCCCGGTGCCATTGGAACTGAAGCCAACAGTGCCCGTCGGCAGCGGCGGTCCGGATGGACCGACTGTCGCGGTGATGGTCACCGATTGTCCGAAGGTCGAGGGATTAGGCGAGCTGGTAACCGAGGTCGTGCTGCCGACGGGCCTCACCACCTGCTGCACCGTGTTGGAGGTGCTGGGTGCCAGAGTGCTCGAGCCCTGATACATCGCGGTAATGCTATCGGTGCCGGCATTCAGCGCGGAGTAATTCAGTACCGCGACGCCGGAGTTGTTCAGCGAAGCCGATCCGATCTGCACGCCATTGCTTTCGAAGACAACCGTGCCCGTCGGCAGCGAACCATTCTGAGCCATTACGGTCGCGGTCATGGTGACCTGTTGCCCAACATTCGACGGATTAGGCGCCGTCATCAGCACCGTGCTTGTTGGTATCAACGGTACCGGTGACAACTCATACACCACTCCCTCATCGTGAGCGCCCGTCTCAGCCGTTCCATACAGATTCCCGTGGGAATCAAGGAGCAGACTCGATTGTGGGGAATTGCCTCCGAGACAGTTACCCGAAGAACAGAAAGCATAAATGATGTTGTAGGTAAACTGGCCGCCACCGGATGGAGTCAATTCAAAGGCCACGCCATCATTTTCCACGCCACCAAAAACCGTGGTCCCAAACACGTTGCCGTGAGAGTCGGAAGTCAACGGCGCCTCGGGGCTATAGCCATTGGTACAGGTCGGCCCCGGACAAAAGGGCGCCAGCACCCTCTCTGTCCACGAACCGCCTGCGGCTGGACTTAACTCGAAGACGACGCCGTAGTCGTAAGTGCCCCCGCCGATGGCCGTCCCATAGAGATTTCCTTGCGGGTCAAAAACCAGTCCGTTTACCGGGTACGATCCATCGCTGCAACCGGAAACCGGACAAAAGGCGTAGAGGACTGTCTCGGTCCAGGAGCCGCTGCCGGGGCTCAATTCGAAGGCCACTCCCGAATTATTGGCACCAGCGGTTTGGGCCACACCGTAGAGATTGCCGCTGGAATCGAAAATAAGGCGGCCAGATGGCTGACCGCCGTCGTTACAGGAGCTTTGGATGCAAAAGTTGAAGATCACCGTGTAGGTCCAGGAGCCATTGCCATTGGGACTCAATTCGAAGGCAACACCCTCCGAACCGTGCGATCCTCCCGTTTGAGTGGTGCCGTACAGATTGCCGTGAGAGTCGATGGCCAGACCCGGATTTGGTTGACCCCCATCTTCGCACTGTGGCAGCGAACAGAGGCTGTAAAGCACAGTTTCCGTCCAAGGCCCATTGCCGCCGGATGGCGGACTCAGCTCATAGACCGCGCCGCTGTTATTAGCCCCACCGACCGAAGTGATGCCATAAAGATTGCCTTGCGAATCGAAGATAGCTCCGCCGACCGGAGCCTTTCCGTCTGGGCAACCCGATTGCGGGCAGAAACTGTACAGCACGTTCTCGGTCCACGTGCCGCCGTTCGAAATTAGCTCATAAACCGTGCCCTGGTTGTTGGCGCCGCCGCCAATAGTAGCGCCGTACAGGTTGCCGTGGGAATCGAAGACTACGGGGCTCTTTTGCGGATTAGATCCATCCGGACAACCGCTCTGGGGACAGAAATTATACAGTACGGTGTCGGTGTACTGCTGCGCCCACATGGGCTCAGCCAAAAGCATGAGAAAGGCGACTGCCAGACTCGCCCCTGCCCAGTATATGAATCGTTTCGCTAACACGGGCATCGTCGCGGCTCCGGCGGCTGCGTTCTGTAACGTTGTGCATTGAGTTGCCAGAGATGGTGACGAGACCATAGGAGTGCGTTGTGCGGTGGTCATTCGATCCTCGGGTTACTCGGAACAGATTTTTCCTGGGGACGTGGGCCTCTTAATGGTTGCTTTCTTGGCTTCGACTAGCGGGCTAGGACTGCTGGAGGGGACAGACCTCTTAGCTGTCGGGTCGTCCAGTGCGACTTAGGCCCAGTCGTAATGGTCGCGGTATGTTAGCACCGCGGCGGCCCGTGTCAAAGGCTTTTCGCGGAGGGGCGGCGATTCCCGGTCCGGCAGGGGAAAGAGAGATTGGCACCTTCGTAATCTTGACTTAATTCTGGTGCAATCGAATACTGGAATATCAGGGTAGGATCCGCCTGACTCTGGGCGCTCCTGCCCTATTTGTGTTTGTGGGAGGAAAGGCAGTGACTGGTGGTCAGTGGCCAGATCTTAGACTATGGGGAGGGGGGTAACCCTCCGTTGTCAGTTGCCGGGCGACAAGGAGGTGCTTCAGTCCTGCGGTGAGAAGCTGTAGAGATTGGTCTCCAGCTCTTCTTCGGGCAGGGCGTGGAGATCGATCCAGCCTTCGAGCGGGAGCGAGTCGACCGGCAGGTGCTCGCGCCAGATGGCGAAACGAAGACGGACGCGGCTTCCCGGCTGCGCGGCGATCAGCTCGAAGGGCACGCGCATCTCGAAAATTTTGTCGAGGGCAACTTCGATTCCGTTTGGGTTCGAGCTGCCGTTGTCCGCAGAAAAAATCGCGAGTTGATTGCGTTCTTCCCCGTTGGTCAGCACCCATCGCTGCACGTTGCGGCCTTGCGCATCGACGGTGAGACGGAAAGAATCCGGCGTAGCCTTCAGATTTCCCTTCTCGCGCCAAACCTCCAGGTTGATCACGAGCCGATACGCGTCTTCGGGAATGTCGTGATGAAAGTCGAGACGGCCAGAGACAGAATCGGCATCGAGTCCCGCGTAAACGGCGTCGAGGAGAAACTGCTTGCCATGCATCGCGCTGGTGCGCTGATCGGAGGTGTAACTCGCCGCGCCCATCCACTCGAAGTATCCGCTGACTAGGCCGTCGACGCGGGCGCGAACATACGCTGTCTGCGGAATGTAGCTTGGCCGCGGAACGCCGCTGATGATCGGCGTGTTCAGTTCCTCCGGCGGAATGCCTTCCAGCGCGTGATAGACGTTCGACAGATGCTTGCGGTAAAGCTCATCGAAGTCGCGATCGTTGGCCGAGTGATGTTCAGGACCGTACCACCAATTCCAGTCGCTGCCCTCGGCGATCAGCAACTCTTCCCAGGCGATCTGCCGTTGCGCCTCGGAGACACGATTGGCGTGACGATCGTAGTAATCGCGCGCTTCGGCCAGCAGGTCCCAAGCGTGATTGTCTTCCGGAGCGCCGATCCAGACGTTGAAGTTGGCGTCGATCCACGAGCCCGGAACCAGGCGATGCAACTGGCCGAAATCGGATTCGGCGTGCCGCGCGATGGCCTCGCTCATGGTCACTGGTTCGATCTGCTCGTCGCGTTGCAGCGCGTCGTAAAAGCGGCGCAGAAACTCGCGGCCAGATTGCGGATAGTATTCCCACGCGTTCTCGCCATCGAGAATGATCGACACGACCGCGTTCTTGCCCTTATCGAGCAGCGGCTGCGCCGAGTCCTTGATGTTCTGGATGAGGTGATTGGCAGCGTCCTGCGCGGGCATTCCGGAATAGACGAAGCCGATGAGATCGGAGAGACG
>JBEKXQ010000108.1:0-15474 GCA_049511915.1 Candidatus Korobacteraceae bacterium
ACCTTGCGCACGATGGGAATGAGCGCGCCATCCAAGTCGAGCAGCGACATGTGGCAGCCCGAGCAGCCATCCAGCCAGACCGTAGCCAGCTTCAGCTTTTTCATATGCGCGCTCCTCTATGGCGGGCCAGAGCGGTAATGTGTGCCGTCGAATGCACCATCTCCTCCACCGCCTTGCCCTTCGCGGCCAAAGCACCGGTCGGGCATGCTTGCACGCACTTGCCGCAATCGGTGCAGCTGGTGGCGTCGCCCCACTTCTCATTCAGGTCAGACACGATGCGGGCGTGGATGCCGCGCGCCACCATCTCCCACACGTGCGCTCCTTCGATCTCGGCGCAGGTGCGAACGCAGCGCGTGCACAGGATGCAGCGGTTATGGTCGAGCACAAAACGGGGGTGCGACGAGTCCGCCTGCAGGCGCGGGAAGTTGTAAGCGAAGCGCACGCTGGTGATGCCCATGGTGTACGCCATGTCCTGCAGCTCGCAGTGGCCATTGGACACGCAGACCGCGCAGACGTGATTGCGCTCCACCAGCAGCAGCTCGATAGTCATGCGGCGATAGCGCGACAGCCGCGGCGATGTCGTAACCACCGACATGCCGTCCTGTACCGGCGTAGTGCAGGCGGGGAAGAGCCGGTCGATGCCGGAGACTTCGACCATGCAGAGACGGCAGGCGCCCACCGGGGTCAGGCCCTCGAGGAAACAGAGCGTCGGAATCGACTTCCCGCTGGCCCGGGCCGCATCGAGGACGGTCTGGCCCTCGGCGGCGTTCACCAGTTCGCCATCGATACGCAGCGAGATTTTCTTTTGCGGCAAGGTGAAACTCCTTTACCTAACGCGAAACTGCTACCGTCACGTCACAACGCAGGCAACGGCAACACTCGTCGTGGGCCTCTTCCGGCGACAGGCCGATATCAACTTCCTCGAAGGTGCCGGCGCGCTGCCGCGCCGGCAGCACTCGCGAGTGGTGACGGCGGCTCTCGCTCGGCTGCTTGGGCGGCATCTGCTCATATTGCATTGGCCGGAAGAGCATTTCCCAGCGTTTGCTGTCCATCAGTTGCTGGTCAATGGCCTGCGCCGCCTGCTTGCCGGAGGCCATGGCGTTCGACACGTTCGACGCGCCGGTCACCAGGTCGCCGCCGGCGAAGAAGCGCGGCCGGCTGGTCTCCAGGGTGAAGTGATTGACCTGGATGGTGCCGTTCTCCTTGATCTCCAGGCCCGAGGCTTTGGCGAAGTCGAGGTCGACGGTCTCGCCCACGGCCAGGATGACCGAGTCGCATTCGAAGCGCTGCACCTCGTCGGTCAGGATCGGCTTGCGGCGTCCGGAGCGGTCATACTCACCCAGCCGGGTCTTCACCACCTCCAGCGCCCTCACGTTCCCTTTGGCGTCGCCGATGATGCGATGCGGCGCCGACAGGAAGACGATCTTCGCTCCTTCATCTTCGGCCGCGGCGGTTTCTTCTTCGATAGCAGGCATGTCCTTGCGCTCGCGGCGATAGACCACGGTGACGCTCGCTCCCAGGCGCAGGGAGGTCCGCGCCGAATCGATGGCGGCATTGCCGCCGCCGATTACCACTACCTTGCGGCCCAGCGCTACAGATTCACCCTTGGCCACCGACTCCAGCAACGGGAGCGCTGGGAAGACGCCCTTCAACTCCGTGCCCGGCAAGTACACCCACGACTCCTTCCAGGTGCCGATCGCCAGACAAACCGCGTCGAATTGCTCATCCAAATCATTCAGCGGAATATCGACGCCGACCCGCGTGTTGAAGATGAACTGGACCCCCAGCCGCTCGATCAGTTCCACCTCGCGGCGCAGCACAGGCTTCGGGAGACGGTATTCCGGCAGCGCGAAGCACAGCATTCCCCCAGCTGCGGGCAACGAATCGAACACCGTCACGTCGTGGCCTAGCAGAGCCAGATAGAACGCGGCGGTCAACCCTGCGGGTCCTGCGCCCGCCACCGCGACCTTCCGTCCCGTCGCTTCCAGCTTATGCGCGAGCACGCGGCTCACCGCGTCCTCGAAGTGGTCGCCCAGGAGAACGTAGTCGGCAATGAAGCGGTGCACTTCCCGCATGTTCACGGCATCGTCCACCGTTTGCCGGCGGCAGCGCTCGTCACAGGGATGCTGGCACACACGGCCAGTGGAACACGGCAGCGGGTTGTCCATGATCACCGACTCGAAGGCTTCCTCCAGCTGTCCCTCTTTGTAGAGCTGTAGGAAGCGCGGGATGTTCATGTGCAACGGGCAACTGTTCTCGCATGGCGACAGCGACAGCTCGGTGCAGATGCCGGCAATGCAGCGGTGGGAGACGATGTGGTCCTCGAACTCCTGGCGGAAATGCCGCATCGTGGTCAGCACCGGATTCGGCGCCGTCTGGCCCAGCCCGCACAACGAACAGTCGCGGATGTAGCGGCTCAACTCGTCCAGACGCTCCATGTGATCCATGCGTCCGGCCCCGTCGGTAATGCGGTTCAGGATGCGCAGGCACTTGTTCAGCCCGACACGGCAGGGAATGCATTTGCCGCACGACTCCGAGTTGGTGAACTCCACGAAGTAACGGGCGACGTCAACCATGCAGTTGTCTTCGTCCATCACCACCATGCCGCCGGAGCCCATGATGGAGCCCAGCTGCGCCAGGCTTTCGTAGTCGACCGGGGTGTCGAACATCTCGGCGGGAATGCACCCGCCGGAGGGCCCGCCGGTCTGCACGGCTTTAATGGCGCGGCCTTCGACGCCGCCTCCGCCGATGTCGTAGATAAACGTCTTGATCGGCGTGCCCATCGGCATCTCGACCAGTCCGCTGTCGTGCACCTTGCCGACCAGCGAAAAAACCTTGGTGCCTGAGCTCTTGGCGCTGCCCGTCTCCGTGAACCATGCCGGACCCTTGGTGATGATGGGCGCGATGTTGTACCAGGTCTCGACGTTGTTGATGTTGCTGGGCTTGCCCCACAAGCCTTTCTGCGCGGGAAACGGAGGACGCGGACGCGGCCTTCCGGCTTCGCCTTCCAGGGACGCGATCAGCGCGGTCTCCTCGCCGCAAACAAACGCTCCAGCGCCTTCCACCAGCTCGATATTGAAGTTGAATCCGCGGCCCAGGATGTTATTGCCCAGCAGGGCGTATTCGCGGGCCTGCTCGATGGCGCGATTCAAGCGATGCACGGCAAGGGGATACTCGGCGCGCACATAAATGATTCCCTGGGTCGCGCCCATCACGTAGGCGCCGATAATCATTCCCTCGAGCAGCGCGTGCGGGTCGCTCTCGAGCTCGTTGCGGTTCATGTAGGCGCCGGGATCGCCTTCATCGGCATTGCAGATGATGAACTTCTGGTCGGCGACGGCCTTGCGCAGGAACTCCCATTTGTTGCCGGTGAGGAATCCGGCGCCGCCGCGCCCGCGCAGCTTGGAGGCCTTGATCTGCTCGATGACCGTCTCCGGTTTCTCGTCGATCAGGGTCTTATACAGCGCTTGATATCCGCCGACGGCAATGTATTCCTCGACATCATCCGGGTTGATGAGCCCGCAGTTGCGCAGCACGATTTTCTTCTGGCCTTTGAAGAACGGCAGGTCGTTCCATGAAGGGACTTCGGGGTAGCCATGGCCATAGCGAATGGTTCCGGTGATGTGGTCCCATTCCTCGATCTTGCAGTAGATCAAATCGGGGCCAATCTTGCCGGTGGTAATGTCGTGAACAATGCGGCCGGCGTCGTTGGCCTGCACGCGTCCCAGGATCAGCAAAGGTGTTCCGGGTACGTGCACATTCACCAATGGCTCCTGGCAGCAGGGCCCGAAGCAGCCAACGTTGGCGAGGTACATATCCGTGCCACTACGCTCCAGCACTTCGACGAAAGCGTGATACAAACCTTCGGCGCCGTTGCCGCGGCCGCAGGTGCCCATGCCGATGGCGATCCGTGGGACTGGAGGAACCAGTTTCGCCAGCCCAGTCTCGCGGACCGCGTTGAATACGCCAATATCCTCAATGCGCGGCATCACTCATTCTCCCGTTCCAGCGAGCGGACTTCGCGCTGCAGGGTGCGTTCGTTCACGTGTCCGCAGATGCGATGATTGATCTCCACCACCGGGGCCAGCGCGCACTGCCCGAAGCAGGCCACCGTGCGCACGGTAAATCTCTGGTCGGGAGTGGTCAGGGTGAGCTTGTCGGCCTCGGCAGCTTCGTCGCCTTCGTCCATCCCCAGGCCCAGTTCCAGGCGCAGGCTCTCCAGGAGGGCACGCGAGTTACGGGTGTGGCAAGCGGTGCCCCGGCAGATGCAAATGGTGTTGTCGCCTTGCGGTTCCAGGTTGAACAGCGCGTAGAAGGTGGCAACGCTGTACAGCCGCGACAGGGGAATGTCCAGACGGTCGGCAATGTATTCCAGCGTCTCCGGAGCAAGATACTTGTGGGCGTTGCGTTCCTGCACCGCCTCCAGGATGCCGAGCAATTCGCCGGGCCGTCCGCTCTGCTTGGTTATGACTTGGTCGATGAAGGCCCGGTCGGCGGTGTCGAGTGAAATCTGCGCGGTTGCCATGTGCTTGGCGCTCCTTTCTCAGACAGACACCAGCACTCAGGGGACCTTGCAGCGCGCTCCCGGCTCAATGGGATCGGGAAGTCAGATCACTTCCCGCAGCGCTGACCAGTCCCTTGCTGACTTAGGATTTCACGGACGATACCGGACTGCCGTGCGATACGTCACGTTGAGACGTGATCGGTGATTCGACAACGGGACAAGTGCCGTTGTGGGAAGAAGATGCGAGTTTGGCTATCGCAATAAAAAACGGAGGCCGATGACCGGCCTCCGTTGCCAAGAGGAGAGTTCTTGGATCAGGGTTTTGCTGTCATGTACATCATGTCGCCCGGCTTGCCGGTTTCGATCTTGTAATCGGACGGAACCTGGAAGAGCGACGCATCCGGTTCGCCGCGAGTGACGCTTGTAACCGTGCTGATCATGGTTCCCATCATGGGATCGTTGTGGGTCATGGTCAGCGGAAGTTGCAGATCGGTGGACACCCAGCGCTCGGTTACCACCGAAATCGGCTTGGTATTGCCGATCTGGCCCGCGGGAATTGTGCGGGTCACGCGTGTGCCCGTTGCCTGCAAACCCAGGATGGTCTTGGTGCCGAGCGACTCCGTTGTCACGTCGCTGCCCTTCCACATCGGTTCGGGCCCATCCGGACCACCTCGAGTGCCAGCCCGCTCCTTGGGCGGATGCAGTGGCATCTCATGCGCCGTCTTTTTCTGCGGATTGAGCACGTAGCGCTTGCCGGCAACCGGATCCATAATCACGATCATGGTTCCTTCGGTCACGCCCGTTGCCGGAGTGGCCAGCTTAAACGGCACTTCCTTGCGCACGCGCCCCTGCGAGTCGCGATACTCAGTACTGGTGTTGTCGGTGTGAATGGTGTTGCCGTCTGACAGGGTCTGATCATGGGCCACGCTGATGGTCGCAGTCATGGGCGCGCCCGTAACCACCTTATTACCCAGGCCAACTTCCTCGTGGAAGAATTGGCCTCCCATGCCACCGGGGCCAGGCATGCCCATCATTCCCGGTCCGCCGGGAGGCGGTGGAGGCACTGGAGGCGGTGCTATCTCGTTTTGAGCGATCGCCACAACCGACAGGCCAGCTACCAGCAATCCGATGAACAACCATTTCGAAACAGCGCCAATTGCTACAGATTTGAATTCCCTCATGGTTTCATCCTCGCTCGCTCTCACTTGTAGACTCAAACTTTCGATTTGCATCAATTCACGATACGGACTGCCCGTACTACTCCGTCGTAGCCCACTACGACATCGGCCATGGCCGGTTGCGAATTCTGTTCGGCGCCATTGGCCGGAAGTTCCATGCGAACTACCTGCGAGTCGCTGGAGCAGCTCAGCGGATCGCAGAACATCAAGGCAATATAATCGGTGTCCGCATCGGTCTGGGAATCTTCCGCCGCAGCCGTCTGCACCGTGGCAATCGCCAGGTTGGCCGAATCGCCGCGCCGATACTGGCTTCGGACTACGCTGGCGACGTGCCTGTTGGCAACGGCGGCGGCCAATCGCGCCGAATCCGCCTGGGCGGCAACAACCGGCTTCTGCATAAGCGGTCTGGTGCTGCCGGGTGTGATCCCACTTTGCACCGGGACCGTCCTGGAGCTGTGCTGCAGAAGCCGGATCTCCAGAAACACACTCACGATAATCGCCGCCGCGACGGCAACGTAGGCGCCAACTTCGAAGAAATGGCTGAGCCGGAACGCAGTGGGAGCGGAGACGCGCGTCACCATCGGTTGCGGAGCGTTCTCCGCAGTGGCCTGGCGGAAGGCCCGCAGCAAGGTCCGCTCTACCCGGGGGCTGGCCTCCAGGGCTGCGGTTTGTGCCTGCAGCGTGTG
Source organism: Candidatus Korobacteraceae bacterium (assembly GCA_049511915.1). Classification (GTDB taxonomy): domain Bacteria; phylum Acidobacteriota; class Terriglobia; order Terriglobales; family Acidobacteriaceae; genus Bog-257. The sequence continues at coordinate 6,369 of JBEKXQ010000108.1, forward strand.
CAGCGAGGCAGCCACCGTACGCTGGTTCTGCAGCCATCCGCCACAGCCTTCGCACTGCTCCGCGTGGGTCAGAATTTGCTCGTCCTGTGCCTGCAACAACTCCCACAATGTGAGAGACGCCGCGCTATGTTTGAATTCACGGCATGTCATGATACGCACCTCGCCGCCACCTTCGAGATCCCTGGCGCCACCGCCGCCGAGTGCTGCAACTTCTTGCTGAGCATGTCGTGCGCACGGTGCAGCCGGGAGCGGATGGTGCCAATGGCACAACCGACGGCTTGCGCTGCGTCCGCATAACTCAGCTCATGTAAGTCGCACAACACAACCACCTCGCGATAATGCTCGGGCAACGACAGCACGGCTTTCCAAATCGCAGTCGAGGTCTGCTGGCGGGCAATCCCCTCAGTGGGATCGCACTCCACCATCAGCGACGCTGCCTCGTCTTCTACCGGACTGCCCAGCACCTGCTCGGGATAGTTCCGCTCCAGCGCGCGCCGAACGTAGTTTCTGGCTACACCGAACAAGTACGCCGCCAGCGCGCCTCGTTCCGCATCGAAGTCGCGACCCCGCTGCACCAGGAAAAGGAAAACCTCCTGCGTCACCTCTTCGGCGACATGCGAGGATCCGCTCATATGCAGGGCGAAGCGATAGATCGGCCCCTGCCGTCTGCGGTACAAAACAGTGAACGCGTCTTCGTCCCCGGCCAGCGACTGCGCCAGCAGTTGCTCGTCGGTCAAGTCAGTCAGCAACGCCACCTCGAGTGGTGAACCTGATCTCGTTTCTATCCCTATTTCACCGGACAGAAACGTAAAGTTCCGTAAAGTTGGACTGCTTTGCTCAAGGCCGGGTGCCCGGCGAAAGTCCATGGATTTATCGTAGTCGTTTCAGCAGTTTTCCGACAGGATACCGGCCAAAACTTCTTGACACCTTTTTGCAGGAAGAACAGAATTCCAACACACTTCCGACGCCTCGTCCCGTCGCGCTTCATGGACAGCGGCCGCCAATTCGACAGGCAGCATAAGTCTTTAAACACTGAAGACTGAGGAGGGTGGCTCGGGTGACGGAGGGACGGTATTTGAGCTGACGCCGTCAGGAGGTAACTGGGCGCTGACAATCTTGTATAGCTTCACCGGCACTTGGCATAACACTCCTCCCGGTCCAACCAGCACCTTGACAATGGACGCGTCGGGAGCTCTTTACGGCAACACACACACCGAAGGAGCTTACGGCTACGGCAACATATTCAAGCTGATGCCATCGCAGGGCGGATGGACGTACACTTCGCTGCACGACTTCACCGGCGGCACTGACGGTGGCTATCCCTGGGGCCAGGTGATCCTTGACGCGCACGGGAATGTCTACGGCACAACCACCGCGGGCGGGCCCACCGTCGGCAGCTGTTCTGGGAATCTTGGGTGCGGCGTCATCTTCGAGATCACGCAGTAACGAAAAGGAGGAATGCAATGCTTCGAACGAATCTGCAAGCGGCAACGGTGAAAGCTGCGTCGACTCTATTGCTTGCACTCGTGCTTGCCCATTCGGCGCAAGCACAGACCCTCACCGTTCTTCACAACTTCACCGGCGGAGGGGACGGCGCACACCCCGTTGCTGGATTAACATCCGATTCAGCAGGGAATTTTTACGGCACAACATACGGCACAACGCAATTCGGCGGGGTGGACTACGGGAATGTTTTCAGGTTGAAGCATCAGGGTTCCGGCTGGCTCCTTGCCCCGCTGTATACGTTTCAGGGCGGCAATGACGGCGCCGCTCCGAATGCAGCGGTGATCTTCGGTCCTGACGGCGCCTTATACGGCACAACGATATTCGGAGGGGGAGGACCGTGCCGCAGTGGTACTGGCGTGCTCGGATGCGGCACCGTGTTTAAGCTCACCCCGCCCTCGACCGTGTGCCGCACCACGAGTTGCCCATGGACTGAGACCATTCTCTATAGATTTCAGGGAGGTAACGATGCTTCGAATCCCGTTTCACGGGTGACGTTCGACCAGTCTGGTAATCTCTACGGCACGACAGATTCCGGCGGAGTGTCTGGACACGGAACGGTTTACGAACTGCAGCCTTCGAATGGCAGCTGGAGCGAATCTATCCTGTACAGCTTCAGCCCCGGACCCAATGGGATAAATCCCGAAGCCGAAGTCATCTTCGATGGAGCTGGAAATCTGTATGGCACGGCCCCTCAAGGCGGGCAAGGATGCTCGGGCCTCGGTTGCGGCGTCGTTTACGAACTGAGCCACTCGGGATCCGGCTGGATAGAAACGGTGCTCTACAGTTTCACGGGCGGAAATGATGGAGCCGACCCGTACGGCGGTCTGATCTTCGATGCTGCTGGTAATCTGTACGGAACAACGGTTTCTGGCGGTACAAACAACCCCGGGGGAACCGTGTTTGAACTCACTCCTTCCAACGGCGGCTGGACATTGACTACGCTGTATTCTCTGTACGGCAATTCAGGTCCGGTCGCGACTCTCGTTATGGGCCGAGTTGGGAACCTCTATGGAACAGCATCGGGGGACCCATTCGGAAGTGGGTCTGTTTTCGAACTCGAGAGATCCGGCGGCGGTTGGACGTTTAATGAGCTTCATAGCTTCAACGGCAGCGACGGAATCTACGTTTACGGGGCTCCCGTGTTGGACTCTGCGGGAAACCTTTACGGCACAACCAATCTGGGTGGCCAAAGCCAGAATTGCTCCGATGGATGCGGGGTGGTCTGGGAGATCACTCCGTAGCGGGCGCTCTGAACGAGCGTTCGTTAGTTAGCACCAAGGTGCAGAAGCTTCTTTGTTGTCAATCGCTTAGCAGGTTACTTTGTGATATTTTGCAATTGTTCCACGTGGAACAATTGCTGTCTTCGGCAAATCAAAAGGCCTCCGAGCGACGGAGGCCTTGGTTATCTCAGAGCAAATCGCAATCAGTTGAAGGACGAGCCGGAGCCTGACCCGGACCCGTCGCTGCGCTTCAGCGTGGGACGATCATCGTCATTCTGCGTACCGGAGCCGCTACCGCTTCCGTTCGTCGAAGGATTGTCGGCCGTGGCGCGCCGCAAGGTCGGGCGGTCCTTGTTGTCTTTGTCGTTCTGCACCTTGTGCCGGTTCTCCAGCGACGCCAGGCGACCCTTCACCTGCTGGAACTCCGAAGTGTCGACGATGTACTCAGGACGCGCCGGAAGAACGTTCTTCATCTCGTTTTGTGCGGAGGCGACACGGTCGGGCGTCATGGGATGCGAAGCGAAGGCCTTCGCCAGCGTGCCAGGCTTTTTCTTCTCCTGGGCTTCAATCTTCTCGAAGAACGAGATGAACGACTGCGGATCGTATCCCGCCTTGTACATGTACTCCATGCCCAGGAAGTCGGCTTCGGCCTCGAAGTTGCGCGAGAACTTCATAAACGCGAGCGGCACGCCGATCCCCATCGCCGCCTGGGCTCCCTCATAAACTGCCCAGCCGCCGGGCACGAAGATCAGCGGAATGCTTGCCAGATTGACGATGTTCCCGCGGGTCTGCTCGCGAGCCACGTGACAGGCGGCAACGTGGCCGATCTCGTGCGCCATCACGCCCGCCAGTTCAGCTTCGTTGTCGGCAGCCAGAATCAGGCCGGAATTGACATAGAAGAAGCCGCCCGGAAGAGCGAAGGCGTTGATGTCGTCGGTGTCAATCACCTTGATGGTGAAGGGGACCTTGGCGTCGGAGTTGCGCACCAGGTTCTGGCCGAGGCGATTGATATACTCGGTGACGACCGGGTCACTCACCATTTTGGCGCCGTGTTCTACCATCTCCGAATACTGGTGGCCCATGGCGACTTGCTTGTCCAGCGAGTACCAGTTGCCCAATCCCTTGTTGCAACCCACATTGCGATTGCCGATAGCATCAATGTTGTTCAGGCTGCCGGGCGGAGGAGCGTTCTTGTCCGGCTTGTCGGGTGGAGCCGGTGTGCTTGTGTCCTGAGCAGGCGGGTTCGACGTAGCGTCCGCAGGCGCATTCGACGTCGGAGCGTTCGGGTCCGGCGGAGCTGAGGTCTGGTTCTGAGCGAAGCCCAGCGGAACCAACATCAGCGCAAGCGCGGCGACTGTAAGAAAACGGAATGCGGAACGCATGGTGTACACCTTTTTCACTTCTGCCGAAGACAGACTCCGGCCTGTGGAAGCCGGGCTAATTTCATAAACCCAAGTCGCCCCCACTTGTTGCCACTAACAAGTTTATTCTCTTCCGCCAAAGGGGCAAAGTCCACCGCTATCTGGACGCTCTGTTCAATCAGATGTGAGCATCCCAATAGAGTTTCCAAATTGCGGGGACTAAGGTTTCATTTTTCTTCGCGGAGGTGACTGATTTATGAGACTGCGGCTGGCGAAAGTGGAACCCCCGACGGACTGCAACCGAATGATAGGGCAGCCTTTGGGACGATTTATGGATGTGGGCCTCGCGACGCTGATCCTCAGCAGAGGGATGAGACGCCGCCGAAATGGAACGGCTCCCTTTTTGAACTCTGATCGGCTCAACGTATGATGCTAGAGGGCCATTGTCCGGCAACTTGTACGAATCTGAACCTGCGCAGAATACTCGATGGTGACTGGCAATTTGAAAAGCAATCCGACTCCTGCGCGCGACTTCCATCGCCACAACTCTGGTCACATGTCGGCGATGCCTGTGGCCAAGCCGGGCAAGATACTGCTGGTACGATTCAGCGCGCTGGGCGACGTTATTCAGACCCTGCCCATCCTGACCATGCTGCGCGACGGCTTCCCGGACGCCAAAATCGGCTGGGCGATCGACACCGAGCTGGCCCCGGCAATCGAAGGCCATCCCGCCCTCGACTACATTCATCGCTGCTCGCGCCGGAGTTGGTCGCAGGCACTTTCCAATCCCGCGAAGTGGTCAACGGCGGCTCGCGGTTTCCAGGCCTTCGTCGATGAGGTGCGGGCGGTCCATTACGACGTTTCCATCGATGCCCAGGGTCTCTTCAAGACCGCGCTGCTCCCCTATCTGGCGGGTGTGAAACGCCGCATCGGGTTCAGGCACGGGCGCGAGTTCAGCAGCGTCTTTTACACCGAACGACATTTGCGCCGGGGCGAATACTTCGATCCGTCAGTCTGTCATCTGGAACACATGGCGTACCTGGCATACAACGTCGGCGCCGCCGATGTGCGTTACACAATTGAGCCGCCGCGCGTGAGCGAGAGCGCCAGGCAACGGGTTGCCGAGCTGCTCGACGGGGCGTTCGCCAAGGACGCGCCGCTGGTCGCAATGGCTCCGGCCACGCAGTGGGTGAGCAAACATTGGCCTGACGAGTATTGGGTGGCGTTGATCTCGCAGTTGCTGGCGGAAACCGATTTGAATTTGATTGTGCAAGGGTCGGCAGCCGATGCGCCGGCCGGTGAGCGAATTCTGCGCGCGGTTCCGGACGTATTACTCGCAGACCGGGTTTGCAACCTGTTTGGCAAGCTGCCGATTCCGGAGATGTACGCGCTCTACGAGCGTGTGCATGCTGCGGTTGGATCGGACAGCGCGCCGTTGCACATCGCCGGCGCGATGGGTGTGCCGGTGCTGGTCGGAATCTACGGGCCGACCGGCTATCGCCGCACGCCGCCGATTGGCAGCCCGCATATCAAGTTGTTCTCCAGCGAAGGTGAGCTGGCGTGCCAGCCTTGTCACAAGCGCGTCTGTCCACTCGGCACGGACGAATGCATGAAGCGGGTTCGTCCGGAGGAAGTGTTTCAAGCGCTGCTTGACGGCCTGACCGAAGCTGGCATCAGTTTTCAGAGTAAGGGCGCGGTCGTGGTGCGGTGATTGGCGGGGCTTAGTTTTCGGCAATGGGGTATGACGCACGAAAATAGAACCCCGAAGGGGTGGGAGCGCAGTTAGCCCAGGACGGAGCGGAGCGGAGTCCTGGGTAGGATGGGAAAAAAGTAACCAAGTCCCGTAGGGACGGTAGGGCTCGCATAACCCTGCCGAAAAGTCGTCAGGGGCTAAAGCCCCTGGGTCATGATTACCCTCATACGGCACGACTGAAGTCGTGGCATGATACACACCAAGGGTCGCCCAATGCGCCTCATGATGTTGTAACGAACTCGTACTATGCTGAACCTCCCAAAACTCGCCGCAGTCGAATTCCACGCAGAGCCGTTTGAGTATCTGCTGGTCGACGATTTCCTGGAGCCGGATTGCAAGCAGGCGATTGTGGAGGATTTTCCTCGCGTCGAGAAATCCGGCAGCTTTCCGTTGTCGCGGGTCAGCTATGGTCCGGCGTTTCGTCAACTGACGGACGAACTGCTTGGCCCAGATTTTGCCGCCGCCGTGGGCGCTAAGTTTTCTATGAACTTGAGCCAATATCCGACCATGTTGACTGTGCGCGGCCAGTGCGATGCTTCGGACGGGCAGATCCATACCGACTCGAAGGACAAAGTTATCACCGTGCTGCTCTATCTCAATCCCGATTGGCAGAGCAGCGGCGGCCGGTTGCGTTTGCTGCGCTCGAAAAATCTGGAAGACTACGTCGCCGAAGTGCCGCCCACGATGGGCCGCCTCATCATCTTCAAGCGCAGCGACCGCTCCTGGCACGCGCACAAGCCGTTCGAAGGCAAGCGCATGAGCCTGCAAATGAACTGGGTCAAGAGCGACCGGTACCTGCGCAAGGAGCGCTTCCGCCATGGGGTCAGCTCGTTCGTCAAGGGACTGGTTGGACGGAAAGCCTGAGAAGGCTGAGTGTTTTAGCAATTGATGATAGGAGATGCGGGTGGAGCACGCCTTCAGGCGTGCATGAAGGACTGCAATAGTCGGACCTGCGCTTTAGCGCCTGAGGTAATTATTCCTTACCTCAGCGGCTAAAGCCGATTCATCGCCGAGTCTCTAAACTGCACCGCTGAAGCGGTGCCCCACCCCGCGCTAAATGTCAAAGTGGGAGCATTGCACAGCGCGACTAGCGTAGCTGCACCATCATCCATGACCACCAAAACCGGCGGTCCGCCGCTTTCCGTAACCATCGTCGCGCAGAATGAAGAACGCACGATTGCGGCGGTGCTCGCCGCGGTTACCGAGATCGCTGACGAAATCATCTTCCTCGACAGCGGCTCCACGGATCGCACGGTTGAGATCGCCAAGAGCTTCGGGGTGCGCTTCTATCATCAGGACTGGCTTGGCTATGCCGAGCAGAAGAACAAGGCAATCGATCTGGCGTCAGGCGAATGGATTCTCAGCCTCGATGCCGACGAAGTTCTGACTCCCGCGCTGATCGCGGAAATTCGTATCCTGATGAAGAGCGGCGTGCCTGGCGATATCGCCGGCTTCAAAATACCGCGGGTCCTGTACATCGGCGATGCGCCGGTCAGGGGCGGCGGATTTTATCCCGACGCGCAGTTGCGCTTGATTCGCAAAAGCAAAGGCCGTTTTCAGCCGCGAGTGGTCCATGAGTCGATCTCAGTGGAGGGCAAAGTCCGGCAACTGAAGAATGACATGCTGCATTACGCCTACAAAGACGTGGAGCAGTTTGCCCAGACCATGGATCAATACGCGCGGCTGGGCGCTCGCCAGTACTTCGAGCACGAAAACACCGCATGGCGCAAAAGCCGGCTGAACGAGATCCTGAATCCGCTGTGGACTTTCTTCTACCGGCAGATTGTGCGCGGCGGCATCCTACACGGTGTGCTGTGCTGGCAGCTGAACGTCATCTACGCCGGTTATGTGCGCAAGAAGGTCACATACCTTCGGCAATTAGTGAATGAGCAGAAGATCGAAATCTGAAGAAGATTTGGGATTGCTGCTCAGGGTGGGAGTTTCCGCCGGGCGGGCTGCGATTCTCTAGTGGCAGCGAGAGCGGCTGCTACCAGGACAATGCCCCTTTGCGATCGCCGCTCTCTTGCCCACTCCGAGCAAGAACCTGCACGGAACGAACTCGGAGCCGGAAATCGTAATGAAGCCAAAGTGCAGTGTCCAGACCACCGACGACCACCCGCGTCGCGCCACCTTTCGGCTGCACCTCGGTACGGCGGTTATTGAACGCAAGTTTAGAGAGCTCCGGAAACTGCCTCGTCATGAGACAGCGCTGCCCAGCGTGTTAAACTTTCTATAGACCTCTGTATGGCTCAAATTAAGCGTAGAAAGACTTACACGGCGACGATTGGCGGAGTGCGCGTAGGCAGCGATGCACCAATTGTGGTGCAGTCGATGACCAACACCGACACCGCCGACATCGACGGCACCATACGCCAGTGCATGGCCCTGGCTCGCGCCGGCTCCGAACTGGTGCGCGTCACCGTCAACAATGACGCCGCAGCAGAAGCTGTGCCGCACATCGTCGATGGCCTCGACCGTCTTGGCGTTCCTGTGCCCATCATCGGCGACTTCCACTACAACGGGCACATCCTGCTGAAGAAGTATCCTGCGTGCGCACGGACGCTGGCCAAGTACCGCATCAATCCCGGCAACGTCTCCATCGGCAAGAAGGACGACAACAATTTCCGCGCCATGATCGACGTCGCCATCGAGAATGAGAAGCCCGTCCGCATCGGCGTCAACTGGGGTTCGCTTGACCAGTCGCTATTGACGCGGCTGATGGATGCCAACTCCAAACTCGACGAACCTAAAGAGGCGCGCGAAGTCACTATGGAAGCGATGGTGCAAAGCGCGCTGCGCTCCGCCGACCTCGCCGTCAGCTATGGCATGAAGCCGGAGCAAATCATCCTGAGCGCGAAAGTCAGCGGCGTGCAGGACCTCATCGACGTCTACCGCGAGCTGTCGCGGCGTTGCGAGTATCCTCTGCATCTCGGCCTGACCGAAGCGGGTATGGGCGCGAAGGGCATCGTCGGCTCGACCGCCGCGCTCGGCGTCCTGATGCAGGAAGGCATCGGCGATACGATTCGCGTTTCGCTCACGCCGGCGCCCAACGGCGATCGCACCGAAGAGGTCACGGTCGCGCAACAGATTCTGCAATCGATGGGCATTCGCAGCTTCACTCCGCAAGTCACCGCCTGTCCAGGTTGCGGCCGCACCACCAGCACCTTCTTTCAGGAGATGGCCGAGCAGATCGAGAGCTACCTGCGCGAGCAGATGCCGGTCTGGAAGACGCGCTACTCCGGCGTGGAAGAGATGAAGGTCGCGGT
>JBEKXQ010000109.1:0-15462 GCA_049511915.1 Candidatus Korobacteraceae bacterium
CGGGTGTTTTCACCGGCTGGCGGTTCTGGTCCAGATCAACCCAAACGGCTTGGATATCGTAGAAGTAACGGCCAAGACCAAAGCACGAACAGGCCCGCTTGAAGGCCTGCGCATCGGCTGACGTCATGCCGTTATCGTCGTCGGCCCATTCTTCGCCGGTGCCTGAATGCGACCCAATGCCAAGGATCGTGACCGTGCATGTGACCAGGACCTTACCCGAGATGATGCTCTCGCCCTTCTTTACGCGGGTGATGTTGCTCATCGTCTCGACCTTGTACTCGCGAGTCCAGCCCTGTGGTGTGAAGAGCGCGTTCAGCCGGTCAGTGTAGGCGCGGGAGTCGGCATACGGCACGACCTGGCCGCGCTTTTTGTCGTTGGTTGTGTTGGTAACGCGCCACCGGACTTGGCCGGGTGAAAACGGGACTTCAAGCCCCGGAAGCAGCTTGTTCACATCCAGTCCCGAGGAAGATGTCGTTGTGTCTTCTGTTGGCATGGCGAGGCACCCTCCTTCAGGTACCTGAGGATTTGTTGAAGCTTAGTTGTGATTTAGGGAATACGGGCTATGTGTTGGCGGGGGTTGGGTTGGATACCAAAGGCTACTACTGGCGCGTTTAGAACCGAAATTTATGGTTTTAGATGTTGCTATTTATCTCGGTCGCCAGCGCCAGCCCGATGCGGATTTCTCAATGCCCAGGGAATGAGTCACTGGGACCGACGGCCAAAAGCCGAGGCTGAAGGAAAAGCAGGATTACCTATGGGATGGCACTTTCTCGGAAGCAGCACGTCTTGCTCGCGTTAGCTTGTAAAAACTTCCCGGTTGCCGCTGCCTGTGTGATCTGCAACAAAGCGGCCCTGAAGGCATTGGCCATGACCCGATAGCAGCAATGGCGAATTAGTCTTCGCGCGGCGCCCTTTGGCGTGCGCCTGCCAACGGCGTGGTACAGTGCCCATTCGGGGTTCATGATGGGCGCTTCTTCAGCCGAAGGTGAATCCAAGGTCGATGTTCAGCCGTTGACTCCAGTTCTGCTGGATACAGCCCAGGCATTCCTACGTCAGAACGATGTCACCGCGTATCTTCTACCACGGGCTACAGCAGAGCTACTGCAGCGGGCGCTCGCGGCCGATTCCCGCTCCAAGGTTCTGATTTGGTTCGCATCAAACGTTGTTATCGGCATGTCTGGTCTTACCGTGACCTCGGATGCATCCGAAGCCGAGCTTTGGTGCCTCGCCGCCTCCACCGAGAAACACTGGTGGGTTGTAAAGGCCGCAGTCGAACTGATGCTGCGTGAGGCATTCGACGCCATGAAGCTTCATTCCGTTCGCGTCAGTTGCATTCGGAGTGATGCGCTCACAATATCCGCTCTACGCGATTCGGGGATGATCAAAGAAGGCGTTCAGCGTAGTTCTGTCTACGTGAAAGGGAACTGGGAAGATCGCACATTGTTTGGCATGGTACGAAGTGACTGGGACAAGGATGAGGCTGCTCGACAACAGCATCAGATCTATGCTCAGTCTGACTGGGAAGATCGCTTTGCCTTCTATGCGTTGCTGATTCCGCAAGGAATAGGTGTAGCAGTGCTGTGCTATCTGGCCTGGCTCGCCGCTTCCGGGTGGTTTAGCCTTGTGGTTGATATTGCGACTATCGGCGCTGTTGTAGGTATTGATGTTTCGCTAATCCGTCAAATTCGCGCGGAAGAGCGCATTGGGCCGCGGCCACTCCAAATGGGTGCGCTCTGCGCATTTCTTCTGTCGCTGCTACTTGTCCTGCAGACATGCTACCGGATCAACTGGAGCGCAGGATTTTCGATGGTTTGGTTGCTTCCCGTGCTCTTGATCACTTTTCTTCTAATCGTGCACTTTGCGGCGGTTCGCCAAGTGCGCAATAGAAGGATTCCTTGGCTGTGGCTTGGAGCTTTCATGGTCTTTTTCCCAACTCTATCGATGTGGGTGCAGTTGTCTGGTTCAGCGATGGAATGGACCATGACTACGCCGATGGTAGAGGGCCGAACAAACTGGAGGCAAGAACGCAACGCACGGGATCAGGTGATCAACGAACGCAAAAGCTGGCAACGTGACGTCCCGGCACGCGTAGCAGTGGCGTTGTCAGGAGGGGGCTACAGGGCCGCCCTCATCCATGCTGGAGTATTGGCCGCACTCGATTCAAGGCATGTTCCTATTCGTTACCTGTCCACCGTCTCAGGCGGGTCGATCATTGGGGCGTCTTATGCACTGGGCTACTCGCCTGCAGAATTTATCCAATTCACCCGAGAGCACAAGCCCGGTTTGGCTCTGGACAAGCTCAGCGCCTATGAGTCGCTAAGTTCCTGGTTCTTGCCAGGCTCAAGCGATGCAGACGTGTATGCAAATCACTTCGCCCGATCCTATTTTGGCGGTGCAACGCTTCACGATCTGCCGGACTCGCCTATTCTGCTCGTGAACGCAACAGATATTGAAGCCGCACCCGTGAATGCCCGAGAAATATTCTTTAGGGACATCGCGGAGCGCGATCCGCCGTTAGCGAGGTCAATCCGGGTGGCAGATGTCGTAGCCGCCTCCGGAGCGTTTCCTGTAGCCTTCGAGCCGAAGACCATCCGCTGGTTCGCCCCCGGGAAAGAGGCGGCACCCCAAACTGTTGTTCCTCGTCGTTTCGTCGACGGCGGTGTAGTGGAAAATCTTGGTCTCGAAGGGTTGAAGCGCTATCTGCGGCTCCGGGACGACTTGAAGCTCGAGATTCACAAGCCCGATGTGTTAATCGTCTCCGACGCCAGTTTACCGAATACGACAACCGCGCTTCCCAGAAAACCGGAACTCATCGATCTGATGACCAGGGTCCAGAACATCTCATACGATGCTTACCAGCGGACTCTGTTGAGCCAATTCACTGGACAGACCGATTATTGGAGGTGGATGTCGGAGAAAGATTTTCCTTTCCAGTATGCTGAGGTTCCCTATGAACAGATCGACGCGACCTTGGACTTGGACGAGCCCCGAGTTTTGCACGTGATCATCATCCCCGCCACCTCTCCGCAACTACAGATGCGGCTCCAGAAGATCAGTATCAACCAGTGTAATTTCCGGGGCCGCAGCATCGCCGATGTCCAACGGGAGGTGGCAAGATACAACACGCTTGAGGAGCTTGATCCGAAGCAAGTGGAGGCATCCGCATGGTTGGGAGCGGCGCTCGTTAATCTATATTGGGATGCTATTCAATGCTCGATTTACAAATCTGCAAATCCTGAAGCTGTCTGCGCGATAAAGCCAAGTGCGCTACCACTCTGTCCTAGGTTCGAAGACATTGCGCGCGAAAACTATCGGTAATTCATCTTCATCCACAACAAAACTGACTTGGAGCCCCCCAACATCTCCGCCCCATGCGCGGAACCTTCTGCATGGCAGTAAGCCTCCACGTTCAGAATGTGAGATTGATTGCGAGAGTGGTAGGGCGAGGTCTTTGACCGCCAACCAGATAACGGAGCTGAGGCATGCCACTTGGGTTTCATGGTCGACTCGTGATCCTGGGTCAGGATGGATCAGATGGCAGGATCAGGCGAGAATCAAGAAGGAACCGACATTTCGCAAACTGCGGCGCATTGACCGGATCGGAGCGTACAGGTCAGCGTCTGCTGCGCTCTCAACCGTCAAGACATCATGCCCTCCAATACGGGGGGATTCGGAGACGCTCTGCTTCGGCAGTTTTTGCGCTTTCTCAGCGGGTCGGATCTTCATTTGCTCCACAACGAGCTTATCTGCTCGCGTATCGACCCTCTTGCGCTGCGCGGGGCCGAGAGTCTTAATGACGTCGTTCACGTTGCTCGCCACAGCCCACCTTCGTTTACTCAAGTGCCGCAGGTTCAAGCGTGCACAAAATCGATCGAAACCTGCGTGTCAGTACTTCCCTGCCTTTTTCAGTGCGGCTTCAATTGTCGCAAGCGGCAGCACCAGTGATAAGGGCGCATCCAGCAGCGGCAGCGCACCGTAGCTGGCATACCATCCTGCCACTCTTTCATTCTTGGCATCGATGACAAGCACGACGCCGCCAACCTCCGCCGAGGCCAACAAACAGCGTCTGCCCGCCGCGAGCAGAAGTTGTCCGCCAAGCCCCTTCCCTTGCAACCTTCTATCCACCGCCAGGCGAGCCAAGCGGAAGCCCGGCACGTCATGCCGTGCCAGTCCGCGCCGCACGATCTCCGGCGTCCGGGCATAGTCAACCGAGGCGGGGCTCAGACTATAGAAGCCGAGAATGGCTTTATCGTCGGCATCGTCGATCGCCAGGAACGTTTTCGCGCCGCCCCGCTCGTGGCTCTTCCTGGCGTAACGGCGCAAATATTCATTCAGCGCTTCTTCGCCGCAGTCGAATGCTTCTCGGTCGTGCTTCTTGTTGATCGCCTCTTCGTGCCACGCCTGCATGATTAATGCCACTTGGGCAAAGCCCGAGCGGCTGCCCGCAGTTTTGCATTCGGCGTAGGCGGATTCTCCAGCAGTTTCAGAACGCGCACGCTGTCCCTCGCCGATAGCTGCACATGATCCGCCTCCTCGATAACGGCCTTGGCGGCACGCAAGGCGTGACGAATCACAAAATCCGTCAGGTCGGTGTGGTTTAGCGCCACCGCTCGCAAAAGCAGCGCTTTTTCTTCGGGCCGAATCCGCAAGGACATTCGACTGTTGTCTTCAACCGCTGTTCTCGGCATGGCAATGGTTCCTCACAATTCGGTACGTATTCAATTAGTACATTAAGGGAAAACAACAGTCAACCTCTGTACGCATTAAGTGCGTACATGATTGACAGGCCTAATTGTGAAACTCCCTGAAACCGCCTCAATACACGCGCTAACTCATCAACATAGGCCGGCATTCCAAGGCTCAGCGACGTTCTGTGAGGTGTAGCAGAGGACCGCTCCTTGATTGGCTAGCCCCTCAAGAGCGGACTCAACGATTTGATAATCAGGGTCGCTGGGCTGTACCCAACGGATCAGGATATTGCTGTCAATCAGGTAGGCCGTGTCGGCCATTTTCAGAGGCGGTCCTCGTAAAAGCTTTCACGGGTGAATGCCGAGGTTGGCACCTTCGGCAACTTCTCCGAGCCTTCCGCGATCGCGTCGAGCATGGCGTGAAGTTCTCCACCAGACAACCGCCCCTAGTGTCGGGTGGGTTGCTGAGTACGTGAGGCGAGCTCCAGCATCCGCATATCTAGAAAGTTGCACACAAACTGCTCACAAAATCGGTCCTCCTAGGGTCCACTTCGGCGGTTTGTGCGGTTGTAAAGTCATTGATTTCACTACGGGGCGACCCTGAGACGTTGGGCTCATAACCCAAAGGTCGAAGGTTCAAATCCTTCCCCCGCAACCAACGTAATCAGAGGGTTACTAGCAACGGACATTACCGAACTTCGCCTTGCTGAAGCCTTGCGCAAAGTGCGTATTTTCACCAATGATCGCTGGGGTCAATGTCTCCCCTTTTACTCGGATGCCGGGGTCCACGGGCACGATCTGACTCGCAGCGGAGGTAGGCAGGAAAGCTGAGCTTTGAGGCTTTTTCTGCTTTGATTTTGAACCCACAATTCCAACCCACGATTCGCATGTCTCTCACGACTTCTCAAGGACTTAGGCGGCCGCCTGGAGTCAGTTAAGTTGTTGAGAGTACAGCATAACGTAGCTCTGAAAAGGCTGGCGTCGGCGGTTCGATTCCGTCCCTGGCCACCATCAAATCAATAACATACGCTCTCACAAAACTCCATTTTGTTCCATTTCACAATATTTAGGATCGCATGACTGGATGGTTCGCCAATTTCTTGACGAGTCATTACCGCGACGTTCGAGTGCTTCCAACCAATGCCGACACGCCCCTTGTGGACCAAGGACGCCCCTGCAGAATCTGTCTATCGCGTGGGTCTGGTGGGCCTGATAAGCAGCGCCTGGCATTTAGCATAAACAGTTCGAATTCAGCGCTTGGAACGGATATCAAGCGACTCTGCTGATTGCCAATTGCTAGTTGCTAGTTGCTAGTTGCTTTTTTCTGTTATCTTCATTTCCCGTGAGTACCCACAAACGCATCGCAGTTGTTCCTGGAGACGGCATCGGGAAGGAAGTGATTCCCAACGCACTCGAAGTCGTTCGCGCCAGCGGAGCGTCGGTCGAGTTCACCATCTTCGACTGGGGCGCCGACCGTTACCTCATCGACGGCACTACCGTTCCCGCCGACGGCTTCCACATGCTGGCACGCGATTTCGACGCCATCTTCGTCGGCGCGCTGGGCGATCCGCGCGTCGCCAGCAACATCCACGCCAAGGAAATCCTGCTGGGCATGCGCTTCAAGATGGACCTCTACGCGAACGTGCGCCCGGTGCGCCTGCTCGACGCGTCACTCTGTCCGCTGAAGAACGCCACGCCCGACGACATCAACTTCACCGTCATCCGCGAGAACACGGAAGGCGTGTACATGGACATGGGCGGCAACTTCAAGATTGGCACGCCCGACGAACTGGCCACGCAGGAGGACATTAATACGCGCAAAGGCGTGGAGCGCGTCATCCGCTTCGCCTTCGAATACGCGCGCAACAACGGCCGCAAGAAGGTGATGATGTCGGACAAGTCGAACGTGATGACCTACGCCGGCGGCCTGTGGCAGCGCGTCTTCAAAGAAGTGGCGAAGGAGTATTCCGATATTCAGACGCAGCACATGTACGTGGACGCGCTCTGCCTGCAGATGGTACGCGAGCCGCGCTCGCTCGACGTGATCGTCACCAACAACATGTTTGGCGACATCGTTACCGACTTGGCTGCGGCGCTCCAAGGTGGGCTGGGCATGGCCGCCAGCGGCAACATTCATCCCGGCCGCACTTCGATGTTCGAGCCGGTGCACGGCTCCGCCCCGCCGATCGCAGGAAAGAACATGGCCAACCCTATGGGCTCGATCCTGACGGCAGCGATGATGCTGGCGCATCTTGGTCTGAATGCCGAAGCGCAGAAGATCGAGACGGCTGTGCTGGAAGCCGTCCGCCAGAAAAAGACGACGGTGGATGTGGGCGGATCGATGGGCACGAAGGAGTGCGCGGCGTGGATTGCGGAAAGGGTAGCGACGTAACGCTATTCGCTCTTGCCTAGGCGTCAACTGTTAGACGGTCTCGGGTTGGAGATGCTAGCTGCAGGCGTGCGCGTCGGCCAGTCCCGCCCTGCGGGGGCTCTACTGTCGCGCTTACTGTGTCGTCGCTGGGAAAAACTACTGATGCTCGTCGTATCAGAGCGAGCGACTTGGGTGATCCCTACGCTGTTGCTGTCTTCTTCTTCTCCGCCTTAGCTTCCTTCTGCGCCGCCGCAAGCTGCTTGCGCAAGATACGCACTCCCTTATCCACGTGCTTTTCTTCCAATAAGAACGGCGTGAGGAAGCGCAGCACGCTGTCTTGGGTTACGTTGATCAGCAGGCCACTGGCCAGCGCGCCGTCCATGACCGGCTTGCCGGGGATGTTCAGCTGCAACGCCTGGATCGCGCCCACTCCGCGCACTTCCACTGCGATGTCGAACTTGTCCACCAGTTCGTGCAGCTTCTGCGAGAAGTAGCCGCCGACACGGCGCACTCGCTCCAGCAAATTCTCGTCTTCGAGAATTGCGAGATATTCCAGCGCCACGCGGCAGGTAAGCGGGCCTCCGCCGAACGTTGTGCCGTGCTTGCCGGGAGTGATGTGCTGCGCGAACTGCTCTTTGGCGAGAAACGCGCCCAGCGGCAATCCCGCGGCAATCGGCTTGGCGATACAAACCACGTCAGGCGTGACGCCGAAGTGTTTGAACGCGAAGAGCTGGCCGGTGCGGCCCAGCCCGCATTGGATTTCGTCGAAAATCAGCGCGGCCTGATGCTGATCGGCCTGCTGGCGGCACGCCTGGAGGAATTCCGGCGACGTCACCTGGATGCCGCCTTCGCCCTGAATGGGCTCCAGCACGATGGCGCAAACTTTATCGTCCATCGCGGCGCGCAGCGCCTCCACATCGTTGCGCGGCACGAAGCGCACGCCTTCCAGCATGGGATCGAAGTCCTTGCGATATTTGGGCTGGCCGGTGAGTGCGAGCGCGCCCATCGTGCGTCCGTGGAACGAATTGTCGAGCGCAATGACGACCGACTTCTCCGGCCCGCCGACGGCATGACCGGCGGCGCGCACCAGCTTCAGCGCGCCTTCGATCGCCTCGGTACCACTGTTGGAGAAAAAGGCGCGATCGAGCCCTGAGGCAGTGCAAAGCTTCTCCGCCAGCAGCCCCTGGTACTCGTTGTAGTAGAGGTTGGAGACATGGATGACTCTCGCCGCCTGATCGCGAATGACCTTCACGATGCGCGGATGCGCGTGCCCCAGCGCGTTTACGCCGAGTCCGGTGAGGAAGTCGAGATAGCGGCGGCCCTCGACGTCGAAGACATAGACGCCCTTACCGCGCGCAATAGCCAGCGGATAGCGGGCATAAGTATTCAGCAGGAATTTCTGTTCGCGATCGACAATGTCTTGATAGGTGGACACTATGACCTCTCCAAAACTTTCATTGTAACGTGCTGAAGGAGCGGTCGTATCGCAGGGGCTCACAGCCAGGATTAGCGCGGCTTATGAATCGCGATCATTTCTTTACGGTTATGCTGTCGGCGATCTTGTTGTATTCCTCGCGCGACAGGACCCGCCGCTCCAGCAGTTGATGCTCAGTGGAATACGGCCGGCCCGCGATGACGCGCTCGGCTGACGAGTCGTCCATGCCGGGCAAGCTCATCAGTTGAGCCTTGGAGGCGGTGTTAAGGTCAACCGGCTGGTCGGGACTGGGACGCGTCAGACCTTCGCGAATGCCTTGCGCCACCGCCTTCGCATTGTCCTTCAATTGCGCCGTGGCTGCGGCGGTTTCCTGCCGCATCTGATCGGGGCTCGCCGGCCTGCTGACGCAGGCATTGCATCCGGTGAAGAAGATTGGCAGGGCACTTACGACCAGCGCCAGAAGAGTCGCTCTAACGTGCATGATGGTGAGATGCGGATTTCGAGTTACAGGCTTTATGCGACGAGAGGAGGGATCGATGAAAAAGGCACAGTCTGTGCTGTGCCTGTGCCTGTGCTTTGCGCGAATTGCTGTCTTACCGGCGTAACGCCGGAACCGGGCCGCAGTTCGTAGCCAGCCGGGTCGCCAGAGCTGCGGCAGAGATCGGTGGGCGACTGGTGCCGCGTCGGCTGTCGCCGACCTCTACGCCACACCATCTCGCTTAAGACCGTGGGCTGCTGTTACTTGCCGTAATAAGCAGCGTTCTTCGCGATGAACTCCTGCTTGTCGGCCGGGACTTCGTCCACGATGAACACCGAATTGGTGGGGCAAACCGGAACGCAGGCGCCACAATCGATGCAGCCCTCGGGATCGACATAAAGCTGGGTTGCGGCTTCAAAAGGCTCTTCATCCTTTTTGGGATGGATGCAGTCGGTCGGACAGGCTTCGACGCAGAGTTCATCTTTGGTACAGGTATCAGTAATGATGTATGCCATGATTGCGATCTCCCCGTTTGGTTTTCTTGCCGCCCCACGTTCAGGACCCGGGCGGTAGGTCCTTCGCTAAAACCTAATGTACAAAGCTTGCAACCATAGCGGCGGTGACGCCGGTCACTGACCTGTTGTGAGCCGCCGCACAAGTTGCGGCGCCAATCGGGCGTGCCCCCAAACGAAGCCGAGACCAAGGACCGCCCATACGACGCATGGCACTTCAGTTGCTCATTCCTGGGTAATAGTCCATCAAAACCAGCCAAACTGTGCAGATTCGACTCGGCGGTGCGACCCAGAGGGTAATTTCTGCATCTCACCCCTGAGTCCAGTGACTCTCCGGACAACCCTTTCCGGTACGTTCCTCCGCTATAATCGGCAGGTCGGCCTTGGTAAATTTGGAAGGAGCGAGTGAATGCACTTGGCTAAGAAACCAAGAGTCTTGGTGGTTGACGACGAGCAGGTCATCGCCGACACTCTGGCGAAGATTCTGGACATGAACGGCTACGACGCCTCGGCGGTTTACACCGGAACTGCGGCAGTGGAGAGCGCCCGCGCGCTGCAACCCGACCTGGTTATCAGCGATGTCATCATGCCGGACATGAATGGGATCGAAGCCGCTATCAGCATCCGCGGCTTCCTGCCCACCTGCAAGATCCTGCTGTTCTCCGGACAGGCTGCCACGGCCGACTTGCTGGAGAACGCCCGCGCCCAGGGACACGAATTCGAGATTCTGGCCAAGCCGGTTCACCCGTCGGATTTGCTGGCGAAACTGCGGGGTTAACGCGGCTTTCCTTCGAGCCAGCTGCACCGCTTGTGCCGCGCCGGTTCACTCTACCGTCGTGCTTAACGAGTCGCACAGCAACTGATACGGTGTCTTCATGCCCAATCGCCCGCGCATTCTAGTCGTGGATGACGAGCCGCAGATCACGCGCGTGCTGCGCACCAGCCTCAGTGCTCAAGGCTATGACATCCGCGTGGCCAACGACGGTGAGACCGCCCTGGAGATCATGAAGGACTTCACGCCTGACCTGGTAATCACCGATCTCGCCATGCCCAACATGAATGGCATTGAGCTATGCCGGCGGCTACGTGAGATCTCGCAGGTCTCCATTTTGGTCCTGTCGGTGCGAGGCGAGGAGCGCAGTAAGATCGAGGCTCTGGACTCGGGCGCCGACGACTACATCACCAAACCCTTCAGCACCGGCGAGCTGCTGGCTCGCGTCCGTGCCGCGTTGCGGCGCTCGCCCCCCGGCGGGACTGAGCCTCGCACCAGGATCGAGGACGGAGACTTCCACATCGATCTTGACGCGCATTCCGTCACCGTGGCCGGCCGCGAGGTTCGCCTTACACCGAAGGAGTTTGATGTACTGCTCTACATGGCGCAGCATCCGCGCAAGGTACTCACTCACCGCGCGATCCTCAACGCGGTCTGGGGAGGCGCCAGCATGGAACAGAACGAGTATCTGCGCGTCTTCGTCGGCCAGTTGCGCAAGAAACTGGAGCCCGAAGCCAGCACCCCCAGGTACATTCTCACCGAGCCGTGGGTGGGATATCGATTCGAGCCCGGCGACTAACGAGCTACTGGTTCCCTGAATCACCGGAGCCAATCCGAACTTCTACAGCATTTAGCACTCGGCGACCAGATTAAACGACAGCCTTCCGTCCACTCCACATCCCCCTTTGACAACCCGCGCTGCACGATCTGCTTCTCTTGTTGTATCGCAATCTCGCGATCTCGCTGAGGAGTGGTCCGCGTCTACAAGCCAGAGTTCTCGGGCACGGTGGCGTGCTTCGACGGACAGACAGTCAGCGTGCTGGTGCACCAGCAATCGTCAGGGAGCCTCGCGATAGCCAGTGCGGAGCTGCAATAATTCCACAAGGCGGCTCGCCGATTTTGAAGGATCGCAAAAACTTTGGGCGGCCACATGAGCCGCCCATTCGCTTTAGCTAGTTGCTAATTGCTCGCTGCTAGCTGCTTCTTTACGCCTGCGCCGGCCGTTCGCCGGGCGCCACGTTCGCCTGGCCCGGAGCCGGTTTCAGCACCTGTTGCACATCTTCCTTCACAGGTGGCGGAGCGTTCGGATTCACCCGAATCGGCAGCTCCTTGCCTTCGATCATCAACTGAATATCGTTGGCGTCGATGACCTCGCGCTCCAGCAGTGCCATGGCAATCCGCTCCAACACCGGACGATTACTTTCCAGAATATGGCGCGCCGAGTTGTAGCCGTCATCCACGAAGCGGACGACCTCGGCATCGATCTTCTGCGCCGTCTCCTCGCTGAAGTCGCGGTGCTGGCTGATCTCGCGGCCCAGGAAGATCTGCTCTTCCTTTTTGCCGAAGGTGATCGGTCCCAGCGACGACATGCCGAACTCGCAGACCATCTTGCGCGCGAGGTCGGAAGCTTGCTCGATGTCGTTGCCCGCGCCCGTTGTCATAGTGTTCAGGAACAACTCCTCGGCAACGCGTCCGCCCATCATGATGGCCAGCCGCGTCTCCAGGTAATCGCGCGTGTAGGTGTGTTTGTCGTCGATGGGCAGCTGCATAGTGACGCCCAGCGCCATGCCGCGCGGAATGATCGTCACTTTGTGCAGCGGGTCGGAGTGCTCGCGCATGGCCGCTACCAGCGCGTGGCCGGCCTCGTGATACGCGGTGACTTTCTTCTCTTCGTCCGAGAGCAGCATCGACTTACGCTCGGCGCCCATCAACACTTTGTCCTTGGCCTGCTCGAAATCCCACATCAGCACCGTCTTGCGGTTCTGACGAGCAGCACTCAGCGCGGCTTCATTCACCATGTTGGCCAGATCAGCGCCGGAGAAGCCCGGTGTGCCGCGAGCCAGTACGCCAAGATCCACATCGTCACTGATGGGAATCTTGCGGGTGTGAACGCGCAGAATCTCTTCGCGGCCGCGAACATCGGGACGCGAGACCACCACGCGGCGATCGAAACGGCCCGGGCGCAGCAGCGCCGGATCGAGCACGTCAGGACGGTTGGTGGCGGCAATCAGGATAACGCCTTCGTTCGATTCGAAGCCGTCCATCTCCACCAGCAACTGGTTCAACGTCTGTTCGCGCTCGTCGTGTCCACCACCGAGGCCAGCTCCACGATGACGCCCAACCGCATCAATCTCGTCGATGAAGATGATGCAGGGTGCATTCTTCTTGCCTTGCTCAAACAGATCGCGGACGCGGCTTGCGCCCACACCGACGAACATCTCCACGAAATCCGAACCGGAGATGCTGAAGAACGGCACATTGGCCTCGCCGGCAACAGCTCGCGCCAGCAGCGTTTTGCCGGTTCCCGGAGGTCCGACCAGCAGCACGCCCTTCGGAATGCGGCCGCCCAACTTCTGGAACTTCTGCGCCTCGCGCAGGAATTCGATGATCTCCTTCAGCTCTTCTTTGGCTTCATCCACGCCGGCGACGTCCTTGAACGTCACCTTCTTCTGCTGCATGGAGAGCAGCCGGGCGCGGCTCTTGCCGAACGACAGCGCTTTGTTCCCGCCGGTCTGCATCTGGCGGATCATGATGAACCACAGCGCACCGAGCAAGACAAATGGCGCCAGGTTCAATAGCCATGAGGGCCAGCCGCCGGCCTGCGCGTCCTTCACCGTCATGTTGACGTTCTTGTCGCGCAGTTCCTTCACCATGTCCGTATAACCGGCCATGATTGTGGTGTGGAAGCTCGCCTTGTCGTTCTTGAATTTCCCGCGGACCTCCTGGCCAATAATCGTCACTTCACTGACGTTGCCCGCATCCACCTGGGAGAGAAACTCTGAGAAGGTAATGTCGCGTTCTTTTGCACCCGAGTTCGCACCCTTCACGACCTGCCACAGCAGGACGCCGGAGAGCACGATTACGAGCCAGAACACGACCGTTTTGACCGTCGAATTCACTGAAAACTCCTGTTGAAAGGGGCCGACACGTATCCCGTGCCCAGGAAGCCCTGATTAAACCTATGTAGTTTCAGTCAGTTCTCCCTGGAGAGTTAGATGCCGCCTTCGGCTGCCGGATTTAGAAATTCCGGCACACCACTGATTGTAACTCGCAGCTAAAAGAAACGGGGCAAAAGACTTGGCAAAAATCAAGGGATGACAAAGGCCCTCGTCCGGATTTGGGAGAACAGGAATTGCAGCTGTCTGGCATTCCTGTCCATTCAATCAGTATTGACGCACCGCCGGGCGGAAGGTGAGACACGGAGCTACGGCTGATGTATACCTGACATACTATCGGCAGCGGATTGAACGACAATCACTGCTTATGGCGGGGCGAGAAACCGGAGCGACACATGGACTATCGCAAGCTGTTCCTGGCGAAAGCTGGCAAAAGGCTGAAGCTGGCCAAAATGGATCCCGGCTACTGCGGCAAACAGGTCTCGGAAAAGCAGGCGAAAGCTGAGACCGAAAAGTACTGCGGCAAGCTAAACGATCTCCAGTACCTGCTCTACGCTGAGGCTAGGCACTCCCTGCTGATTGTTTTGCAGGCCATGGACGCCGGCGGCAAAGACGGCACCGTACGGCACGTCATGGGGACGATGAATCCCGCGGGTACCGCCGTAACCTCGTTCAAAGAGCCTACGGCGGAGGAACTGAAACACGATTTCCTGTGGCGAGTGCATCCCCATGCTCCTGCCAAGGGCATGGTTGCGGTCTTCAACCGTTCCCACTACGAGGACGTGCTGGTGGTGCGGGTCCACAAACTCGTCCCCAAAGAGATGTGGTCTAAACGCTACGACCTCATCAACGATTTTGAGACCATGCTGTATCGCCAGAACAATACTCACATCCTGAAGTTTTTTCTTCATATCAGCCCGGAAGAGCAACTGGAGCGGTTCCGGCAGCGCCTGGTCGATCCCGCGCGCAACTGGAAGATCAGTGAAGACGACTACCGCGAGCGCGAATACTGGGCCGATTACCGGAAGGCCTACGAGGACGTCTTCGCCGAAACCAGCAGCAAGCACGCACCCTGGTACGTCATCCCCGCCAATCACAAGTGGTTTCGCGATCTGGCGGTCTCGCAGATCGTTGCCGCGACCTTGGAAGCTATGGGAATGCAGCTGCCCAAGCCGCAAGTGGACCTGGAGATGATCCGCCGCCAATACCACCAGGCTACAAAGGAGAGCGACGCAACCGCCAAGAGCGGCTAAATGGGTCGCGTCAAAGCACTTGCTGCCTGTAAGGGTGCCCCGGGGTCTCGCGATTTTCGAGACCCGGGAAATAGGTAGGAGTAGGGCCGGCGGGTTCCTACCTGCAAATCGTCCGCCCGGGTGCAACTTCCGGGCGAGCTGGCTCGTATTACCCATCGGAAGCATTTGCCCAAATGGGTAGAATGGTTATAGAGCCCTTTATCCTGATTCCATGACAGCACAATCGCAGCCCCGGCGACTTACGCAGCAGCATTTCCTGCGTGAGCCGGTAGTTATCGCGCTGCAGACCATGCGTGCTCACAAGCTGCGCTCCTTTCTCATGTTGCTGGGCGTGATCCTGTCGGTTTCGACGCTGATCCTGGTGATTGCGCTGGTTAACGGGATGAACGTATATTTCGCTACCCGCATCGCCAACTTGGGATCGAACGTCTTCCTGGTTCACAAGTTTCCCATCCTCAGCGATACCAAGGAAATGCTGAAGGCGACCCGGCGAAACCGCGACATCACGTGGGACGACTACGTAGCCATGCACGATAACTTGAAGCTTCCCCAGGCGGTTGGCGTGGAAGTGCGGCGCACGGCCAACCTCCGCACCGAGCGGCAGAGCATGGAAGATGTCGACCTGCGGGGCGTCACGGCCAACATCGGCGACATGGACGTGGAAGAGGTTGCAACCGGCCGCTACATGACCGACAGCGATAACGAGCATCGCGATATGGTCTGCATGATCGGCGCCGATGTCGCGGAAAAGCTCTTCGCCAATATCGATCCGCTGGGTAAAATTCTGACGGTCGATGGCCAGGAGTTCCAGATTGTGGGCGTGGCCAAGAAAATCGG
>JBEKXQ010000110.1:0-15414 GCA_049511915.1 Candidatus Korobacteraceae bacterium
GACCTGTTTCCCCTCTGCCTGGAAGCCATGCGACTGCGTTTCCGGATGCGCATCTATGGCTACGTGGTCATGCCGGAGCACGTGCATCTGCTGGTCAGCGAACCCGAACACGGCAACCTGGCCGAAGCGATGCACTACCTCAAGCTGTCGTTCAGTAAGCGCGCGAAGAGTCTAACCGGGGCCCAGGTTAGCGTCCAAACGAAGGACGCGAACCTGGGGCACCAACAACAGAACTCCGAGTATGAACCGTTCTGGCAGAAGAGATACTATGACCGGAACGTGCGCAGCGTGCGCGAGTTCGGGATCAAGTTGCGCTATCTACACCGCAATCCGGTGAAGCGCGGGTTGGTGCGTGGCCCGGGGCGATGGAAGTGGAGCAGTTTTCGGCACTACGCCTTCCGCGAGATGGGTGTGGTGGAGATTGAGTCCGAGTGGACGGGAAGAGATCGCGAGCTCAAAGTGACGGGTGCCCAGCCCCGCGTGTTCCTCTGCCCGGGTTAAGCTGGTGCCCCAGGTTCGCCCTTCTTTTGGGCTAACCTGGGCCAGTGCAGGCGCATCGTGGCTTCAGAATATCCGGCGGACCAGCGCGAACCTCTTCCCAGGTTAGCGTCCAAACGAGGGACGCGAACCTGGGGCACCAGGCTCGGCCACCCACCCTACCAGCCAACTTCAAGGCGCAATCCATGGAGATAGTCAATGATTTGTCCACGCGTTTCGATCAGAACCGTCAGGATGCCTTCGAGAACTTGAGATACATGTTCCATTGAGACTAAGAACTGCTCGAAATCTATATGTGCTCGCTCCCCACCTTGGTTCCTGTATCGGAATGCAAATCCGTTTGCATCCGCCTCGTCAAACTCCAGAATGCACTTCTCGGTAAAATCAACGTCGTAAGTCTCCCACGGCGTGTCCCTTGGCATTTTTGGTCTCGCTTCCTCCAAGACGTGCTTCCAAAGGTCGCCGAGCTTATGTCCCGTCTTGATTTCTTTCACCTCATCTTCCGTCAGATTCCCATCCCTCGTAAGGTATCGCCCGGCCACAACTATTTCTTTGAGCGTCACTTCGAGATAGTGGCGAAAGAGGAATAGCGCGGCGCGGCCTTCAACGTCCTCCGAGAGAGCACCATTTACGACTCCCTCCACAATGCATTTGCTCGCCCGGTAAAAGCTGTCTCCAATAGACAGCCACGTCTTCTCCTGCCCTTCCAGGTTGTAAATCGTCTGCTGATACTTCCACTTCTCAAACGCCGTGTATCCCCACTTCGCTGTTTCGTCCATCAGTATCCTCGCCCGCCACGAATGACCATAACTCGCAAGCCAACCCACCCTTTAATAAGATACGTCCCGATAATGCGATCAAGACGCTCGCTCGCCAAACTCCGCAAACGAACATTCCAGAGGATCGACCAGGAACTCCAAAGACCGCCTAAAGAAATCGACTTCAAGTTTGCCAAAGAAACATTGAACCGTCTTGAAACACTCAACGTCTTGGAGAATCTCGCCAAAACATACGATTTACAAATCAAAGGCGAAAAATATGACGTTGAGGTTTCGCCAGATGAACCGCTGTATTGGGGAGAAGTTCCTGACAGTAGCGATAAGGCCCTTACAACCGCGGGCCGCGCGGCTTTCAGAAAACTCATCGATGAAGAAAAAAATCGCCGCTTCGAAATCAGAGTCTGGTGCCCCAGGTTCGCCCTTCTTTTGGGCTAACCTGGGGTTAGTGCGCTAGGGCCTTCCCAATCCCAGGTTAGCGTCCAAAAGATGGACGCGAACCTGGGGCACCAGCTTACAATTCACTCTTAACCATGACCGCAGACCAATATCTACACAGAATCCTTCTGCGTGAAGCGGTGGATGCGGGCCCAAACTCACCGCTACTTGCCGTCCAAACTACCTTAATGCCCACTCTGCGGCAATGGGCAGGAGACAATCTGCTTGGTGTCTATCCTAGCGGTTCTTTCATGAAAGGCACTGCCGTCCTCAGCGGAACGGATATCGACCTGTTTCTATCCCTGATCGGAGCATGCCAACGAAACGTTGAAAGAGGCGGGTGGCCCAGGTCTCGCGCTTTCGAGACCTGGGTGAGTGCGACGTATTACTGCGAAAAATTGTCGCGTGGCCATCCCTTCGGCTGCGCTCGGGGCAGGCTCTTGTCCGCCGCACCTGCAGACAGGATGGCAGCAAATGAGACGGTCTTAACAGCGCTGATTCGGAAGGCTCTATTTCTGGCGCGGGTGGTGCAGCAGGCGGGCAATACTGTCCAGCAGCGTGTCCGGGCCTTCGCCCTTCGAGAGGAAGCCGTCGGCAAACTCCAAGCCGGCAGGCTCTTCCGCAGCTGCTGACACGATCAGGATCGGCACCTCCGGCTTGACCTCTTTCATCTCCTTGGCAATTTCCGCTCCCGTCTTGTCCGACAGGAAATGGTCGGCGATCACCAGTTCGACGGGATTTTGTTTAAATGCCTCCAGCCCTTCTTCCCCGGACGACGCGGTGAGAACGGAATAGCCGGCGCTGGTCAGCAATATCTTGCGAACCCGCAGGGCGATCTCTGCGTCGTCAATGCACAGGATGAGCGGGTGCTCTACAGAAGTGGAGGATGTCATGGGCGCGTATCGGACACGAGTATACGCCGATGCAAGCCCCAGCACCTAAATCTCTCGAGTCGGTAGTGTCCAGTACCCTCGAGTAGGTGTTGACATCCTGACTTGAAGGGGCCCGGCTTCGGCCGCGCCTTCACAGGTCCTTTGAATTTGTCATCACGAGGAGGCCTTTAGGCCGACGAGGGATCTGCTTTTCAGCCCCTGTAAAAGTCGTCCCGAATCGTCGCACCAGGCACTGGGCCTTAGCGCCCTTGCCCTAATGCCAGGTGTAGCCCAGCATGAATTGCACGTTGGCGTTGAGCCCGGGGTTATGGTTGCCGATCGACGCATTGGACAGGTGATAGGCCTTCACCATGATGTCCCAGGAGTTGTTTCCCTTGTTGAAGATCTGCGCGCCAATCTCCGGTCCGCTGGTGAAGTTGATCTGCGAGGTGTCGCCGGGCGGTAGATTGTGATTGCTGAATACTGCGCCGCCCACCGCCGCGAAGTACGGCACAACCTTGCAGCCGCTGGTGAAATTCCACTTGAAGACGACGGGGTCGACGCCTCCGGCGTACTGTCCGCCATTGATCCAGTACTCGTCCAGAGGAACGATGTCGATGGCCATTTCGTAGGTGCCGTGCAGAAATCCGGGACCGTGCTCGTCCGTCAGGACGCGCCCCAGGCGAACTCCGAGCACCAGGTTGCTGCCACTGGGCGTGCTGTCGACGGTGGTCCCGCCGCCAGCGAAAATGCCTGCGTTCCAGCCGGGATGGCGCAGCACGTCGGCGGGACTGTCGGTGGGAAGCTGTGCCAGCAGCGGCGCACAAAGCAGGCAGCAGAACAGGGCAAGAGGAATGGTCTTCTTCATCATGTTTTGGGTAATGGAAAACTTATCAGGTTGGCCGCAACCGCGCAAACCCGCGTGGCAGGGTCAGCCGTCAGCTGTCAGTTTTCAGCCCTCAGCAGAACGCGACCGCCAACTGACCGTCGGTTCGCGCGGATCGCACAGCTTAGCAACCAGCGGTCATCCTCCACTGGGAAATGCGTGGCCTGATACAGAATCAGAAGAGATCCGCATGTTTGAGCTGCCAGCTGATGGCTGGGAGCTGACAGCTATGCGCTCAACTGCCGAAAATATCGTTTCGCCTTCTGCACGTCCTTGCCAATCTGCTCGCGCAGCGCCTCCACCGAGGGAAACTTGATCTCCGTCCGCAGCCGCTTCAGGAAGATCAACTCCAGCTCCGTATCGGGCAGCAACTCGATGGGATGGAAGTTGAGCAGATGGCTCTCGATGGCGAAGGACTCTTCTCCAAAGGTCGGCCGGTTACCCACGTTGGTCACCGCCTCAAAACATTCGCCGACGCGCAGCCACGTGATGTAAACCCCATTCGCCGGCACCAGCTCGTCGTAGCGCGCCAGGTTCACCGTCGGGACAGTGTACTGCCGGCCGTAGCCGCGGCCGCGTCCCGGCGTAGAGATAATGCTGAATGGCCGTCCCAGAAGTGCTCGGGCGCGGCTGACATTTCCCTCCGCAATCAACTTGCGAATCTCGCTGCTCGAAAGATGATGCCCGCGCAGCAACTGCTCGGGATGGATCTTCGCTTCAAAGCCGCACTGCTTGCCCAACTCGGCAAGCGTATTCACGTTGCCCTGAGCTTTATGACCGAAGTGAAAGTTGTAACCTTCATGGACCTCGCGGGCGTGCAGGGCCTCGGCCAGCACGCGGTGCGCGAAATCTTCCGCCGTCATCAGCGATAAGTCGCGAGTGAACGGCAGCACCAGCGCGGCGTCCACATTGGTCTGCTCTAGCAGCTTGAGCTTAGCCGGCAACGCAGTCAGCAGCTTGGGCGCAAGATCGGGACGCAAGATGCGCAGCGGATGCGGCTCGAAGGTCACCACTACCGCTTTGCCTCCGAAGGCGCGGGCGCGCTCGGCCATGTGGCGCACCACTTCCTGGTGCGCGCGGTGCACTCCGTCGAAGTTGCCCACGCTGACCACGGTGGGTCCGAAGTCTGCTGGGACATCATCGAGCTGGCGAAAGACTTGCATCAAATCTCGAATTCCAGCTTCAGCCCATCGTGCGACAGCCGCACATTGTCCGGCAGCGCCGCGTTGGTCGCCTCGTGCGGCAGATCGTGTGAGATGTGTGTGAAGTATGTTCGCTTCGGCTTCAACTGCTCCACAATCTTCAGCGAGTTCTCCACCGTCGAGTGCGTGGGATGCGGATGATGGCGCAGCGCATCGAGAAACAAAATGTCCAGCCCTTGCAGTTGCGCCAGCGTCTCCTCCGGCACGCTGCTGAAATCGGTCAGATACGCGGCACCGCCAAAGCGATAACCTTCGATCGGCACATCACCGTGCATTACCACCAGCGGCTGGAAGGTCGCGCCAAAAAGTTCCACCGGCCCGTTCACCGGTCGCAATTCCACCTGCGCCAGGCCGCCGTACTTGTAGTCGGCCTCAAAGATGTAGCGGAAGACGTTGCGCAAAACCCGTGCCGTATTCTCGCTGGCGAACAGCGGGATCTTGCCTCCGCCGGTGATGCGGGGAAAGCTGAGCGGCCGGACATCGTCCAATCCGAGGATGTGGTCCGCGTGCCCGTGGGTGTACAGCACGGCGTCGATCTTGCGAATCTGTTCGCGGATGGCTTGCTCGCGAAAGTCGGGCGTGGTGTCGATGAGAACGGTGTGGCCGTCCCATTGCACCATGATTGAGGGCCGGGTGCGACGGTCGCGCGGATCGGACGAAGTGCACACCGCGCAGTCGCAGCCGATGGTTGGAACTCCCATCGAAGTTCCACTGCCCAGCACCGTGAGTGTGGCTTTCATCTCACCTTGCCGTCGGCGCCGGGACCACTTTGTGGCGGACGGGTGATCAGATTGGTGACTTCCAGGTACGCCATGCGCAGCTCGTAGAGGCAGTTCTGCAGCATGTTCTCTTCCGCCGGAGTCAGGTTGCCCTTGGTTTTCTCCTGCAGCAGGGCGAGTGTGTCGATGGTCTGGCGCGCGCCGATCATATCCACTTCAGGCTTTGCGCCCTGTGGCGCGGCAAGTCCAAGCTGCATTAGCGACGTCATGTACAGCGAGGCAACAAACTTCTCGAAGGTGATCTCGAAGTCCTGGGCGCGATGCGGCTGGCCCTGCTTGCGCATCTCCTTCTCGATCTGGGCGTCGATCTCGCGCGTGGACTCCTTGTAGGCCGCGGCCGACGACTGCTGCTCCTGCGCGCTTGGGGCCTGAATCTCCGGCTCCTCAGGCGATGTTGCTGCGGCAACAGGCGTCTTCTCAGCATGGTTCTGCGCGGCGCGCTCTTCATTGACGCGCTGCTGCGCTTCCTTGGTTTCGCGCTCGCGTTCCTCGCGGCGCTCCTCGGCTTCCACTACGTCCTGACGCAACTCGCCGTCAGTGCTGAAGAGGCGGCGATCGGTCACTACAAACTCAGGTTTTTTCTCTTTTTCCGGCATAGATTCCATCAGGTTTGTAACAGGGCACGACTTCAGTCGTGCCGAAATGGGTTTTAATTTTTCTTGTCATCCCGAGCGGCCTTCAGGCCGCGAGGGATCTGCTTTTGCGCGTGTTCGGCTGCCGCTGCTGATCCTCCGAAAGGCCTGCCGTCCCTACGGGACTTGGATCTTAATCACCATCCCACCCAGCACTCCGCCTTTCGGCTCCGTGCTGGGCTAAACTGTTCCGCGCCTACGGCGCTCGTCCGCATCTTCTCTTGCTGTAATGCCAAAATCGAAGACTATGCCACTTAAACCAATTCTTACGTGAATGGCAGGGTTCGTACCGTGGCGCTTTGCTCGCCAATTTGCACCGTTGTGCCGGCCGTCGCAACTTCACGCCGCAGATAGCCGAGAGCCAGCGTCCTGTCGCCGCCGGGAAACGGCAAACGCGACGCGCTCGTGATCTCGCCCACATCTTTGTCGTTGGCGCGGATCTTCGTTCCTGGCTGCGGCGGCTCGCCCTGCACTTCAAAACCGATGAACGTCCGATGCACGTTGCCACGGGCGCGAACGCGCTCCACAATCTCCTGCCCAATGTAGCAGCCCTTGGTGAAACTCAGGGCGTGCTCCTGGCCCGTTTCCTGCGCAAGGTCGCGCTCGCGCAAGTCGATCCCGTAGCGCGGCACGCCGCGTGCGATACGGTACATCTCCAGCGCGTCGCTTCCTGCTGGCGTAGCTCCGGCTGAGGTTAGCGCGTCCCAGACTCTGTCGGCATGTTCCGCAGCGAGCCATATCTCGTAGCCATCCATCCGCGGATGGGTATTGCGCGCAACTGAAATCCCGGTCTCGCGCCAAACTGTGTCGATCACCTGCCCCGCCTGGAGCTGCGAAACATCGATGCCCGCTTTGGACAGGACCTCGCTGGCCTTTGGACCGGCAACGCCAACCGCGCCCAGCTTGTCGCTGATGTCCTCAATCTCGACATCATCCATGATGATGTAGCGCTGCAGGACTGCAGTAATCCTGGGAGCCTGATCGCGATCAGTCGCCGCCAGCAGGTAGTCACCGCGGTTGTACACAACCAGGTCACCTTGATTGTGTCCTTGCGGCGTCAGGATGAAGCTGTAAACTCCTTGCCCCAACGCCAGGTCGCGGACGTTGTTGGTGACCATGCCATTCAGCCAGCGCACGCGATCTCGGCCGCTGAAGATCAGCTTGGCCTGCCAGCTCATGTCGAACACGGCGCAGCCCTCAAGCAGCGCCTTGAACTCCCTCGCCACATCGCCGAAGCTGGCCGGCGTCTCGGCGCCGCGATAGGTACCGAGGCGCGCTCCCGAGGCCGTCAACTTATCTTGTAACGTCGCAACCGTCATACAGAATCTTTAATTATAGCGAAGCGGGAAAGGACGCGTCGGGGTGCGTAAGTCGGTTTCCTTTGCATCGAAGCACTTGCTCCCGCGTCTTGCGCGAAAGCGGGATCGCCGTGACAGTTCTATTCGTTCGGTTTGGATCACTGGTGCTCTTCCTGGCCCATCACAACCTCCTGGGTCAGCCGACACTGACACACGCCGGCCTCACGTTGCAAGATTTCAGGGAGTGGGTTCTGTGCGGCGAGGACTTCCCTCTGCAAAACGTATCACCTTGATGCAAGCTAGCTAGCGTATGCAGAGCAAAGGGCAGAGCGTAAGCTGATTGCGAAGCAGTTCCCGCTTTTTGGATTATTCAAATTGCAATATAGGAGCCAGGAATGAAGAGGACTAATTGGGCTTTATGCGTAATGTTGTTTCTCACGATGTCGCTGGGAATGCTGTCTGCCCAGATGCCGGTGGGATCGAATCGTCCAGCCGGTGTGCCGTCCGACTATGTGATTACTCCGTTCGGCTATTTTCATCCATCGTGTGTGCGGACGGCCAAGGAGGGAGAGACCGTGCTGGGCGATGGCCGCATCCAATTTGCGGACGGAACGGA
This sequence comes from Candidatus Korobacteraceae bacterium, assembly GCA_049511915.1. Lineage (GTDB taxonomy): Bacteria > Acidobacteriota > Terriglobia > Terriglobales > Acidobacteriaceae > Bog-257. The sequence continues at coordinate 7,998 of JBEKXQ010000110.1, forward strand.
GGAAACAGTCGCTCCGTTTTGTAGTTTCCCGCGCTATACGCCCACGGGAAAGCTCGTAGTCGAAGCTCCGGCAAAGCCCGGTCCTCTCGATATAAGCTGGAGTTGGATTGAATCCGGCCAGGTTGTCACCAGTACTACCTTTGACGCAGTTATGGCTACCTGGACCGTCCCGCAGACGCCTACTTCGAATGACGGCCAGACTTTGTTTTTCTTTCCCGCTCTCACTCATAACCACCTCACCCCACCCAGTGAAGAGCCGATTATCCAGCCCGTGTTGGGGTGGAATGATGGGCAGTCCGGAGCTGGGCCGTGGAATATTGCAAGCTGGAACTGCTGTCCGAGTGGCATGACATGGAACAGCAACCCGGTGACGGTTAATCCCGGCGATCAGATCTCAGGCACGGTCATGAGCGCCTGCGGGGCCGCAACCGTTACCTCTTGTTCGAAATGGGCGATCACAACTGAAGACGTGACTACCGGGCAAAGCACAACCTTGAAGGTCGCTTACCCCAGCTTGATGAACTTCGTGTGGGCGCAATCCGGGGTGTTGGAGGTCTACAGCATTTACCAGTGCAGCGACTTTCCGCCGGATGGCTCCATAACATACAGCAACGTATCTTTGTTCGACAATACTTTCCGGCGAATCGCAAGTCCGGGTTGGGCTCCCGAGCTTTTCGTTACGCAGGGCCAAACCACTCCGTGGTGCAATTATGGGGTGACCGTGACGGACACGACCGCAACGCTTACTTATTAGCGTTGCAACACCAAGACGGCGGGCGGCCGAGTCTCCCGTGTGTTCCCACGTCTCGCGGGCTCCGAGACGTGGGAGTTAATATTCTCGCGAAGCGACGCCCCAATTACTTTGCGTCCTTGGCGTCGGACTTGCCGGCAGCTTGAGAGCCTTGCTTGCTGGAGTCGGGGGTTTTATCTGGCGGATGCAGTCCGCGGGTGGAATACCTCTCTTTGGACAGCTTGTCTTCCTTGGCGAGCTTATCGGCGTCTTTCGGCGGAAGAGCAGGCTTCTTTTGATCTCCGCTTTTGGAGCTTGACTTCGCGTTCGCGTTCGTCTGGGTTTGGCTCGTCGCCTGCCCATCAGGTAACAGACCAGCGAATGCAGCTGCGGAGAAGAGCAGCAGCGTGACGAGAGCGGCCAGTCTTGCCGGCTTCTTCAACATCTCACCCTCCTGATGCATGACGGTGCTGCAGCAAGTGCAGGTAGTGCTCATAAATGGTATGGAGCACCAGGAGCACGAGCATAGCAAAACCATCCACAACAAATCCAAAATTCACGAAGGTCACATAGGCCAAAGCGATGGCGACAAAGACCCCCACCAGAAATGCAAGCTGGCCGCCCAACGGTTTTCGTCGCAATCGCCAAACCAGCCACATCACCAGGGCCGCCAGCGCCATATCCAGGAGGGCCATCTTGACCCGCCCCACCGGCGACTTGATGCGGTCGTCCAGCAGACCTTCAATGTAATTGGCGTGATAATACATTCCCGCCATGTCGCCCGCCGGACTGGGGTGATTGTCGACCTTTGTAGGGCTATCCGGCCACTGACTACGGTTTCCGCCAATCAGGACAATCCGGTGATGCATGGCTCTCATGGCATCGTCCGTGCCGTTATAAGCAGCGGCGGCCGAGATATTCGGAAAGTCCTTTTGCGGCAGGAAAGTCGTGTAAACGAACTGGCCGTTGTCGATCCACCACTTGAGACGGTCGCGCGTCAAAGGCGTGATTCCGGTTGTCCGTTCAAAGGCGTCCACCACCTGTAAGGCAAAGGACGGACAGGAAACCAGTTTTCCGTTCTGTACTCCATCGTGGGCCAGTGGCACCTTCCTCATGTCTTCCGATCCACGATCCAGCCCGAGCCGTGGATCATTAAGGTGTTTGTTCTGCTCATCAACACCGTTCTGCATATCAACACAGGGACGCAAGTCGAATAATGGACGAGCCTGCTTGTTTGGTTTCACCGCGACGAGGCCACTGGTTTTAGAAGGCACGGCGTCATCTACTTTGTCGTCGCCAACATCCTGAATGTTCTCGTCCAAGGGCGTCATGCTGTCGGGGTCGAAGGCGAAGGTCAGCACGACCGGAATGTGTGCCTGCTGCGCCCGATAGATCGCGTCGTAGAGGGCGCGGTTCTTTTGCTTGCGAACGGGATCGTCGTCGTCCTTCACGCGAGTGAGATTAATGTCCAGCGCGATGACGGCTGCGTTAGCGGCCACGGCATTGTCGATGACATGGGCAAGAAAGCCGCGGTCCGTGATGTCGTACTGGCCGTTCAGGCGGAGATTATCGAAGAAGGTGGAATTATCGATCTCGACGCCAACCACCCACTTGGGGCGTGGCTGGCGCGCTTCCCAATGGGAAATCTCGTTGTAAACCCGCATTTGAGCGGTGATCAGATCGGGAAAGTGGTCCTTGATGTCTTCAAAGTAGAAGCTGCCCAGCCCGACCAGCACCAGCGTCGTGACATATCCGAAGACATGCCAGAGGAGGTGACGACCGTACGGTTCTTCTGGCTTCGATGGATAGCTCTCTTCCATGGCAGCGCTTCAGGTCAGGAACCGGGCACAAGAATACCGCGAGTCTAGGCGATTGGTGCAATGAAATTGGGACTGCTGTGCCGCGTATGCCTACCCTCCGGCCCGGGTTGACCCAGACGCGGGCGCCACGCCGATGACAATCTGATCGCCCTGGTCGCTCTGGGCCATGGCCGGCACCTGAGTTGTACGCAGCGATCGGGCGCGAGCTGACACCTGTTGCTGAACATTGGAGAACATTGTGCCAATCGGCTCCAGGCCATGGCTGCGCTTCAGCGCTTCCATCAAATAGTAGGTAAACAAACCGTGACCACCGCTCAGCGTCCGATCTGCAATGGCTTCTTCGTCGCCCTGGCTGGCGGACAGCACCACTCGTCCGGTTCCCTGTTTCATCAGGTCCAAGGTGTCCGTCGGCACTGCCGAACCGGGCGTCAACAAACCTTTTCGGACGGCGGTAGTTCCGCCGCTGTAGCAGGTGTCCAACAAGACGATTGTGCGTTGCGCCTTAAAACGGCTGGCGACAGCACTGGCTACCTCCGCCATGCCCAGCCCGGTGGCGAACAGCGAATCCTGATCGGTAAAATCCGGGCCCACCTGGGTATCGTAGGTCACGATGTAGCTCGCCTTCGCGGTGTCCATGTCGCGCGAGGAACCGTGGGTGGCGAAGTACACGACCACCAGATCGTCCGGCCCAGCCATTCGCGCCAGCAAATTCAGCTTCTCTTTGATGGCGACCGTCGTGGCTTCCTTGTCCTTCAACGTGATTACGTGGTCCGGTTTGAAGCGGCCCACGCCGGGGTTCTTCAGCAATTCCGCGAACTCCACAGCGTCGGTGGTGGTGAACTTGATGCCCAGCTTTTCAATCTCCGGCTGCTGGAATGTGCTGATGCCCACGACGAGCGCCCATTTGTCATGAATCGGGCTGGCGGGCGGCGGCAGGTTCGGCTTCGTCGACGCGGTGAAGGGATCAAGGCTCTGCTGATACGCCTGGGAGTTATTGTCCTGGGCTTTCTTGAGCGCGTAGTCCGCCAGGCGCGCATTGCCCAGCTTGCGTTCCAACAGAGAGCGGTAGTACCAGGCATCGCCCAATGTCGGACAAGTAGAGATGGCATGCTTCAACAGTTCGACGCCGTCCTGCATGGTGGATGGGTTGCTGCCTGGATGCACGCGCTCCAGCGTCTGCAGCACGAGATCTTTGCCCACGCCGCAACGCTCCTGCGCCTGCACAGACGCGCCAGCCAACAGCAAGAGCACGATGAGGCGCCGTGCGGTCATTGCGTGGCCGTCTTACCCTGGCGGGCACGCGCCTTCATGGCGGTGAGAATCTTCCCTTTCACTCCGTTGTTGGCCAGGTTGACTTCGCCATCGACGCTCAAATCGAAGTCCACCGCCGGCGCATGACGGATCGTATCGATGATGTTCTCCTCATCGACATTCGCCTTCACCAGCTTAATGACCTGAGCGTTGGTCAGCGGCGGTCCCGAAGACTTCGTGGTGCTCGAAGACACAAGACTCTTGCTGGTTCCCGTGGCGCTTGTCTTGGCGGAAGTCGTTGCCGAACTGGCTCCACTGTGGGCTGTCTTTGCGGTCGTGCTCTTGGTTGACTTCGAAGCCGTATCGCTGCTTGAAGTCTTCGATCCCGAAGCGTTGCTGGCTGAAACCGGCTGCTCTTGCAGCTTCTTGTAGTGCACCAGGGCTGATTCGATGCGATTTTGCGGCGGTACGAAATACTTCTCGCTGGGCTTGTCGTCGGCCGCTTTGCCGTAGTTGATGGCAGCGTCCTGAAAGTTCTTTTGCGCGGACTTCTGGTCTTCCGCTGCATAGCCCATGGCTTCGTATCCCACTCCGATGTTGTACAGGCGGTAAGCATCGTCTTCTTTGCTGGGGAACGGAGTCATGGTCTCCAGCTTTTCGACGTAATCGCTCCAGCGGGCATTCTCTGCCAGCTTGTTGTAGTCGCCAAGCTTGCCTTGCGCCAGCAGCACTTCTACCGTCTCATCGGTTACTACCAGGCGGGATGCGATCTGCTTGACCACGTCACTCAGCAGCTTGTTCTTCAGGTCCGCAGCCGTGGGCGGCGTGTCGGCGTCGCTCTTGCCATGCGCAATGGTGTTGAAGGTGCCGGATATCTTTCCGGTGATGCCCTTCTTGGTCGAGCCATTCTGATCAAATGCATCGTCGTACTTGGCGGTGATATTGGCCGAGTCCAGCGTGCGTCCGCTGCGGTCTTTGGCCACGTAAGCCACGGTCAGCAAGCCGGTATAACGGGTGACCGTCACGTTCTGCGGCTTCTTGGAGCCCAACTCGTACTGCTGGCTGGTGGAGGTTTGCGGCGTCGGCTGCGCATACTGGGTCACAGTACAGATGATCAGATTGTCGGGGCTCTTGTCGTCCTGACTCAGGCGGGCATCATCCTTCATAATCTCGACCTCCAGCATGGTCTTCAAGTCCTGCGGGACGTCTTGCTGGATGCTGCCGTGGGAGGTCGCTTCGACCTTGAAGGTCTTGCCCGACAGATGGGCGTTGGGGGGCAGTTTGCGCTGCAGGGCTATCTTCTTCTTCGTGGTTCCGAAGCCCTGCGCGTGGCCGCTGGCGCAGAACAATGTGACATGAGCGACGCTCATGCAGGCCAGCCAGAATATGAAAACCCTCGAAGTGCGCAGGGGTCTGGACATCTGCCCCCTTCCTTCCTTAACTAAGGTGTAGGGGCCGCGAAGACGAGCAGCGGCTAAAATTTCCGCAACTATACCAAAACTCATGGCGGAAAGTCATGCCTATATCCGTGGGGGTTCGGACTATCTCTTATTACTGCTCTTAACAGAAATTCGACTGTTCCCTTCTCCAACTTTGAACGGCCGCATCCGAGTTCGCCGATTCCAGTCCATGCGAGAACCTCGGGCAAAAAGAAGAGGCGGGGCCGACGCCCCACCTCTTCGTTGGACTGCACGAGCAGCAACACCCGCTACTGTTTCTTGTCATCCTGCGGCTTGCTCTGCTGCGGCCGTTGCTGCGGGGCAGGCTTAACTTGCTGCTGTGGCCGTTGCTGCGGAGCAGGCTTAGCTTCCTGCGGTCGCTGCTGCGGCGCTGGCTTAGCCTCCTGTTGCGGCCGTTGCTGCGGCGCTGGCTTAGCCTCCTGCTGCGGCCGCTGTTGCGGCGCCGGCTTAGTCTCCGGACGCTGCTGCGGCGCTGGCTTAGCCTCCTGCTGCGGCCGCTGTTGCGGCGCCGGCTTAGTCTCCGGACGCTGCTGCGGCGCTGGCTTAGCCTCCTGCTGCGGCCGCTGTTGCGGCGCCGGTTTAGTCTCCGGACGCTGCTGCGGCGCTGGCTTAGCCTCCTGCTGTGGCCGCTGTTGCGGCGCCGGTTTAGTCTCCGGACGCTGCTGCGGAGCAGGCCGAGTCTCCTGCTGTGGCCGTTGCTGCGGCGTGGGACGCGTCTCTTGCCCCGGCCGTTGCTGCGGCGTCTGGGTTGCGGGACGATTCGCCGGCGCCGGCCGTGTATTCAAAGCCGGACGAGCCGGAATGACCGGGGCGATGGGCCGGCTTTCACGGATGGGTTGCGCAGCTGCGACTACGCCTGGGCGTCCGTGATTGACGGAGGCAAATTGCTGGCGATTCTGCGCCGCTTGTTGCTGATGCTGCAACTGGGTGGTCATGGGAGGAATGCGCTGCTGCCGTATGCCAGCCATTTCCGCCGCAGTAGGCTGTCGATTGATGCCTCCCGGTCCTCCGTTGTAGCTGACACGGTTAATCGTCGTGTTGTTGATCACCGTTCGGTTGTACACATTCGTAACGTTGGTGACGTTCACGTTGTTAACGGAGCGGTTGTAGTAGAACTGGTTGTTGTTCCAGTAGCCGCCCTGATAGCCCATGCCGGTGTAGCCAAACCCGTAGTTAACTCCGCCGTAATAGCCCATATAGTGGCCCCAATAGCCATAGTTGAAGCGGTACACGCCGGCTACGAATCCCCAATATCCCGGCGTCCACAGGAAGCCCGGCTGAGGCGGTTGCGTCCAGGCGCCCGGCACCCAGTAGTAGCCCTGAGGAGCATAGCTCCAATATCCGGGCGTCCAGATATATCCAGGCGCCGGACATGGCGGCTGCTGGTATTCCGGCAACTCCGGCGGGGGCTGTTGGGCCTGAAGCACCGGCTGGCCGTAAGTCTGGTCCTGGGCGGTGGTGTCGTAACCGGTATCGGAATAGTTTTGCCCCTGGTCGGACGCAGGCTGCTGATAGTTCTGATCGGACTGCGCGGGCTGCTGATTGCTCTGATCTGACGGCGCAGGCTGCTGAGCAGGCTGTTGATAGGCCTGCTGTGCGGGCTGACTCGCCGGCTGCTGATACGTCTGCTGCGCCGGTTGGTTCGCTGGCGGCTGCTGACTCGTACCGGCACCGTTTGTGGGCGCCAGGTTGGCATCAGCGGGATTCTGCGACTGGTCGTTCTGCGCCTGCGCCGGTTGGTTCTGCGCGCCATTGTCCTGAGTACTGTTTGACTTGCATCCTGCAACTCCCAATGTCAGTGCGATGGATGCGGCTGCCAGAATGATAAGAGGGAATACTTTTTTCGTGCTTTTCATAAAGTCGTTCTCCGCAGAAGGTAGGATGCGGGAATTCGGGGACAAACTCCACGGAACAAGAGTATCGGACTTAAGTCCCCAAACTAAGCCAGGATAATGATACGCCTCGCCGGATTGCGCGTCCCCCAGCCAGGTCCAAATTGCCCGCACGGGTGTTTGGCGGGTCATCACGGGGTTCTATCGGCGATTCGACGACAGTGCAGCAGCGTTTCTCTGCAGTTGAGATTACATGGCGGAGAGGGAGGGATTCGAACCCCCGATACCCGTCAAGGTATGGCCGCTTTCGAGGCGGCTCGTTTC